>JBBSLP010000016.1:0-88313 GCA_038255145.1 Acidimicrobiales bacterium
CAAGCTGTCGCTGTCCTCGCCACGCTGCACAACAGGATGAAAATGCCCGCCTGACCTCTCATCTAAAGACACCAAAACCTCACGGACAGTGACATCGAATAGGGAACAACGCACTCAAAGTAATAACGCGACGGTGCTACTGGCTGCCCCGATCGGAGTGGAAGATCAGCCCGGCGGGGACGCGGCCGCCGCGACGGCGCACGGCGCGGTGCAGGGCGTCGCTGACCAGGCTGGTGCGCATGTGGTCCTCACACGCCCAGCCCAGGACTTCCTTGGTGGCGGCGTCGATGACGGTGGCGAGGTACCAGAACCGGTCCTTGACCCAGATGTAGGTCATGTCGCCGTACCAGAGCGTGTCGGGGGCGTCCGGCTGGAAGCGGCGTCCGACCAGGTCGGGGAACGGGGCGGCTAGGCGGTCCCTGCGGGTCGTGGTCGTGGACCGTTCCCGGCCGGACACGCCGACGATGCCCTGGTCGGCCATGGTTTCGGCCACGGTGCGGCGGGCCACGGTCACGCCTTGGCGGGCGAGTTCGGCGTGGACCCGGTCCGAGCCGTACGTGCCGTCCGAGGCGGCGTGGACCGCTTCGATGCGGGCGAGGAGCGCCCGGCGGGCCCCGGCCCTGGCCTCGGCGCGGGCTCGGCCGTGGCCGTGCCAGTCGAAGTAGGACGACGCGGGGACGCCGAGCGCAGCGCACAGGTCGCTGATCTTGTGGTCGGCCTTCTGGGTGTCGATGAACCGGTAGATGTTCACCCGCGGTTCTCCTTCACCCAGAAGGCCATTCCTTTTTTCAGGATGTCACGTTCGATGATCCATTCGCGTTTCTCGGCGCGTAACTGCTCGAGCTCAGCGCGTTCGTCGGGCTCGAGCCCGTCGTCCTTGTCTTTTCTGCCGTCTTGACCGGTCATCCACTTCGCGAGTGTAGTACCCGACACGCCCAGATCTCGGGCGATCTGATAGCGCGGCTTGCTTGACACTCGCACTAACTCAACAGCATGAGCGCGGAACTCATGATCGAACTTCGATGGTCTTCCCAACAGGAATCCTCTCTACAGGACTCCGGTGTTCGTGGGGAGGTTCACGCCCCTGGTCGAGCTGTTCACCGGCCACGTGGCCCAGTACGTGTTCACCAGCTCGGTGGCCGTCTACAAGCGCAGCTACGTGCAGCCCGTACGGGAGGACTTCCGCCTCCACGACCCCACGTCAAAGGACCCCCGCACCACGTATGGGGTGGGCAAGGTCCGCTGCGAGCAGTTCCTGCTCGCCGAGCACGAGCGCACCGGGCTGGCCACCACCAGCCTGCGGGTGGGTCACACCATCGGCCCGCTCAGCCCGCTGGGCACCCGGGAACCGTCGTTCTTCGCCCGCCTGGAACAGGGCCGGCCCATCCTGATCCCCGGTGACGGCTTCCCCTTCGTCCACCTCGTGCACGTGGCCGACGTGGCCTCGCTGATGGCGTCGCTGGTGGGCAACGAGCGGGCAGCGGGCCGGACCTACAACGTGAACGGCCCCCAGTGGGCGTCCGTGCTGGGCTGCATGCGGCTGATGGCCAAGGTGGTGGGGGTCGAGGCCGACATCGTCCATGTGCCCCTCGACGTGGCCCGCACCGTGCGCCCACCCCTGGTCCACTGGGGCGAGGCCCTGGTCGGCGGCGTCACCGTCAGCATCGACAAGGCCCTGGCCGAGCTGGACTGGAGGCCGCAGTTCGGCCTGGAAGCCGCCTACCGCGACTCCTACGAGTGGTTCCGCGCCGGCGGCAAGGACCGCTACACCTTCGACTTCACCGCCGAAGACGAACTGCTGTCCCGCCTGCGGGTGTGAAACCAGCTCTTCGTCGAGGGTGGTCAGCACGGCAGCCTCACCCCGGAGCCGAGCTCTGGCGCCCCGGCCGAGCTGAGGCGGGGGGCGCTTCGTCGTGAGATGATGGGCTTCCGGGAGCCGCTCCCGCCTGTCGCGTCCGGAGGCGCACGTAGCACGGCGCGGCGAAGTCGACACCGACGGTGGAGGAGATGGCCCTTCCGGGCGAGGCGGTCATGAGGGCGCTGATCGATGGCTCGCCGCCGCAGAACTCGGCCCCCTCGCTTGACCGTCTGCGGGCGCGCCGAGATGACGTGCTTGCGGTGTGCGCCGATCGTGGTGCCGCGCGCGTCTGGGTATTCGGATCGGTAGCGCGAGGCGAGCAGGACGACGAAAGCGATCTCGACCTTCTCGTCGACTTCGAGCCAGGACGGAGCCTGTTCGACCTCGCCGCTCTCGTCGGAGAACTCGAGGATCTGCTGGGTTGTCCGGTGAACGTGGTCGAGCACGTTGCCGTGAGAGACGACGCCTTCGGCCGTAACGTCCGGCGAGACATGGTGCCGCTGTGAGGGGCCTGGCTGCGGACCGGGCGGCCCTGATGGACATGCTGCGCTACGCCGGCCGTGTGCGCGCCTATACGCAGGAAGGTCGGCCCGCGCTTGATGACGGCCGCACCCGCGACGCAGTGTTGTACGCCTTGTCCATCGTCGGCGAGGCCGCCAACCGGGTGTCGCCCGAGCTGCGGGCGGCCCACGCGGAAGTTCAATGGCGGGGGGATCATCAACCAGCGCAACATCCTCGTTCACGTGTATGACCGGCTCGAACTCGACCTGGTCTGGCGAGCTATCGAGCTCGTGCCCGCCCTGGAAAGCAACCTCCAGGCAATCCTCGACGAGCTGCCGGAATAAGAGCTCGGCGAGGTCCACCATCGCTACAGCCTCGCTGTCCGTGATGTGGGAAAGATAGCTGGGTAGCGCGTGTCCACCGCCCATTGCGCTCACGCCGGCCGGAGTCGTTCGACGATGAGACTGAGGGCTCGGCGAGCGAAAGCGATGGCTGCCAGGGCGTCGTCGCGGCCCAGTTCAGGTTGGTCGGCTGGGTATCGCTGCTCGACCGACCAGAGCGTCAGGATCGCAAGCTGTTCTTCGTCGTCTTCGCTGAACGGCCGGGGTGCGAGCGCCAAGTTCAACCGGACCAGGTTGTGGGACTTGGGCGGATCCTCTCCGGCTTTGACCAGCAGCGCTTTCAGGGCCTTTTCGACTGCCTGTTGTGCGTGGTAGCAAACGCCCCACGCCTCGGAGTGAGCGGCGAGGAGCGCATCGGCCATGGCGAGGTCTTGGTGGGCCCGCTCGAGCCAGGGGCCCCACGGGTCATGTTCAGGCGGCACGGGGGTAGACGACTTCGCCCTCTCGGAGGGCGGGCCGGATGACCGTCCCGGGAGTGTTCCTGCTGGCCTCGAGCAGTCGCTTGGAGACGACGACGACGTCGACCTCGGGCGGGAGAGGGGCGACGGCTCGTAGCGCCGCGATGCCAGCTCGTCGGACGTCGGCTTCGTCGTCGATGATGACGAGCAGGTCGATGTCGCTGCCGGCGGTGTCCTCGCCTCGAGCGACTGACCCGAAGAGCACGATGCTCTGCGCGCCCGTGACCGGGACCAGCAGCTCGACCGCGTCGTCGACCCATTCGCGTCGCGTCCGCCCGCCGACGAGCGGTCGCCGCCTCTCCGTGCCTCCGTCTCGCTCGGTATCGGCCACTCCCGGCTCCTGCTCCCGCCCCGAGAGGCGCTCGGCCCGATCGTAGAACGCCGGCTCGTGTCAACGGCCGACACGCGGCGCCCGGACGAGGGGGAGAGCTCGCGCGGTTGGAGCCAGTCGAGGAACTGGCGTTGGAGTTGCTGGTCGAGGGGGGTGATGAGGCGGAACCAGACGGTCATGGGCTTGTCACCCTCGTGGCGGAGGGGCACGAGGAGTCCGCAGCAGATGACGAGGTCGCCGGCCCGGCGGCGGGCGAAGAGGGTGGAAGCGGCGGCCGGTGTCGAGCGCGTCGATGAGCTCGCGGCCCTTCTTGCCCGTCGGGCTGGTGCTGGCCTGCGACGTCCAGTGGAAGGTGTCGGGCGACTCGAAGCGGTCCACATGGTCCTCCCCGGCGCGGCCCGCCTCCTTGGTGATGGTCGCGAACAGCACCGTGTCCTCGGGCAGGGTCACGTGGCCCACCTGGCAGTTCGTCGAGGACTGGTCGAGGCCCAGCAGCCCGGGCACGGCGTCGCGGCGGAAGGCCTGGCCGACCCAGCGGGCCAGCGGGTTCCTGCTGCTCGGATCGAGGTTGGCGACGAGTTCGGCGACGACGGTCATCGCAGCCGAGCCGGGGATGTCCGTCGTGCCCCTCGGTCGTCGAGCGGAGCACCAGCCCACCAGCGGCGTCCCGCGCCAGCAGCTTGAGGGCGGGGGCCTGGCCCCGTTCGTCGCCGAGCTCGACGAGGACCCGGCGGCCGACGAGCGAGTCGACGCTGCGTCGCTTGGTCCAGCGCATCCGGACGAGGTCGCCGTGGTCGATGGGGTCCGGGTCGCCCGACATCGAGTCACCTCGCACGGTGACGACGAACTCGTCGGGGTCGACGTCCTCCAGCCCGGTCACGGTCAGCCGGTTGGGCGCCAGGTCCCCGGGCACGGGCTCGGCGAGGGCGTCGGCCGTGCCGCCGTGGCCGTCTGACCAGACGGGGTCAACGCTGGCGGCTCAGACTTCTGACGGGCACCGGAGAAGGGGACTCTGGCCGACCCGTCGTCGGGCGATGTCACCCGCCGGGTGCGGCGCCCCTCGACGCGTCCTCGGCGTAGCGGTAGGGGCGACGGGCCTGTTCAACGCAGGCGGCGGCGTCGCGGTCGGACAGGTCGCGGGATTCGTAGGCGGCCTGCTGCTTGTGGTTCAGGGCCCGACGGAGGTGGTTCGCGAGCTGGGCGTCCACCTGCCGGAGCAGCTCCACCGAGGCCTGATGGTTGCCGTCGCTGGAACGGCGACCGAGACGGAGGCAGCAGATGACGTCGGCGGCGGCGATCGCGGCGTGGATGGCGTTGGTCGCGACCGCATCGCCGTAACCGGGCACGGTGGCGCGCTCGGCGGTCTCGAGGAACTAGCGAGCGTCCTCGAGACGGCGCCGAGCGTCCTCACCACCGCAGCGGACGGTGCGCCCCGGCGTCCGGCTCATGCTGCGGTGCTCACCGCAGCCCACGAGCGGGGGACGAGCTCGATGCCTTCACGGTGCAGGTTGGCGGTGAGTGTCGATCGTTCCCTCTCGAGAGACAGGAACGAGGCGGCGGTGTGCTCGACCACATGGACGGGGTTGCCGGTGGACTCCTCGACCTTGCTCGCCAGGCCTCCGACCTGGTGCTCCCACACGGTCCGGTCGGCCAGGTCGGGCGCTACGACGAGCAGGTCGATGTCGGAGTCCCGGTCGCCGTCGCCCCGGGCCGCCGAGCCGAAGAGCCACGCGGCCACCGGTGGCGGGGCCCAGGCCGTCATCTCCGACCGCAGCAACTCGACGAGGTCGAACCGGACACCGGCGAGCAGGTTCACGGCCCTGGCCACGAGATGGTCGCGGTTGAACTGGTACGCGAACGACGCTCCGATCGGTTCGCGGTGCACGATCCCGGCATCGACGAGGTCGGCGAGGACCCGGGCTGTGGTCGCCGTGGATACGCCGGCCTGTTTGGCGAGCTCCCGACCGCTGACCCGTCCCGTCAGGCGCGCCAGGGCGTCGAGGACCAGCCCCCGGGGGCCGGGCACGACATCGAGGATCGGTCGTCCGACGTTCACACCCCTGACTCTACATCAGCGCCGTCCCAAGTTTGATACATTCGACTCAGGATTGAGGCGATCGTCTCGTGAGTGCAGGCCATGCCCCGTTGTCGAGGACTAGCCCGGCCGCGGGTCGTAGTACTGCTCGACCAGCCCGTCAGGAAGCCACGTGGTCATCTACCACCGGGGTAGCGCTACAGCGTTACCGTGCATGGTCACGATCCAGGTCCGTGACATCGACGAACAGACCTACGAGATCATCCGGCGGCGGGTCGCCACGTCGATTCCCGAGGTAGAGAACTCGACGAGGAGGTCCTGCAGGCCGACCTCGACGCCGATCGACGGTGACGACTCCGGTCGCCCTCGACGCCTCAGCACTCGTGGCCGCGGTCATCGACACGTCCCCGACCGGCGCGCAGGCACGCCGCCTGTTGATCGACGTGGGGAACCGGCGGCAAGGAGGGTGAGTCGTCCGGATCGTGGGTGGTGACGATGCCGCCGCCGCCATCTTCGTCGCAACTTGCGATACCAAGCGCGCAGATGGGCTTAGTAGCCTCAAGTATCGCCTAAGTTGCGCTGACCGAGGACGAGCTGTTCGCCCGGAGGGGTGACGTGGAGTCGGACCGTCTCGACTCCAAGACGAACGCCGACGACCTCGGACCGACCATCGCAGCCATGGCGATGCCCATCGGCGGCACGATCTTGGTGGGAATTCGCGAGCGACCCGCACCGATCACCGTCACCGGCGTTGCGCAACCCGCTCGCACCATCGACCGGGCGGTCGAGACGGGCCAGAAGTGCGGCGTCAGCGTCGAGGCCGAGGCGGTTGGCGTGGGGGAGGTAGCCGTCGTCGTATGCGCCGTCCCCCAGGTCACGGGACGGATCGTGAGCACGCCCGACGACGGCTCCTGCGGCGAGCTGGCACCCAGAACCTTCCCCTGACCGGTGACCAGTTGGGCGCGTTCGTCCTTGCCCGCCGCCAGATCTCGGCCGAGCGGGATGTCGTCGCCAGCGCAGGCGACGACGACATCGACCTGCGCCTCGTCAACCGGTTGCTCGCCGCAGAAGGACGAAAGCGGCTCACCCGGCGGACACTTCGCCGGGCGCTCGCCGCCGACCGCTTCGTCGACGACGCCGAATCTGGCCTCAGCAAGGCCGCCCTCCTGCTCTTCAGTCCTCAGCCACGCCGCCGGCTACCCGGAGCTGCGGTGACCTTCGCTCGCATGCCCACCGTGGCGGGAAGCCGCCTGTCGGGCGACAGGGTCGAGATCGAGGGCGACCTCCCATCGGCCATCGAGGAAGCAGACCGGCAGATCGCCCGGGCGATGCGCAGCCAGCCGGTGGTCACCGGTCTCCTGCGCCACGAGATCCCCGAGTACCCGATACCAGCAGTCCGCGAGGCCGTGGTCAATGCCGTCGCGCATCGCGACTACGCACTCGAAGGCGCCAGTGTCGACATCCGCATGTACGACGACCGCCTCGAGATACAGAGCCCCGGCGGGCTGCCCGGGCACATCACGATCGCCAACATGCGCCGTGAGCGGTTCCGACGCAACCCGCGGCTCATGGAAGCGCTCCGTTCGCTGTCCCTGGTCGAGGACTTCGGCGAGGGCGTCGACCGCATGTTCCGGGAGATGGAGCAACGATTGCTCGGACCGCCGACCTTCATCGCCACGCCATCGTCGGTGACGGTGACGTTGTGGAACCGGTCGCTCGTCTCCCTCGAGGACCTGCTGTGGCTCGACCTCCTTCCCGACGCCGGGTACCTCCGCACCGAGGACCGTCGTGTCCTCGTGCTGGCCCGCAATTCCGCACGGGTGACGAACACCAATGTGCGCAACCTGCTCGGGGTCGACCGTGAGGTGGCTCGTCGCCTTCAGAGACCTCGTCGAGCGGGGCCTTATGCTGCAACGCGGTGAGCGAGGCGGAGTGCACTATGGACTCGGCGCGCTCGCTGTGCGCTCGGCCGGTTTAGGTGCCCCGGCGGCCGAGGACCTTCTCGCCGACCGTCTGCTGCCCGACTTGAGGCGACGAGGGAAGCTGACCAACCCCGACGCCCGGGCACTTCTTGCGACCGAGACAGCGACGGCACGCCGCGTCCTGCAACGCCTCGTCGCTCGAGGCCAGGCCGAACGTCGAGGTGTCGGGCGGGGCACCTACTACGTCCCGAGATGACCGCCACTCCTTGTGCCGCTGGTCCCCGATCTCAGGCCCCAACCTCCGAAATCGTCGACGACACTCGACCTGGCGGCAAGCAGCGGACTGGCCTATCTCCGCTTGCCCGATGTGCCGGTCCTGATGGCGGACCCACGGACGGTCGACGTGATCGCCACCACGGTGGAACGGCTGATGGGGCGGTCGCCGACGGTGGCCGATGAGCGGACAGGCGGGGCCCCCGTGCCTCTGGCGCCCGATCGGGTGGCGGTGGCCGTGTCCCACAATGACCAGAAGGACCACATGCGGCTCGCCCTGGCCGAGCGCGGCCTGGCCAAGGTGCGGGTGGACACGGCCAACAAGCTGCAGGGTCTCGAGGTCGACGTGCTCGTGGCCTGGCACCCGCTCGCTGGCCTGCCAACGCCTGACGGTTTCCACCTCGACCCCGGCCGGCTTTACGTCATGCTGACCCGCCATCGTCACGCGCTCATCGTCATCGGCCGCATAAGCGATGCGGCGCTCCTCGGCGAGGTTCCGCCCCTTGGCGATGCCTGGCTCGGGGTGGACGAGGAGCCCGAAGTGACCGGCTGGTTCGCTCATCAACTGGTGTTCGAAACTCTGGCGCCGTTCGCGCTGGACTTGCCTCATCCCTCAGCAGAGGGTGGTTGCTAGAAGACGTCGACCACGAGCAGGGTGCTGACATGGCCCATGTACACCACCACGCAGCGACGGGCGGGGGTGACCTGGTAGCAGCGAGCCCCAGGCTGGCCGTCGCGCCCTGCCCAACGCAGGGGTGGCGCCCGCCGCGGGCCGCTTGACGGCCAAGCCCGCGAGAACCGACTTGATCCTTGCGTGGTCGGCAGGGAGGTGCTCCTCGAGCAACCTCATCCGTTCCGCGGCGAAAGGCCGGTAGACCACCTGACGGGTCAAGCGGAGCGTCGCTGCTGCTCTGCCTCCCAGGCGAGCACTTCGGCGCGGACCCAGGCCAGGTATTCGGGGCGGGGTTCGAACGACGACGCTGCGAGTTGACCCAGCTCTTCCTCAGTGAGATCAGGGTCGTGGCGGCGGGGGTCCTCAGCCATGGGCCGATGCTATCCGGCCGACCCGGGTCGGGTGAGCTGATCCTGGCCGCCCAGTAGGTCAACCGGTCGGTGATCCCTGCATCGACGACCAGTTCCAGCTCGTCGATGGTGCCCGGTTGCGGGTAGGGGACCTCGTCGTCGAGCAGGTGTGGGCCCTCAGGTTCGAGACGATTGTCTGACCACGAGAGTAGCGCTACAGCGCTACTGTGCATGCATGGCGACGATCCAGGTGCGTGATATCGACGAGCAGACCTACGAGATCATCCGGCGGCGGGCGCGGGCCGCCGGCCAATCGATCCAGGCCTACATGAAGGACGAGATCGAGCGGCTCGCCCGCGATCCCACCGACGCCGAGCTCTTCGCGGCGATCGGTCGCCACGTCGAGTCTCGAGGCATCGAGCTCGACGAGGAGGTCCTGCAGGCCGACCTCGACGCCGATCGACGGTGACGACCCCGGTCGTCCTCGACGCCTCGGCACTCGTGGTTGCGGTCATCGACACGTCTTCGACCGGAGTGCAGGCCCGCCGCCTGCTGGCTGGCCATCGGCGGCACGCTCCGTTCCTCGTCGACGCCGAGGTGGGCAACGTGCTGCGGCGCTTGACCCTGCGGGGTGAGCTCACGCCCGACGCCGCCAGCCACGCCCGGCGCCTGGCCGAGCGCACGGTCCAACGACGCCACCAACACCACGGGCCGTTGGCCGAGCGGGCGTGGGATCTCCGTGACAACGTCTCGTTCTACGACGCCCTCTACGTGGCACTGGCCGAGGCGCTGCACTGCCCGTTGATAACGGCGGACGCCAGACTCGGACGCGCCCTGCCGTCCCACGACCTGATCCAGGTGATCGGCGTCCCCTGATTCCGCTGCTCCGCGGACTCGCACCGACAGGTCGCGCCACAGGTCAGCCAGCGACGTCAGACCGGATCGTGGGTGGACAACGCCTCGCTGTCGAGGACTACGACGGCCACAGGTCGTCGAACTTGTCGACCAGCCCTTCGGGGAGCGCCCCGAACTCGGCGTCGAGCTCAGCGAGGTATCCGTCGAGGAGGTGGCGCTCCAGCTCGTGCTCGACTGCCTTGGCCACGAGCAGATCCTTTCACCCGAAGGGACCCTGCGCCTGAACCGCTCGGCATCCTGCCCCAACCTGCCACCGCCGGGCGGCCGCGCCTAAGCTGACAGGGCTGTCAACTCCAGGGGAGGGTTCGAGATGACCGTCACGACCGCAGTCGGCGTCCCGCAGATGGTGGGCATCGGCGAGGCCCTGGGGCGCACACCCGAAGCCGAGCTCGACGACTGGCAGGTGCCCACGGGCACGCGGATCGTGTCCACCGACAGCCACTGGCTCGAGGGCGACATCTGGGTGGACCGCTTCCCTCCCCACCTGCGTGACCGGGCCCCCCGGGTCTACTTCGCCGAGGGCGGCTGGCAGATCGACGTCGACGGCAAGCGCGTCACCGACCCTAAGGCCGCAGCGGCGTCGTGCCTCTTCGAGTGCGTGACCGGCTTCTCCGACGTCGAGACCCGCATGGCCGACCTCGACGCCGAGGGTGTCGACGCCGAGCTCCTCTTCCCGCAGAAGTTCTTCCACCTGATGTTCCTCAAGGACCTCGAGCAGCGTGAGTGGTGCCTACGGGGTTACAACCAGCACCTCTCCGAGGTGTGCGCCCAGCAGCCCGAGCGCCTCCACGGCGTGGGCCTGCTCAAGTGGTGGGATCCCGAAGGGGCCCGCGACTGGCTGGCCGAAGCCAAGGACCTGGGCTTCAGGACGGTGATGATCCCCATGGTCCCCGGCAAGTACGCCGACGGTGAGCCGGTCATCTACACCGACGAGCGCATGGACCCCATGTGGGACGCCATCGAGGAGTCGGGCATGCCGCTCTGCTTCCACATCGGCGAGCGTTTCGGCACCAACCTGGGTCGGGGCGGCACGGGGACCGAGATCATGCGCCAGATGGGGGGGATGCGGAACCAGTGGTCGAGCGTCGTGTTCAGCGGCCTGTTCGACCGCAACCCCACCCTCCAGGTTGCCTTCGTCGAGAGCGGCCTGCACTGGGTGCCCGGCGCCCTGCAGGAGGCCGACATGATCTACGAGTCGTTCCCCACCTACATGAAGCCCCGCCTGGCCCACCCGCCCAGCTGGTACTGGCACAACAACTGTCACGCCACGTTCATGGTCGACCCCGCCGGGCTGGCCATGATCGACCGCATCGGTGCCGACCGGGTCATGTGGTCCTCGGACTACCCCCACAACGAGAGCACGCTGGGCTACACCCGTAGCGCCGTCCGTGCCGTCTTCGAATCCACCACCGAGGACCAGGCCAAGGCCATCGTCGGCGGCAACGCCAACCGGCTCTTCGGCATCTGACGATCGGGTCGTCGAACCCTCAGTCGTCTAGCCCTCGACGAGGGCGGCCAGCTCGTCGAGGGACAGTGAACCCGGGGGCAGGCCGGCACGGGCCAGGCGGCCCACCTCACGCTGCAGGGTCGCGTTCACCGGGGTGGGGACCCCGTGGAGCCGACCCAGCAGCACGATCTCGCCGTTGAGGAAGTCGGCCTCGACGCTGCCGCTGCCCCGGGCCAGGCTCTGCCACGACGAGCTGTGGCTGGTCTGGTCGTCACCCGCGGCCATGCGCAGCTTCACCAGGTCACCCCGGCGGGCCTTGTCGTCGGCCTCGGTGGCGGCGTCGATGCCGGCGGCGGCGAACACGCTCCGAGCCTCGGCCCGGGCCCGGGTGGTCAGGCCCTCGGGTCCCCCACCGCGCTCACCGGTGATGGCGTCCACGGCGTTGCCCAGGTTGAGCACGAGCTTGCCGTACTTGGCCCCCATGACGGCGGGGTCGGGCCGGGAGCTGAACGTCGACGCCGACAGGTCGGCAGCGATGCGCTCGGCCCGCTCGTCCACCCCGGCCGGGTAGCGGCCGATGTCGAGGATGCCCGTGGTCGGCGTGCTGTTGAGGTGCACCTCCCCCGCCTCGAGGTGGGTGGCGGGCATCATGACCAGCATCCCGTAGACGTCCTCGACGTGGCGCAGGGCGAGGCGCTCGTTCTCCACCCCGTTCTGGGCGCAGGCCACGGCGATGCCCGCCGGCGCCACCGCGGCCAGGGTGCGCAGGGCGTCCTCCGTGTCCTGGGTCTTCATGGCCAGGATGACCACATCACCCTCGGCCAGTTCGGCCTCCCCGGGGTGGGCCACGACGGGCACCTTCAGGGTGACCTCGGCCTCGGCATCGACCAGGTGCAGGCCGTCGGCGGCGATGGCCTTGCCGTGGGCACCCCGGGCCACCAGGGTGACGTCGTGGCCGTGCTGGAACAGCCGTCCGCCGATGCCGCCACCGATGGCGCCGGCCCCGTAGATGACGTAGCGCAGCCCGCTCACGCCGGGGCCGAGTTCGTGCAGCGCCGGCAGCGGCCGGGAACGGCGAAGTGGTCGAGGGTGGCCTCGAACCCGTGGTCAGCGAGCAACTGGTCCCTCACGTCGTCGAAAAGGCGGGGTGGGATGTGCACGACGTCACCGCAGTCGTCGCACACCAGGTGGAGGCGGTCGTCCTCGGCCAGGTGCCACACCGCGGCCCCATGGCCCATGTGCACGTGGGCCACGATCCCCGCCTGCTCGAGCGACTCGAGCGTGCGGTACACGGTAGACACGTGCACGTCGGGGTGCTTGGCCTGCACCGAACTGACCACGTCCTCGGCGGTGACGTGGCCCGGCGCGTGCACCAGGGCCTCGACCACGGCCCGACGCCCGGGGGTGATGCGGGCCCCCCGCTCCCGCAGGAGGCCGAGGAGCCCCTCGACGGTGTCGGCGGGCACCGGCCCAAGGTATCCGCGGCCCCCAGGCACGGGCACGGTCCGGCGCACGGTCACGGTCGGCCACCAGCGGCCGGCGGGGGCGGGGCCGGCCGGGCGCCCAGCACCGAGGCGTCGAAGCCATAGGGCAGCTCGAGGCGGTGGGCGGCCATGAGCTCGGCGTCGCCGAGCAGGGCCCCGGTGGGCCCGTCGGCCACGATGGCGCCCTCGGACATGATGACCGACCGGGGGCACAGCTCGAGGGCGTAGGGCAGGTCGTGGGTGATGAGCAGGATCGTCGTCGGCAGCCCGACGAGGATCTCCATGAGCTCCCGGCGGGCGGCGGGGTCGAGGTTGGACGACGGCTCGTCGAGCACGAGCACGTCGGGGCGCATGGCCAGCACCGTGGCCACGGCCACCCGACGACGCTGGCCGTAGCTGAGGTGGTGGGGGGTGCGGTCGTCGAACCCGGCCATGCCTACGATGGCCAGGGCCTCAGCCACCCGGGCCGCGAGCTCGTCGCCCCGCAGTCCGGCGTTGGCCGGTCCGAAGGCCACGTCGCGCCCCACCGTGGGCATGAACAACTGGTCGTCGGGGTCCTGGAACACCATGCCCACCCGTCGCCGCACCTCGGCCAGGTGGGGCTTGGCCACGGCCAGCCCGGTGATGCGGACCCGGCCGGCGGAGGGCGTGTTGATGCCGTTGAGGTGCAGGGCCAGGGTGGTCTTGCCCGCCCCGTTGGGCCCGAGCACGGCCACCCGCTCGCCAGCGGACACGGTCAGGTCCACCCCCCGCAGGGCCACCCGACCATCGGGATAGGCGAAGTGCAGCCCGTCGACCTCGATGGCCGACACGGCCGGGAACAGCACCGTCATCGCCGCAGCCCCCACGCCGTCGCCGTGATCAGCCCGGCCACGGCGGGCAGGGCCAGGGCCGCGGCCCACTGGGCCCGGGGGGCACGGGCGTCCGCCCCCTCGTCGGGCATGGCCCCTGACCAGCCCCGCGACAACATGGCCAGGTGCACCCGCTCCCCCCGCTCGTAGGCCCGGATGAACAGGGAACCGGCCGAGGCGGCCAGCACCCCCCACTGGCGCACCGAGCGGGCCTCGCCACCCCGCGACACGCGGGCCACCCCCATGCGGTGCAGCTCGTCACTGACGACGTCGAAGTACCGGACCATGAAACCGGCGATGGTGGTGAAGGCCCGGGGCACGTGCAGTCGCTCGAGGCCCGCCAGCAGCCCCGCCACCGGGGTGGTCGAGGCGAGGATGACGCTGGCCGCCACCCCCAGGGTGCCCTTGACCAGGATGTTCCACGCCCCCCACAACCCCGCCACCGACAGGCCCACCCCGGCGACGTCCACCCGGGGGCCCTGGCCGACGAGGGGTAGGAACAGGGCGAAGGCCACGAAGGGGGTCTCGATCAGCAGGCGGCGGCCCAGGGCGCGGCCGGGCACCCCACCGACCCGGGCCACGACCACCAACAGCATGGCGAAGCACCCGTAGGCCCACACCGCCTCCCGGGGGGCCGACACCACGGCCAGGGTGAACAGCAGGGTGGCGGCCACCTTGCACTGGGGCGCCAGGCGGTGCAGCGGGGAACGGCCGGCCACGTACAACCCGCCGTGGGCGTGGCCGCTCGACACCCTCAGATCTCGGCGGCGGGATGGGCCACGGCGCCGGTGCGGCCGTCGGTGCCCCCCGTCCGGCGTCGGAGCACGGCGAGGAGGCCGAAGCCGAGGGCGAAGGTGGCGGCCACACCGATGGCGCCGGCCAGACCCGTGCTCAGGCCCTCGTGGTCCACGCCCTCCACGGCATAACCGGCGGTAGGCCCGTCGGCCATGGCGCTGGGACGCTCGTGAGCGTCCAGGCCCTTGTCGATGGCCACCTTGGACAGGCCATCGGGGGAGCCCGAGGCCCGGGGGCTGACGAAGAAGACGAGGGCCAGGCACACCAGCAGCCCGGCGGTCAGGAAGGCTCCGAAGGTCAGGCGGCGCACGGCGTCAGCCCCGCTCGCCGCTCGTGGCGGCCACAGGAGCCAGCCCGGAGAACCGGGGGGCCAGGCCGCGGGCGCCGTAGACGAGGTCGGGACGCACGGCCAGCACGGCGGCCACGGTCAGACCGGTGATCACACCCTCGCCGATGCCGATGAGGACGTGGACCGAGATCATGGCGGCGGCCACCGTGCCCACCGAGGCCCCAGCCGTCCCCCCCGAGGCGTACTCCGCGGTGAAGACCAGTGAGGCCAGGACCACGCTGACCCCGGCGGCGACGGCCGAGGCCGCGGTGACCCCGGCCGGCGTACGGGGCAGCACCAGCCTGACCAGCAGGAAGGCGCCGTAACCGACGAACGCCCCCACCAGGGCCATGTTGACGATGTTGAGCCCCAGGGCGCTGAGGCCGCCGTCGGCGAAGAGCAGGGCCTGGACGACGAGGACCACGGAGACGCACAGCGAACCGACCCACGGTCCCACCAGCACCGCGGCCAGCACCCCACCCAGCAGGTGGCCACTGGTGCCGCTGGCCACGGGGAAGTTCAGCATCTGCACGGCGAACACGAAGGCGGCCACCAGCCCGGCCAGGGGGGCCCCACGGTCCTCGAGTGATCCCGACGCGCGGCGCAGGCTCACGGCCAGGCCGCCTGCGGCCACCACGCCAGCCCCCACCGAGACCGGGGCATCGATGAAGCCATCGGGTATGTGCACGGTCACCCCCGGGTGGAACGGATGGTGCCGGAACCTAGTTCGGGATCTGCCGTACCTGCGACCCGTTCGCAGCTACGGCTGAGGCGCAGGCGGCGACGACAGCCCTGCTCGAGCCGTCACGCCAGCGTCAGGCGCCGTCGAGGTAGTCGCGCAGCTTCTGGCTGCGCAGGGGGTGGCGCAGCTTGGCCAGGGTCTTGGACTCGATCTGACGGATGCGCTCACGGGTGACGCCGAACTCGCGCCCCACCTCTTCGAGGGTGCGGGCCTGGCCATCCTCGAGGCCGAAGCGCAGGCGCACAACCTGCTTCTCCCGGTCCGACAGGCCGGCCAGGGCCTCGATGACCGCTTCGCCCAACAACATCTTGGCCGCCGCTTCCGCAGGGGCCTCCGCTCCTCCGTCGGCGATGAAGTCGGCCAGGCTGGAGTCGTCCTCCTCGCCCACGGGAGAGTCGAGGGACAACGGGTCCTGGGAGATGCGCAGGATGTCCCGCACCCGCTCCGGGGTCATGTCGACCCGGATGGCCAGCTCCTCGATGGTGGGCTCGCGCTCGAGCTCCTGGAGCATCTGGCGCTGGATGCGGTGCACCTTGTGCATGGACTCGACCATGTGCACGGGGATGCGGATGGTGCGGGCCTGGTCGGCGATGGCCCGGGTGATGGCCTGGCGGATCCACCAGGTGGCGTAGGTCGAGAACTTGAAGCCCTTGGTGTGGTCGAACTTCTCGACCGCCCGCATCAGGCCCAGGTTGCCCTCCTGGATGAGGTCGAGCAGCTGCATGCCCCGGCCCACGTAGCGCTTGGCGATGGACACCACCAGGCGCAGGTTGGCCCTGGTCAGCTCCTGCTCGGCGATCTGGCCGTCCTTGACCAGCCGCTGCAGCTTGCGGCGCTCGGAAGGGGTCAACGGCTGGAGGGGGACGGGCGCAGCTGCCTCGTCGGTCCCTTCGCCGATGGTCGGCTCGGCCCCGTCGACGACCGGCTCGGCCTTGGCCTTCACCGGGGCCACGGGGGCCACGGGGGCCGGGGGGAGGTCGATGCCCTGGGCGGCGGCATCGGCGGCCATGGCCGCTTCGGCGATGCCCATGGCCTCGTCGGCCAGGCGTTGCTCGGCGGCGAGGCCATCCTGGATGCGCCGGGCCAGCTGCACCTCTTCGTCGCCGGTCAGCAGGGCGACCTGGCCGATCTCCTTGAGGTACATGCGCACGGGGTCCGAGCTCCCGCCGGCGCCGCCGCCACCGGGGGCCAGCCGCAGCGCCGTGGTGGGCCGGGCCGGCACCCGCCGGGGCCGTGACGCGGTCAGTTGCACCTGCTCGATGACGTCCTCGTCGTCCTCGTCGGCCGCAGCCTGGGCCACGGCGACGGGGTCGAAGAGGATGTCGACCTCTATGGCATCGATCTCGTCCAGCGGATCGTCGACCTCGCCGAGGTCGTCGGCGCCCCCAGCTCGGATCGGTGCCGGCGATGCCGGTGCGACCGACGGGCGCGTCGACGGTTCGATGAGCACGATGCCCTGCTCACGCAACAGGATGCGCACCGCAGCCAGGGCCTCGTCGGACAGGACCTCGACGCCGACGGCGACGCGGACGTCCTCGAGTTGCAACGAGCCCGCTGTCCTCCCCGTGGCCAGCAGCGCCCGCAGTCGATGGTTCGCTTCCGCGGCCCAGGGAGACGCGGATGTGGAGTTGTTCATCCCCGCTCCTCAGCCTGATCCAGCAGCCAGGTTAACAACTGCACCCCCGCTTCCCGTTTGGCGTCCGGTGCCGCGTCCTCGTTGAAGAGGGTCGCCTGGATGTGGACCAGGGAGCGGGCACGGACGTTGCTGGACATGTCGTCGCTGGCCAAGTGATCGGCCGCTGCAGCTTCCAGGTTGATGCCCGAGATGGCCCGACGGGCCGCTTCGGTCACCAGTTGCACGAACAGCTCCTCGGCCGTCCCCGTGGTCTCCTCGCCGGCCAGCTCCCGCAGCAGGGCCACCTCCTCGGCGGGACCGTGCACGATCACGGCCTCGAGGGAGCCATGGTCGGCCAGGGCTTCGAAGGCCCGACGGTGGGCCGGGTGGTCGAAGAGGACGGCGTCGAACCACTGCAGGGCCTCGAGGGGGTCGCGGATGGCCACCCGAAGGGCGTCGCGCTCCAGGCCCGACGCCCGGGGCGGCCGCCGGGCCGGACCGGTCGCGCCGCGACGCGCCTCGGGCTGGTGGGCCGGGTTGTGACGGGGTCGGGCCGGGGACCCGCCATCGCTCGAACGGTCATCACCACCACCACCGCCACCGCCACCGCCGCCGCGACCGCCGCCCCGGCTGTCGCCCCGGCTGTCGGCCCGGCCATCACCGCGCCCATCGCCATCATCGTCGCGTCGACCTCCACCGCGGGCCTCGGTCCGACCGGAGCCGCCTCGGGCCCGGGGGTCGTGCACGGGCGGGGGTCCGGCCTCGACCCGGGCCCGGAGGCGCTCGATGTCCACCCGGCAGCGCGACGCCACCTCGAACAGGTACTGGTCGCGCACCATGGGGTCGGGATGGGCGCCCACGGCGTCGGCTGCGGTCCCCGCGGCCCGGGCCCGGCCCTCGACGGAGCCCATGTCGGCGGCGGCGAAGAGCCGGGCCAGCCGCCACGACAGGTAGGGGGTGGCCCCAGCCACGGCGGCGGCCAGGGCCGCAGGGTCGTCCCGGGCCAGCTCACCGGGGTCGGCGCCCACGGGGAAGGTGGCCACCACGACGTCGAGCTCGTAGCGCTGCTCCCACTCGTGGAAGCGGGCTGCGGCCTGCTGGCCGGCGGCATCGGCGTCGAAGGCCAACACCACCCGGCGGGCGAAGCGGGTCAGCTGGCGCACGTGGTCCTCGGTCAGCGCCGTGCCACAGGTGGCCACGGCCCGGGGCACCCCGGCCAGGTGGAAGCCGATGACGTCGGTGTAGCCCTCGCACACCACGACCTCGCCGGCGCGGACGATCTCGGCCTTGGCCCAGTCGAGCCCGTACAGGACCTTGGACTTGTCGTAGAGCTGGGTGGTCGACGGGTTCAGGTACTTGGGGCCCTGGCCGTCGTCGAGGCGGCGCCCGCCGAAGCCCACGGCGTCGCCGCCGACATCGGCGATGGGGAACATGATGCGGGCCCGGAAGAAGTCGTTGAGCCGACCGGCGTTGTTCTCCCGCACCAGGCCGGTGGCCAGGGCCACGTCCCGGGGCAGGTGCAGGGCCTTGGTCAGCTCGTCCCAGTTGTCGGGCGCCCAACCGAGCTTGAAGCGGCGCACGGCGTCGGCGTCGAAGCCCCGGCGGCGCAGGTGGGCCCGGGCCCGGGCGGCGTCGGGGGCGGTCAACAGGCGCTGGTGGTACCAGTCCGCGGCGGTGGCCACGGCGGAGAGGAGCTGGCCGCGGCGGGTGCGGCGCTCGCTCTCGTCACGCTCGGTGTAGTGCAGGGTGACCCCAGCCCGCACGGCCAGGCGCTCGACCGCGGTGACGAAGTCGACGCCGTCGGTCTCCTGCACGAAGGTGATGGCGTCGCCGCCCTTCTGGCAGCCGAAGCAGTGGTAGAAGCCCGCCAGGTTGACGTTGAACGAGGGCGTCTTCTCGTCGTGGAAGGGGCACAGGCCCACGAAGGCCTGGTTGCCGGACCGCTTGAGCGCCACTCCGGCCGCACTGACGACAGCGACGATGTCCGTCGCCGCCTTCACCGCGGCCACGTCCTCCTCGACGATGGCCACGACCGCAGGTTAGTCCTGCCGCCCACCCGGTCAGCCGGGCCTATTTCGGGGGCGGCCCCACCGACGTGGTGACGGATGCGGCCCCGGGGGCGCCGGCGGGGGCCACCGCGGTGGTGACCGTGCTGGTGGCGGGCCCATGGCCGTCGCTGGGGGACCCGTCGGGCGCGGTGCCCGGCGACGATCCCAGGGCGTGGGGACCCCGCAGGGCGGCCACCGTGGCCACGATGTCCACGCCGATGCGCGTGCCCGAGTTCAGCCCGTCGGGGGTCGCCCCCACCCCATAGGCGTGCACCGCCACCACACAGGGCACGCAGGGGCCGTCGACCAGGTACGCCGGTGAGCCGCTCTCGCCGGCGTAGGTGTCCCCGCCGTAGCTGAGCTGGTCGGGGTACACGGAGCGGATCCGGTCCGAGCTCCACCACTGCGTGTCCTTGGGCCGGTCGATGGGGTAGCCGGCCACCACCACGGTCTGGCCGGCGACATCGGAGCCGGCGGCCCGCAGACCGAACCAACCCGTCTGCTCGCCCACCTGGCAGTCGAGCTCGACCAGCCCCCAGTCGCCACCCTTCTCCCCCGTCTCGGCGAAGGCGCGCATGGTGTAGGCCCGCACCGCACCGCAGCGGCCGAAGGGCTCGCGGTCCCCGTCCCGGCCCGGCACCACCACCAGGTCGCGCACGAAGCCCGTGTAGTCGTAGACGCAGTGCCCGGCCGTCAGCAGCAGGTCGGGACCCACCATCCAGCCGCTGCACTGGGTGGACGCCGAATCGACCGTGGCGATGGCCCGCCACGGGAAGCGGGTGGTGTCCGCCGTCTGCGTGCGCTCGTCGCCGCCGATGATGGAGCTGGGGCCGAAGGAGGCCGCGTCGGTGTCGGCCCCCTCCCTGCGGGACGGCCGGGTGGGCTGGCCGGGGTCGGGGGGCAGGTAGACCCCGTCCGCGTCGCGGGGAGCGGCCACGGTGCCCACGTCGGGCAACAGGCCATCGCTCGACATCAACCCGGCGAAGGAGGTGATGACGTCGAGCCGCTGGGCAGCGTTGACACGGGTTGCGGTGTCGACGCGGGGGGAGGCGGCGTCGGCCGACGAGCCGAACGCCAACAGCGCGAACCCGCCTACGAACAGCGCGATTAGGCCGGGGGTGCCGTGGGTACGGAGCGATCGTCGGCGTGCCGACGGGCGCCGAGGCGCGACCTGTACCCGTTCTGACCGTCCGCCCGCCACGGCCACACTCTAGAGAACAGCGTCGGGGTCACCCCACACCCGGCGCGGGTCCGACAGCACGGCGTGGGCTGCGGCGAGGCGGGCCACGGGCACCCGGAACGGTGAGCACGACACGTGGTCGACCCCGGCCGCGTAGAGGGCACGGATGGATCCGGGGTCTCCGGCGTGCTCCCCACAGGCCCCGAGCTCGAGGTCGGGGTTGGCGGCGCGCCCCCGGGTCACGGCCATGCTGACCAGCTCGGTCACCACGGGGTCGAGGCTGGCGAAGGGGTCGGCGTCCAGCAGGCCGTCGGCCAGGTAGCGGGCCATGAGCCGGGGCTGCAGATCGTCGCGGCTCCAGCCCAGGGTGAGCTGTGTCAGGTCGTTGGTGCCGAAGGAGAACAGGTCGGCCACGGTGGCGAGCCCGGCGGCCGCCAGGGCGGCCCTGGGGGTCTCGATCATGGCCCCGATGCGCACGTCGATGCCGCCTGCGGGGCCCGAGAGCCCGGTCACCCCGGTCGCTCCCGTCACCACCGAGGCCACCTCGGCGGCCATCGTGGCCCGCACCGCCGCCAACTCCGCCGCGGACACCACCAACGGGACGAGGATGGTGACCGCCGGCCGGCTGCTGGCGGCCAGCCGGGCCACCGCGGCCTCGGCCACCGCCCGGACCTGGGCCCGGCACAGGGCGGGGCGCAGCACGGCCAGGCGCACCCCCCGGGTGCCCAGCATGGGGTTGCGCTCGGCCGCCTCCGCACTGGCCGCGTCGGTGGGCCCAGGGGCGAGGAACTCGTGCACCGGGGCATCGAGGAGGCGGAACACGACGGGCCGCTCCCCCATGGCCTCGAGGATGGCCTCGGCGTCGTCCCGCAACAGCGCGCCCAGCTCGTGTGCGGCCTGGGCCTCGGTGTCGGCATCTCCCGCGGTCAGGAGGCGGCGCAGCACGGCCAGGCGGTCCGGTGCCAGCAGCAGGTGCTCGGTTCGACACAGGCCCACCCCGTCGGCTCCCAGCCGCACGGCCCGGGCCGCGTCCCCGGGGGTGTCGACGTTGGCCCGGACCCCCAACCGCCCCCGGCGCACGTCGTCGGCCCAACCCAGCAACACGTCGAGCTCGGGCGGCGGTCGGGGGTCGACGGTGGTGGCCTGGCCCAGGGACACCAACCCGGCGGTGCCGTCCACGGCCACCAGGTCACCCTGGTGCACGATCACGCCGTCGGCCACGAAGCTGGCCCCGTCGATGGCCAGGTCGGTGCCGACGACGGCGGGGGTCCCCTGGCCCCGGGCCACCACGGCGGCATGGGAGGTGAGCCCACCGCGGGTGGTGACCACGGCCCTGGCCACGGCCAGCGCGGCGCCGTCAGCCGGCGACGTCTCGTCGCGCACGAGCACCACGTCCTCGCCGCGGTCGTGGGCATCGAGGGCGCGGTCCACGCTGAAGTAGACCCGTCCGGTGCCGGCACCGGGCGAGGCGGGGACGCCCCGGCCCACCACCCGGCCCGCCTGGGCCAGGGTGGGGTGCAGCAGCTCCTCCACCTGGGCCGGGGTCACCCGGAGCACGGCCTCGTGGCGCTCCAGGTCCACACCTGTCGTCGCGCCCAGGTCCACGGCCACCCGCACCGCGGCAGCCGCCGAACGCTCCGCCACCCCGGAGCGCACGACCCGCAGGCGCCCGGCGTCGACGGCCACCTCGAGCAGGCACAGGTCGCGGTGCTGCCGTTCCCCGGCTTCCAGTGCGGCGACGAGGGCGGCGTGGACGCCAGGCAGCAGCGTGGCCAGCTCGGCCACGTCCACCGTCCGCTCTGCGCCGCCATCGCTGTCGCTGTCGCTGTCGCCGTCGCCGTCGCCGTCGAGGTGCAGTTCGCCCACCGGACCCGGCGCGCCGGTGTCCGGGTGGCGGCTGGTGAACCGGCCGACGCCCGAGTACCCCGCCGCGCCGACCGGCGAGGACGTCAGGGCAGGCGCTCGCCCAGGTAGGCGGCCAGGTCAGCCAGGGGGACCCGGTCCTGCTCCATGGAGTCGCGTTCGCGCACGGTGACGGCCTGGTCATTGAGGGTGTCGAAGTCGACGGTCACGCAGTACGGCGTGCCCAGCTCGTCCTGACGCCGGTAGCGCCGACCGATGGCCTGGGTCTCGTCGTAGTCGCACATCCACCGGGGCTGGAGGATCGACAGGACGTCGCGGGCCACCGTGGTCAACGCCTCCTTCTTCGACAGGGGCAGCACGGCGACCTTGAAGGGGGCGATCCGCGGGTGCAGGCGCAGCACGACCCGGGTCTCGCCCCGCACCTCCTCCTCGTCGTAGGCGGCGATGAGGAAGGCCATCATCGAGCGGGTGGCGCCGGCCGCGGGCTCGATCACGTGGGGCACGTAGCGGCTGTTCGACTCCTGGTCGAAGTAGCTCAGCGTGGCCCCGGAGTGGGTGGCGTGCTGGGTCAGGTCGTAGTCGCCCCGGTTGGCGATGCCCTCGAGCTCACCCCAACCCCAGGGGAACAGGAACTCGACGTCCGACGTGCCCGACGAGTAATGGGAGAGCTCGTCGGGATCGTGGGGGCGCAGGCGCAGCGCGGCCTCGGGGATGCCCAGCTCCAGGTACCACTGCATGCGCTGGCCGCACCAGTACTCGTACCACTGGCCGGCCTGGTCGGGCGGTACGAAGTACTCCATCTCCATCTGCTCGAACTCGCGGGTGCGGAAGACGAAGTTGCCGGGGGTGATCTCGTTGCGGAACGACTTGCCCACCTGGGCGATGCCGAAGGGTGGCTTCTTGCGCGACGTGTTGAGCACGTTGGCGAAGTTGATGAACATGCCCTGGGCCGTCTCCGGTCGCAGGTAGGCCACCGCCGCGCTCTCCTCGACGGGCCCGGCGTGGGTCTTGAACATCAGGTTGAAGGCCCGGGCCGGGGTGAAGCTGTCCTTGGCCCCGCAGTTGGGACAGGTGTGCAGGTCGGTGAGGTGGTCCTCGCGGAACCGGTGCCCGCAGTTGGTGCAGTCGACCAGGGGATCGGTGAAGTTCGACAGGTGGCCCGAGGCTTCCCAGATGGCGGGGGGCGACAGGATGGAGGCGTCGAGACCGACCACGTCGGTGCGCAGCTGCACCATGGACCGCCACCACGTGTCCTTGACGTTGCGCAGCATGAGCACACCGACGGGCCCGTAGTCATAGGTCGAGCGGAAGCCGCCGTAGATCTCGGCCGAGGGGAACACGAAGCCCCGGCGCTTGCACAGGTTGACGACCTTCTCCATGAGCACGGTGCCGCTCAGCCCGTTCCCCGTGGGCTGGTCGCGCGTCCCACCCGCGGCGGGATCGGCGGGCGCGTCGGCGGGCGGGTCGGCGGGAGCGGTGCTCATGGCGCGCAGGTTACCGCCCGGCCAGGGGGCACCTTTCCGGCCTTTCCCCGCGCCTTTCGCCCACCCTCGGCCTCCGCCGCCGAACGCCCGTCGTGCCGGCATCCCCACCTGGGCACGTTCGTTCAGCAAGAATCGGGTGGTGATGAGCACGCCGCGTGCAGGAACTCGAGCCGGTGCGTCCGGCACCTCCTCTCCAGCCGAGCCCGTCCAGCGGGCCACGAACTGGATGCGCTTCTTGGCCTGGCTGGTCGACCTGGCCATCGTGGCCGCGCTCTTCGGTGGCCTGTGGCTGTTCAGCCTGATCCGCATCAGCGGGTGTGAGGCGTTCGACAGCGCCACCAACACCTTCCCCGCCGGCTGTCCCTTCGAATCGACGCGCGAGGTCGACGGCGGCATCGTCTACGTCCTCGACTCGGGCCGCGAGCTGCCCGCCGACCACCCCACGTTCGAGCCCCCGCTGCTCGGCATCCGGGTCATGGACCCGCCCGGGGCCAGCGCCTACCTGATCACCCTGGTCTACGTGCTCGGTGTGTTCGTCATCGCCCAGGGCGTGACGGGGGCCACCCCGGGCAAGGCCCTGGTCGGTGTGCGCCTGGCCGACGAGGTCGGCGAACCGGTGGGCATCCCCCGGGCCGGCGTGCGCTGGCTGGTGCCCGACGGTGGCATCGGCCTGCTCGGCGTGCTCATCGCCCTGGCCGGCGGCCCGTGGATCCTGCGCCTGTTGGCCGCCGACGGCGTGCTGCGCCTGGTGTCATCGATCCTGGCCGCGCTGTCCCCCACCGGTACCTCCTTCGGTGATCGCATGGCCGGCACCACGGTCGTCACCGCCGCCACCTTCGCCACCGCCGGTTACGACGACGACGAGGACGACGAGGACGAGGACGAGGACGGGCGTCGCCCCGGCCCGGCCTCGGACCGGACCCCGCCCAGCCCGCAGCCCGAGGCCGATGCGGCCGATACCACCGGTGCGGCGAGCGCGGCCAGCGCCGCGCTCGGGGCTCCCTGGGCCACGTCGGCCCGCCCCGCCCCTCCGGTGGACGAGCCTCGCGGCGGGCCCCAGCCCGTGCCCTGGGCCATGCCCGCACCCCAGGCGACCACCGGGCCGGTGGCGGAACCCGCCCGGAGCGGGAGCAGCGCGCCAGGCGTCACCGATGCCGGCGCGGCCGACGAGCCTCCCAAGCAGCGCTTCCCGTGGCTGCCCGACCGGGCCGAGGCCGCGGTCGAGGAGGAGGTGCTCGAGGAGGGATGGGTGGCCCCGACCATGGAGCCCCCCGTCGTGGGTGAGCTGGTCGACGCACCCGTACCCGGCCCCGACGCCATCGTGGGCACGCCCGCCCCCGACACCACCCCTCCGCCCGACGTGGTCGACGCCCCCGGTTCGGCCGTGCCCGGGGCCCAGGGCTCCACCCCTCCCCCCGAGCCCGAGGACGACTGGTCCTCCCTGCCCGCGGTGGCCCCCAGCGCCCAGCCCCCGGCCGACCTGGCCGCCGAGGCGGCAGCCGAGCCGACCGCGGCAGCCGAACCGACCACGGAACCGGGTGCCGCGCCGTCGGAAACGTCGTCGACCCCGGTCGAGGGAGGGACGCCAGCCGCCACGCCCGAGCCGGCTCCCGCAGCGGCCGCCCCAGCGAGCTGGCCGGCGGGGGAGCCGGTGTGGGATCCGGCCCGCAACGCCTACATCTTCTGGGACCCGGCCAAGGCCGAGTGGCTCCAGTTCAACGATCAGACGGGGGCCTGGGGACCCATCTCCCGGGCCGACTGACGCCGTCGCCGCAGGTCGGCGCCGGGTCCGCTCGACGTGCCCGAGCCGACAGCCTCGGCGGCCACCCCCGTCGAGCGCAGCCGCCGCTCCATGAGCCGTTCCACGGCCACCGTGGCCACCTGCTCGGCGCCCCGGGTGGCGGGTGATTCGGGCTCGTCCAGCACCAGGCGCAACTGGCCAGCGACGATGTGGCGGAGGATGTCGAGGGTGCCCTCCTGGAGGGGAACGCCGGCCCGGCACGCCCGGCAGCGCACCCCACTGGCCGCCACGTCGTAGGCCACCAGGTCCTCGGTGGCCCCGCAGCTCACGCAGTCCTCGAGCGCAGGCTGCACGCCTTCGAGCACCAGCAGCTTGAGCAGGAAGCCGGTCAGCACCAGGGGGCGGTCGCCGCCTTCGAGGCTGCGCAGGGCGCCCAGCAGGAGCTGGTAGAGGGCGGGGTTGGGCTCGTGGTCCAGGCTGACGTGCTCGGTCACCTCGAGCATGACCGAGGCCCGGCCCAGGCGGGACAGGTCGGCGCCGATGGCCGAGAAGCCGTCCACCGTCTCGGCCTGGGTCAGGGTGTGCAGGTCGCTGCGACCCTCGTACAGCTGCAGGGACAGGTGTCGGGGGGGCTGGATGCGGGCGGCGAAGCGGCTCTTGGTCTTGCGGGCCCCCTTGGCCACGGCCCGGACCTTGCCGTTGCCCCGGGTGAGCAGGCTGACGATGCGATCGGCCTCACCGAGGCGCCAGGTCCGCAGCACGATGCCGTGCTCGCGGTACAGGCTCACGGCGTGACGCCCCCGAAGCGCCGATCGCGGGCCTGGTACTCGCGCACGGCGTCGGCCAGGTCGCGGCGGCCGAAGTCGGGCCAGAGCACGGGGGTGAAGACGAGCTCGGAGTAGGCCAGCTCCCACAGCAGGAAGTTGGACATGCGGTACTCCCCCGACGTGCGGATCACCAGGTCGGGATCGGGCATGTCAGGGGCATAGAGGTGGCGGCGGATGGCCTTCTCGTCGATCTTGTCCGCCGGGGTGCCCGCCTGCACGAGCTGGCGAACGGCGTCGACGATCTCGGCCCGACCCCCGTAGTTGAAGGCGAAGGTGAGGGTCAGGTTCCGGTTGTGGCGGGTCGCCTCCATGCTGTCGTCCATGGAGCGGATGACGCCGCGGGGGACCCGCCAGCCCCGCCGGCCGATGAAGCGCACGCGAACGCCCATGGCGTTCAGCTCGTTCTGGCGCCGCTTCATCAGCGTGCGGTTGAAGTTCATGAGGAAGCGGACCTCGTCGGGCGGACGGGTCCAGTTCTCGGTGGAGAAGGCGTAGACCGTCAGCCAGGTGATGCCCAGCTCCAGGGCCCCCTCGACGGTGTCGAAGAGGGCCTTCTCGCCCTGGGTGTGGCCCTCGGTGCGGGGCAGGCCGCGAGCCTGGGCCCACCGGCCGTTCCCGTCCATGACGCACGCGACGTGGGCGGGCACGCGGCGCGGGTCGATGCCCTCGGTGGTCACGGCGTGCACGCTACCTGCTGACCCCCCGCCCTTCGGGTGACGTCCCGCCCTCGACGACGGGGGTGTTCGACAGGCTGTCAGCGGCCCCGGCGGTGACGGTCGCCGCCGCCCCGGTGGCACGGTGGGGGCGGTGCCCGCGGCTACCGTGCGGAGGTGAGCGTTCTGGTCGGGGACACCCTCGTCGCCCTCGACAAGGTGACCGCAGCCCTGCCCCGGGGCGAGACCCGCCCGGGCCAGCGCCAGATGGCGGAAGCGGTGGCCGCGGCCATCGACCGGCGCCGCCACCTCGTCGTCCAGGCGGGCACGGGGACGGGCAAGACCCTGGCCTACCTGGTCCCCGCCATCCTGTCGGGCCGCAAGGTCGTGGTGGCCACCGCCACCCTGGCCCTGCAGGACCAGCTGATCAGCCACGACCTGCCCGCCCTGCACGCGTCGTTGGGCAAGCCCTTCACCTTCGCCGTGCTCAAGGGCCGCTCCAACTACCTGTGCCTGCAGCGCGCCGGTGAGCTGGCGACCGCGGCGACGGGGGCCGACCAGCTCGAACTGGTCAAGGACCGCAGCCGGGAGGAGGTGCGGGCCCTGGTGGCGTGGGCGCCGACCAGCAAGCGGGGTGACCGGGCCGAGCTGCACGAGGAACCGTCCCCCGCGGCGTGGGCCGCGGTCAGCGTGTCCTCCCGCGAGTGCCCCGGCGCCCACCGCTGCCCCGTGGGCCAGTTGTGCTTCGCCGAGAAGGCCCGCCAGTGGGCGTCGGAAGCCGACGTCGTCGTGGTCAACACCCACCTGTACGCCGCCCACCTGGCCTCGGGCGGGGCGGTCCTACCCGAGCACGAGGTGGTGGTGCTCGACGAGGCCCACACCGTCGAGGACGTGGTGGCCTCGGCCGCCGGTCTCGAACTGGGCCCGGGCCGGTTCCGGGCCCTGCGGGCGTTGATGGGGGTCATCGCCTCGGACGAGGCCGACGACGTGGCCGAGGCCCTGGGGCGCAGCGCCGAGCAGTTGGCCGCCGAGCTCGCCCCCCTGGCTGCCGGGTCCCGCCGCCTACGGGCGCCGTTGCCCGAAGGCCTGGCCGAGGTGCTGGCCCTGGGCCGGACCCGGGTGCAGCGGGCCATGGGCATCGTGTCGGCCCTGCCCGACGACCTCGGCGCCGACGCCGCCGCCCGCAAGCTGCGGGCCCTGCAGGCCGCGGGCGCGCTGGCCGAGGACCTCGACGCCGTGCCTGCCGGGGTGGGTGATCCCGACAGGGTGGCCTGGGTGGACGGGTCGGCCGACTCCCCCCAGCTGCGCATGGCGTTCGTCGACTGCGGCGAGTTGCTCGGCCGCGAGCTGTGGCCCAACGTGACCGCCGTGTTGACCAGCGCCACCATCCCGCCCCGGTTGGCCGAGCGGCTGGGGGTGCCTGCCGGCCGTCACGACGACCTCGACGTGGGCAGCCCCTTCGACTACCCCAACCAGGCCCTGCTGTACTGCGCCTCCCACCTGCCCGAGCCCCGCGACCCTGGCTTCGAGGCCGCGTCGCAACTCGAGCTGGAGCGCCTGGTGGCGGCCAGCGGAGGCCGGGCCCTCGCCCTGTTCACCAGCTGGAAGGCCATGCAGGCCGCGGTGGCCGTGTTGCGGCCCCGCCTGCCGTGGAAGGTGTTCGCCCAGGGTGAGCTGGCCCGCCCCGCCCTGATGAAGGCCTTCGCCGAGGACGAGACGTCGTGCCTGTTCGCCACCACCAGCTTCTGGCAGGGCATCGACGTGCCCGGGCCGTCGCTCAGCCTGGTGGTCATCGACAAGCTGCCCTTCCCCCGCCCCGACGAGCCCCTGTTGCAGGCCCGGCGCGAGCGGGCCGGGGGCCAGGGCTTCGGCCAGGTCGACCTGCCCCGGGCCGCCACCCTGCTGGCCCAGGCCGCCGGCCGGCTGGTGCGGGCCGTGGACGACCGGGGCGTGGTCGCCGTGCTCGACCGGAGGTTGGCGTCGAGCCGCAGCTACCGCTGGGAGCTCATCCGGGCCCTGCCCCCCATGCGCCGCACCAAGGACCCCGAGGAGGCGGCCGCCTTCCTCCGGGCCATCCGCACCGAGCGGGAAGCGGCCGGGGTGCCGGTCCGCTGACGGCGTAGGAAACTGCGTCCGCCAGCGCCAGCACCGGCCGGGCTCAGTAGCCCAGCCGGTCCAGGGAGTGGGGCTGACGCTGCCAATCGCGCTCCACGGTGACGTGCAGTTCCAGGTAGCAGCCCGGGGCGAGCTGGGAGCGCACAGCCGTGCCCACGGCCTTGAGCACCTCGCCCTTCTTGCCGATGACGATGCCCTTCTGGGATTCGCGCTCGACGAGGATCTCGCAGCGGATGCGGGGCCAGTCCCACTCGGTGACCCGGGTGGCGATGGAGTGGGGCAGCTCTTCGCGGGCCCGGGCCAGCAACTGCTCGCGCACCAGCTCGGCCACCCACAGGGCCTCGGGGGTGTCCCGGCTCTGGCCGCTGGGGAAGTAGGCCGGGCCGGCAGGCAGCAGGCTGACCAGGTGATCGACGAGGGCGTCGACCCCGGTGCCGTCGATGGCGGAGACGGGGAAGTACTCGTGGCGGTCCACGGCGTCGGCCCCGGCTTCACGCTGGGCCATGGCCGCGGTGGCCCGCAACTGCTCGAAGATCTTGTCGACCTTGACGCCGTCGACCTTGTTGATGACGACGACGGCGTTGGACGGCATCTGGGCCAGCAGGCGCTGATCGCCGCGGCCCACCCCGGACTGGCCGTCTATGACCACGCACACCACGTCGACCCCGTCCGACGCCGTCTCCGCCGCGGCGTTCAGACGACGGCCGAGCAGGGTGCGGGGCTTGTGGATGCCCGGGGTGTCGACGAAGACGACCTGGGCATCGTCGCGGTCGAGCACGCCGCGGATGGGGGTGCGGGTCGTGTTCGGCTTGTCCGAGACGATGGAGACCTTCTGGCCGATGATGCGGTTGACCAGGGTGGACTTGCCCACGTTGGGCCGTCCCACCACGGCCACGAACCCCGACCGGAACTCCCCCTCCCCCCCAGGCCCGCCGTCATCATCGTCGTTGTCGTCGTCTTCGAAGTCGTCGTCCTCGTCGTCGATCTCGAGGCCGTCGATGTCGAGCTCGGTGCTGGTGTCGATGGTGGGCTCGTCCATGTCGGGCTTCTCGGGGTCGTGCGCTCGGGGGTGGGGTGCTGGCTGATCAGGTCCTGGGTGGTCGGGGCCTTGCTGATCGGACTCGGTCACAGCGATGCTCCCTCGCTGGCCGGCTCGGGCTCGGCCGGTCCGACGACGACGGACTTGATGCGTCGTCCGACCACCCGCTCGACCTCGAGGCGCCGCCCGTCGATCTCGACGGACTCCCCGGGTCGGGGCACCCGCCCGAAGACGTCGAAGACCAGGCCGCCCACCGTATCCCAGTCACCCTCGGGCAGGGGTCGGTCGAGCTCGGGGTTGGTGTCGGCCACCAGGGCCGAGGCGGCCAGGCGCCAACGACCGTCCTCCAGGCGCTCCACGGGCGGCGGCACCTCTTCGTCGAACTCGTCGAAGATCTCCCCCACCAGCTCCTCGAGCACGTCCTCCAGGGTGACGAGCCCGGCGGTACCGCCGTACTCGTCGACCACGATGGCCATGTGGACCTTCTCCTGCTGCATCTCCTGCAGCAGGGCGGGAGCCCGCTTGTTCTCGGGCACGAAGCGGGCCGGGTGCACCAGGTCGGCCACCAGGCGCAGCTCACCATCGTGCAGGGCGGCCCGCATCAGGTCCTTGACGTAGACCAGCCCGAGGATGTCATCGATGCCCTGCCCCTCGACGGGGAAGCGGCTGTAGCGCTCGGTGTCGGGGATGGACGCGGCGGCGGCCACGGTGAGGTCGGCCCGCAGGGTGACCATGTCGGTGCGGGGCACCATGATCTCGCGCACCACGGTGCGGGTGAACTCCATGACCGATCCCAACAGCTGGCCGGGGTCGAAGCCCTGCACCGTGCTGGTCTCGGACGGCTCGTCGTCGCCGTCCTCGCGGTAGTTCGAGTCGAGGTCGTCGAGGCCGGGCAGCACCAGCGGTCCCTGGTGGCGCACCCCGGGCACCAGGCGGCGGGCCAGACGACGAAAGGCGTCGGCCAGGAAGCGGATGGGCAGGAACTTTCCCACCAGGCGGGTGACCCGGGGCCCGAGGGACAGGGCAGAGTCGAGTCGGCCCAGGGCCCAGGTACGGGGGATGGCCACGGTGAACAGGTGGAGCAGCAGGAAGTCGACGACGAGGACGAGAGCGACCACGGCCGCGCCCGTGCCCCGCAGGGCGTAGGCGGGACCGGCGATGGCGATGGCCAGGCAGCCCAGGCGGGCCAGCTGCACCCGCTGCACGTTGGCCTCGCGCCGGGCGAGCTGGGCGGCCAGGCGCTCGGCCCCCTTGCGCTCTTCGTCGACCAGGTTCTGGGCCCGGAAGCGGGACACCCCGGTCAGCAGGGCGTCGGCCACGGTGAGCAGGCCGGCCAGGAAGGCGGCCACCACGGCGCCGAGGATGCTCAGGACGTCGATCGTGTCCATGCCGCATCGTGGTGCTCGCGGAGGTGGTGGTCTTCCCGGCCGTGCATGACGGCCTCCTCGTCGACTTCGGCGTGGTCGTGGCCCAGGACGTGCAGCACGCCGTGCACCACCAGCAGGGCCAACTCGTCGTCGGGCCGCCGACCGTGCTCGGCCGCGTAGCGCCGGGCAACAGCGGGGCAGATGACCACGTCACCGAGCAGTCTGAGCATGCCCCGCATGCCCGGCATGTCGGCATCCTCCTCGGCGTCGAGGGGGAAGGAGAGCACGTCGGTCGGACCCTCCTCATCCATCCACTGCAGGTTGAGGGTTGCCATGGCCGCTTCGTCGACGAAGGTCAGGGTGAGCTCGGCCGGGCCGCACACACCCTCGCCGACCAGCACCTTGGTCGCCAACGCCGCCCAACCCTCGACCGAGGCGTCGTCGAGGTCGACGCCGTCTTCCACCTCGGTGGTCACGGTCACCTCGTTCACCGATCCACCGGCGGGCACCCTGCCGGACGGGTCGCCCCGGCGCAGCAGGGTCATCGTTTGGTGCTGCGGTCGTTGGCCGAGGGGGTGGCCCGCTCGTAGGCGTTGACGATGTCCTGCACGATGCGGTGCCGGACCACGTCGCGACTGCCGAGGTGGACGAAGGCCAGGCCCTCGATGCCGGTGAGCAGCTCTTCGACCTGCTCGAGGCCCGAGCGGCCCCCGGGCACGTCGACCTGGGTGCGGTCACCGGTGACCACCACCTTGGAGCCGAAGCCGATGCGGGTGAGGAACATCTTCATCTGCTCGGGGGTGGTGTTCTGGGCCTCGTCGAGGATGATGAAGCTGCGGTTGAGGGTTCGACCCCGCATGAAGGCCAGCGGTGCCACCTCGACCAGTTGGCGCTCGGCCAGCTTGGCCGCCCCTTCGGCTCCCACCATGTCGTAGAGGGCGTCGTAGAGGGGACGCAGGTAGGGGTCGATCTTGGCCATGAGGTCGCCGGGAAGGAAGCCGAGCTTCTCACCGGCCTCGACGGCGGGACGGGTGAGGATGATGCGCTCGACCTCTTTGGCCTGCAGCGACTGCACGGCCATGGCCACGGCCAGCCACGACTTGCCGGTACCGGCGGGGCCGATGCCGAAGGTGATGACGTTCTCGCGGATGGCGTCGACATAGCGCTTCTGGCCCGAGGACTTGGGGCGCACCGAGCGGCCCCGGGACGAGCGCAGGACCTCGGAGGACAACACCTCGGAGGGGCGCTCGTCGGCCTGGACCATCTCGATGGCCCGGCGCACCTCGGGCACGCCGAGGTCGTTGCCCCGCTCGAGCAGCATGACCAGCTCCTCGAAGATGCGGCCGACCCGTTCCGAGTCGGCACCTTCGACGGTGATCTCGTTGCCCCGCACCATGATGCGGGTCTGGGGGAAGGCGGCCTCGACCAGCCGCAGCTGCTCGTCGCGGTGACCCAGGAGCTGGGCCATCAGGTGGTTGCCGGCGACGGAGACCTTCACGGTGCCGCCAGCCGGTGGGGTACCGGTATCAAGCATGGGGGACGACTTTTTGCTTGGTGTTCTCGGACAGATTGTTCACGTACGGTCCTCGTATGGCAGCACAGGGTGACGCCCCCGGAGGCGGTGAGTGGTCGGACGATGACTTCAGCGATGTAGCTGATGTCAGGGGAACACCAGGCGCCGGTCACGACCAGGGAGCGGGACCCGACGACGTGCTCGACACCATCGAACGCTTCGTGGCCGATGCCCGCATCGAGGAGACCACCCGGGCCCGGGGCCGCGAGCGCTGGCTGCGGCAGCGGTCCGCCGAGGGGTCCACGATGGCCGGCGTGTGCTGGGACCTGGCCGAACGGGGCGAACAGGTGGTGGTGACCACCGCGGCGGGCGGCCACCACCGAGGGCACATCGAGGCCCTCGGTGAGGACTTCCTGGCGGTGAGGACCATGGCGGGCACCGTAGTGGTGCCTTGTGACGGTCTCCTCACCATTGCGGTGCACGGACGGGCCGAGCCCGGCGCACGCCCGGTGCGCCGAGGTCTGGAACTGGCCGAGGTCGTGGCCGAACTGGCCGCGACACGGCCCACGGTGCGGGCCCGGTTCCGCGCCGGTGACGCGGTGGTGGGCGAGCTGTGCCACGGAGGGCGGGACGTCGCCGCCGTACGGGTCGGCGAGGGCGGCCGGGGGACGGTCTATGTGCGGCTCTCCTCTCTCTCCGAGCTGTCGGTGCTCTCTGGGTAGAGGTGCTCCAACGTGCCCGGCGGGATGCGGCACGACTCGATGAAGGCGTCGACCTCGTCGGCCTTGAGGCGGATGACCCGCCCGAACCGGTAGGCGGGCAACTGCCCCTCGTCGATGAACCGGTAGAGGGTGCGCGGCGTGATCCCGAGCCGTCGCGCCGATTCCGCCGTGCTCAGCCAGCGGATCTCCGAGCTGCTGCTCATACCTGCTCCACCCTATACGGCCCCCTGGGGGCCAGCCCTGCGTGCACCACCATCAGTCGAAAGGCTAGCAAACAACATGAGAACGGCAAAGACAGGGTGTTGATCCAGCACGCGCTGCGAAAGCTCGCACCGGGACGCCCGGGAGCCACGGTGCCGAGCTCGGTGGGCGGGGCCCAGCTGTCGGCCGTGGACGGTCGGGTGATCGCCGCCCGCCGGGGGTTGCCCAGCGGGCGGGCCGTGGCCGGGGGCCTGTTGGTGGCCCTGGCCGGTCTGGGCACCTACGTGGTGCTGGCCGGAGGCGGCGACACCCCCACCACCACCTACCTGGTGGCCCGCCACGACCTGGTCGCGGGCCAGGAGCTGTCGGCCGCCGACGTCGACGCCGTGGCCATCGACCTGCCCGAGGCCCAGGCCCGGGGCACCTACTCCAACGTGGCCGCCCTGCAGGCCGCGGTGACCCGCAGCCCCATCCCTGCCGGCGCCCTGGTGACCAGCACCGCGGTTGCCGCCAGCGGCGAGGCCGGCGCCTACCGCGAGCTGTCGCTGTCCCTCGAACCGGCCCGGGCCCTCGACGGCGCCCTGGCGGCCGGCGACCGCGTCGACGTGGTGGCCACCGCGGACGGCACCTCGACGGTGGTCGTGCAGCACGCCCGGGTCCTGGCCGTGGCCGGAGCCGGCGGCGGCGCCCTCGGCGGTGGCGACGTCGTCGTCACCCTGGCCCTCGACGACCCCGCGGCCGCCCTGGCCACGGCGCACGCTGCTGCGGCCGCCGACGTCACCCTGCTGCGCTCCACCCGCACCGCTGACCTCCTGCCCGCCTCGACCCGCACCGTCGCCAACGCCGGGAGCACCCAGCCTTGAGCTCCCCCCGCTACCGCGTCCTCGGTCTGGCCCGGCCCCGGGCCCCGTGGTTCGCCGAGCTCGGCCGGTGGGCCACCTCGGGCTCGGCCCCGGTCGACTTCGTGCGCTGCGTCAGCGCCGAGGAGGTCCGGGCCCGCCTGGCTTCCAGCCGGTCCTTCTCCGCCCTGCTGGTCGACGGCACCCTTCCCGGCGTCGACCGTGACCTGCTGGAGACGGCCCGCAACGCCGGTTGTGCCCCCGTGGTCGTCGGCGGTCCCACCCGGGACTGGCCGGCGCTGGGTGCGGCCGCCACCCTGTCCGCCGACTTCGCCCAGGGTGACCTGGTGGCCCTGCTGGCCCTGCACGCCGCCACCCTGGCCGAGGTCAACGCCCTGCCCGACACCGGTCCCCGACCGGCCCTCGATGCCGGTTGGGCCGGTCCCCTGGTGGCGGTGACAGGTCCGGGCGGCACCGGGGCCTCGGTCGTGGCCCAGGCCCTGGCCCAGTCCCTGGCCGACGACCCCCGCCACGCCGGCCACGTGGCGCTGGCCGACCTGGCCGTGCGGGCCGACCAGGGCATGTACCACGGCGCCCCCGACGTCATCCCCGGGGTGACCGAGCTGGTGGAGGCCCATCGGGCCGCCGCCCCCGCACCGGCCACCGTGCGGGGCATGACCTTCACCGTGCCCGCCCGGGGCTACCAGCTCTTGCTGGGCCTGCGCCGGCCCCGGGACTGGGCCGCTCTGCGCCCCCGGGCCACCGAGGCCGCCGTCGAGGGGCTGTGCCGCGCCTTCCGCCATGTGGTGGCCGATGTCGACGCCGACGTGGAGGGCGAAGCCGAGACCGGGGTGATGGAGACCGAGGACCGCAACCTGCTGGCCCGCACGGCGCTGGCCCGGGCTGACGCCGTCGTCGTGGTGGGCCACGCCGGGGCCAAGGGGGTGCACAGCCTCATGCGCACCGTCGACGAGCTCGTCGCCTTCGGCATCGACGCCCCCCGCATCATCCCCGTCCTCAACGACGCCCCCCGGTCCCCCCGGGCCCGAGCCGAGCTTGCCGCCGCCACCACGCGCCTGGGCTCCGACGCCCTGGGCATCGAGCTGGCCAGTCCCCTGTTCGTGACCTACCAGCGCCGCATCGAGGGCGCCCTGCGCGACGTCTCCCGCCTGCCCGCCGGGGTGGCCAAGCCCCTGACCTGCGCCATCGCCACCATCACCGGCCACCTCGGACGCCCAGCCGCCGACCAGGGCCAACCCATCCGCCCCGGCAGCCTCGGCGAGCTCACCCCCGACCGCGCCGCCAGCTGACCCAGCACCGCCCGGCCCAAGGCCCCCTTCCTGCACGCCCCGCCCCCGCCCCCACGCCCAGCTCGCCAGGACACCCCCACCCCATGGACTCCCCCACCACCGCCGGCTCCGCCCTCAGCCAGATCGAGCACGACGTCCAGGCCCGGGCCGCGTCGGCCACCCTCGACATGGCCTCCCCAGCGGCGGCGGACGCCCTGCGCCACCTCATCCGCCAGGAGATCGAACGCTGGCGCCTCGACCACAAGCGCGGCCTGCGCACCGAGGACCTCAGCGACCCCGAGGGCCTGGCCGAACGGGCCTTCCGCAACCTGGCCGGCTACGGGCCCCTCGAGACCCTGCTGGCCGACGACGACGTGTGGGAGATCATGGTCAACGCCCCCGACGCCATCTTCGTCAAGCGCCACGAGGGCCCGTCGGGCTACCACGACGAGCCCTTCCACGACGACGACCACGTCACCCGCACCCTGACCAAGCTGCTCGACGACAACGCCGTCGCCCACCGCAAGCTCGACCCCTCCGAGGGACTGCAGGACGCCCAGCTCAAGGACGGCTCCCGACTGCACATCGTGCACGGCGACCTGGGCCGGGGCGGGCACCTCCTCATCAACATCCGCAAGTTCAGTGGCGTGCGGCTCTCCTCCCTGGACGAGCTCGTCGACCGGGGCACGCTCAGCGCCCAGGTGGCCGGGTTCCTGGCTGCGTGCGTGGGCGCCCGCCTCTCCATCGTCTTCGCCGGCCCTCCCGGCTCGGGCAAGACCACGCTCATGTCGTGCTGCTGCGCCGAGCTCGACCCCTCGCTGCGGGTGGTGACGGCTGAGGAGGTCTTCGAGGCCGACGTGCCCGTGGCCAACGTGGCCAGCATGCAGACCCGTCCCGGGCGGGGCGAGCGGGGCGAGATCGACCTGCGTCGCCTGGTGGCCGGCTTCCTGCGCATGGCCCCCGACGTGGCCATCGTCGGCGAGGTCCGTGACCGTGAGGCCCTCCCCCTCCTGCTCACCCTGTCCTCGGGCGTCAAGGGCTTCACCACCATCCACGCCGGCTCGGCCCGCCAGGCCCTCACCCGCCTGCGCTTCATCTGCCAGCTGGCCGACGTCGGCGCCGAGCTGCCCCTCTCCGCCCTCAACACCCTGGTGTCCGAGTCCATCGACCTGGTCGTGCACTGCCGACGCGGCCCCGACGGGCCCGTGGTCAGCGAGATCATCGCCGTCGAGGACCTGGCCGGCGGGGCCGACGCCACCCAGTTCACCGCCACCGAGCTGTTCAGCCGCGACGTCATGGGCGGCCCCCTGGTGTGGAGTGGCCTGGTCCCCACCCGGGCCGAGCGCCAGTTGCGCCAGGCCGGCTTCGACGTGCGCCTCCTGCTCGACCCCGCCGCCACCACCGACCTGCGGGTGGCGTCATGAGCCCGGCGCTCGTCGCCCTGGTCGCGGCCATGGGCACCTACCTCCTGGTCACCGCCGTCGTCCCCGGACTCGGCCCCGACCGCCGTCGCCGTACGGAGCGGCGCGAGCAGAACCGGCGCTCCATGCGCCGGTGGCTGGTCCAGGCCGGACTGGTCGAGGTCCGCCCCGTCGAGTTCGGCGCGGTCATGGCCGTGCTCTTCCTGGCCGGCGCCGGTGCCACCTACGCCCTGTTCGGCGGCATCATCCCCGCCCTCATCGTCGGGCTGGCCGCGGCGACGTCCCCGGTGCAGCTGTACCGGGCCCGTCGCGCCGCCCGCCTCGAGGTGGCGCAGCAGGCGTGGCCCCGCCTCATCGAAGAGGTGCGCCTACGGGCCACCACCCTGGGCCGCTCCCTACCCCAGGCCCTGTGCGACATCGGCGACCGGGCCCCGGTCGAGCTGCAGCCGGCCTTCGCCGCCGCCCAGCGCGAGTGGCTGCTGTCGGTCGACTTCGCCCGCACCCTCGACGTGCTCAAGGAACGGATGGCCGACGCCACCGCCGACGCCACCTGCGAGACCCTGCTCGTGGCCCACGAGGTGGGGGGCACCGACCTCGGCTCCCGCCTCCAGGCCCTGGCCGAGGACCGCCACGCCGACGCCGAGGCCCGCAAGGAGGCCCGGGCCCGCCAGAGCGGGGTGCGCCTGGCCCGCCGCTTCGTCCTCGTGGTCCCCGCAGGCATGGCCGTGGCCGGGTCCCTCATCGGCGAAGGCCACGAGGCGTACAGCAGCGGGATGGGCCAGGCCGGGGTCGTGCTCGCCCTGACCATGGTGGCCGGCTGTTGGTTCTGGGCCGGCCGCTACCTGCGCCTCCCCACCAACCACCGCATCTTCGAGGCCTCATCGGCCGATGCGTCGATCAGGTCCCGAAGCGGCCGCGTCGCCTTCGACGAGGTGGCGGCATGAACCGGGCCGTGATCCTGGCCGCCCTGGTCCTGTGGCTGGGCGCCACCCTGGTGCTGGCCGAGGTGCGGGCCCTGCGCCGCCCCCGCCTGACCGCCCGCCTCCGCCCCCACCTGGGCCGCGGCCTGTCGGCCGACGGCCGCTCCGGGGTGCTGTCGGTGGCGTCCATGCGTGACGTCCTCGGCCCCATCGTCTTCAGCGTGGGCACCACCCTGAGCCGGGCCCTGGGCGTGGACGACGACCTGTCCCTGCGCCTGCGCCGGGCCGGTTCTCCCCTCGACCCCACCGCCTTCCGCCTCCGTCAGGCCGCCCGATCCGGCGCCGGCGCCGCAGCCGGGCTGGCACTGGGCGTGCTGGCCGGGCTGGGCACGCTGTTGTGCCTGGGCGCGGCCGTGGCCGGTGCCGTGCTCACGTTCCTCGTCATCGAGCAACGGGTGGTGGGCGCCTCCCGACGCCGTCAGGACCGCCTGCGGGCCGAGCTACCGGTCGTGGCCGAACAGATCGGCATGCTCCTGGGCGCCGGGTTCTCCCTGGGCTCGGCCCTGGGCCGGGTGGGCCGTCGGGGCAACGGTGTGTGCTCCGAGGACCTCCACGTCGTCGGCAACCGGGTCCGCCAGGGCCTGTCCGAGCTCGAGGCCCTGCGGGAGTGGGCGTCGATCGCCGAGGTCCCCGAGCTGGGGCGCCTGGTCACCGTGCTCGCCCTCAACGGCGAGACCGGCGATGCCGGCCGCCTCATCAGCGACGAGGCCCGCACCATGCGGGCCGATGCCCAGCGCCGCACCGTCGAGCTGCTCGAACGCCGCTCCCAGATGGTCTGGGTGCCCGTCACCGTGGCCACCCTCATCCCCGGCGTGCTGCTCATGGCCATCCCCTTCCTGGCCGCCATGCGCAACTGGTCAGCCATCTGACCGCCATGGCTGCGCCCTCCCCCTTCTCCACAACCCCCTTCACCACAACCCCCTTCTCCAACGATCGCTCCCCCCGGCAGGAGCCCACCATGAACACCACCGTCGTCACCACCGCGTCCACCGTCGTCGAGTCCACCGCCACCGGGTCCACCGTTGTCGGGTCCACCGCCGGCCGGCTGCGCCGGGCGCTGTCCGCCCTGCGCCGGGAGGAGCGGGCCGAAGGGGTCATCTCCACGGCCATCGCCGTGCTCATCGTGGCCTTCCTCGGTGTCGGTGCCTTCGCCGCCTTCCGGGTGGTGCTCGACACCACCCAGACCCGGGCCGTCGACTGCGTCCAGCAGATCGGTGCCAACGGCACGTCCTCGTGCTGAGCGCACCACCGAACCCCCGCCGTCAGGGCGCCGAGGCCGGGAGCGGCCTGCTCTCGGCCACCTTCGGGGTGGTCATCTTCTGCGGCTTCCTCCTCGTGGCCGCCCAGGTGCTGCTGACCCTGCACCGCACCACCCTGGTGGCCTCCGCCGCCGCCGACTCGGCCCAGGCCGCGGCCCAGGCCCACGGACCCGGCGACCACCTGTGCGACGCCACCGCCGTGGCCACGGCGGTGGCCCGGGCCCATGCTCTGCTCGGTCCGGCCATCTCGGCCACGGCCACGTGCGAGGGAGCGTCCATCTCCGTCGAGGTGGCCGCTCCCCGACCCCGGCTGGTGGGGAGCTTCGGCACCCCCACCATCAACCGCACGGCCACCGCCCGTCTCGAGACCCGTACGAGGACGACGTGAGCGGGCGTTGGCAGGCCCGCACCCGGGCGAGGGGTGAACGTGGTGCCATCGGCGGCATCGAGATGCTGCCCCTGGGCGTGCTCGTCTTCGTCGGCGGGCTGCTGCTGGTGGCCAACCTGTGGGCGGTGATCGACGGTCACCTCATGGCCGCGGCCGCGGCCCGCCAGGCCGTGCGGGCCTACGTCGAAGCCGACGACGGCGTCTCTGCCACCGCTGCGGGCCAGGAGGCGGCCCGCCGGTCGGCCCAGGCCTACGGGGTGGATCCCGACGCCGTGACCGTCGGCTGGGACGACGGCGGCCAGAGCTTCGGGCGTTGTACCCGCATCGTGGCCGACGTGGACTACCAGGTGCGGGCGTTCATCCTCGGCCCCGTCGGCACCTTCGGGATCCACGCCTCGGCCAGCGAAGTCGTCGATCCCCATCGTGACGGGCTGACGGGAGCCGGCTGTGGCGCGTGACCAGGGACGACGAGCGAGCCGGTCGCCGAGGCGACAGCGCGACGGCTGGCGACGAGGTCGGGGTGAGCGGGGCACGGCACTGCTGTTGGTGCCGGCGGGTTTCCTCATCCTCATGGTCCTGGCCGCGGTGGCCTTCGACGTGTCCCGGCTGTACATGGCCCGGCGCGAGCTGGTGGACGTGGCCGCCTCGGCGGCCAGCGACGTGGCCGGCCAGTCCCTCGACCCTGATGCCTACCGAACCGGTGGCCAACTCGTCTGGTCCCAGCCCCGGGCCGAGGCCGCGGTGGCCCGATCCCTGGCCGACCAGGGCCTGACCGGCCGGGTGCGGGCCGTCGTGGCCCTGGTGGTGGCGCCCGAGGGGAGCCGGGTGGAGGTCACCTTGGAGACCGACGTGCCCTGGCTGTTCGCCCACGGGGTGCCCGGCAGCGACCGCATCTCTACGGCCGTCCGCGGTGGCGGGTGGGCAACTTTCGATACTTTCTGACCCTTTCCATTGCTATCGACGCTAGCGTTGCCTCGTCACCGCTGCACCGCCGAGAGGAGCTGCCATGCACAACATCGTCGACGACCACGCCCTCCACGGCCTGGTCAACCTGAAGTCCGCCACCGAGCCCGACGACGAGGTCCGGCTACGCCGGGAGGCGGCCGTGCTCCACGCCGCCGGCATCCCCGGACTGGTCGAGCTCATCGACCACCACGACGACGGCGCCGTGGTCGAGCTGCGGACGCGCCACGTCGGCACCCGCTCGGCCCTGACCCTGGGGGGAGGCTCACCGGCCACGCTCGCCGCCCTCGGTGCCGGCGTGGCCACCACCCTGGCCGACCTGCACCGCCGGGGCCTGAGCCATGGCGCCGTCCAGGCCGACCACGTGCTCATCGGCGCCCAGGGCCAGCCCGTGCTGTGCAGCCTGGGCCGGGCCGGCGCCGACCCGTCGGTGTGGGCCGGACACCTGCCGGCCGGGGACGACGATGCACCCTTTGCCCCGGCCGAGGACGTGGCCGCCCTGGGTGCCCTGCTCGCCGACCTGGCCAGCCGGGGCTCGGGCTGGCGCACGGCCCTGGGCCGACGTCGGCTGCTGAGCGCGGCCGCAGCGGCCACCGCGGCAGACGCCTCACTGCGGCCGACGGCAGCTCAGCTGGCCGTCACCCTGGCCGGCCTCAGCCGGGGACGGGCCACGTTGGTGCCCGCGCCCGACGGTGGCGAGGCCCCGGTCGATCCCCTCGACCCACCGACCCGGTCCTTCGGCCCCGGGCCCGGCAGCGACGTCGGGACGACGGGTGGTAGGGGCAGGGGTCGACGCATCGGCGTGCTCGTGGCGACCACCGTCGTCGCCGGAGCTACGACCGCGGCGGCCATCGTCGGCTTCAGCGCCTCGTCCGGCCCCCGCGCCGCCGCAGCGCCGTCGGCGACAGCTGTGGCGACGCCCGCCGACGGCGCCGCCACCACGATCGAACCTGCTGCCGACGTGACCGTGGCACCTGCTGACCCCGCCGCCGAACCCGCAGCCGACACGTCGGCCACCTCGCCGGATGCGCCGACGCCCACGTCGTGCCCCGACAGCTACGAGTCCGCCGCCCGCGACGGTGTGGGCGTCGGATGCGCCGATCTGATCAGCCTGGCGGGCCGACGGGTGTCGCTGGGTGGGCTGAGCTGGGACGTGGGCCAGGACGGTGATGAGCTGGCGGTGGCCGACATCGACTGCGACGGCCGGCTCGAGGTGGCCCTGCTACGTCCGTCGACGGCCGAGCTGTTCGCCTTCGCCACCTGGGCGCCTCCCGGTCAGCCGGTGACCGTCACCGCCCATGCCGTGCCCGGCGCCCTGGCCCTGGTGACCGACCCCGCCGCCTGCGGCCTGTCGGTGCGACAACCCGACGGGTTGCCGCTTGCTGTAGACCTGGCGGACCTGGGATGAACGCCGAACCCGGGACGCGGCGCATGCGCCTCGCCCCCCTGCTGAGTTGGTCGCTGGCCCTGGGCGCGGTGGCGTGGTGGCTGCTCGGCGCCGGCGGTGCCCGCCTGGCCGCGCCTCCCTGGAACCGACCCGGCACCTGGGCGGGGTGGGCCGAAGCCCGCTCCCCCATCGACGTGACCTTCACGTCACTGCGACTGCTGGCCCTGGCCGCCGTGGTGTACCTGTTGGTCATCACCGCCATGGGCCTGACCTGCCGGTTGATCGGTCGCGACTCGTGGATCCAGGCCACCGACCGGGCCAGCCTGGGCCTCGTCCGCCGCCTGTTGGACGGGGCCGTGGGTATCGGCTTCACGGCGTCGGCCCTGGGCCTGGCCGCCGTACCCACCGTCGTCCACCTGGCATCGGCATCAGCCCAGGTCCAGGTGGCGGCGCCGGCCAGCGAGGCGACGATGTCGGCCGCCCCCCGATACGGGAGCACGGCCACGATGCTGGCCATGGCCGCTGAGCCGGTACCGGCCGGCACAGCGACCATGTCGGCCAACGTCTCACCACCTCTGGAGCCCCCGCCGTTCTCGATGGGGACCGCCACCATCACCGCGCCCCCCGTCGACCGTGAAGTGGTCGCGTCGGGAACCGAGCCCAGCGGTACGGCGACGATGACCGCCGGTGGGCCGGTCGCCGTTGCTGACCCACCGAGCACCGCAACCATGACCGCACCGCCAGCGGGTGGGCCCGACACCACCACCGCGCCCGCACCGGTGGCGGCGGCGGCGCCGACAGCGGGGGGAACGTGGACCGTCGCGGCCGGCGACCACCTGTGGTCCATCGCGGAGCGGACCATCACCACCGAAGGGTCCGCGCCCACCCAGGACGAGATCAGCGCCTACTGGCTCGAGGTCATCGCCGCCAACCACGAGGCGCTCGTCGACCCCGGCTGCCCCGACCTCATCTTCATCGGCCAGGTCATCACCCTCCCGGCGAGGTGAACATCGGTCGCCCCGCAGGCCAAGCCACCCGGGCTCAGCGAACCGGCGTGCGGGGCAGGCCGGCCCGCACCCACTCGCGGGCCAGCCCCAGCGCGAAGGCGTCGCGGTCGACCAGCCGGATGACCGTCCCTTCGGGCCCCACGGCCTCGAGGGGGACGTAGGGGACGAACGACTGCACGATCTGCTCGACCTGCAGCATGGTGAGCTCGTCCGCCTCGCAGCGCACGCTCCCGGTCACCAATCGCTCGCCGAGCCAATCCCTGAGCAGGAGGGGCCGGACGCCGATGGCGTGGGCGCCCTCGCGGCCGCCGTAGTTGCTGGCCACGAAGTTGGCCCACCAACCGAGTTGGCGGTCGATCTCCCGGTCGACGTCGCGCGTGGCACCCAGGTCGCTGCGCACGCTCGTGAGGAAGCCGGCGAGCTCGGGAAAGGTCGCGGTCAGGCCTTCGACGACGGCCGTCGGGCTGGCGGTGCCGACCAGCCCGCTCGACGGAGCCGCCGCGTCCTGGCGGAACACGAGCCGGCGGACACCGGTCAACGTCACCAGGAGGTTGGCGAGCAACAGCAGGCGGGTGGCCCACCAACGCCGCCCGTCCCCCAGGTCGATGAACAGCGATCGTTGGTCGCCCAGGCCCGCCACCTGGGCCTTGATGTCCTGCACCGTCGTGTCTACCAGGGCGGCGCCGCTGGCGAAGCTCGCCATCGCCGCAGTCTCGGCGGTCTCGTCGAGCACCCGCTGGAGGATCTGCCCGCTCACACTGCGGACGGCCACCGCCGCCGCCACCTGGCTGGCCAGGTCGTCTGGTGATCGGAAGATGCCGACGAGGCGCTGAGCGCCGAGCTCGGCTCGGAAGCGGGCCAGGCTCAGCGCCGCGTTGTGCTCGGGTCCCAGGGCGTCCACCTGGCTCGCCGGCCACGGCGCCTCGGGGTCGAGCAGGAAGGCGAGCACGGACTTCTTGCTCTCAGCGGCGCAGCGGTACTCGAGCTCTGTCATCGAGAAGCCGCCGGGACTCGACTGGCCGTCGGGCACGTAGCCGTAGCGCCAGGCCACCATCACGACGTAGGCGTCGCAGCCACGCACGTCGTCGAGGCATCGGGCGAGGGGCCGGGCCCCCTCGGCCACGTACTGCTCCATGCCGATCACGTCGTGGCCCATGCGCCTCAGCGTCCGGTCGACCGCCGCTCGGTGCTCCCGTAGATCGCTGTACGTAGAGGACAGGTACACCTTCATCGACGCTCCCCCGGCCAGCCGACCGACATCACCCCTGCGGTTGCCAGCGGCCCCATGCTGGGTCCGCCTGTCATCGGCCGACGCTGGCGTCGCTGTCGAGCCCCCGGCGCCGGCGCCAGCGGCGGACGTCGACGTGCACCTCGGTGTCGACCAGTTGGGCGAAGGCGCCGATCTCGACGCTGACGTCCTTGAAGCTCTTCGCCACCCGGTTGCCCAGCCAGGTGGGCGTGGCCGTGTGGTGCATGACGTAGGCCATGGTCACCTCCCACACGTAGTCGGACCCGAAGTCCGATTCCCCCAGGAGCAGGTGGTGGTCGGCCAGGGCCGGGTCACCGGCGTGGTCGGCGTCCTGGGTGTCGGATCGCAGGAACACCTCTCCCAGCATCTTGCGCTCGAACGCGTCCGCGTCCGCCCCTTCCTCCAGTCGCAGGAGGTGGCGCACCCGGGCCACACCCCAGGTGCCGTCGTCGGCCGGTTGCGTCATGGCATCACCTCCGTCTCCGTAGGAGTGCCTCGGCCAGCTGTCTGATACATGACGTCGGCTCTCCGGCCGCCCGCCCGCTCAGGTTCCCGTCGGCCTGGCACTGGGACGGCGCGACCCTCGCGGCGCCGAGGGGGTCACCTTCGGGGGTGAGCTCTTGTCCGTCAGGTCGACGACCACCGGGACGCTGACGAAGGGGCTCATGGCCTCGTTGACCCGTCGCGGGGGTTCGACGTGCGTGAGCGTCCAGTCGTGCCCGTCCAGGTAGTGGTACCAGGCGTCGGGCCCCCCGAACTCCGAACGTCGCCAGTTGCAGATCTGCTTGAACCACTCCTCGTCGGTCAACGTGTCGATGATCGTCTGGATGGCCGGCACCGACCCGCCGGTCGGGGCATCGGGGAGGTCGAGCGCGGCACGGAGGAGGCCCACCTCGGCCGCCTGGTGGTGGGCCACGACCTGCTCCGTGCACCGCTCCCCCAGCAACACGGCCTTGTCCCTCCCCCGCCGCAGCGCCTCGTCGTACGCCTGCACGAGATCACTGGCCGTGCGGATGCCGAAGGACCGGAGGTGGCCCAGGTTGCGCATCACGCTGGGGCAGGCGGCGCCAGCACCCACCGACGCCGGGGCGGGGCCCTTACGAGACGTCTTCCTGCGGGCCTCTCGCCGCTTCCTGGCCTCGGCGTCGCCGCCGACGTGGAGGTAGAGGATGGCCTGATCGGTCCAGTCGACGAGCTGAGGAGCGGATATGCGGGTGCTGCTCATCAGGTCGACGATGTCGGCGTGGGCCAGGCCTTCCACGTTGTTGATGCCCTCTTCCGCCAGCCGGGCCCGATCGTAGAGGTCGATGCCCTCGAGATCGGTCAGCGGCGCCGGCTCGTGCAGGGGTACGGCCTTGGCCGGGCCGCGGTCCTCGGACAGCTTCTCCCTCAGCCACACGAGCGCCGTCTGGGGGGTGAAGCCCACGAAGAACAGCAGGACCTCGGCGCCCCGACCCTTGTAGACCACGCCCACGACGAGGGCCAGCGCGTAGGCGGAGAGGATCCTGATCACCACCGTGTTGTACGTCTTGGGGTGCAGGTCTCGACGCTGGTAGCCGCGCATGACGTGGTAGAGCGTGAAGACGTACGAGCCGAGGAAGGCGTAGCCCACCAGGGTGAGCTGGGGGCGGAAGAACGCCGACACCGGGAAGACGTTCGAGGGCGACGACGACCACACCCACCGCTCGGATGCCCCGGCAGCAGGCACGAGCTCGGGGACCCGGGTGGTGGCGATGATGAGGAACCAGCCCACCACCAGCAGGACGGTGGCCACGACGACCGGGGACCGTCGTCCGCTGCGGAGGCGAGCACCGGAATCGGGCCCCAGGTCTCCGAACGAGGACTCGATCTGGGCGTCGTACTTCGCCTCGATGTCCCGCACCGTCCGCACCGTGGGATCGAGCCGGAAGACCTCCCGGATCCACCGCCGCTGCACCGAGGCCAGCCGCTGGCGGTCGAACTGGAAGTACATGGCCCCCGGCGCCAGCGCGGCCACCGACACGAACACCCACTGGGCGATGTGGCCGACGAGCAGCTGCCAGAAGGCCCGGCTGTCACGGGCGGCATCCGTCAGCCCCTCGAACGGGTTGTGGAGTTGGAAGAGCCTGGCGTAGTCGATGGGCAGCAGGTCCTTGAGCTGGGTCGTGAGCTCGATGGCCAACCCCAGACCGACCACGCTCACCGCCACGGCGCAGCCGAGCACGACCACCTCGGCGGCATGACGGGGCATGGCATCGACGAAGCCGCAGATCCGATTGCCACGCGACACCCCCTCGAACGAGACCCGGCCGTCGTCGCGGTCGGCGCGGTAGAGGTTGAACCGTCGGTACAGGCGCACCTCGCGCACGGTGGCGACGACGAGGGCGGCCACGGGAACCGCGACGACGGCGGCCACGGCCCACGACCAGGGAACCCCGCTGGCACCACCGAAGAAGAGCGCCCACGCGCCGAACGTGAGGCCGACCACCAGCCAACCGAAGATGACGATGGCCCGGGGCAGGTTCGTCCAGTACTCGCTCGGAGCGGGACGGACCTCTATCTGGCCCAGGCGACGCATGTTGACCGTGTCCAGCCGGCTGGCGTCCTCGGCCGGCAGGGTCACCTCGCCCAGGGCCGGCACCGAGAACACGTGGTCCGTCTCCGCGCCGGTCGCGCCGGTCGCGTCGGGCGCGTCGGTCGCCCGCTCACGGGGGAGGAGGGTTCCACCCTCCCCGAAGCAGGCGTGGATGCGGAACGGCGTCAGGTTCCGGTAGATCCACTGGCGCGGCGCCGTCGCCTCCTCGTTCTTCTCCGTCACCCCGGCCTCGGCTCCTACTGGCATGCGGTGGTCGTGATCCCCCGGCTGCGCCTCCGTCGACATGGCACCCCCTCCTGTCGTGCGCTGGAGAGAGCTGTCCCGTGCTGCCGGTGATACCAGGAACGCCTGACGTGCTCGTCGGCGCCTGGACACGGGCCGCCGGGGCCACCACAGCCCCGACGACCCGCGGCCCCCAATCCACCATGCAGGGTCCAGGCCAGGCAGGGGCGGGGCTGCTCGGCAAGGTAGCCGACCGTCCCCAGCCTGGTCGTCCGAGCCGCGCTAGCCCTTGGGTGCCACAGAACGGCGATCACCTGGCGGCTGTCCCGCCCATGCTCGTCGCCACCCGGTGACCGGCCAGGTCGTCACCCGTGGCGGGATGACCTCACCGACCGCCAGAGGACCTGGTCAGACCGCCCGCCAGCCGGTGACCGCTGGCGTAACCGGACCGTCATCACAGGCCCCGGATCGGAAACACGACGCCGGGTGTGCTGGTGGATCGGGAGCCGCTGCCGGGCTCCCCCGGATCCCCCGCGGATCTGGGCATCCACCTCGTCTGGAGCACCCATGTTCGAAGCACGCGCTGTCGGTCACCTGCGCCCGCCCACCGCCGACCAGGTGGCCGAGTACGCCAAGGGCCTGCACCTGCACCCCACCCCCGAGGCCCTGGCCCTCATCACCGCCATGGTCAGCGGCATGGTCGACGGCGCCAACCGCCTCGACGACCTCGACGAGCCCTACGTCCCCCTCAGGTACACCGACCGCGACCCCGGTCACTCCCCCCGCCACGGCGAGGACCCCTACAACGCCTTCATCCGCTTCTGCACCGTCAAGGGCGCCGCCGACGGCAAGCTGGCCGGCAAGACCCTGGCCGTCAAGGACTCCATCGCCGTGGCCGGCATCCCCATGACCAACGGCGGCCGCCGCGTCCCCGTCCTCACCCCCACCGAGGACGCCACCGTGGTCGAGCGCCTGCTCGACGCGGGCTGCACCATCATCGGCAAGACCAACCTCGAGGACCTAGCCGCCGGCCTCGGCGAAGCCTCCTTCTACGGCGCGGCCCGCAACCCGGTCAACCCCCGCTTCGCCACCGGGGGCTCGTCCAGCGGGTCCGCCGCGGCGGTGGCCGCCGGCCTGGCCGACCTGGCCCTGGGCGCGGACGAGGCCGGCTCGGTGCGCATCCCCGCGGCGTGGTGCGGCCTGGTGGGCATCAAGGCCACCCATGGCCTCGTGCCCTCCTACGGCATGAGCTACATGGACCACACCATCGACCACATCGGTCCCATGACCCGCACCGTGCTCGACAACGCCCTCATGCTCGAGGTCATGGCCGGTCCCGACTGGCGTGATCCGCAGTGGGTGCGGGGCGACCTCACCTCCCAGCCCTACGCGTCGACGGCCGGCGCCGGCATCGAGGGCATGAAGATCGGCATCGTCGAGGAGGCCCTGGCCCCCATCGGCTGCACCGACGACGTGCTCGAGGCGTTCGAGGCCTCGGTCAAGACCCTCACCGCCCTGGGTGCCACCATCGAAGAGGTGTCCATCCCCCTGTGGGCCGACGCCTGGAGCATCGAGGGCACCGTCCTCAACGTGGGCCTGGCCCAGATGCACCACTCCTACGGCCAGGGCTACGGCCACATGGGCCGCATCGACCTGGCCACCATGGCCGTCACCGCCGCCCAGGAGCGCCTGGGCGCCGACGACCTGCCCATGTTCATCAAGGCCATCCTCATCAACGCCGCCTACATGCGCGACGAGTACCTGAACCAGTACTACGGCAAGGCCCAGAACCTGCGCCTCGAGCTGCGCCGACAGGTCGACGAGCAGCTGTCGGCCTGCGACGTGCTCATCACCCCGACCACACCGACGGTGGCCAACGAGCTGTTCAACGGGCGCGTCACCGAAGAGGCCATGCTCAGTCGGTTCATGGAGACCATCAGCGCCGTGCTCAACACCTGTGCGCTCGACCTGACCGGCCACCCCGGCCTCACCGTGCCTGCGGGCACCGGGGCCGATGACCTGCCCGTCGGCCTCCAGCTCATCGGCCGTCGCTTCGACGAGATGTCCCTGTACAAGGCGGCCTTCGCCTTCGAGGGCGCGTGACGGCCGGGGCCTGACGTACGTCGTCCCGGGACCGGCGGATCTCTCCACCGGCCCCGGGATCGACGCCCGGCGGGATCTGCCGCTACTGGATGTCGGAGTCCGGGGGCGGGATCGAGATGGCGCCGTCGTCCTCCACGGCGTCGACCCCGTGGACCGCGGCCAGCGACGCCCGCCGCGAGGCGGGGACCGACCCGGTGATCACACCGACGGACAGGACCTGGTCGACGTCCATCCCCGCCGAGCGCAGGCGCTCGGCCAGGCCCTCGATGTCGGCCAGCTGATCGTCGGCTGCGGTCACGATGACGTTGTCAGCCACGCTGACCCCCCGATCGTCCTCGGCGTGCCCCCAGGGCACCTGGGCGATCGCACGCTAGCCAGGGCCCGGCTACTGCGGGGCCTGCGCCAAGCCGGCGCCGACGTCCACCGAGGGCAGGGGCAGGCGGCTGGCGCTCTGCTGCAGCCGGGACCACAGCGCCGCCCCCCGCAGCCCGGTGGCCTCGGCCCACAGGGCGGCGATGCCGGCCACGTGGGGGGTGGCCATGCTCGTGCCCGAGATGGTGTTGTAGCGGGCCGGCAGGGGCCACGACGAGTAGACGTTGACGCCGGGGCCGGCGATGTCCACCTGGCCACCGGCGACGGGGTTGGACCGGGCCGAGAAGTTGGCCACGGCCGACCGGGCGTCGATGGCGGCCACGGCCATGATCGACGGGCTGTTGGCGGGCATCCCCACGAAGCCGGCGTCGCCCTCGCGTCGCCGACCGTTGTTGCCCGCGGCGGCGACGATCAGGGTGCCTGCGGCCAACGCCCGTCGGCCGACCGTCTCGTAGGCGACGGAAACCGTGCGCACATCAGCACCCAGGGACATGGAGATCACCTGGCACCGGTTGGAGATGGCCCAGCTGATGGCGGCGAGGATGTTGCGGTCCGTGCCCGAACCGGCGTTGCTCAGCACCTTGCCGACGAAGATCTCCGCGGCCGGTGCCACCCCGTAGCGCCGGCTGCCCGGCGGGGTGGGCGGTACGGCGACGCCGCACGACGTGCCGATGCAGTGGGTGCCGTGGCCGTGCCCGTCCTGGACGTTCTCGCCGGGGACGAAGGACCTGGTCACGATCTTGCGGTTGGCGAAGTCGGGGTTCTCCAGGTCGAAACCTGTGTCGAGCACGGCGACGCGCACCCCGGCCCCGGTGTACTTCGAGGTGGTGACCCGGGTGGCCTGCAGGCCCCAGGTGGACGCGGCGGTGTCGGCGAACCGGGCTGCGGCCTCCACTCCGGCCGTCCCCGCCCCGGCCGATGCCTGGTCGTAGAGGTGGGCGGTGGCGTCCCGGTAGCCCCGGAGGTAGTCCAGCGAGAGGTCGTCGTCGATGGCGTACATGACGTGCTCGGGTTCCACGGCCACGATGCGGGGGTCGGCCGCGGCCAGGCCCACCATCCCCGCCACCTGGGTGGGATCGGCGGCCACCACGGCGATGCCCAGCTCGGGGAAGATGGTGCCACCCGCAGCGGCGGCCCGATCGAGGTCGATGCCCTCGGCGCCGAACTCGCTGGTGCTCAACAGGTCGGACACCCCGGCGACCGCACGCACGGCGTCGGCCATGGCGGCCTCGTCGCCGTGCACCTCGTCACTGAAGACGACCAGGTAGCTCCCCGTGGTCAGGGGCGGCCGGGCCCCAGACACCAGGTTGTCCTCGTTCCCGGGCACGCCACCGCCACCCGCCATCATCGGACTCGTCATCGCTGCTCCTCCAAGGGGCGCCCGTCATCCAGGCGACACCCATGAGAGCGTCCGGCGACGGCCCCAGATACACCTGTCCGACCCCGCGGGTTCAGAAGGCCAGCAGGTTGTCCCGAAAGTGCTCGTAGGGGTACTCGGACTGGATCAGGCCCTTGCGCCGCAGCGCGGGACCGAGGCCGTCGCACACCTCGGTGATGTTCATTCGGGTCACGGGCAGGGACAGCAGGAACCCGTCGCCCCCCGCTTCCTCCATGGCCTCACCCATCCGCGGGCCACCGTGTGGGGCGTGCCCACCAGTTCCATCGAGCCCCGGGGCTTGGCCGCCAACTCGCGCAGCGACTGGCCTTCGCCCATCTTGGTCATGTTGGCCACCATGGACTGGTGCCCGTTCGACTTGCCCATCAGATCGGGATAGGGACCGTCGAGGTCGTACCGGGCGAAGTCGAAACCACTGCCGTAGGACATCCCCGACAACGCCTCGCTGATGTCGGCCTTGCGGGCGGCCAGCATGCGCTCATGGCGATCCTTGGCGTCGCGGTCGGTATCCCCGAACACCGGGTTGATGAGGAACAGCACCTTGATGTCGCTCGGCTTGCGACCGAAGCTCAGGGCCCGCTCGGAGATGTCGTCGCGGTACTCCTTCATGCCCTCGACCCCGATGACGCCAGCACGGTGTCGGCGTGCTTGGCGGCCAGGTCACGGCCCGAGGGCGAACCGCCGGCCTGGCAGATCACCGGCCGCTGCTGGGGGCTGGGCACGGTGTTCAACGGCCCCCGTGACCTGTGGAAGCGCCCCTCGAAGTTCGAGTAGTGGACCTTGTCGGGATCGGCGAAGAAGCCCCGCTCCTCGTCGAGGACGACGGCATCGTGGTCCCAGCCGTCCCAGAGCGAGGTGACGCACTGCATCCACTCGTCGGCCATCTCGTAGCGCAGGTCGTGCTCGAAGTGCTGGTCATGGCCGAAGTTCTGGGCGGCGGCGTGGGGGCTGCCGGTCACCAGGTTCAGGCCCACCCGACCATTGGTGAGGTGGTCCAACGTGCGGAAGAGCCGGGCGGCCATGAAGACGTCGGGGAGCACCGATGCGTCCTCTCCCGGCCGGCGTTGCCCGACCACTGGTCGCCCCAGCCGTAGAGGCTCCATCCGTGGTTGAGGAACCAGCCCATGTGGAACATCGTCCAACTCCCGTGTCGCCGGTGCGGAAGCGGCGAGACGGCGTGCCGGTGACGACCGCCATTGACCTCCTGTCAGCAACGTAGAGAGCGCCCGTTGCCACGTCGGGTCTCCCTCAACTCGTCCCGGTTACGCCGACGATGATCGACGGCGCCCGCCCTCCACCAGGACCGCAACCCCGGGCGCCGCTGGCATCCGCCCGCACTTCGCCGTGCTGCGCCCTCATGCCGGCGGGCTCCGTTCCTCGGCGGCCGCAGCCGGGCGCTCGTCGTCGGGCATCGACGCCAGGACATCGTCGAGCCGGCGGTAGCGCTGCTCGGCCCGGTCGCGGTAGCGCTCGATCCACTTCGTCATCAGGTCGAAGACCTCCGCCTCGAGGTGCACGGGACGGCGCAGGGTCTCCCCGGTGCGGCTGACCAGGCCGGCCTCCTCCAGCACCTTGAGGTGCTTGGACACCGCCTGCACCGACATGGCGTGGGGCGGGGCCAGCTGGCCGACGGTGGCGTCGCCGTCGGCCAGGCTGGCCAGGATGTCCCGCCGGGTGGGGTCGGCCAGGGCGGCGAACACCCGGGACAACGGGTCGGCAGCGGCCACGACCGCCCCTCAGCCCGCGGCGAGCACGTCGTCGAGGCGCTCGTAGCCCTCGCGCACGCCACCCTCCATGCCGCTGGCCACGAAGGCGTCGCGATCGGCGAAGGAATCCACCAGCGACGTGGCCACCAGCCGCGTGCGGCCGTCTCCCAGATCCTCGAACACCAGCTTCTCCAGGGCGACGCCGTCCGGCATCCCCTCGAACGTGAACGTCTGCACGATGAGCTCATCGGGGCGCACCTCGTGGAAGCTGCCCCGGAAGCCAGCCACGAAGCCGCCGCTGTCGATGGTGTAGCGGTAGGACCCACCCGTGCGGCAGTCGAAGTGCTCGATGGCCATGGCCGTACCCCGAGGGCCGTTCCACTGCGTGAACAACGCCGGGTCGGTGTGGGCTCGGAAGACCTTCGCCACAGGAGCATCGAACTCACGGACCATGCGGACCAGGGGCACGTCGGGGTCGACGACGATCTCGGTCTGGTGGGTGCTGGTGGGCATGGGGTGCTCCTGTCGGGCCGTCGTCGATCTCAACCAACTGGTTGGGATGACCGTACGACGTCGGCCCTCCTAATGTCAACCAAATGGTTGGGACAGGTGCGTCTGAGCGTCAGGCCGACCGGTGGCCGCCCGACACCCGGGCCGAGGCGAAATAGGCGCCCGGTCTCGGGCCGGTGGCGCGGTGGAAGGCGTGGGTGAACGCGCGGGCAGGCCGAGGAACACGGCGTTGGCCGTCCGACGGGTGAGGGCGTCGACGACCTCGGCCCAGGCCCGATCACCTCCCGGTCCGGTACGAGCAGGAGGGGGACTCGAGCGCCGTGGTCATGGTGCCCAACGCGCCTTTGCGACAGCGAAGAATCGAGTTGACGCTAGATGATAGGCACTCTTACCGGCGGGCCGAGCCGGTGGCCGTTCGGGACCGGATGCCTCGCAGGGATTCAGGACAGGGGCACAGGGGCGATGTCAAGGCCCCGGTCCCGCAGGCGGTACGCGTGGGGAGCCGAGAAGTGCGCCGGCAGCAACAGGGCGTCCTTGTCCAGGCAGCGATCCAACACCCGACGACGTGAGGTCTTGGCCTCGTCGGGGTTGACGTCGAAGCCCGAGTTCAACGTCGGTTCGAACACCTGGATGGCGCTGTGCATCACGTCACCGGAGAACAGGGCCCGCTCCCCCTTGGACTCGAGCCAGCAGATGGCGTGCCCCGGCGTGTGGCCCGGGGCGGTCTCCAGGGTGAACACCTCGTCGAGGTCGAGGGCGTCGTCCCACAGCTGCACCCGTTCGCGGTCGAACACGGGGCGCACGCTGTCGTGGAACACCCCGGCGTTGAACACGTGGGCATCGTTGGCCGGGTTCTCCGGGTCCCAGAACTCGAAGTCGGTGCGGTTGAAGATGTAGGTGGCGTTGGGGAACGTGGGCACCCACTCGCCATCCACGAGCATCGTGTTCCAGCCCACGTGATCGATGTGCAGGTGGGTGCACACCACGAGGTCGACGTCCTCGGGTCGCACGCCCTCGGCGGCCAGGCCGTCGAGGAAGGGCAGGTCGAGCTGGTGGCCCATGGGCATGTTGGGCCGCTCCTTGTCGTTCCCGCAGCACGTGTCGATGAGGATCGTCGAGCGCGGCGTGCGCACCAACCAGGTGTGGACCGAGCTGTAGGCCATGCCGCTGGCCGCGTCGTAGTGGGGGGCGAACGCAGCCGGCCCCCCGTGGGCCTCGGCGGCGTTGGCGTCGAACCCCGCCAACATGAGGTCGATCGGGAACGTCGGCCCGTACGACTCCTCGACGCGCGTCACCTGCACGTCACCGACCTTGGTGCTGTTCCCCATCACGCGCCCCCCGGCGGTCCGTGGATCCCCTGGGTTTCGACCGTAGCCGTACGAGCAAATACCTGTCACCTGTGTTGCGACAGCTCACAACGACAGGATGTCAGCGCCGATGATGCGTACCCGCCGCAGTCCCGACGAGTGGCGGCTCAGGCGCAGCGACAGGCCACGGTCTGGTCCTGGACCTGCCAGCGGAACCGGACGGGTGGGGTGACCTCGCCACAACCGGTGCACGCCATCTGCCAGGTCGAACCGGTGTGGACGAGCTTCAACGGTGCCTGCCCGGTGGACAGGCGCTTGGGCTCGACCTTGGGCTTGCGCACGTCGGGCAGCTCTTCGAGGTCGAGCTCGAGGTAAGGCGCGGCCTCGGGTGCCGGGCGGGCCAGGCGGGGCTCGAGCAGCCGCCACACCGCTTCGTGGATGGGCCCCGGCGCCCGGGGCCGCCCGAAGCTCACATAGCCGTACGCCCCCTCGACACCGAGGCGGTCGACGAGCTCGTCCATCACCACGTCCACGGGCCGGTTCCCGCCCAGGTCACGCACGTCGGACGACAGCCCCGCCGTGGCCAGGGCGAACTGGTAGGCGGCCAGGCGCTCGGGCTCGGGCACCACCGCCGGTCCAGGTTCGGCCAGGAAGGCGTCGAGCTCCTCGAAGTGGTCACCGTCGAAGCGCTCGGCCGCCTCGGAGATGCGCTCGATCTCGTCGAGGAACCCGTCGCGCTCCATGCGCATGGACGGGTCCTCGAGGGTGTCCCGGGCGAACATGATCACGAAGCGGGCCCCGACACCGGGACGCTTGCGACGCAGGATGCGGCCCATGCGCTGGATCATCTGGCGCCGGGTCCGGCTGGCGCTCATGACGATGCCCAGGTTGGCGTCGGGCACGTCGATGCCCTCGTCGAGCACCCGGGGGGCGGCCACCACGTCGAGCTTGCGGGTGCGCAGGTCCTCGAGGATGTCGCGACGGTGCCGACGGGCCGTGGACCCGGTGATCAGCTCGATGGACACCAGGGGGTCCAACCGGTTGATGGCGTGGTTGGCAGCCCGCACCGTCTCGGTGAACAGCAGGGCGCCGTCCGCAGCCCTGATGGCGGGGGCGAAGCGGCCCAGCAGCTCGTACTTGCCGCTGCTCTGGGCCACGATGCGCCGCCGCTTGGAGAAGGCGTCGAGGTAGTCCCGGGCCGCCTTGCCGTCGGCGCCGGCGTCCTTGTCGGCCAGGTGGCCCACGGCGGCGATGAAGGCGCCGAAGGGGTCCAACGGCATGCCCCGCACCTGGCGGAGGTGGTGGCGGGCCTGGACGAGCTGCTGCTCGGTGGCGATGTACTCGTCGCGCTCCTCGACCGACAGCGCGACGCCGACGAAGGCCACCCGGGGCCGGGCGCACACACCGTCGGCGATGGCGTCCTCGAAGCCGTAGCGGTGGCAGATCCCACCGAAGTAGGGCAGGAGCAGGTCGGTCACGGCATCGTCGCTGCGCTCCAGCGTCGCCGTCAGGCCCAGGCGCTCCTCGTACTGGGGCAACAGGGCCCGGCGCAGGATGCCGCCGCCCAGCCCGTGGCACTCGTCGGCGATGAGCAGGCCACCGCGGCCGTCGGGGGGCAGCGGCCGGTGGGCGGCTGCGGAGTGGCGGGTGGTGACGAGCACGTCGCAGTCCACCGGTCGGTCGGTGCCGCTGTCACCCAACCGGCCGATGACGGCGTCGGGCAGGGCCGACGTCAACCGACCGTGCCACTGCTCCATCAACACCCGGGACGGCACGACCACCAGCACGAACCGGCCCCGACGCACGGCATCGGCGGCGGCGGCGATGGCCACGTCGGTCTTGCCCGACCCGGTGACAGCCTCGATCACGCCGCGGCGGCCGCAACGCAGCCAGCTCACGAGCGCGTCGAGCTGCCACCGGTAGAGATCTCGCTGGTCAGGACGGGGGGTGGGCTGCAGGTTCAAACAGGCCTTCGGGTCGTCATCGAACCACCCAGGCTACGGCGCCCACCACCCCCTGCCCGAGGGTCGTCGTGGGTGGATGACCTGTCGCAGCCGAGAACGGTGCTGACCCGGGCACCGACAGATCAGCCGTGGGTGGACAGACCGCCGTCGACGGGGATGGTGACCCCGGTGAGGAAGGCGCCGGCCCGGCTGGACAGGAAGATGACCGTCCCGGCAACGTCCTCGGGCGTGCCGATGCGCTTGCGGGGCACGGCCCGGGCGATGCGGGCCCGGCTGTCGGGGTCGTCGAGCAGGTAGCCCATCATCTTGGAGCGGAACGGCCCCGGGGCGATGCTGTTGACGGTGATGTTGTCCTTGACCACGTTGTGGGCCAGGTGGCGGGCGAGCATGTGGATGGCGGCCTTGGACGCCGAGTACGAGAAGTTGTCGCCGATGGGCACCATGACCCCGTCGATGGAGCCGATCATGATGACCCGGCCAGGGTCATCGGCGGTGGCCGCCGCCTCGAGCTGGGGCAGCAGGGCCTGGGTCAACATGAACGGCGCCTTGACGTTGATGTTCATGACCTTGTCGAAGCCCTCGGGCGGGAACTCGCCCAGCGGCGCCCCCCAGGCGGCGCCGGCGTTGTTGACCAGGATGTGGAGCTGGTCCTCACGCTCGGTGAACGCGGCCACGAACGAGGCCAGGCCCTCCTCCGAGGCCAGGTCGGCGGGGATGGAGGTGCACTCGCCCAACTTGGAGAGCTCGGCGGCGGCGGCGTCGCAGTCCGACGCCTTGCGGGACGTGATGTAGGTGCGCACACCGTTCGTCACCAGGCCCTCGGCGATCATGTAGCCGATGCCCCGGCTGCCCCCGGTGACGATGGCCACCTTGCCCTCGATGCCGAACAGGTCGCTGACGTGCATGTCCACTCCCAGGTGATGCCGAGGCCCCTCCTCGTCGGGGCCGCACGCTAGCCCTCGGCGCCGACGAGCCGGGCGGACGGCCACGGTCCACGGGCGCTGTCCTCACCCGGGCCCCCGGTGTCAGGACCCGCGCAGCTCGGCGGAAGCGGAGCAGCGCACGGTGGCGAGTCAACCGAACCCCGTGGAGGTGCCCCGTGGTCCCCGAGACGTCCGACGCTCCCATTCTCGACCGCCTGCCCGACCCCGTCCCCGGCACCATCGGCCACCCGCCACGTCGGGCCACCGACGCGGTCATGGCCACGATCGTGCTGGTGGTGGCCGTTCCGCTGGACCTCGGCCACGTTGCCCTGGTCACCGCGGCCGCCGCCGTGGCCACAACGGTGGCCCGCCAGCTGGGTTCGGCCGGCGGCAGCCAACGGGTGCTGGCGCTCGGCGTGCTGCTGTGGCTGCTGCTCACCGCCCGGCACCTGCGTTCCCCGGGCCTTCCACCACCACCACCAGCCGGCGTGAGGGGCGGCCCCGTCGGAGAGGTGGGCTCGACCGGCCTGCACCGGTGGGCCCGGGCCGGCTTGGCCGTGGCCATCGGCGGCGTCGTGCTCCTCCACGTCCGCCGGCACGACCTCACCCCCGCCGACCACCGCCTCAGCGGGTACGCCGCGGCCCCTGGGGCGGGGTCATGACCGTCGTCTTCGTGGTCCTGGACATGGCCGTGTTGGCCTGGGCCGCGGTGATGATGACGCCGCCGCGCCCGGCCCGAGAGATGGCAGGGTCCCTGCTGCTGGCGGTGGCCGGTGTGGGCGGGCCGGCGTCGGGCGCCTTCCGAACCGGAGCTCACGATGGGGCCGCCCTGGTGCACAGCCTGGCCTCGACGGCCGCGGCGCTGTGCACGTGGCCACGGTGCTGCGATCCCTGCACGGCCTGGACAAGAGCCCCGCGGCCAGGGCCGAGGCCGAATCCCTGCTGGCCTCCGCCGCGGCGCGCGGCGCCAGGGAGCAGGGACCCGAGCGCATCCAGGCCCGGCTCGAGGCCGACGAGTTCGACGCCGTGTTCGACGAGCTGACGGCGACGGCCTGACGACCACGGGGCGGTCGGCACCGGTCGACCCACAGCTCGACGGTGAGATTCCCTGGCGACGTTGCCGCAGGGCGCGTCGGGTCAGGTGGTGTCCACTAATCTCCGCCACCTGAGGCCGGGAGGGGGCTGACGTGGCGCAACGGGGACGACTTCTGCGCTTCGCCCTGGCCGCCCGGCTGCCCCGGCTCCGCCGGTACCCGCCCGTGGACTCCCGGTGGCCGAGCGACTGGCCCGTCGTCCAGCCCGAGCACCTGGTCACGTACCCGATGCTGGCCTCGGACCTCGACGTCTGGCTGAAGGAGCTCGAGCCCCGGTTCCGTCGCCTCGACCATCGGGCGCAGATCCTCCAGAACCAGTTCTGGCGGTTGCACCTGGGGCTGATCCTGGGGGGACTGCTGGCCACCGTGCTCGGTGCCGTCCAGGCGGCGAGGGGAGGTGGCGTCGAGATCGTGGCCGTGGTGCAGGCCATCCTCACCGGGGCCCTGGCCGGTCTGACCGTGCTGGTCCGATCCCGACGGGCGCAGCAGGGGTACCTCGACGCCCGCCTGAAGGCCGAGCGGATCAAGAGCGAGTTCTTCCTGTTCATGGCCCGGACAGGGGCGTACGCCGGGGAGGCGAGGCTGACCCGGCTGCACGAGCAGGTCGACGACATCGAGATGAGCGAGGGCGGGCCGTGACCGAGCGAGACGCCCAGCTGCTGGCCTTCTACCAACGCGAGCGCATCGAGGACCAGCTGAGGTACTACCGGGACCGGCGGGACCAGTTCGATCGCGCCGTCGGCCAGGCCCTGGCCCTGTCGGCCATGCTGTTGGGCTTCAGTTCCGCGGTCGGAGCGCTGGCCGGAGCCGACAGCGGTTGGACGGGGCTGTGGACGACCCTGGCCACGGTCCTGCCCGCCGTGGCCACCGCTCTCGCCGCCTACACCGCCCTCTACGCCTTCGAACAGCAGTCGAAGATCTACGGCGACGCCATCCGCGCCGTGCACGCCGCCTCACGACGGAACCCCCCACCAGGGCTGGGCGATGGCGAGCCGACCGGGGACGCCGTCACCGAGCTCGTGCAACGGGTCGAGACCGCGCTGCGCCAGGAGCAGTCGCAGTGGGGACAGTTGACGTCCGACACCCAGATCGCCGGACCCGCCGAGGAGTGAACATGGATCCGCTCTGCTTCGTCCTCATGCCCTTCGGCCGCAAGTCCGACGCCACCGGTCTGACCATCGACTTCGATGCGGTGTACCAGGCCATCATCGGGCCGGCCATCCGCGACGCCGGGCTGGAGGCCATACGGGCCGACGAGGAGGTGACGGGCGGCATCGTGCACAAGCCCATGTTCGAGCGGCTCATCCTCTGCGACTACGCCGTCGCCGACCTCACGTTCGCCAACGCCAACGTCTTCTACGAGCTCGGGGTGCGCCACGCGGTGCGGCCCCACACGACCGTCCTGCAGTTCGCCACCGGCACCCGGCTCCCCTTCGACGTCAACCTGGACCGGGGGCTGCCGTACTCCCTCACCGCCTCGGGCAGGCCCACCGACGTCGAGGGGACGAGGAAGCGGCTGACCGACCGTCTGATCGCCGCTCGTGACGCTTCGGTCGACAGCCCCATCTTCCAGCTGGTCGAGGGCTTCCCCGACGTGGCCCACCTCAAGACCGACGTCTTCCGGGATCAGGTCCGGTACTCCGAGCGATGGAAGCTGCGGTTGGCGGAGGCACGGGAGCAGGGCGTCGACGCCGTCCGCAACGCCGAGGCCGACCTCGGCGACCTGCGCGACGTGGAGGCAGCCATCCTCATCGACCTGTACCTCTCGTACCGGGCCGTCAAGGGATACGACGAGATGGTGTACCTGAGCGAGCGGATGCCCCGCCCCCTGGCCAACACGCCGATGGTCCAGGAGCAGCTGGGCCTGGCCCTGAACCGGCTCGGACAGCGTGGCCGGGCCGAGCGGGTCCTGCTGGCGCTGATCAGCCAACGCGGTCCCAGCAGCGAGACCTACGGGATCCTCGGGCGGGTGTACAAGGACCAATGGGCCGAGGCCATGGCGGAGGACGACGACACCTTCCTGGCTGCGGGTTTCCTGGAGAAGGCGCTCGACGCCTACCTCAAGGGGTTCGAGGCCGACTGGCGCGACGCCTACCCCGGGATCAACGCCGTCACCCTGATGGAGGTGCGCGAGCCGCCCGACCCGCGCCTGGCCAAGCTCATCCCCGTGGTGGCCTATGCCGCCGAGCGCCGACTCGGGACCGGAGAGGACGACTACTGGGACCAGGCCACGCTCCTCGAGCTCGCGGTGCTGGCCAAGGACGAGCAGGCGGCCCGCCAGACGCTGATCCGGGCACTTGCCCTCGTGCGGGAGCCCTGGGAGCCCGAGACCACGGCCAACAACCTCGCGCTCATCAGAGAGGCCCGTCGACGGCGGGGCGAATCCGTGCCCTGGGCCGACGCAGCCGAGGCCGCACTGGTCCGCCGGGCGCAGCCGAGGGCCGAACGCCCGTCCTGACGACGATGTGCGACCCTGCGGACGCGGAAGGTGCCGGGCCCCTGGGGGCCCGGCACCTCGGCGAGTGGTGCGAGAGGGTGGGTCAGCGCACGACGCGCAGGCCCATCACCTCCAGCTTGGGAGCGGTGTCCTCGACGGCGGTGCCCAGGATGCAGGCCAGCGCCCGGATGTCATCCCGGCGAATGGTCAGCACCCGACCGTTGAAGTCCTGCCGCTGCACCTGGATCATGCTGAGGTACCGGGTGAGCATCTCTGCCTCGGGACCCTCCATCTGCTCCAGGCGGGTCAGGTCGATGGTGATGGTGGCGTCCTCGGCCAGGCCCCGAACGCCTTCGGGCGGGGTCTGGAACTCGGGACCCTCGTCCTTGGGCAGGAGCTGGTCGACCGGCACGCTGTAGAAGCGGGCCAGACGCTGCAGGCGGGGCACCGAGATGGCCCGCTCGCCCCGTTCGTACGCGCCGAGCACGGACGCCTTGAACTCCTGGCTCGAGGCAGCCTCGACCTCCTGGAGCGAGAGGCGCTTCTGCCGGCGGATCGCCCGCAGTCGCTCGCCAACCTTGCGGCCGTAACTCGGAGGCATGGCCGTGCCACCCAGATCATTTTCGCTGAGCATCTCGTTCGCTTTCGACTCCGAAGAACCAACGCTCGCCATCGCCGATTCAGGGTGCAGTTGTGTACTGCCCGTGAGAGTACGCGCACCGAGTGCCTATTTCAACCACGTAGGGCGTTGATCTCTCGTCGCGGTCAGATCGTCACATTCCGGGAGCCTGGACCAGCCACAACGTCGGCGACGACCAGGCCGCCCGATTCGACCCCGCAGTACGTACACCGCTAGGGCCATCGGCACCCCCGTCGCGAGGCGCTGCGTACCCACGTCACCGTGCACCGGGCTCACCAGGCCCGTCGAGCACGTCCACAAGTCGCCGCGTAGGCCGCGCCGCACGGGTCCCGTCCCTGGCCACAGCGCCGTGACCGCACATGGCAATGCCTCGCACACGCGCCGTGGTGGTGTTCCCCAGCCTCGGCCGCCTTGGCTCGCGCGCCGAGCGGTCACCTCGCTCCACGTGAGAAACGGCACCCGTGCCCTCTACCGACGCAACGGTGCGATCAGCCTGTAAGAGCGCCGAGAATGCCTGTGCCCAATTACGACAGGTGTCGAACCCGGTTTGGGGACTTTCTTCCTATGGAAGCATGCAGCTCAGAGCTCCACGAGGTGGGACCTCAGCGCGGTGAGCAGGGCGGCGGCGGCGATCGCGGCGGTCTCGACCCGCAGGATGTGGGGGGCGAGGGCCACGCTGGGCAGGAGCGCCTCCCGCTCGGTCTCGGTCCAACCCCCCTCCGGGCCCACCAGCACGGTGGGGTGGGCCAGCGACATCGGCGCCCCGCCGACGTCGCACCGGGCGGCGCCGGTCCAGGTCGCCGCCACCCTGAACGGCACCGGTCCAGCCACCTCGGGCAGCCGGGGCCGACGGCACTGCATGGCCGCTTCCCGGGCCACCCGCTCCAACCGTTCGAGGTGGCGCCCGGCCCGGGCACCCTCCCAGCGCACGATGGTCCGCTCGGCCGCCAGCAGGACGATCCGGTCCACACCGAGCTCGGTCAGCTTCTGCACGGCCACCTCGGGCCGCTCCCCCTTGGGGATGCTGAAGGCCACCGTGAGCCGGGGCTGGGCCTCGGCTTCGAGCACCGCCCCGCCCACGGGGTCGAGACCCTGGCCCAACCGGCACACCCGCCAGCGACCGTCCCCGTCGGACACGGCCACGGTGGCGCCGTCGCGCAGGCGCAGCACCCGACGCAGGTGGTGGTCGTCGTCGCTCGACAGCTCGGGGCGCTCCACGTCGGCCACGAAGGCCAAGGCGTCGGCCGAGCGCGGCGTCAGCCCCGACGCGTCGTCAGCGCTCACCGGCCCATGGACAGGAGGCTGGTCCTCAACGGAAGGCTGGTCCTCAACGGAAGGCGGAGCGGATCTTGGAGAACAGGCCGTGGTCGGGGTCGGCCACGGCCTCGCCCCGCAGGGCGGCGAACTGGCGCAGCAGATGCTCCTGCTCCTCGTTGAGGTCGTTGGGGGTGTCGACGACGAGCTCGACGAGCAGGTCGCCGCGCCCCCGACCGTGCACGTCGGGCACGCCCTTGTCCCGCAGGCGCAACACCGTGCCCGTGGGGGTGCCCCGGGCGACGACCAGCTCTTCGGTGCCGTCGAGCGTCTCGTAGGCGAGCTTGGTTCCGAGGGCGGCCTGGGCCACGGAGATGGGCTGACGATGGTGGAGCTCGAGCCCGTCGCGGGTGAAGCGGGCGTGATCGCGCACGCGCACGTGGGTGTAGAGGTCCCCGGCCCGGCCGCCCCGGGGCCCGACCTCGCCCTTGCCCCCAAGCTTGAGGGTGGTGCCCGTGTCCACGCCCGCGGGCACGTCGACGGTGAAGGTGCGGGCCTCACGCACCCGGCCCTCGCCCCGGCAGTTCGAGCACGGATCGGGGATGACCTGGCCCATGCCCCCGCAGCGGTTGCACGGCCCCGTCGTCACCATCTGGCCCAGGATCGACTGGCGGACCCGGCGCACCTGGCCCACGCCCTTGCAGTCGGGGCAGGTGTCCACCGTGGTGCCGGGCTTGGCCCCCGTGGCCTCGCACACCTCGCAGGCCACCGCGGTGCGCACGTCGACGTCCTTGCGGGCGCCGAACACGGCCTCCTCGAAGGTGAGGTCGAGCACGGTCTCGATGTCGGCGCCCGCCGGCGGCCCCATGGGTCGGCCCCGACCGCCGCCGCCCCCGCCGAAGGGGGAGCCCCCGCCGAAGAAGGCGTCGAACAGGTCGCCCAGACCGCCGGTGCCGGCGGTGCCGCCCCCACCGAAGCCCTGGAACCCCTGGTCCTCGTCACTGCCGTAGCGGTCGTAGCGGGCCCGGCGCTCGGGATCGCACAGGACCTCGTAGGCCTGGGTGATCTCGCGGAAGCGGGCCTCGGCCGACGCATCACCGGGGTTCACGTCAGGGTGGTACTGACGGGCCAGGCGGCGGTAGGCCTTCTTGATCTCCTCGGTGCCGGCGTCGCGCTCGACGCCCAGCATCTGGTAGTGGTCGGCCATCGTCACCCTTTGCTGAGACGGTCGCCCAACCGGTTGCTGACGACAGCCACGGCGGCGAGGGCTTGGGGGTAGTTCATGCGGGTGGGGCCGAGCACGCCGATGGAGCCGGCCTTGCGCCCGTCCACCAGGTAGGGCGCCACCACCAGGGAACACTCGGCCAGGGGGGCGACGCCGGTCTCGGTGCCGATGGCGACGTTGAGGCCGCGGTCGAGGATGTCGCGCAGGAGCGTCACCACCACGAACTGCTCCTCGAGCACCGAGAGCACGGCGCGCACGGTCTCGATGGCGTTGAAGGCCGTGGTGATCTGGGCGGCGCCGCCCACGTACACGCTGGTCTCGGGGTCGGGCTCGTCGAGGAGGGACACGGCCCGGGCTGCCAGGTCGTCGACGAGAGCGTCGCCGCTGGGGCCGGCCGGGGTCACGTGGGCCAGGGCCAAGCCGACAAGGGCCACGTTGAGGCGGGCCTCGACGTCGCGCACCTGGTCGTCGGTCATGGCCGGGTCATGGGGTACGACGCGCTTCTCGACGTCGCCGTTGGACAGCACCACGACCTCGACGAGCACCCCGGGACCCAGGGGCACCAGGTGCACCGAGCGCACGGTGGACCCTTCGGGCTCGGCCCCCACGACGACGGCGGTGTAGGTGGTCAGGTTGGCCAGCAGGCGGCTGGTGTCGGCCAGGAGCTGCTCGAGGCGGTGGTGGGTGCGGTCGAAGAAGGACTGGACGGTGAGGTCGGCCCCTTCGGCCAGCCCGGGTTGGCCCAGGTGGTCGACGAAGAAGCGGTACCCCTTCTCGGTGGGCACCCGACCGGCGCTGGTGTGGGGCTGCTGCAGGTAGCCGTCGCGCGCGAGGGCCACCATGTCGTTGCGGATCGTCGCGGAGGACACCGCGACGTTCGTCGCCGCGACCACGTGGTTCGACCCGACCGGCTGGGCGGTCTGGATGTACTCCTCCACGATGGCCCGGAGGATGGCGGATTTTCGTTCGTCGAGCATCAGCAGGGACGTCCTCGCGGCTTGGGCACGATGATACCGACGGGGCCTACGCAGCCCTGCGTCACGGCTCAGTCCAGGCGCAACGCGGCGATGAACGCCTCCTGGGGGACCTCGACGCGGCCGATCGACTTCATCCGCTTCTTGCCCTCCTTCTGCTTCTCGAGGACCTTCTTCTTCCGGCTGATGTCACCACCGTAGAGCTTGGCCGTCACGTCCTTGCGGTAGGCCTTGATGGTCGAGCGGGCCACGAACTTGCCACCCACGGCAGCCTGGATGGGGATGTCGAACTGCTGGCGGGGGATGAGCTCGCGCAGCTTGTCGGCCATGGCCCGGCCGTACTCGACGGCCTTGTCCTTGTGCGTGACCAGGGAGAACGCGTCCACGGGCTCGCCAGCGATGAGCACGTCGACCTTGACCAGGTCCGAACGGCGGTAGGGGGCGGGGTCGTAGTCGAGCGAGGCGTAGCCCTGGGTGCGGCTCTTGAGCTGGTCGAAGAAGTCGACGACGACCTCGGCCAGGGGCAACTGGTAGACGAGCTCGATGCGCTCGGGCGACAGGTACTCGAGCTTTCCCAGCTCACCCCGACGCCCCTGGCACAGCTCCATGAGGGTGCCGGTGTAGTCGCTGGGGCTGAGGATGGTCACCGTCAGGTAGGGCTCGGCGATGAACTCGACCTCGGCCGCGGGGGGCATCTCGGAGGGGTTGTAGATGTCGAGCTTGGTGCCGTTTCGCAGGGTGACCTCGTACTCCACCGAGGGGGCGGTGGCGATGAGGGCCAGGTTGAACTCGCGCTCGAGCCGCTCACGGATGATCTCCATGTGCAGCAGGCCCAGGAAGCCGCAGCGGAAGCCGAAGCCCAGGGCGCCCGAGGTCTCGGGTTCGAAGGTGAAGCTGGCGTCGTTGAGGCGCAGCCGATCGAGCGACTCCCGCAGGCGGCCGAAGTCGTCGGCGTCCATGGGGTAGATGCCGCAGTAGACCATGGGCTTGGGCTCGCGATAGCCCTGCAGGGCCTCGGTCGCCGGGTGCACGGCATCGGTGACCGTCTCGCCGGAGCGGGCCTGGCCCACGTCCTTGACGTTGGCGATCAGGTAGCCGGTCTCCCCGGCGGTCAGGGTCTTGACCGGGGTGGGGATGGGCAGGCGGCTGCCGATCTCACCGGCGTCGTGCACCGAGCCGTTCTGCATGAACTTGATCCGGGCCCCGCTGCGCAGGGTGCCGTTCATGACCCGGATGGAGCTGACCACGCCCCGGAACTGGTCGTAGTGCGAGTCGAAGATGAGGGCCTGGAGGGGGGCGCTGGCGTCGCCCACGGGCGCGGGCACCCGCTCGATCACCGCGTCGAGCAGCTCCTTGACGCCTTCGCCGGTCTTGGCCGAGATCTTCAGCACGTCCTCGGCCGCCAGGCCCAACACGTGCTCGATCTCCTGGGCTGCCCGCTCGGGATCCGCCGCGGGCAGGTCGATCTTGTTGAGGCAGGGGACGATGGTGAGGTCGTTCTCGAGCGCCAGGTAGCAGTTGGCCAGCGTCTGGGCCTGGATGCCCTGGGCGGCGTCGACGAGCAGGATCACGCCCTCGCAGGCGGCGAGCGAGCGCGACACCTCGTAGCCGAAGTCCACGTGGCCCGGCGTGTCGATGAGGTTGACCGTGTAGGCCCCGTGCCGCAGGAGCACGCTCTGCAGCTTGATGGTGATGCCACGTTCCCGCTCGAGGTCCATCGAGTCGAGGTACTGGGCCCGCATGTCGCGGGGGTCCACGGCGTTGGTCAGCTCGAGGAGCCGATCGGCGAGGGTGGACTTGCCGTGGTCGATGTGGGCGATGATGGCGATGTTGCGGATGCTGCTGAGGTCCATGGCGACCTGTTCACGGTACCTCCCCCGACCCGACCATGGGGAAGGCGGTCCGGGGTGCGGCGTCCCGGCGCAGGTCGCGGTTGCCCCGGGGGCGTGAACGGCGGCTACAGTTGCCCGGTTGCGCGGAGCGGGCTGTGTGCCCGTCGCGCCCCCATCGCGAGCAACCGATTCCCGGGAGTGCCCCAGAGCAGTGGCCAACATCAAGAGTCAGATCAAGCGGAACCTGCAGAACGAGCGTCGCCGGCTGCGCAACAAGGCCGTGCGCTCCGAGCTGAAGACCCGTCGCAAGAACGCCCTGACCGAAGCCGGCACCGGCGCGGACTCGTCCCTGCGCCTGGCCATCAAGCGCATCGACATGGCCGCGGCCAAGGGCGTCATCCACAAGAACAAGGCCAACCGGGACAAGTCCCGCCTCATGAAGGCCGTCACCGCCAAGGCCGGCGACTGACCTGACCTGACCTGGTCCCCGAGGCATGCGCCGCCCTTGGGCGGCGCATGTTGCGCGTCCGGGGACCGGTCCCACGCCCTGGTCACCTGGCTCGAAGGTCGGTGGTCAGCGGGCCAGGCGGCACAGGCGCACGACGAGGACGTCGAGCACCTGCTCGGGGGGCCAGGCGATGGCGCCCCGCAGCTGCAGGTCGGCCTCGGCCAGCAGCTCGACGGCCCGACCGATGCGGGCCCCACCCATGTACTGGGCGCGGTCGAGGGCCTTGCGGGCGGGGAAGGGCTTGATGCCCAGCACCTCGGCCGCCTCCTTCTCGGTGCTGGCCCCACTGCCGTGCAGGCGCAGCCAACGTGACACGTGGGCCTGCAACGAGGACATGATGGCCAGCGGATGGCGCCCTCCGGCCTCCATCATGCGGTGCAGCTTCTCGAGGGCCAGGGCGGGGTCGCCCTTGTCGATGGCGTCGGTCAGGTCCCACGGCGGGGCACCGCCGGCCCCGCCCAGGAAGGGAGCCACCTCGTCGACACCGAGGCGGGCGCCGGGCCCGAAGCTCGAGGTCAGGGCGGCGAGCACGCCGGGCAGGCGGGACACGTCCTCGCCGAGCTGGCTGGTGACGAGTGAGCGGGCAGCGGGGTCGAGGCGCACATCGCTGATGGACAGTTCGTGCTCCACCCAGTCGCGCAGGCCCTTGCCCGAGGGCTTCTTGGCGTCGACCACGGTGGCCCCGGCCCTCTTGAGGGCGTCGGTGAGGGCCTTGGGCTGGCGCCGACCCTCGCTCTGAGGCCCCTGGATGAGCACCAGGGAGGTGCCCTCGTCGACGTCGTCGAGGTAGCCGATGACCACCTCGAGCTCGTCGGCCTTGAAGCGCTCGAAGCCCCAGGCCACCACGACCCGGTAGGGGGTGAACATGGACGGGGTGCGGGCGGCGTCGACCACTGCGGCCAGGCTGTAGTCGTCGCCGCTGAACTCGGACACGGTCAGGCCGCGGTCGGCGTCGCCCACCAGCTCGTCGATGGTGGTGCGGGCGGCCTGACGGCCCAGCGAAGGATCGTCCCAGCGCACGTGCACGACCAGGGGGCGGGGGCCGACCGAAGCGCTCATCGTCGCACCTCGGGAGCCGGGGCGGCCGTGGGACCCGGCGGGGGGCCGGGAGACAGCGGAGCGGCCGGGTGGGACATGGGGCCGACGGTAGCCCGACGTCGACGGTGGGCCCCGACCCGCCACCACACCGCCAGGGCGATGCCGGCCACGACCGCCTGCGCGCCCAGGCCCAGGGTGGGCAGGCCCAGGCCGGCCGACCACCGGGCCGAGGTGGCGATCCACCACAACAGCGCCCGGGTGGGCAGGTGGACCACAGCGGCCAACGGCGCCGGCAGCAGGCCGGCCGCCAGGCCCCCGACCAGCCCGTAGGTCATGGCCGCACCGGCGGCGGGCTCGGCCAGCAGGTTGGCGGGCAGGGCGGCCACGGGCACCGGTCCGATGGTGGCGGCCAGCAGCGGTGAGGTGAAGACCTGGGCGGCGACGGTCACCGACAGGGGCAGGGCCAGCCACCGGGGCCCGGGCAACCAGGCGGCCACGCGCCCACCGAGCAGGAGGATGCCTGCGGTGGCCAGGACCGACAGCTGGAAGCCGAGCTGGTGGACGAGCAGGGGGTCGATGAGCAACAGGGCCGAACAGGCCAGGGCGAGGATGCGCAGCCCGCTGGTGGGCCGGCCCAGGCTGGCGGCGAAGGCGGCACCGCCGGCCATGGCCGTGGCCCGCAGCACCGAGGGCTCGAAGCGGGTCATGAGGGCGAAGAAGGCCAACAGGCCCAACGTGGTGACCAGACGGGGGCGCAGCCGCAGGCGGCTGAGCAGCGGGGAGGCGGCCAAGAGGACGAAAGCCACGTTCTGGCCCGACACGGCCAGCAGGTGGGTGAGCCCGGCGGCCTGGAACGTGGCCCGCATCTCGTCGCTCTGGGCGCGGTCGTCGCCCAGCACCAGCCCCATGAGCAGGGACCGACGCTCGTCGGACAGCGAGGCGGCGCCGTGCTCGAGCAATCGACGCAGGCCGTTGGCCGCGGTGGACGGGGGCGGGCCCCGGTGCCAGGCACCAACCTCGTCGATGGCCAGGCGGCCCCGCACGTGCTTGGTGGCCAACCACCGGGCCACCCGGGGTTGGGGCGGCTGCAGGCGACCACCGAGCACCACCCGCTCCCCCGCCAACCGGGGTGCCAGACGGCGGGCGGCGCCACCGAAGGCCGAGGCCTCGACCCGGGTACCGCCCAGGTCGACGATGGCCCGCACCCCGGTGGCGAAGGGCTCGGGGTCGGTGACCAGGGTGACCTCACCGGCGAAGGGGGCCGAGGCGATGGCGGTGGTACCCGCCCACGCCCGTTGGGCCAACACCGCCGCCACCAGGCCACCGGCCACCACGACGAGCACGGGTCGACGCCACGCCAGGGCGGCGAGCACAGACAGGACGGTCATCGGCCAGGGCACCGGCGGCGCCCAGAACGCGCCCAGAGCGACGGCCAGCGCGGCCACGACCACGGCCCGGTCGGACAGCAGCCGCGGCGGGGGGACCACGGAAGGGGGCGGTCCGAACAGGTTCGGTGGGAGCCGGGTGTAGGGCTCGTCCACGGAGATCTCCCAGCGCACGATGGGCTGCAAGGGAGGGGAAGTGGCTGAAACACTACGTCAACAGGCGGGTCCGGACCCGGTCGACGGTGCAGGCCCCTGCCGAACCGGCCGACTTCGCCCGGCGACGCTTGCCCATCCCGCTCGATGGCCGGACCTCCGGCTGGACGCCCCTCGAGCACGCCCTCATCACCGACCATTGCTGGTGGTCGGTCGCCGAGTTGCTGGCAGCCGACGAGAGGGTGGTCCCTCCCGAGCTGGCCGGCCGGGTGCTGGCGGAGAGCACCATGAGATGCGCGAGAGAAGAGTGGACGAGTACGCGCCGACACCCATCTGGTGCCATCCCGTCAATATCCTTCAACCTATTCACGCGGCGATGTTGGGGCTATAGTTCTATCATCAGAACGTGAGACCAACCGAGGAGGGACACATGGTCAGGTACATGACGTTCGGCAAGTACAGCGCAGCAGGTGCGGCGGCGGCGTACAAGGGCGGGTTCGGCGCCCGAGCCAAGGCGCTGGCCGAGTACCTCGATGGCCTCGGCGGCACCATGCTCGAGATGCGTCCGATCGTCGAAGACGAGTGGGACTTCGTGGTCATCTACGACGTCGAGGAACTGCAGCCGGCAAAGAGGGTATCCCACGGGCTACTGACGTTCTCGAGTGGTGCGTTCGAACGATCCACGACCTACACGCTGTCGACGATCGAGGAGGTGGACGCCATCCGTGCCGAGATGCCGGGCTATCGAGCGCCCGGCAGCTAGTGCTCTGACCACAAAGGTTCGCCGGGTTTCCGGAGCGGCCCGATGCTCGGAGGCAACGCTGGACGCCCGTCGCGGTCTGGAGGCGCATCATCCCGACGTGCGCCGCGCAACGCAGCCATACCGGCACGGTACGACGGCATCGCAGCAGGAACGCAGGGCCAACTGCAGAGCCGTGATGGATGTTCAACCCCACGGGTTGAAAATCCATCACACCTCACGAGGACCACGGGCGTGGGCCAGCCGACGGACCCGCCACGATGCCGACCGCCGCCCCAGATCCCCAGTCTCGATCGGTGGACGTTCGCGCACGAAGGTTCAGGGACACGAGCGGGTGCGCTGACCACGCCTGGGCAAACGCGGGCGGGGGCTCACCTCTCGAATCTCACGGACCAAACCAGGTGACGAGGCTCACCAGCTCGCCCAGCATGAGCGGATGGACGACTCCGACCCCACCCCTACCGCGCCGGGCGCCGTGCTCCGGGCCGGCGCCCGGGTCCTCCTCATCGACGAAGAGGACCGGGTGCTCCTCTTCTGCCACCCCGGTGGCGACGGCGCCCCCTTCTGGCTGCCCGTGGGCGGGGGCCACGAGGCCGGCGAGACGCTGGAGGAGACGGCCCGACGGGAGGTGCTCGAAGAGACCGGATCACCCGCCCCCGCCGCCCTGGTCGAGTTCGGCTACCGACGCCTGGTCGTGCCCCTCGACGGCCAGCTCACCGACATCCGTGAGACGTGGTTCTTCGGCCGCACCCCCCACATCGACGTCGACGATGCCGGCTGGACCGAGCTCGAGCTCGCCACCATCACCGACCACCGCTGGTGGGGGGTCGACGAGATGCGCACCGCCACCGATCGCCTGGTGCCGTCGGCGTTGGCCGACCTGGTGCACCAGCTGCTGGTCGACGGCCCTCCGGAGACCCTGCTCGAGCTGGGGCGCTGACCCGACCCGGCCCCATGGCCATCAGTGGAAGTGGTTGACGTGGATCCTCGTGCCGTTCTGGTGGTCACCGCTGTCGCCGTTCACCGCGTACACCTCGAACTGGGACGATGACGCCACGAACACGCCGGCGCCGTGGCGGAAGGTGCACCCGTTGGTGCAGTACATGTGCTTCTTGGCCACCTTGCGCAGCATCCGTGCCGGAGGCGCTTCGGCGTCGAGGGCGAAGAGGTCCATCCAGTCGTCCCCGCCCGAGCGGTTGAACCCGATGAGGAACAGGGTGCCGTTGGCCTGGGTGACCAGGTTCACCGACTGGTAGTCGCCGACGTTGGCGTCGACCCAGCCTGTCTTGTCGGCCCCGGCCCTGGACCACGTGCGCTGCAGCCGGAAGGGCCCGGCGCCAGGGAGGAACGGATCCTGCGCACAGGTGTACAGGTCGATGGTGCCGGCGTCCCACGTGGCCACCACGAGGGCGGCCCCGCCCCGGTACGAGGTGAGGCCCACGGCACCCGCAGTGGACACCTCGGCCCGACCGCGGCGATCGATGGTCAGCCTGTCCAGCCGCCCCGGCGCTCCGGCCAGGTTCCAGAACTGGACCTGGGAGGTCGTCTTGGCGTCGTCGTCCTCGACGCCCACCACGAGGTGGTGGCCGACGGCCTGACAGCCGCCGGCGTGGTGCATTGGGGCGTCGGCCAAGCGGATGGGCGGCCGGGCCCGCCCCGACGAACCGTCGTCGGCCAGATCGCAGAGCACCAGGTAGGACCGGCTGTCCGAGCTGGAGGAGATGGCCAGGCGCAACGGCCCCGGCGCCAGCCTCTGGATGCCCTGGAAGTGGCCGCCGGCGGGCAGGGCCACTCCCCGGCGGTCGATGGAGATGGCCCGGGGGCGGGTGGGGATGCGGGCGAACGCCCTGGCCACGTCGTCGAGGAGCGGGTTCACCCCCTCAGCATGGCGGCCCGAGGACCGGGGCCGTCGGGCCCATCGGGCGTTCAGCCCTTGGCAACGGCCGTTCAGAAGTAGGGGGCGGCGGCGGGCAGGCCCAGGGTGACCCGGCCGGCGGACGCCAGGTGGGCGTCGAGCCCGGCCGCGTGCTGGCAGGCCACGTGGACGTCGCGGAAGCGGCGTTCGAGCTGGTTGCGGGTGAAGATCCCCGCCGTGCCCGCAGTGCGGAACAGCAGGTCGGTGGCCCGCACGGCTTCGTGGATGCCGTGGGTGATGGCCAGCCGGGCCTGGGCCACGGCCCGGTCCACCGCCGCGGGCGGGCGGTCGTCGCCCACGGCCTCCCAGGCATCGGCCACGGTGGTGACCACGTAGGCCCGGGCCGCCTCGGTCATGGCCTCGGCCCGTCCCACGGCCAGCTGCACGTCGGCCCGGTCCCGCAGGGCCACCGGGGAACCCGCCGTAGACCGACCGGCCAGCTCACCGAAGGCGTCGAGGGCGCCACGGGCCAGGCCCAGCGCCACCCCCACCGTCGGCGACCACGTCATGACCCCGGTCAGGCGGGGGTGGAAGAGCTGCTCGGCCCGCGACCGCAGCACCCGGCCCGAGGCCACGTGCTCCTGGGGCACGAACACGTCGTCGAGGCGGTAGTCGTGGCTGCCACTGCCCCGCATGCCGACCACGTCCCACGTGGGCACCACCTCGCCGGTGTCGACGGGCACGATGACGGCCCGGGTCCGGGGCGGTTGACGACCGTCGTCGATGACGCAGGCCCCGGCGTAGACCGTGGCCTGGAGCACGTTGCTGGCGAAGTCCCACTGTCCCGTCACCCGGTAACCGCCGGCCACGGGCACGGCCCGGCCCAGAGCCCGGGCCGAGTCGGCCAGGCGGAAGCTGGGCGGGGTGCCTCCGAGCTCGGCCACGGCGTCGGGCTCGAGCCAGCCCAGGTACTGGGACACGGCGGTGGAGATGCTGATGCACCAGCCCACCGACCCATCGGCCCGGGCCAGGGCCTCGGTCACCCGGAACACGGTCAGCGGATCGGCCTCGGGCCCGCCGTAGGCCCGGGGCAGGTAGAGCTGGAAGAGGCCGGCCTTGGTCAGTCCCTCGACCAGGTCCGCGGGCAGGCCACCGTCGGCCTCGATGCCGGGCGCCGCCGCCGCGGCCTGCACCGCCAGCCGCTCCGCCGCCGCCACCTCGTCTCTCGGGGCCAGGTCCATGGGCGCAGCTTCGCGCTCACGGCGGCCGACGTGTGAGACGGTCGTCACCGGGTGGCCGGACGGCGTACCGTAGGAGCATGGAACTTCGGGGCGTGCACCACGTGTCCCTCAACGTCGCCAACGCCGAGGAAGCCGAGCGCTTCTACATCGACGTGCTGGGGCTGTCGCCCCTCCCACGGCCGGACTTCGGGTTCGCCGGCTCGTGGCTGCGCTGCGCTGACGGTCGCCAGATCCACCTCATCCAGGTCGACGACTGGGTGGCTCCCAAGGGCCAGCACTTCGCCTTCGCCGTCGAGGACCTCGACGCGGCGCGCGACGAACTGCTGGGCCGGGGCGTCAAGGTCAGCGCCGTGGCCGTGGTGCCCGGCGCCGGCCGCCAGTGCTTCCTGCGTGACCCGTGCGGCAACGGCGTCGAGCTCAACGAGCCCGCCGGCGCCGGCCTGGCCTGATCACCGCCTGATCACCGGCCTGATCACCGGCCTGGTTGGCCGGTCGAGGCCGACCCTGACTGCTGTTCTTCGTGTCAGTGGCTGGGCTCGGCCTCTCCGGCGCGATCGACCGACCACGTCGACAGCAGGGGTGCAGGCCCGTCCGCGTCGGCGGCCCCGACATCGCTCGACAGCAGGCCCAGGCAGCCCTGGGTGCGACCGACCCGCCACAGGCCGGCCCGGTCGCCGCCGCCGTAGGTCGACAAGGGCACGACGTAGGGGTACATGACCTGCCCGTCGTCACCCACGTGGTCGAGGCCGAGCATGTGGGTGATCTCGTGCAGCATCAGCTCGCGCTGGCGCAGGGTGTTGCCGTAGCTGTTGAGGAAGAGGGCGAACCCCGACACCACGCGCCCATCGGCGATGACCGAGCCCGGTGAGTAGCTGCCGCCACCGATGCCGACCACGCCTCCACTCAGGGACGGGGTGGCGCTGCCGTCGCTGAAGCCGAGGACGGCCTTGGCCCAGCTCGGCGGGGTGCCGTCGAGCCCGGCGCTGGTCTCGCCCCGGTAGACGAGGTCTATGCCCGTGGCCGCCTCGGCCTCGGCGATGACCGAGTCGAGCAGGGCCCGCTGGCCGGGGCCGGCCCGGTCGTCGTTGACGGCGTAGGTGAGGGATGCGCACGGGTTCCACCGGGCGATGGTGCCGCCGTAGGTGTACAGGAAGGCGTGGGGGCCGGAGGCCGGGGCCATGCCCGTGCCCGCCCCGTTGCCCACCTGAGGGGTGCCGGTGAAGTAGCCGGCCACATCGGCCAGCAGGTGGGTGGCCAGGGCGCTGTAGAGGGCGAAGCCGTCGGCACTCACCGGGGTGACGACGTGGTCGGGCACCGTCTGGCCGTCGAACTCGGGGTTGAGGACCGAGGTGCCCGGGCGGGCTGTTCCCGCTCCCCACACGGTGACGTAGCCGCCGGCATCGGCCTGGGTGGCGGTGACGTTGAGGGCCACGGCGGACACACCCGTGGCGGGGATGGTGGCCCGACCGGCCACGGGCACGTCGACGGTCTCCCCCGGCCACAGGCGCAGGCCCCGGTCACGGGTGTCGATGAGCCTGGTGGGGGTGACGGCGTTGAAGAGGCCGTCGGTGCCGACACCGGCGCCGGCCCCCGTGTAGTAGCCGGCCACGTCGACGAGCACGTCACCGCCGGCCGTGCCGTAGATCTTGACCTGTCCGGCGTCGAGGCCGGAGATGACCTGGTTGGCCACGGTCTGGGACCGGTACTCGACGTTGAGGTTCGAGGCCAGGGGCCGGGCCCGCCCCGCCGGCCACACCACGAGGAACTGCTGGTCGGGGGAGATGACGCTGGTGATGGTGAGCACGGCCGCAGCGGCGTCGCTGGGCACCCCGGCACCACGTACGTCGACGACGCGCTCCTCACCGGGCAGGAGGGGGTTGCCGGCCGACCTCGTGTCGTAGACCCGGGTGACGGGAAGGGTCTGCAGCCGGCCGGTCACGTTGCCGCCACCGGTCACGTACACACCCTGCACGTCGGCGATGAGCTGCATGTCCGCCACCGCCATCATGGCCACGGCACCACCGGCGACGGGGCTGGTGACGACGTTGGGGATGGTCTGCCCGGCCCGGCTGATGTTGAGGTTCGACGCCCCCGGCCACGGCTGGCCCGCCGCCCACACCGACACCCAGGACTCGCCGCTGGCCCCCACGCTGGTCACGTTGAGCACCACCGCGGTGACCTGGTCGGCGTTGACGCCGGCCGCGGCGAGCACAGCATCGGTGGTCACCCTGACGTCCTGGCTGGCGTAGGGGGTGAAGGCCGAGGCGCCGACGCCGTAGCGGGTGTCGAGGACGCGGACGGGGCTGATGGCCCGGTAGGTGGCTCCGGTGACGGCTTCGGCCGACACGTCGGCGGGAGAGGCGGTGGACGGTTCGATGGCCGAGGCCGCCGCGTGCAGGGCACCGTCGGCGGGGGTGGGTGCCGCCGGGGAGCCGGCGGCTACGGAGGCCGTGGTCGACGGGGCCAGGACCAGGGCCAGGGTGACGGCCAGGGAGACGGCGACCGCAGCTCGGAGCCGGTGAGCGCGGCCACCCCGCGAGCCAGGTCGGGCAACCAGGCTGGACATCGAGACCTCCGTGTTTGCCCCTGGGGGGCGGGACGAGGCCGGTGGTTCCGCCCCCGGCTCTGGTGGGGTCAACGGCACATCGCCGTCCCCGGTTGAGCCCGGTCCTCGCCGGGCCCTGGTACCGGCCCCAGGTCACACGCGGGCCCGGTCCCGCATGGCCGCCACCTTGGCCGGGCCGATGCCGGGCACCTCCTCGAGCTCGTCGACGGCACTGAAGGGCCCGTGCTCGGTGCGGTAGGCCACGATGGCTGCCGCCGTGGCCGGCCCCACGCCGGGCAGGTCCTCGAGCTCGGCGGCACTGGCCGTGTTGAGGTCGATGGGCTCGCCCGCAGGCACCGACCCGCCGGCCGACCCCCCGGCCGTCGACGCCCCGCCCTGGGGGCTGACGGCCGCCGCCGGGGTGGCCTCGCCCACGGCGGGCACGTAGACCCGGCTGCCGTCGGTCACCGCCGCGGCCAGGTTCAGTCGGCCGACGTCGGCGTCGGGCCGCAGCCCACCGGCCAGGCGCAGGACGTCGTCCACCCTGGCCCCGGCGTGGAGGGGGTAGAGGCCGGGGCTGACCACGGCGCCGGCCACGTGCACCGCTGCGGGGGTGGCCGTGGTCGGGGTGGTGGTCACGGCCACCCGCACGGCCTGGGGCAACGAGACCTGGCTGCCACCGGCGGGGCCCGCCGGCCGCAGGGCGAGGACAGCCACCAGGCCGCCGCCCACACCCAGCGCCAAGGCCAGGACCAGGGGAAGCGCGCCGAACCAGCCGCCGGGACGGCGCATGCGTTCGTCGAAGCGGGCCCGTAGCCAGGCGGAGAACGACGGCGAGGGCTGGGGTTGGAACGGGCTGGGCAGCTCATCCATGGATCCTCCCGGGGGCGCGACGGCCTGCGTGGAGGGGAAGTAGCGAGAAGCTACCAGAACACCCGGGATGGACTCAGGTCACCGCTCGGGTCACGGCCCGGTGCCGGGCTCAGAACAGGCGCGAGGTGAGCAGGCGGCGGTACCGGGGGGTGCGGGGGTCGTCGGGACCGAGCACCTCGAGCAGGTCGACGAACTGCTGGCGGGCCTCGTCGTCGCCCTTGACCTTGTCGAGCAGGGCGTCGAGGCGGGGTCCGATGTCGTCCTCGGCCACACCCAGGCCGGTGCGGGCCAGGGCGGCGATGCGACGGGTGTCGGGCGTCTCGGGGATGCGCTCGAGCAGCTGCAGCGCCTCCTCACCCTTGCCGTCGAGGACGAGGAGCTCGGCCAGGCCCGTGACGGCGGCGTCGTTGCCGGGCTCGAGCTCGAGCACCCGGCGCAGGGAGGCCTCGTCACCCTGGTTGAGGAGACGGGTGACCTCGTCCTCCTCCTCGGTGGGCAGGAGGCCCTCGACGAACTCCCGCACGAAGGCCTCGCCCTGGGCCCCGACGAAGCCGTTGACGATGCGGCGGTGGGCCAGGGCGTAGACGGCGGGGATGCCCTGGACCTGGAAGGTCTGGGCCACCCGGGGGTTGTCGTCGACGTTGACCTTGGCCAGGATCACCTTGCCGCCGGTCTCGTCGATCACCTTCTCGAGGATGGGACCGAGGGTCTTGCAGGGGCCGCACCACGGGGCCCACAGGTCGACGACCACCGGGAGCTGGTCGGAACGGGCGAGGACGTCAGCCTCGAAGCTGACATCGGTGACATCGATGGTGGTCATCGGCTCTTCCCAACGTGACCCGGTCGACCGGCATTCCTCGCTGGCCCCGGGCCACGGGCGCCGACACCCGTCCCAGAGGACGGGCCCGACGACGGTAGCTTGACGGCCTGCCCGCCCAGCCACCCGACCGTTGCTCGGCCCGGGCGTGGCGGCACGGGGCGGACACGACGTCGGGGAGCCGAGGACATGGACGAAGACCTCTTCGAACTGCTCGAACCGGAAGTACCCCAGGCACCCGTGCTGGTCGTGGGGCTGGAGAGCTGGCTGGATGCGGGCACGGCCTCGGCCAAGGCCGTCAAGGTCATGACCGACGTGGGCACGTGGCGCACCGTGGCCCGCTTCGACGTCGACCGCCTCATCGACCACCAGGTGCGTCGGCCCACCGTCACCTACCTCGACGGCGTCAACACCGGGCTGGCCTGGCCCACGCTCGAGCTGCGGGCGGGCACCGACGAGGAAGACCACCCTCTCTTGCTGCTGACGGGGTCCGAGCCCGACCACCACTGGCGACGCTTCGGACGCAACGTCGTCGAACTGGCCCGCCGAGCCGGGGTCGACCTGGTGGTGGGCCTGGGTGCCTACCCCGCCCCCTCCCCCCACACCCGACCGTCCCGCCTGGTGGCCACGGCCACCAGTGACGAGCTGGCCGGTCGCGTGGGCTTCGTGCCCGGCACCCTCGAGGTCCCCGCCGGCATCGGCGCCGCCGTGGAGCGGGCGTGCGGCGAGGCCGGGCTCGACGCCATCGGCCTGTGGGTGCAGGTGCCCCACTACCTGGCCAACCTGCACTACCCCTCGGCCACCGCCGCCCTGCTCGAGGGGCTGGGCACGCTGACCGAGCTGCGCTACCCCATCGCCGACCTGGTGGCCTCGGCCGAGGAGACCCGGCGCAAGGTGGACGTGCTCGTGGCCCAGAACCCCGACCACCAGCGCATGGTGGCCGAGCTCGAGCGCATGGTCGACTCCCAGTTGCCCGCCGGTCCCCTGCCCTCGGCCGACGAGTTGGCCGCCGAGCTCGAACGCTTCCTACGCGACCAGTGAGCCCCGGGTAGCGTCCGCTGCCGTTGGACCGGGACCACCGGGCCGCGGGATGGGGGCAGCACATGCGCATCGTGGTCGAGGGGTTGGCGTTCGGCGAGGGCCCGCGCTGGCACGAGGGCCGGCTGTGGCTGTCGGACATGCACGGCCACCAGGTGCTGGCCGTCACCGACGACGGCTCCGGACCGGGCCAGGTCGAGGTCATCGGCGAGGTGCCCACCCAGCCCTCGGGCCTGGGTTGGCTGCCCGACGGCCGCCTGCTCGTGGTGTCCATGACCGACCGCCGCCTGCTGCGCCTCGAGCCCGACGGCACCTGGCACGAGCACGCCGATCTGACGTCGGTGGCCACCTTCCACTGCAACGACATGGTGGTGGACTCAGCCGGCAACGCCTACGTGGGCAACTTCGGCTTCGACCTGGGCACCAAGGGCGTCGCCCCCGTGCCTGCGGACCTGGCCCTGGTGCGGCCGGACGGCACGGTGACGGTGGCGGCCCGGGGCCTGGACTTCCCCAACGGCTCGGTCATCACCCCCGACGGCGCCACCCTCATCGTGGCCGAGTCGGTGGGCCGCCGGCTGGCTGCGTTCGACATCGCCGCCGACGGCACCCTCAGTGGCCGCCGGGTGTGGGCCGACCTCGACCGGGGGGTTCCTGACGGCATCTGCCTGGACGCCGAGGGTGCGGTGTGGTTCGCCGACCCCCGGGCCAACCGGGTCGTACGGGTGGCCGAGGGGGGCGAGGTGCTGGCCAGCATCGACGCCGATCGGGGCTGCTTCGCCTGCATGCTCGGCGGGCCGGGGCGTCGCACGCTGTACGTGCTCACCGCGTCGACCAGCCAGGCCGACAAGGCCGCGGCCGAGCGCACCGGCCAGGTGGTGGCCGTCGACGTCGACGTGCCCGGCGCGGGCACGCCCTGATCCTCGGCCGTCCCGCGGCTTCGGCTGCGGTGGCGGGTGCGGGGTTGGTGGCTGGTGGCTCTACTGCTGCGGGGGAAGGGGCGTCGGTTGGTGTCGGCGGCCCCCGTTTCGCTGTTCAGTGGGGCTGACCAGCAGGGCTGGATTCCCGACCGTGCTGGCTGCAGCTGGCTGGGTGGCGGTCCTGGCCGCGGGGCGTGGGATCGGGCGGGCTGATCGGCCACGGTCGCATTCGCGAAGGCCCGTGTACCGCAGGGGTTCACCACCTTTCGCGGAACGTGGAACCGCACCGATCTCGGCCGATCGGGGTGACACAGCGCGGTCCACCCGGCGCTCAACGTAGACCCGGCCCCCCAGACGCCTGTGCCCTCGTCAACCGAGGGGTCAGTTGGCGGGGTTGAGCTCGCTGCCCAGGTAGCGGGCCTTGCACAGGGCCCGCTGGAGCTTGCCCGAGGAGGTCTTGGGCAGGGTGCCGGGGGCGACCAGCACGACCTCGCGGGCGGGCAGGCCGATGGCCTCACGCACCCGGGCGCTGACCTCGCTGCGCAGGGCGTCGGCGTCGTCGGTGCGGGATTCGGCCACCACGACCAGGGCTTCCTTGCCGTGGCGACCGGCGACCCCGAAGGCGATCACGTTGCCGGCCCGCACCCCGTCGACGTCACCTACCACCCGCTCGACGTCCTGGGGGAACACGTTGCGCCCGCCCACGATGATGACGTCCTTGAGCCGTCCACAGATGACCAGCTCGCCGTCGATGGCGTAGGCCAGGTCGCCGGTGCACAGCCAGCCGTCGCGCAGCAGCTCGGCCGTGGCCTCGGGGGCCCGGTAGTAGCCCGACGTCACCGACGTGCCCCGGAGCTGGAGCTCGCCCACCTCACGCTCGTCGAGGGCCTTGCCCGACTCGGGGTCCACGATGCGCATCTCCAGGCCGGGCACGGGGGGGCCCAGGCGCACCAGCTCACGGGCACCCTCGGCCTCGGGCGTGCTCGGCGCGGCGTAGCGCTCCCCCTCGAGCACCCGGGCGTCGACCCAGTCGGTGCGCAGCCCGGAACCGGGGGTGGGGAAGGTGCCGCCGATGGCCACCTCGGCCATGCCGAAGGCGGGGAAGACGGCCCCGGGGGCCAGACCGTGGGGCTGGCCCGCGGCCACGAGCGCCCGCACGGTGGCGGGATCCACGGGCTCGGCGCCGTTGAGGGCGATGCGCAGGGTCGAGAGGTCGAGGGGCGCCAGGCCCCGTGACGTGCGCGTGCGCAGGCCCCGGGTGGCCAGCACCCACGAGAAGTTGGGCCCGGCGGTGACGGTGCCGCCGTACTCGCTGATCCACTCCATCCACCGGCCGGGCTCGCCCAGGAAGTCCTGTGGCGACGCCAGGACCAGGTCCAACCCCGCGGTCATGCTCACGAGCATGAGCCCGATGAGCCCCATGTCGTGGTAGAGCGGCAGCCACGACACGATGACGTCGGCCGAGGAGATGCCGACGACCTCGATCATGGCGTCGTGGTTGGCACAGATGGTCTTGTGGGGCAGCATCACGCCCTTGGGCTCCGAGGTGGAGCCCGAGGTGAACTGCAGCAGGGCCAGGTCGTCGGGGCTGACGTCGGCCACCACGGGCACGGCCGTGGTCACTGCGGCCTCGGCCACCAGGTCCTGGAGCAGGGCCACGGGGGGATCGGCGTCGGTGGCCTCGCCCAGGAAGGGGGCCAGGTCGGCGTCGACGATGAGCAGCTCGACATCGGCGTTGCGAACCCGGTCACGGGTCTGGGTGGTGAACTCCTCGAGGGAGCCCAGGCGCATGGGCAGGGGCAGCACGACGAGCACGGCCCCGGCCAACCACGTGGCCTGGATGGCGGTGACGATGGCCCGGCTGGTGGGCCCGAGCACGGCCACGTGGGCGCCGGGGTGAACACCACGGTCCTGGAGCACGGCGGCGAGCTCGAGGGCTTCGGCGTGCAGCTGGGTCCAGGGGACGATGTCCTTACCGCCGCCGACGAGGAAGGTGACCGAGCCGGGGTAGTTGGAGTCGCGCTGGAGGCGGCTGACGAGAGTGTCCACGACCACTACGACCGCGCTGGACCGCCAGGGGTTACCCGCGGGTACCGGGTTCGGCCAACCGGTAGCGTCTGGCCCATGTCGAGCCCGGACCAGCCGCCCGCCCCTGGCGCTGATCAGCCCCCCCACCGCTACACCGCCGAGCTGGCCCAGGACATCGAGTCCCGGTGGCAGCAGCGTTGGCAGGACGAGGGCACGTTCCTGGCCCCCAACCCCGAGGGCCCCCTCAGCGAGGGCTTCGACGCCGTGGCCGGCCGGCCCCGGCTGTTCGTCATGGACATGTTCCCCTACCCCTCGGGGGCGGGGCTGCACGTCGGCCACCCGTTGGGCTACATCGGCACCGACGTCTTCGCCCGCTACAAGCGCATGTCGGGCTACAACGTGCTGCAGACCATGGGCTACGACGCCTTCGGCCTGCCTGCCGAGCAGTACGCGGTGCAGACGGGCACCCATCCCCGGGTGACGACGTACGCCAACATCGCCAACATGTCCCGCCAGCTGGGTCGACTGGGCCTGGGTCATGACCCGCGACGATCGGTGGCCACCACCGACCCCGCCTACTACCGCTGGACGCAGTGGATCTTCCTGCAGATCTTCGGCTCGTGGTTCGACGAGGAGAAGAACCGGGCCCGACCCATCACCGAGCTGGTCAGCGAGCTGGAGGCCGGCACCCGGCCCACCCCCGACGGCCGCCCGTGGGACGAGCTGAGTGCCGACGAGCGACGCCAGGTCGTCGACAGCCACCGCCTGGTCTACCGGGACGAGGCCACCGTCAACTGGTGCCCGGCCCTGGGCACGGTGCTGGCCAACGAGGAGGTCACCGCCGACGGCCGTTCCGAGCGGGGCAACCACCCCGTGTACCGGCGGCCCATGAAGCAGTGGATGATGCACATCACGGCCTACGCCGACCGGCTGCTGGCCGACCTGGACCGGCTGGACTGGCCCGAGCCCGTCAAGCAGATGCAGCGCAACTGGATCGGCCGCTCGACCGGTGCCTACGTCGACTTCGCCGCTGTTCCTGTTGAGGGAGACCCGGCCAACATCCGGGTGTTCACCACCCGCCCCGACACCCTGTTCGGCGCCACCTACGTGGTCCTGGCCCCCGAGCACCCCCTGGTCGAGGCGCTGACGTCGGCGTCGTGGCCCGAGGGCACCGACCCCCGCTGGACCAGTGGGCACGCCACCCCGGCCGAGGCCGTGGCCGCCTACCGGCGCGACACCGAGCGCAAGAGCGACCTGCAGCGCACTGTCGGCGACCGGGAGAAGACCGGCGTCTTCCTGGGCACCTACGCCGCCAACCCGGTCAACGACCGACTGGTCCCCATCTTCGTGGCCGACTACGTGCTGGTGGGCTACGGCACCGGGGCCATCATGGCCGTGCCCGGTGAGGACGACCGCGACTGGGAGTTCGCCGAGGTCTTCGGGCTGCCCGTCATCCGCACCATCACCCCGCCCGAGGGCTTCGAGGGCGACGCCTACCTGGGCGACGGCCCGGCCATGAACTCGGGCTTCCTCGACGGCATGTCCACGGCCGAGGCCAAGCCGGCCATCATCGCCTGGCTGGAGGAGCACGGGGCCGGCGAGGGCACCACCACCTACAAGCTGCGGGACTGGCTGTTCAGCCGCCAGCGCTACTGGGGCGAGCCCTTCCCCATCGTCTACGACGAGCGCGACGTGCCCCTGGCCGTGCCCGAGTCGATGCTGCCCGTCACCCTGCCCGACCTGGACGACTGGGCGCCGCGGCCCGCAGCCGAGGACTCCGAGCCCGAGCCGCCCCTGGGCCGGGTCGCGGGGTGGACCACGGTCACGCTGGACCTGGGCGAGGGGCCCAAGGAGTACCGGCGTGAGCTGAACACCATGCCCCAGTGGGCGGGCAGCTGCTGGTACTACCTGCGCTACATCGATCCCACCAACGAGGTGGCCCTGGTCGACCCAGCCAACGAGCGCTACTGGCTGGGCCCGGCCCAAGCCGGCCAGACCGGCGGCGTCGACCTGTACGTGGGTGGCGTCGAGCATGCGGTGCTGCACCTGCTGTACGCCCGGTTCTGGCACAAGGTCCTGTACGACCTGGGCCACGTCAGCGCCGAGGAGCCCTTCCACCGCCTGCTGAACCAGGGCTACATCCAGGCCTTCGCCTACACCGACGAGCGGGGCTTCTACGTCGAGGCCAGCGAGGTCGTCGAGCGTGACGGGGCCTGGTTCCACGGGGAGGAGCCCGTCACCCGGGAGTACGGGAAGATGGGCAAGTCGCTGCGCAACTCGGTGACCCCCGACGAGATGTACGCCGGCTACGGGGCCGACACCCTGCGCCTGTACGAGATGGCCACCGGTCCGCTGGACCAGTCGCGCCCGTGGAACACCCGGGACATCGTGGGCGTGCACCGCCTGCTGCAGCGGCTGTGGCGGCTGGTCATCGACGAGGAGACGGGGGCCGTCGTCGTCGTCGACGAACCCGCCGACGCCGAGGACCGCAAGGCCCTGGCCCGCACCGTGCTGACCGTGCGCGACGGCCTGGACGGCATGCGTTCCAACGTGGCCATCGCCCGCATCACCGAGCTGGTCAACCACCTGACCGGACGGGGCACGCCCCCTCCCCGGGCCGTGGTCGAGCCCCTGGTGCTGATGCTGGCCCCCCTGGCCCCCCACGTGGCCGAGGAGTTGTGGTCCCGTCTGGGCCACGAACGCTCCCTGGCCTGGACCGACTTCCCCGTGGTCGACGAGGCCGAACTGGTCGAAGAGCAGGTCGAGATCGCCGTCTCGGTCAACGGCAAGCCCCGCTCCCGGGTGCTGGTGGCGACGGACGCCGATCAGGCCACCCTGGAAGCCGCGGCCCGAGCCGACGAGAAGGTGGCGGCCCTGATCGAAGGCAAGACCCTCCGCAAGGTCGTCGTCGTCCCCGGCCGCCTGGTCAACTTCGTCGTCGGGTGACACGCGGCTGGTGCTGGTCTGGTCGCTGTCGTCGGCTTCTGGGTGCAGTAACGCCCGCTGAGCGGGCAAAAACGCACCCAGAAGCAGCCGCCGCCCAGGCCTCTGCTCAGCTGGCGCGTGGCTCCCGGGCGGTGGAGAGCAGGAAGCTCGACCACAGGGAGGCGTAGCGGCCTTCGAGGCGGAGGAGGTCGTCGTGGCTGCCGTCCTCGACGATGCGGCCTTCTTCGACCACCAGGATGCGTTGGGCGGCCCGGGCCGTCTGCAGGCGGTGGGCCACCAGCAGGGTGGTCCGACCGCGAGCCACCAGGCCCACGGCCCGCTGCACCCGGGCCTCGGTGGCCAGGTCGAGGTTGGCGGTGGCCTCGTCGAGCAGGAGGATCACCGGGTCGACGAGCTCGGCCCGGGCCAGGCTGATGAGCTGGCGCTCGCCGGCGGACAGCGATCCGCCCTGCTCACTGATGGGGGTGTGGTACCCGTGGGGCAGCCCGGCCACGAAGTCGTGGGCTCCCACGGCCCGGGCCGCCCGCTCGACCTCGAGGTCGCTGGCCTCGGGCCGGCCGTAGGCGATGTTGGACTGAACGCGGCGCTCACCGTCGCGGGCCGCGCCGGGAGGTCTCCGCCTGTGCCCCTCTCCGCTCGGTGGCCGGTGCGGGTCGAGGAACTGGGGACGGGACCATGGTCGGCCATGGTGGGGACCACGGGTTCCGGTCGGGGTCACGCCCGTTTCCGCCCCGTTACGCGCGCTGGTGTGGAGCGAACGTCGATGTCGGCGGGTTCACGGGCGCGCACAACCCGCAACAAGCGCTGGTCAGCGCCGGTCGTCCCCTTGCACGCGTTGGCGCCCGGACGCGCACCGGCCGGGGCCCATGGCCCCGGCCGGTGGTGGTGTGCGGGTGGTGCCGGTCCTGTGGACCTGGCCATCAGGCCTTGGGGCGGCCACCGGTGATGGCGGGGTCCCGGTCGGTCTCGGTGCTGTCGACCGGGGGCGTGGACCAGCCACTGGTAGGCGTGGCCGAGTCGGTCGAGGCGTCGGCGGCGGGCTCCGCCGGGCGGGCGCCCACGGGCTGGACGGGGGCGGCGGCACCCACGACGCGCTCGGTGACGGGAGCATCGGGGCGCTCGGCCTGCAGGAAGGCGGTGTCGGCGGCGACGATGCGGGTGTCGGCGGCCGAGGCGGGCTCGAGGGCGGCCTTGCGGGCCCGCTCCTCCTCCAGCTCCTGGGCCAGCTGGTCACGCTCGGCCGCCAGGGTGTCGGCCTCGCCACGGATGGTGCGGCGCTCACGGCGGGAGTCGACGCTGTGGCGCACCCGGCGGCGCATGCCCTTGAGCATGAGGGCGATGCCCAACATGGCAACCACGCCGACGATGATGCCGAACACGAACAGCCGGCCAGACGAGTCGGTGAAGTTGTACCCGAAGACCTCGAAGGGCTGGGACAGGGCGTTCGACGCGCCGTCGTTGGCCAGGAAGCCGGCCGCGGCCGTCACCCCGGCGGCGGCCAGTATGAGCAACCCGAGAGCGATCATGTGCACCTCCACGTGCCGGGCCCCGAGGAGGGGCTCCGCCGGACGTGTTACCCGGGCCTAGCCGGGTTCATGCAGGTCATGCCCATCGTCGCCGGACCGCCACATCGCCGCGGGGCCACCGGCGGACGACCGCCCGGCGGCCCTCGGGTATCCTCCGGCCTGCTCGCCGGGCCCGTCCGGCGAAAGGTCCAGGGGAGACAACCGGATGGTCGCACCGCTCGAGGGGATCCGGGTGCTCGAGCTGACGAGCTGGATGGCGGCACCGTCGGCCGCGGCGGTGCTGTCCGACCTGGGGGCCGACGTGGTCAAGGTCGAACCCCTGGCCGGCGACGCGGCGCGGGGCATGGTCCGCCCGCCCCGGGTCCAGGTGGGGGGCGAGACCGTAGACGCCAGCTTCCACTTCGACAACCGGGGCAAGAAGTCCATCGCCGTGGCCCTCGACCGGCCCGAGGGCGCCGCCCTGGTGCAGAAGCTGGCCGCCGATGTCGACGTGCTGGTCATCAACCAGCTCCCCCACCGCCAGGCCAAGTACGGGCTCGACAAGGACAGCCTGTTCAAGGTGAACCGCCGGCTCGTGCACGCCACCCTCACCGGCTACGGCACCACCGGCCCCGAGGCCTCCCGCCCCGGTTACGACGTGACCGCCTTCTTCGGCCGCGGTGGCGTGTTCGCCAGCCTCATCGAGCCCGGCGGCGAGCCTCCTCAGGCCCGGCCGGCCCAGGGCGATCACACCACGGCCCTGTCCCTGGTCATCGCCGTCCTCACCGGCCTGCGCCTGCGTGACCAGACGGGCGAGCCCCAAGCCGTGGAGACGTCGCTCTTCCACTCGGCCGTGTGGTCGATGGCCAGCGACATCGTGCCCACCCTGGTCGACCACTACCAGCCCTCGGTCCGCACCCGTCGCAACTCGCTGGGGGCGCTGGCCAACCGGTTCCCCTGCGCCGAGGATCGCTGGTTCATCTTCAACATGCCCGAGCCCTACTGGTGGGCCCGGTTCTGTGCCGCGGTGGAGCGGCCCGACCTGGCCGAGGACCCCCGGCTGCAGACGCCGAAGGGCCGCTTCGAGAACATGCCCGAGCTGGTGGACACGCTCGACGAGATGTTCCGGACCAAGACCATCGAGGAGTGGGGCGCCATCTTCGACGCCAACGGCCTGATCTGGGGGCCGGCCCAGCGCGTCATCGACATCGTCGACGACCCCCAGGCCCGGGCCGCGGGCTTCTTCAGCCCCATCCAGGTGACCGAGTCCGAGGCCATCGACACGGTGACCGTGCCCTTCAAGGTGGCCGGAGTGGACATCAACCCCCGGGGGCCGGCCCCCAGCCTGGGCCAGCACACCCGCGACGTGCTCGGCGGCCTGGGCCTGTCCGACGACGAGCTGGACCGCCTCAAGGCCAACGGCATCATCGGCTGACCTGTCGGCCTGGGGCCGCGCCGCCACCGGCTACTCGGTCGGGGCGGCCGTCAGGCCTTCTGGCGGCGTCTCGGGGCGGTCCCTAGATGATTGGCTCCAAGCCCGTCAGTGGTCGTAGGCGATGAGCGAGCGTGCGGGTGTGGGTTGGTGGGTTGTTTCGTTGTGCCAGATGGCGGCAGTGAGTGCGAGGATTCGTTGTAGGACGCGGGCGCAGACACCGG
>JBBSLP010000017.1:0-87970 GCA_038255145.1 Acidimicrobiales bacterium
CTGGCGGCCCGCGGCGCCCGCTTCGACGTCGCCTCCACCGGCGAGATCGACCTCTGCCTGGAGTGCGGCGCCGATCCGGCCACGTTCTCCTACGGCAACACCATCAAGAAGCGGGCCGACATCGCCTACGCCTTCGAGCGCGGTGTCCGCCTCTTCGCCTTCGACTCCGAGCAGGAGCTCGAGAAGCTGGCCGAGGCCGCCCCCGGCGCCGAGGTGTTCTGCCGCATCCTGACCTCGAACGAGGGGGCCGACTGGCCGCTCTCACGCAAGTTCGGCTGCGACCTGGACATGGCCGTGGACCTGTTGGTGGCGGCCAACAAGATGCAGCTGCGCCCAGTGGGGGTGTCGTTCCACGTCGGCTCCCAGCAGCGCAACCCCGCCCAGTGGGACCCGCCCCTGGCCCAGGTGGCGTGGCTGTTCGACGAGCTGCGCGAGAAGGACATCGAGCTCTCGCTCATCAACCTCGGCGGCGGCTTCCCCGCCACCTACCGCCACTCGGTGCCCCCCATCGGGGCCTACGGCGAGGCCATCCGCAAGTCCCTGGGCCGCCACTTCAGCGCCGCGGGTCCCAACCTGCGCATCATCGCCGAGCCCGGTCGCTACCTGGTGGCCGACGCCGGCGTCATCGCGACGGAGGTCGTGCTCGTGGCCCGCAAGGCCTACACCGACGACATCCGCTGGGTGTTCGTCGACATCGGCCGCTTCGGGGGCCTGGCCGAGACCGAGGACGAGGCCATCACCTACTCCATCACCACCCCCCACGACGGGGGCCCGACGGGGCCCGTGGCCATCGCCGGACCGACGTGCGACTCGTTCGACATCATGTACGAGACCACCGAGTACCACCTGCCCCTGGCCCTGACCGAGGGTGACGTGGTCCACATCCAGTCCGCCGGTGCCTACACGTCGTCCTACTCCTCGGTGGGCTTCAACGGCTTCCCCCCGCTGAAGGTCATCTGCATCTGACCGTCCACGTCGGCGTCTGACCTGGTTCCCGCCCCCGGGGACGGGGAACACTGCGGGCGGACGACGATCCGGAGGTCCGACGAGTGGCTGCGCAGGGTGGAGGGTTCAAAGGGCTGGTCGGCTACGCCCTCGTAGCCGTCGGCCTGGTGGGCGGGGTCAAGGCCGACGCCGCGTCGCGGGCGCGGGCCGGGGCTCGAGCGGCAGAGGCCCAGGCGGCCCCTGCGCCCGAGGGAAAGGTGGCCAGGCTGTTGGACCGGGTCGATGCCGTCCAGCGCCGGTCCAAGGTCCTGGGCTTCGTCTTCGCCGTCATCAAGAAGTTCGGTGACGACGGCGCCGGCCGGCTGGCCGCGCTGGTGGCCTACTACGGCTTCTTCTCCATCTTCCCCCTGACCATGGCGCTGTCGGCCATCCTCGGCCTGGTCCTCGAGCGCAACGAGACCTGGCGCGTCAAGGTGCAGGACACCCTCAGTGGCCAGGTCCCCTTCATCGGCGACAAGCTCTCCCAGGGCACGCTCACCGGGAGCGGGCTGGCCCTGGTCGTGGGCCTGGCTGTGGCCCTGTGGGCGGGCCTGTCGGCCATCGACGCCGTGCAGAACGGGCTCAACAACGTGTGGGCCGTGCCCCGGGTGGAGTGGCCCAACGTCGTCGAACGCCGGGCCCGCAGCATCCTCATGCTCGTCGTCGTCGGCGGTGGCCTAGCGGCGGCCACGGTGGGCACGTCACTGCTGTCGGCCCTGCCCCTGGGTCCCTTCGCCGGCGTCGGGCTGGCGGTGGCCTCGGCCGCGGTCAACGTGGGCCTGTACCTGGTGTCCTTCAAGGTGTTGTGCGACCGCGACCTGCCCTGGGGGGCGCTGTGGCCGGGGGCGGTGCTGGCCGGCGTGGGCACGTGGCTGCTGCAGAACGGCTTCGCCAGCTTCCTGCTCCGCAACCCCGACGACGCCAAGGGCACCTACGGCGACTTCGCCAGCGTGATCGCCCTGCTGTCGTGGTTCTTCTTCATCGCCCAGGTCACCATGTTCGGGGCCCAGATCAACATGGTGCGCCACCAGAAGCTGTGGCCCCGCAGCCTCACCGGTCGCAACCTGACCGAAGCCGACACGAGGGCGTACACGGCCTACGCCCGCGCCGAGACCCGCATCGAGGGTCAGCAGGTCGACGTCAGGCTCCCGTGACCGGGTCGTGGCGATGGCGTCGATCCGGAGCCGTGCCGGCGTAGGCTGACCGGCGGTACCTACCGGTTCGCGGTCGAGGAGGCCAAGCCGTGCTGGAGCTGCTCCTGACCGACATCGGACCTGGTCGCAAGCCCCGTCGAGACCCCGAGTCGACGACCTGGGCCCTCGTCGCCCTGGCTGCGGGAGTGGTGGCTGCGGTGGCCGCCGGTCAGCTGGGTCGACGTCGTCGCGTCGCCGCCCGCTGACGGCGCCTACGGCCCCTACCGCCCCTACCGCCCCTGATCAGGGTGCCGCCGCGTCCTGGGCCTCGTCGGTCGCCTCGTCAGCGACGGGTACGGCCCGATCCCAATCGAGGTAGGCCCGACTCGACGTCACCCGGTCGGAACCATCGAGTGTCAGCACCAACGCGCCGTGGGTCCGCAGCTGCGGGCCCTGTCCGGCCTCGCGGCCCTCGAGGCTGATGCGCATGGCCAGGGTGCGGCCCTGGCCGATCACATCGAGCACGGTCATGCGCCGGTCGGGTCGGGGAAGGCGCAGGGCCAACGCGGCGTCGGCCGCTTCGAGCGCGGCCCGGCCCCGCAACCCCGCTCCGGGGCGCAGGGCCGATTCGATCACGCAGTCCTCGTCGTACAGGGCCTGGTCGGCCAGCACCGGATCCCACGACCAGCTCCCGGCCAGGTGTTCGGCCAGGGTCCGGTAGAAGGTCTGGCTGCGCACCTCGTCGTCGGCGTCAGGTGCGGCAGTGGTGAGGATCTGCGGACGGGGGGAACGGGCCCACAGGTCGTCGAGGCCGTCGTCGGGGCGACGGGCGTCCCAGCGCAGCCAGGCCTGTTCCCGGGCGATGCCCCCCTCGGCATCGAGCTGCCACCACAGCAGGGCCGGGGTGGCCATGGGGCAGGGATCGACGCTGGAGGAGCCCCGCACCAGGCACTCGAGGACGGCCCGGTCGTCGAGCTCGAGGATGGCCAGCACCTCGATGGTGTGGTTGGGGATGCGGGTGAAAAGGCGGGCCTCGACCTCCTGGCGGGGCTCGATCCCCACCACCCGTGACGAGGGGTCGGTCAGGTCCTCGCTGATGGCGTCGCTCGAGTACAACTCGGCCACCATGGCCACGGGACCTGTGGCCCACAGGTCGCTGAAGCGTTGGGCCAGGGCGACGGTTCCAGCCATCCTGCGACCTTAGGCACGCGCGGATAGGGTCCACGCCATGCGGACCAAGGTGTGCGAGATGCTGGGGATCGAGTTCCCCATCCTGGCCTTCAGCCACTGCCGCGACGTCGTCGCCGCGGTGACCCGGGCCGGTGGGTTCGGGGTGCTGGGCGCGGCGGGGCACAGCGACGAGGACCTCGACATCGACCTCACCTGGATCGAGGAGCACGTAGGGGACAAGCCCTACGGCGTGGACTTCATCGTCCCCGCCAAGTACCTGGGCTCGGACGAGGGCGGCTTCGACGTGAAGCACCTCGAGGACCTGATCCCGGCCGGGCACCGGGCCTTCCTGGCCGACATGCTCGAGCGCTACCAGGTGCCCGAGCTGCCCGCCGGCGAGGGTCGCACCCTCGACGATTCCCCCATGTCCATGAACAAGGCTGCCCACCAGATGGACATCGTGTTCGGCCACCGGCCCGCCCTGGTGGTCAACGCCCTGGGCCCGCCCCCCGGCGAGATGGTCGAGCGGGCCCACGCCCTGGGCATCAAGGTCGGCGCCCTCGCCGGCAAGAAGGCCCACGCCGTGCGCCACGTGGCCGCCGGGGTCGACCTCATCATCGCCCAGGGCCACGAGGCCGGCGGGCACACCGGTGAGATCGGCACCATGGTGCTCGTGCCCGAGATCGTGGACGCCGTGGCCCCCATCCCCGTGGTCGCCGCCGGCGGCATCGGCTCGGGCCGCCAGTTCGCCGCCGCCCTGGCCCTCGGCGCCGAGGGCGTGTGGTGCGGGTCCATCTGGCTGACCACGGAAGAGGCCGAGACCCACCCCACGGTGAAGCAGAAGTTCCTCGACGCCACCTCGTCGGACACCCTGCGCTCGCGCTCGCGCACCGGCAAGCCCGCCCGCCAGATCCGCTGTGCGTGGACCGACGAGTGGGAGGGCCCGAACTCGCCCGGCCCCCTGGGCATGCCCCTGCAGCCCGTGCTCACCGCCGCGGCCGAGCGTCGGATCGCCCGGGCCGCGGTCGACCCCAACTCGCCCGCCGCCCCGCTGGCCGGCTACTTCGTGGGCCAGATCGTGGGTTCGATGAACCAGGTCAAGCCCACCACCCGGGTGGTGCTGGAGATGGTGGACGAGTTCATCGACGCCGCCCTGCGCATGCAGGCCATCCTGGCTGACTGAACCCCGATGGCGGCTCGGGCCCAGGGCTACGGTGACGCCATGCTCGACGACGCCGCCCGCACCCTGGCCCAGGGGGCCAACTTCGCCGCCTTCACCACCCTGCTCAAGGACGGCCAGCCCCAGACCCACGTCATGTGGGTCGACGCCGATGACGAGCACGTGCTCATCAACACCGAGCTGCACCGCCAGAAGGCCAAGAACGTGGCCCGGGACCCCCGGGTGACCGTGGCCCTCATCAACGCCGGCAACCCCTACGACTTCGTCGAGGTCCGGGGTCACGTGGTCGAGGTGGTGCGGGGCCCCGAGGCCCGCGCGCACATCGACGAGCTGTCCCAGAAGTACACGGGCCACCCCTACCAGGGCGACATCGGCTCGGAGCGGGTCATCCTGCGCATCGCCCCCGACCGCATCGTCGGCCGCTGAGCGTCGGTCGTCCGGCGGCGGTGAGCTGGCGGCCGTGATCGACCTCGACGACGTGCGGCTGGCCGCGGGGCGCCTGGCCGGCGTGGCCCACCGCACCCCGGTGCTCACGTCGCGGACCCTCGACGGGCTGGTGGATGCCCAGGTCTTCCTCAAGGCCGAGCCCTTCCAGGTCACCGGCTCGTTCAAGATCCGCGGCGCCACCAACAAGCTGGCCGCCCTGGGTCCCGAGGGCCGGTCCCGGGGTGTGGTGGCCGTGTCCTCGGGCAACCACGCCGCGGCGGTGGCCTACGCGGCCCGGCTGTTCGGCACCTCGGCCACCGTGGTCATGCCCACCGACGCCCCCGCGGGAAAGCGGGCGGCCACCGAGGGCTACGGCGCCACCGTGGTGCCCTATGACCGCTACCGGGAACGGCGCGAGGACGTGGCCGACCGGCTGGTGGCCGAGACGGGCGCGGCCCTGGTGCGGCCCTACGACGACTGGGACGTGATGGCCGGTCAGGGGACGGTGGCCCTCGAGCTCATCGAGGACGTGGGTCGCCTCGACACCCTGGTGGTGTGCGTGGGCGGCGGCGGGCTCATCGCCGGCTGCGCGACCGTGGCCAAGGCCCTGCTGGCCGGCGTCGAGGTGGTGGGAGCCGAGCCCGAGGCCGGCGACGACACCCGCCGGTCCCTACTGGCCGGCCACCGGGTGCAGCTGGCCGAGGTGCCCCGCACCATCGCCGACGGCCAGGCCGTCGACCAGCCCGGGGAGCTGACATTCGAGGTGAACCGGCGCCTGGTGGACCGGGTGGTCACCGCCAGCGACGACGAGATCCGCCACGCCATGCGCTTCTGCTTCGAGCGCCTGCGGGTGGTGGTCGAACCGTCGGGCGCCTGCGCCCTGGCCGCGGTGCTGGCCGGCCGCCTGGGTGGGGCACCCGGCCGCCGGGTGGGCATCACCCTGTCGGGCGGCAACGTCGATGTGGCCCGCTTCGCGTCGCTGATGAGCTGAACCGGTCGAGCTGACCCGCCCACACCCGGCCGTCAGCCCAGGGCGGACTGGATCTCGGCCACGGTGCGGGCCATGCCGTCGTCGTCGCCGCCGGCGGGCAGGGCCACCAGGTGACCTGTGGCCGGGTCGACGGTCAACCCGGCCAGGGCCAGGTTGGGCACGTCGGCCTGGTGCAACTGGTAGGGGTGGTCGGCCGCGGCCAGGGCGTCGGCGAAGCTGAGGGCCACCTCGGGGGGCAGGTCCAGGGCATCGGCGGTCCCCTGCAACAGGGTCACGGGCACGGCCGAGGCCTCGAGTTGGGCGAAGGGGTTCCACGCCCCCGTGGCCGGCGGACCCTGGGGGCCGCCGTAGCGGTCGTAATCGCCGGCGATGCCCACCACCGCGTGCACGGGTCGGCTGGGTGCCGGCGCCGGGCAGTCGCCGGTGTCGACCGCGGCTGTGGCCCACGGCCCACCCAGGCCCTCGCCCACGGCGACCACGGCACCGAAGGCGAAGCCGGCCAGCACGATGGGACCGGGCTCGCCCACCCGGCGGGCCACGAAGTCCCCGATGGCGCCCACGGCGCACCGCACCTCGGCGGCGGGCTCGTTGAGGGGAGCCTGGTAGTTGGGCACGGCCACCACCACCCCGGTGGCGGCCAGGGCCGCGGCGACCGGGCCGAACAACGATTTGTCCGACGCCCGTCCGGGGAAGAGCACCACCAGGGAGGGGGCGGCGGCCACGGCCAGGGGACGGTAGAGGTCGAAGGCCCGCTGCGAGCCGGTGAAGGGCACGTTGGCCACGATGGCGATGCGGTCGGCGTACCCCGTGGGTGGGGGGATGGTGACGGGGGCGGCCTCCGGGGCGGACTGGGGGAAGGTGGCCACCGTCAGCGAGCGGGTGGTCACCGGCGGGGCGGGATCGCCTGACGCGCACCCGGCCGACAACCCGCCCACGACGATGGCGAGGACGGCCACCGCCCCGCGTCGCAACGGCCTGGGGATCACCTGCTGCCTGCCGCCCACCGCCGACCTTTCGCCCGTCTGTTCCACTCGCGAGCAGTTCTTCACCCGTTCATGACCAGTTCGATGTCACCCACCGGACATGCTCAACCGAACTGGGATCACGATACGGCGACGGACGTCTCGTCCGTGTTCTGCGGGCGTCGGACCGCAGGTGGAACACCGCCAGCCGGAGATGTGCCAGTTCGGGCCGGGTGTCGCCTCTTTGCTGTCTGATCGGGGATGGCATCGGTCGTCGGGGCGGCCTCGCGCGATTGCATGACGGACGGGCGAAATTGGGTGAGCCCCCTCCCCAAGGTCGGGGGAGGCGCCGGTAAGGTGACCTCCATCTGACCGGGCGGGGGGCGGATCCCCCGGCACGATGTCGAACGGCCACGGCGGTGGCTGCGACGTCGCCCGTCCCTCCCCATCGAGGGCGCGGTCAGGTTGCTCGACTTCGATGGCGGGGAGCTTGTAGATGCAAGGAAAGATGTTGCGGCGGCGCGCGGCCGCAGTTCCGTTGGCGGCCCTGTTGCTCGCCGGCGGAGTGGTCATCGGTCGCTCTGCGTTGTCAGAAGCGGAGACGGCGGGGACCATCTCCACCTACGCCGGCGCTGCGGGGTGTGCAGGCGCCGCCACGACGGTGTCCTACCCGGTCGACCCACGGGCCGTGGTCGTCGACGGCGCCGGCCACCTCTTCGTCGGCGAGTTCAACCGCATCCTGCGCATCGACAAGACCACCAAGGCCGTCACCCAGCTCGACGTGCCCGCCTTCGACCGCCTGCAGGAGCTGGCCATCGACGGCGCCGGCAACCTGTACGCCCTGGTCGGTCCGGACGCGCCCGGTTCTCCCCGCACGGTGGTCCAGGTCACCGCGGCCGGAGCGGCCAGCACCGTGTGGAACCCCGGCCCCCCGGTCGGATCGTCCCCCCAGGTCAGCCCCAACTCCATGGCCGTGTCGAGCGCCGGGTGGATCTACCTGGGCGACGGCTCCAAGGTCATCCGCGTCAAGGGTGGCGTCGAGGAGTCCGTCGTGGCCCCCAACACCCCGGTCAACGTGGGCACGGTCGGCGGTCTGGCCGTTGATCCGGCCGGCAACCTCTACGTCGCCGACGCCACCAACGCGACGGTGATGAAGGTGATGGGCGGGGTCGCCTCGGGCGGCATCACCAAGTTCGCCGGTGGGGTCCTGACGTTCCCCTACACCTACCCCTACCAGGCCATGAACGCCTCCGTGCGGGCGGGCACCATGGCGGTCGACGCCGCCGGGAGCCTGCTGCTGACCGAGTCCGGGCGCCACCAGGTCACCAAGGTGACCGCGGTCGGCGGCCAGGGCGGCCAGCTGTCGCTGGTGGCCGGCAACGGCGGGGGCAGCGTCTCGTGCCTCGGTGACGGCGGCCTCGGCAGCCAGGCCCAGCTGAACCTGGGTGACATCACCGGCGGCGGCGTCGACGTGGACCCGACGACGGGTGACGTCTACGTCGCCGATGCCGGCAACAACCGCATCCGCCGGGTGGCCGGCGGCGCCGCCGCCGGGCCGACCGGCAAGGGGACCGGTCCGGGAGCGGCCAAGGTGCCCGATCCCCCCGTCATCATCCCCGACGAGCAGTACCAGGCCCTGACCCCCAAGCGGGTGATCGACACCCGGCCGGGCTCGGCCGTGGGCACGGCCAACCCCACCCGCATCGTAGGGGGCACGTCCATCGATGTCGACGTGGCCGGGCCGTTGGGCAAGACGGCGGCCGATGTCGCCGGGGCTGCGGTGGTGCTGAACGTGACCGGCATCCTGCCTTCGGCGCAGACGTACCTCCAGGTCTTCCCGTCGGGTGAGGCCCGTCCGCTGAGCTCGAACCTGTACCTGAACCCCCAGCAGACGCTGCCCAACCTGGTGGTGGCCAAGGTGGGGGCCAACGGCAAGGTCAGCATCTTCAACGCCGCGGGCACCGTCGACGTGGCTGCGGACCTCATGGGCTTCTACCCCAGCGCCAGTGACTACAAGGCCGTCACCCCCAAGCGGGTGCTCGACACCCGGCCCGGGGTGGCCGTGGGCGTGGCCGCCGGTCGGGTCGGCCAGGGTCAGTCCATCGTGGCCGACCTGCGGTCCCAGGGCGTCCCCCCCGATGCCGGGGCCGTCGTCCTCAACGTGACCGCCATCAACCCCACAGCCGAGAGCTACGTCAGCGTGTTCCCGGCCAACGGGGCCCAGCCCTTCGTGTCGAACCTGAACTTCTCGCCCAACGAGACCATCCCCAACCTGGTCATCGTGAAGCTGGACAGCGAGGGCAAGGTGCGGCTGTTCAACGCCGTGGGCAGCGTGGACCTCGCGGCGGACCTGCTGGGCTACATCTCCGGCGACAGCGCGGCCTTCACCGGCGTCCTACCGGCCCGGGTCTACGACACCCGGGTCAGCGGCGGTCCCATGCAGGCCGGTGAGACCATCGAACTGCCCATGCGGGGGACCGGCGGCGTGCCTGCGGGCGCCAAGGCCGTGGTCGTCAACGTGACCGCCGCGGACATCACGGGGGAGAGCTACCTGGCCGTGTACCCGGGCGACGCCGCCCAGCCCAACGCCTCGAACCTCTACCTGACCCCCGGCGACGTGGTGCCCAACCTGGTCATCGCCAAGCTGTCGGCCACGGGGACGATCAAGATCTTCAACGCGGCCAACTCGGCCAACGTGATCGTCGACGTCATGGGCTTCATGACCTGATTGCGTGACACGCCTGCGATGACTGACGAGGGGGAGCGACGATCCGTCGCTCCCCCTCGTCGCGCCGGTGGGTCCATCGGTCACATCGGTGGCTCGGGTACCGGGGCCCGCCGGCCGGTCGGGCCCAGGGCGGCGTCGGCGCCGCAGTAGCAGCGGAAGCGGACCAGGTGTCCCTGGGGGCCGGTGGCCACGGCGGTGATGGCGCCGTTGCTGAACAGGGATCGGGTGCCGCAGGAGGTGCAGGTGGCGGTGAACATGGGCACAGCCTGCGTCGCCTCCGGACAACGATCGAGCGCCTTTCTGGCACTCATCGCTAGGATCCTGCCATCGCCCGCCACCGCGTCATCACCCTGGCCCTGCCCACGGTCAACCCCTTCGAGCTGGCCGTGTCCTGCGAGGTCTTCGGCCTGTCCCGCCCCGAGCTGGGCATCGAGTGGTACGAGCACGTCGTGTGCACACCCGACGGCGGACCCGTGGCCACCAGCGGCGGCTTCACCCTGTCCGACGCCAGCGGCCTCGACCAGGTGGAGACGGCCGACACCCTGGTCGTACCCAACACCCCCAGCGTGTACGAACCTGTCGATCCCAAGATCAGCGAGATGCTGGCCGCGGCCCACGAGCGGGGGACGCGCCTGGTGTCGTTCTGCTCGGGCGCCTTCCCCCTGGCCGACGCCGGGGTGCTCGACGGGCGGGCGGCCACCACCCACTGGATGTACGCCGACATCCTGGCCCGACGGTTCCCGGCCATCGACGTCCGCCCCGACGTGCTCTACGTCGACACCGGCGACGTGCTCACCTCGGCGGGGACGGCGGCGGGCATCGACCTGGCCCTGCACATCGTGCGCCTCGACCACGGGGCCGAGGTGGCCAACGCCGTGGCCCGCCGCATGGTCGTACCCCCCCACCGCGACGGGGGCCAGGCCCAGTACGTCAGCCGACCCATGCCCGAGCCCGACGAGGCCGCCCACCTGGGGCTCACACTCGATTGGATGATCGGTCACCTGCACGAGGCCCTGACCATCGAGGCCATGGCCGCCCACGCCCTGCTCAGCCCGCGCACCTTCGCCCGTCGCTTCCGGGACCTGACCGGGGCGTCGCCCCACGACTGGTTGGTGGCCCGCCGGGTGCAGCACGCCCAGCGCCTGCTCGAGGCGTCCGACCTGCCCATCGATCAGGTGGCCGAGAGCAGTGGCCTGGGCTCGGCCGCCAACCTGCGCCTCCACTTCCGTCGGGTGCTGTCCACCTCGCCGACGGCCTACCGCCGCACCTTCCGCCTCGGGGCCTGAGCCCACAGCCCCACGGTCGGGACCATGGGGGACCCTGACCGTCGGTACGCGACGAACGGCCCCTAGTGTGGCCGTGCATGAGTCCGCCCACCGGCTCGCGGGCGCCCGGAGCAGACCTGGAGACGACAGCGGCGGTGGGCCGCGCCCTCGAGGACAACCTGTCCCGTGTCGTGCTCGACGTGGGCGAGGCCGGCCGCCTGGCCGTGGCCACGGTGCTGGCCGGTGGGCACCTGCTGCTCGAGGACCGGCCCGGCGTGGGCAAGACGCTGCTGGCCAAGGCGCTGGCCCGCTCCCTCGGTGCCAGCTTCTCCCGCATCCAGGGCACGTCTGACCTGCTGCCCAGCGACCTGACCGGCGTTTCGGTGTTCGAGCCGGCCGAGCGGACCTGGCAGTTCCACCCCGGGCCCCTGTTCTCCCAGGTCGTGCTGGTCGACGAGATCAACCGGGCCACCCCCAGAGCCCAGTCCGCCCTGCTCGAGGCCATGGCCGAGGGTCAGGTCAGCGTGGACGGACGGTCCCGCCCCCTGCCTGAGCCCTTCGTCGTACTGGCCACGCAGAACCCGTCCGACGACGCCGGCACCTTCCCCCTCGGCGCCGGCCAGCGTGACCGCTTCGCCACCGTCGTCACCCTGGGCCTGCCCGGCCGGGCCGCCGAGCGGGCCCTGCTCGAGGGAGCCGGCGGCGAGCGCCAACTGGCTGCGCTGGGCCCGGTCACCAGCCCGACCGAGCTCACGGCCGCCCGCCTGGGCCTCGACGCCGTGCACGCCGAACCCATCCTCGTGGACTACGTGCTCGACGTGGTCGAGGCCTCCCGCCACCACCCCCAGGTCACGCTGGGCGCCAGCCCCCGGGCCGCCCTCATGCTGCTGCGGGTGTCCCGGGCCGTGGCCGTCCTCGCCGGGCGGGGCTACGTGCTGCCCGACGACGTCAAGCTGGCCGCACCCGCTGTCCTCGGTCACCGCCTGGCCCTGGCCGGCGGCGGTCTCGACCTGGCCGTGGGTCGCCGCCTGGTCACCGAACTGCTGGTCACCGTGCGGGCACCGGCACCGTGACCACCCCGTGACACCGTGACCAGCCCGAACGGCGCCGCCCCGCTGGGCACCACCCCCACCGGGACCGGGGACCCCGGCGCACCCCGTCCGGCCCTGCCCCCGGGCGGGCGCTGGTGGGTGCAGCCCACCACCGTCACCGTGGGCGCGGCCGCGGTGCTCTTCGGTCTCTACCAGCTCGGCGTGCGCTCGGGGGCCCGCTCGTGGCCCGTGCCCCTGGTGGCCCTGGGCCTGGTGGCGCTGGTGCTCGACGCCGCCGTGGCCATCTTCGGTGCCCGCCGTCCCCTGATGTCCGTCGACGCCGGTGGCGACGCCACCGTGGGGGTCGACGGGTCCCTGTCCATCACCGTGCGCCGTCCGCCCGGTCGACGGGTGCTGGTGCGCATGTCCTCCTTCGCCCCCGGCCGGTTCGAGTTCGACACCCCGGGGCTGGCCACCGTCGAGGTCGCCCCCCTGGCCCGGGGGGTGCTGCGTGCCGTCCTCGTCGAGCTGGCCGTGGACGGACCGCTGGGCCTGGCCCGGGTGACCCGCACCCTGGCCGTCGACCTCGATCGGCCCCTGCTCGTGGGGCCCGCTCCCGTGCCCGTCGACGGCGTCGTGGTCCCGCCTGTGGGCCGGGCCGGGGGCGGGACGGCGCGTCCGCACCGATCGGGGGAGCTCACCCGGGCCGTGCGCGACCACCGGGCCGGGGACCCCTTGCGCCAGGTCCACTGGCCGGCCACCGCCCGCCACGGTCGCCTCATGGTGCGTGATCTCGAGCAACCGGCCGAGCGGTCGGTGCAGCTGGTCGTGGACCTGGGCCCCCTCAGCGGTGCCGATGCCGAACGGGCCGCCGGCTACGCGGCCCAGGCCGCCTACGGCCTGCTCGAGGCGGGTGTGCACGTCGACCTCGTCACGCTCGAGGTCGCCGGCCCCGTCGCCGCCGACGTCGCCTCTCGGCTCGAGGTGGGCCGTCGTCTGGCCGTGGCCGTCCCCGGGCCGGCACTTGTCCGTCCCGAGCACCCGGTGCTGGTCGTCGATCCCGGCGGCTGCCACGTGGAACCCGTCACCGCCGCCGCGACCGCCGGGGTCACCACGGCCACCGCCGCCACCACCACCGTCTCGCCGGGGTCCGAGGGGTGACGCGGGCCCGGCTGGCCACCATGGTCGCCACCCTGGCCGCCGAGGTGGCGTTGTGGCGGGTGGGGGCGCTCGACAGCACCACGCTGGCCGTCTTCACCCTGCTGTTGGTGGGGGGTGGGCTGCTGTTCGGCGCCCGCGAACTGGGCCGCAGTGCGGCGTGGGCGTGGGCGGCGGTGTGCGTGGGGGCCATGGCCGCCTGCCTGGCCGTCGAGCTGGCCGGCGATCCCCTGGGTCCCGAACGCTCCACCGATCTCCTGCTGGCGGCCACGGCCCTGTCGGGCATGGTGCTGGCCGACACCCCCCGCTGGGGCCGGGCCCGCCGGGCCCGCAGCGGCCTGGCCTTCTCCCTGGGCCAGCTCGGCCTGGCCCTGGGTGCTCCCGGCGGTTCCGGTGATCAGCTGGTGGCGCCGCTGGTGGCCTGGGCCATCGCCGTGGCCGTCGTGCTCGTGGTGGCCCGCCAGTCGGCCACCCCGGGCGCGGTGGCCCCGGCCACGGTGGACCCGGCGTCGACGGCTGCGGCCACGGCCCGCACCCGGCGCGACGGGTTCATCCTCGCCGCCGTGGCCCTGGTGGCCGTCCTCGTGGTGCTGCCGTGGCTGTCCAGTCGAGGGGTGGGTCGTCTCGGCGCGGATCGGGCCGACCGCTTCCGGGGACCTGACGGCGGTCGCGGTCAGGCCGGTTCGGGGGCCCTGGTCTACGACCAGCAACTGGACACGGCCAGCAGGCAGAAGCCCGGTGACGGCGTCGTGCTGCGCGTCCGGGCCGGGGCGGGGGACTTCTGGCGGGCCCAGAGCTTCGACCTGTGGGACGGGCGCACGTGGCAGGCATCGGGGGCCCGGGGGCCGGCGGACCCCGAGGACGCCCCGGTGGAGGAGTTCCCCCAGGAGTTCCGGGTCGAGGCGTGGACCGACCTTGTGGTGGGGGCCTACCGACCGGTGTCGGCCAGCCTGCCCGACGGTGTGCGTCCCGTGCGGGGCGACGACGGCGCCCTGCGGGCCCGTCCCGGCCTGGCCCCCGGGGACCGCTACAACATCGACAGCCTCCGTCCCGTGGTCACCGCCGAGCTGCTGCGGGCCCACGACCCCCTGACCATCGCCGTGCCCGCCGATGCCGCCGACCTCACTCCCTTCCTCGAGCTCCCCGCGTACGTCCCCGCCCGGGTGACCGACCTGGCGGCCACGGTCACGGCCGGCGCCCCCACCGCCTACGACAAGATCGCCGCCCTCGAAGCGTGGATGGGTGAGAACGTCGTCTACACCCTCGACATCCCCCCGCTGCCCGAGGGGGCCGACGCCGTCGAGCAGTTCCTGTTCGTGGACCGCCGGGGGTTCTGCAACCAGATCGCTTCCAGCCTCACCGTCATGGCCCGGTCGCTGGACATCCCCGCCCGGGTGGTGACCGGTTACGTGCCCGGTGACCGGGACCGGGTGACGGGGGAGTGGGTGGTGCGGGCCAGCGATGCCCATGCCTGGGTCGAGGTGTGGTTCCCCGGCCTCGGGTGGCAGGGCTTCGACCCCACGGCATCGGTGCCCCTGTCGGGCGAGGACCAGCCCGCCCCCCTCGACTGGCGGCTGGTGGTGCTGGGTGGGGCGCTGGCGGCCGCCGTCGTGGTGGGTGCCGTGGTGCTGGTGCGGCGCCGGCTGCAGACCCAGGCCAGCCCGTGGCCCCAGCGCATGGCCGGTCGCCTGGCCAGCGAAGGGGGCCGCCGCGGTCGTCCCCGCCGACCCGACGAGACCCTCGACGAGTACGTCGAGGCCCTGGTGGCCGGTCCCCTGCCCGATGCCCACCTGCGTCAGGTGGCCGGTGCCGTCACCGCTGCCGCCTTCTCGGGTCGGCCCGTCCCCGCCGACGTGGAGGCCGGGGCCCAGGCCACGCTCGACGCCGTCCTGGCCGACCACCCGGCCCCATCCCGTCGTCCTTTCGCCGGCTCCCGCTCCGGGGCGGCCGCCGACCCCGGGGGAGGGGTCGGGCATCAGGGCTAGGGTCCGCCGGGGGCGACGGCCGCAGGGCGCCGTCCGGAGCAGGAGGACGCCATGCCGACCGCAGACGGGGCCATCAGGGTGGCCAACTGCAGCGGGTTCTACGGGGACCGCGTCGCCGCGGCCCGCGAGGTCGTCGAGGGAGGTCCCATCGACTTCCTCACCGGGGACTGGCTGGCCGAGCTCACCATGTACATCCTCAGCCGCAGCCAGGCCAAGACCCCCTCGGCCGGTTACGCCCGCACGTTCGTGACCCAGATGGAACAGGTCATGGGCAGCTGCCTGGACCGGGGCATCAAGGTCGTGTCCAACGCCGGGGGCCTCAACCCCCGGGCCTGTGCCGAGGCCGTGGCCCAGGTGGCCGAGAAGCTGGGCCTGCACCCGAAGATCGCCTACGTCGAGGGTGACGACCTCATGGGCCGCCTGGGCGACCTCGAGGCCGCCGGCCAGGAGCTGCGCAACCTCGACACCGGCCAGCGCCTGGCCGACCTGGGCGTCGAGGTCATCACCGCCAACGCCTACCTGGGCTGCTGGGGCATCGTGGACGCCCTGTCCCGGGGGGCGGACATCGTGGTCACGGGCCGGGTCACCGACGCCGCGGTGGTCATGGGCCCCCCGGCGTGGTCCTTCGGCTGGAAGCGCGACGACTGGGACCGCCTGGCCGGGGCGTGCGTGGCCGGCCACGTCATCGAGTGCGGGGCCCAGGCCACGGGGGGCAACTACTCGTTCTTCACCGAGGTGGCGAACATGAGCCACCCCGGCTTCCCCATCGCCGAGGTCTACCCCGACGGGTCCTCGGTGATCACCAAGCACGACGGCACCGACGGCCAGGTCTCGGTGGGCACGGTCACCTCGCAGCTGCTCTACGAGATCGGCGGGCCCCGTTACCCCAACCCCGACGTGGTGGCCCGCTTCGACACCATCACCGTGGAGGGCACCGGGCCCGACCGGGTGCGCATCTCGGGCACCCGGGGCGAGCCTGCACCTCCCACCCTCAAGGTGGCCATGAACTACCTGGGCGGGTACCGCAACGGCTTCACCTTCGCCCTCACCGGGCTCGACATCGAGGCCAAGGCCGCTCTCATCGAGGACCAGCTGTGGCGGGCCTTCCCCGGCGGCCGTGACCACTTCGACCAGGTGCGCACCCAGCTCATCCGCACCGACAAGGCCGACCCCGCCGCCAACGAAGAGGCGGTGGCCCTGTACAAGATCACCGTCAAGGACCGCGACGAGCGCAAGGTCGGCCGGGCCTTCGCCAACGCCGGCGTGGAGATCGGGCTGTGCTCCATCCCCGGCTTCTTCGGCGTGTCCGGTGGTCCCGGCCCGGGCTCGTCCTATGGCGTCTACTGGCCCACCCTGGTGCCCTCCGAGCTGGTGCCCCAGACGGTGACCCTGCTCGACGGGGACGTACAGGTGGTCGACAACACCCCGCCTGACCTGGCCGGCGCCACCGTCGAGCCCCTGGCCGTGTCCCTGCCCGCCGTGCCCGGCGGCCCCACCGAGCGGGTGGCCCTGGGCCGCCTGTTCGGAGCCCGGTCGGGGGACAAGGGCGGCAACGCCAACCTGGGCGTGTTCGCCCGCTCGGCCGCGGCCTACGCCTGGCTGGAGTCCTACCTGACCGTCGAGCGCTTCCAGGAGCTGCTCAGCGACACGGCGTCGTTCACGGTCGAGCGCTTCCCCCTGCCCAACCTGTGGTCGATCAACTTCGTCGTCCACGGGCTCCTGGAGGAGGGGGTGGCCGCCTCGTCCCGCCAGGACGGCCAGGCCAAGGGGTTCGGCGAGTACCTGCGGGCCAAGTACGCCGACATCCCCACCGCCCTGTTGTGAACCGGGGGCGGTGAGCCGGGGTCAGTGAGCCGGGGCGGACGCGGCGGCGGGTGGATCAGATCGACGACATGGACGGCCGCGCGGCCGGGACAGGGGACAGCTGTGAGCGGACTCGAAGGCAAGGTGGCCGTGGTGACCGGGGCCGGGCGCATGCGCTCGATCGGTCGTCCCATCGCCGTGGAGCTGGCCCGGGCCGGCTGCGACATCGTGCTCACGGGCACGGGCCGGCCCAAGGACCGCTACCCCGACGACGAGAAGGCTGCGGGCTGGGGTGACATCGAATCGGTGGCCGAAGAGGTCCGGGCCCTGGGTCGCAAGGCCCTGCCGCTGATCTCGGACGTGTCCGACCTGGGGGCGGTGCAGACCCTGGCCGACCAGGTGCTGGCCGAGCTGGGCCGGGTCGACATCGTGGTGAACAACGCCGGTGCCGCCCGGGGCGAGGACCGCAAGCCCGTCGTCGACCTCGAGGTGGCCGACTGGCGCACCGTGCTCGACGTGAACCTGACGGGCACGTTCCTCATGTCCAAGGTGTTCGGCCGGGCCATCGTGGACGCCGGCAACGGCGGCAGCATCGTCAACATCAGCTCCATCGCCGGCAAGCTGTTCTCGCCCAACACCGCGGCCTACGCCGCGTCCAAGGCCGGCATCCAGGCCCTGACCGCGGTCATGTCGGGCGAGGTGGCCCGGGCCGGTGTGCGGGTCAACGCCATCTGCCCCGGCATCATCGACACGTTCCGCATGGACGACATCGGCCGCGGGCCGAGTGGGACGAGTTCGTCGACACCCGCATCCCCCTGGGCCGTGCCGGCTCGGGCGAGGACATCGCCAACATGGTGGTGTTCCTGTGCTCCGACGAGGGCGCGTGGATCACCGGCCAGTCCTACAACGTGGACGGCGGCACCGTCGTCCAGCACTGAGATCGGTCAGGTGGCGGCGTCGCCGGCCAGCTCGGGGTCGAGCGTGGCCAGCGGTGCCGCCACCGCGGTCTGGCGGCGACGGTGCTGGAGGAGGCGGGCCACCCGGGACAAGGCGTAGTTGATGACGATGTAGATGGCGGCCACCACGATCAGCGTCTGGAGCTGGTTGCGGTAGAACTCGCCCAGCGAACGCCCCCGGCTCAGCAGGTCGTCGGTGGGGGGGAAGAGCACCACCGCCCCCAACGACGTGTCCTTCAGCAGGGTGACGAGCTGGTTGACCAGGGCGGGCAGCATGTTGCGGGCCGCCTGGGGGAACAGTATGCGCCACTGCACCTGGAACTCGGACAGCCCGATGGCCAGGCCCGCCTCGCGCTGGCCCCGGCCCAGGGCGGCGATGCCGGCCCTGAACACCTCGGCGATGACGGCCCCGTTGTACAGGGCCAGACCGGTGACCAGGTACCAGAACGGGCTGAGGTCGAACAGGTAGCGCGAGATGAAGACGAACGAGAAGTAGATCATCAGCACCAGCGGGGTGGCCCGCAGGAGCTCGACGAGCACGGTGGCGACGACCCGGACCGGGCGGATGGGGGAGAGGCGCCCGAAGGTGCCCAGCGGCCCCAGCACCAGGGCCAGGGCCATGGCCACGAGCGCGGCCTTGAGGGTGACGAGCAGGCCGTCGAACAGGAAGTGGCCCGACTTCTCCCAGGAGAAGAGCATGCTCCAGCGGTCCCAGTCGAGCTGGCCCTTGGCCTGGAAGCGGCGCACGATCACGAAGGCCAGCGCGGCCAGCAACACCAGGGAGACGGCGGTGGCGATGCGGACGCGGCGGCGGCCCCGGGGGCCCAGTTCATCGGCGAGGACCAGTCCGTCGCTCATGACGCCCCACCCAGGGGAGCTGCGCTCATCGGGCGATCCTCTGGCGGTTGTCGAGGGCGTTGATGGCGAAGGCCAGGGGGATGGTGATGACGTAGTACGCCATGGCCGCCCCGATGAGCACGGGGATGGGCTGAGCCGTCAGTACCGAGAGCCGGTCGGCCCGGCCCATGATGTCGAGCACGGAGATCACGTAGGCCACGGCCGAGTTCCGCACCAGGGCCGACAGCAGCGAGCCCAGGGGAGCGACGGTGGCCCGCAGCGCCTGGGGCAGCACCACCAGCCGCAACGTCGAGGTGAAGGGCAGGCCGATGGCCCGGGCCGCCTCGACCTGGCCCTGGCCCACGGTGTTGATGCCCGAGCGCACCGTCTCGGCCACGAACGCGCCGGTGTAGATGCCCAGGGCGATGACCGCGGTGGTGAACGGGCCCAGGAGGATGCCCAGCTTGGGCAATCCGAACAGCAGGAGGATGAGGTGCACCGTCAGCGGGGTGTTGCGGACGATGTTCACGTAGGTGGTGGCGAACGCCCGCAGCGGCACCACCGGGCTGACCTTGCACGAGGCCACGACGACGCCGATGGCCAGGGCCAGCATGAACGAGTACGCCGTCAGGCTGACCGTGGTGCGGAAGCCGGCCCAGTAGATGTCGAGGTTGTCGAAGACGACGCTCACGGCGCCTCTCGCTGGCTCACCCCGGCCCGGTGGGGGCGGGCGGCCAGGGGGGTGGGGCCGGGCGGTGCGCCCGGCCCCGGTCGGCCCTCTGTCACGCGGCGATGGGCGGCGGCGTGGGCGCCGGCTCCCCGGTCACACCGGCGGTGTCGTCCCAGGCCTCGGCGTAGGAGCCATCATCCTCGATGGTCTTCAACCGCTCGTTGACCCACGTCTTGAAGGCGGTGTCGCCCTTCTTCAGGCCGATGCCGTAGGGCTCGGTGGTGAAGGGCTTGCCCACCAGCTTGACCTCGTCGGGGTAGGTGTCGACGAAGCCCAGCAGGATGACGTTGTCCGTGGTCACGGCCTCGACCCGGCCATCGAGGAGGGCCTCGACGCACAGGGAGTACTTGTCGAAGGTGATGGACAGATCAGCCTGGGGCGCCTTGGTCTGCACGTTGGTCAGCGACGTGGAGCCCTGGACGCTGCACACCTTCTTGCCGTTGAGGCTGTCGACCCCGGTGATGCTGTCGTCGTCCTCCTTGACCAGGATGTCCTGGCCGGCCACGTAGTAGGGCCCGGCGAAGTCGACGACCTGCTTGCGGGCGTCGTTAATGGTGTACGTGGCGATGACCAGGTCGACCTGGCCGTCGGTGATGGCCGTCTCCCGGACCTTTGACGGCGTCTCGATGAACTCGATGTGGCTGTCGATGTCGTCGTCCCCGAAGATGCCCTCGGCGATCAGGCGGCCGATCGATGCGTCGAAGCCCTCGATCTCGTTGTTGGTGGGGTTGCGCACCCCGAACAGCGGCTGATCGAACTTGGTGCCGATCTTGATCTTGCCGGCGGCCTGGATCTTGGCCATGGTCGTGCCGGCGGCGAACGTGGACTCGGTCGTGGCCTCGGTCGTCGTGGCGCCGCCGCCGGCGGTCGTTGTCGCCGCCGCGTCGTCATCGTCACTTCCACCACAGGCGCTGGCCATCAACCCCAGTGCGAGGAAGGGCACCAACAACTTCCAACTCGGGTTTCTCATCGCGCCTCCAGGCGTCGGCTCGTCAATCGACTGGTCATCAGTTGATCAAGGTTTCAGTAGGTCACAGGGTTCAGATGGAACAGGACCCGGGGGACAGCGGCACGGCGCACCGCGGCTCGCGGTTCGCGGTCAGTGGGCGAGGATCTTGGAGAGGAAGTCCTGGGCCCGGTGCGAGGTGGGGGCACTGAAGAAGGTGGCAGGTTCGCCCGTCTCGACGATGCGACCCTCGTCCATGAACACCACCCGGTGGGCGGCCGAACGGGCGAAGCCCATCTCGTGGGTGACCACCAGCATGGTCGTCCCGTCGTTGGCCAGGTCCTTCATGACGTCGACGACCTCGGAGATCATCTCGGGGTCGAGAGCCGAGGTGGGCTCGTCGAAGAGCATGATCTTGGGGTCCATGGCCAGAGCGCGGGCGATGGCCACCCGCTGCTGCTGCCCGCCGGACAGCTGGGCCGGGTAGGCGTCGACCTTCTCCGAGATGCCCACCCGGGCGAGCAGTTCCTCGGCGCGGGCCTTGGCCTTGGCCTTGGAGATCTTTCGGGTGTGGATCGGCCCCAGGGTGACGTTCTCGAGGACCGTCTTGTGGGCGAAGAGGTTGAACTGCTGGAAGACCATCCCCACCTCGGCCCGCAGGCGGGCCAGGGCCTTGCCTTCTTCGGGCTGGGGCTGGCCGTTCACCAGGATGGTGCCCGAGTCGATGTGCTCGAGGCGGTTGATCGTGCGACACAGGGTCGACTTGCCCGAACCCGATGGTCCGAGGATGACGACGACCTCGCCGGGATCGACGGTGAGATCGATGTCGATGAGCGCGGCATGACCGCCGAAGGACTTGTTCACGCCCCGCATCTCGACCACAGGGCTCGACATGCCCGATGACCATAGCAAAGGAGATTTCCCTGGTCCTGACCGTACGACGAGTTCGCCAGGTTCAGGCCCTGCGGGGGCGTCGCCGGTTCCCCCGGGGACCCGTGGGAGGATCGGTCCATGGAGATGCACTTCGCCACCATCTGGGAGTCGATCGCCGACGTCGTACCCGACCACCTGGCGGTCGTGCAGGGTGATCGGCGGATCACCTGGGGCGCCTACGACCAGCGGGCGGCCCGTCTGGCCAGCGCGTTCAGCGCCGCCGGGCTCGGTCCCGACTCGAAGATCGCCCTGTTCCTGTACAACTGCCCGGAGTACTGCGAGGCGAACTACGCCGGCCTGAAGATGCGGGCCGTCCCCGTCAACGTCAACTACCGCTACCTCGACGACGAGCTGCGCTACCTGCTCGACAACGCCGACGCCGAGGCGATCGTCTACCACACCTCCCTGGCGGCGCGGATCGAGCGGGTGCGGGGTGACCTGCCCCTGCTCAAGCTGCTGGTCGAGGTGGACGACGGGCCCGGTCACGTCGACGGCGCCGTGGCCTACGACGAGCTGCTGGCCACGCACGAGCCCATGGCCCGCATCACCAGGGACGAACGCGACCTGCACATCCTCTACACCGGCGGCACCACGGGCATGCCCAAGGGCACCATGTACGAGCTGGGCCCCTTCACCGGCGGCTACCTCGCCCTGGCCCCGCCCCTGCTGGGCCTGCCCGCCATCACCGACCCCGACGCCGTGGCCCCCCTGGTCGCCTCGCTGGTGGCCGAGGGCAAGAGCGGCATCGCCGCCCCCGCCTGCCCGCTCATGCACGCCACCGGCATCTGGGCCGGGGTCATGGTGCCCCACCTGCTGGGGGCGACCGTGGTCCTCTTCGCCAGCCGGTCCCTCGACGTGGACGAGGTGTGGGCGACGGCGGAGCGCGAGGGCGTCACCCAGCTGGTGATCGTCGGGGACGCCTTCGCCCGTCCCCTGCTGCGAGGGCTCGAGGAGGCTCGGGCTGCGGGTCGGACCTACGAGCTCGACCGGCTGGGCCTGATGGTGTCGACGGGGGCCATGTTCTCCAAAGAGGTCAAGGAGGGGCTCTTCGAGTTCCTGCCCCACCTGTTCATCATCGACATCCTCGGCGCCACCGAGGGCAACATGGCCATGCAATTCTATACGAAGGACCTGGTCAGCGACACGGCCAAGTTCAGCCCCGGGGCCGGGGTGAAGGTGATCACCGACGACGGGCGGGTGGTCGAGCCCGGCTCGGGCGAGATCGGCATGGTGGCCACCACGGGGTCCATCCCCGTCGGGTACTACAAGGATCCCGACAAGTCGGCCCGCACCTTCCGCGAGATCGACGGCGTGCGGTACTCGTTCCCCGGGGACTACGCAACCATCGAGGCGGACGGCTCCATCACCCTGTTGGGCCGGGGCTCCAACGTCATCACCACGGGCGGTGAGAAGGTCTTCCCCGAAGAGGTCGAGGAGGCGCTGAAGACCCACCCCGCCGTGTTCGACGCCCTCGTCTTCGGCGTCCCCGACGACCGATTCGGCAGCCGCATCGTGGGCGTGGTCTCCTTCGAGGACGGTCACACGACCACGTCCGACGAGCTGATCGCCCACGTGAAGGCCCACCTGGCCAGCTTCAAGGCCCCCAAGGAGGTCCACATCGTGGACCGGGTGCCCCGGGCGTCCAACGGCAAGGCCGACTACGCCTCGGCCAAGGCGGCCGCCGGCCGCTGAGCTCGCGGCGGGCGACGCCCTGCGCCGGTCGGCTCCCCGGTCAGCGCAGGGCGTACACCTCGTAGGTGACCGAGCCCTTGACCGACACCCCGATGCCCACGGCCTGGACGTCGTTGAGCCAGGCGTAGCGCTCGTCGCCCGTCTCGAACAGCGGCGCGGTGCGCACGGCGTTGCTGCCGTCGCCGTTGGGCGTGCCGATGCCCTTGTACTGCATGAGCAGGCTGGCCCCGTCGTCGGTGACGAGCAGGAGGCGCACGTCGAGCTGGAGGGTGCCGTTGGCCCGCATCGTCACCCAGTCCCCGCCCGGCGTCGCCACCGTGCCTGTCAGCCGGGGTCCGGCGAAGGTGCCCCCGGTGACGTCGGCCGCGACCCTGGTGCCCTGGGGCCCACCGACCAGGCGGGCGTGGCGGGGGACGGCCACCTGGGCCGTCAGCGTGAACAGGAACTCGACGTCGAGGGCGGTGGCGGTCATGGCCGGGGACGGTAGCTGGCCCTAGACGGCGCCACCGTAGAGGTCCAGCGTGGAGGCCATGCCACCGTCCACGGGGATGGTGACGCCGGTGACGAAGCGGGCCCCGTCCGACGCCAGGAAGGTGACCACGTCGGCCACCTCGGCGGGATCGCCCCAGCGGCGCAGGGCGGTCTGGGCCTCGACCTGCTCGACGACCCCGGGCACCTCGCGGTTGCGGGTCCACAGGTCGGTGACGATGCAGCCGGGGGCGACGGCGTTGACCCGAACCCCCCGGGGCCCGAACTCCATGGCCAGGGAGCGGGTGGCCGCGTCGACCGCCCCCTTGGTGGCGGCGTAGGCGGCCCGCCGTGGCGTGCCCACCAGGCCCGAGATGGACGACAGGTTGACCACCGAACCCCGGCCCGAGGCCACGAGCGTGGGCAGCAAGGCCGTGGTCAGCAGCAGGAGCTGGCGCACGTTGAGGTGGTAGAGCCGGTCGATGGTGGCCCCGTCGAGCTCGAGGGAGTCGAGCCTGGCCGCCACCGCGGCGTTGTTGACGAGCACGTCCAGCCCGCCCAGGGCGGTGACGGCCCTCGCCGCCAGCTCGGCCGGAGCACCCTCCTCGGCCAGGTCGCACACCAGCACCACAGGATCGTTGGCCAGCGTGGCCGCCACCGCGGCCAGGGCGTCGACGTCACGGGCGACCAGCGCCACCCGGGCCCCGGCGGCATCGAGGGCGCGGGCGCAGGCCGCGCCTATGCCCCGTGAGGCGCCGGTGACCACGGCGGTGCGCCCGGCCAGCGGATCGGCTGTAGGGGTGGGCGGCGGGGACGCCGTCACCGCGCCGCCCGGTTGAGCAGGTCGCGGGCCACGATGATGCGCTGCACCTCGGACGGGCCCTCGCCGATGCGGCGGATGCGCAGCTCGCGGTACCAACGTTCGAGGGGCAGGTCCTTGGTGACGCCGATGCCGCCGTGGATCTGGATGGCCCGGTCCACCACCCGGCTGGAGGCTTCGGACGCCACCAGCTTGGCCAGGGCGGCCTCGGTGCGGAAGGGCTCGTTGCGGTCCGCCTTCTGGGCCGCTTCCAGGGTCAGCCAGCGCGACGTGCGCAGGTCGACCTCGTTGTCGACGAGCATCCACTGGATGGCCTGGCGGCTGGCCAGCACGTCGCCGAAGGTCTCGCGGTGCTTGGACCACTCGATGGCCATCTCGTGGGCGGCGACCGCCACCCCGATGCACCCCGCGGCGTAGGGGATGCGCTGGCGGCTCAGGCGGTCGTTGGCGATGCCGAAGCCCTTGTGCAGCTCGCCGAGGATGTTGCCCTCGGGGACCCGCAGGTCCTCCATCTGGATCTCGGTCGCGTAGCGGGCCGAGCGCAGCGTGTGCACGATGCGGCGCACGTGGAAGCCGGGCCACGCCGTCTCCACGATGAAGGCGGTGACCCCCTCGCGCCCCGGGCCCCCGGTGCGGGCGAAGATCAGCCCGTAGTCGGCCACATCGGCGCCGGAGATGTAGAGCTTGGCCCCGTTGAGCACCCACTCGGCCCCGTCCTTGACGGCCCGGGTCTGGATGGCCCGCCCGGGATCGGAGCCGCCCGAGGGTTCGGTCAGCCCGAAGAAGCCCTTCTTCTCCCCCCGCAGGGTGGGGTAGAGGTACTGCTCCTTCTGCTCGGCGGTGGCCTCGTAGAGCTGGGCCAGCCCGGCCCCGCCGAAGGTGTCGTAGCAGGGCACGTAGAGCCCGGCGTTGTGCTGGGCCATCTCGATGGCCATGAGGGTGCGGGTGGTCAGGTCGATGCCGGGGCCGCCGTACTCGGCAGGGATGTCGATCCCGTAGAAGCCCATGGCCTTGACCTTGGCCACCAGCCGTTCCTTGTCGGCGGGGGCGAGCTCGCCGGCGTCGGGGTCGAGGTCGGCCTCGAGGGGCCGGATCTCCTCCCGCACGAAGCGGCGCACGGTGTCGACGATGAGGCGTTGCTCGTCGGAGGGCAGCAGGTCCATGGTCGTGGCTCCTCGGCCTGGGGTCAGGACAGGGGGGAGAGGCGGCCGAGGCGCACCCCGGGGTCGGGCTGTTCCGGCGGCAGGTGGCCGTGGTCGGCCAGGTGGACCATGAGCAGCTCCCGCCACCGGGTCGTGTACTGCTGGTTCACCTCGACGCGGAACGAGGTCGCCGCGCTGTCGGGGGCCCGATCACGCAGCTCGTCGCCCACGGCGGTGCGCAGCCCGAAGGCGGTGCGTCCCCCGGCGTAGCCGATGCGCAGCACCGTGCCCGAGGCGTCACCGAGCTCGTAGACGCCCAGCTGTCCGGGGAGCTGGGCCACAGCTTCCGCGGTCAGCGCCAGCCAGGACTTGTCCAGTCGCAGACCCCTCATGGCCACACCCCCTGTCGACGACGGACCGTAGCCGCGCCACCGACCGGGGGATGCCCAACCACTCGTAGACAATGATCGGTGGGTCTACTGCTGCTGATCGGGCTCTGGGGACGAATCGTCCCGGAGAGGGTGGGACGATCCGTCCCGAGAGCGCTCAGTGGGTGGTGCTGCTCCAGGGATCGTCGAGGTCGACGTCGATGCCGTAGGTGGCGATGGCCTTGGCCACCTCCTCCTGGGAGATGCGGCCGTTGTTGGCCAGCTGGTGGAGCACGCCGACCACCAGGTGGGCCACGTCGATCTCGAAGTGGCGGCGCAGGGCGGCCCGGGTGTCGGAGCGGCCGAAGCCGTCGGTGCCCAGGGACAGGTACCAGTTGGACGGCACCCAGCGGGCGATCTGGTCGGGCACGGCCCGCATGAAGTCGGTGACGGCCACGATGGGCCCGTCGACCTGGCCCAGGCGCTCGGTCACGAGCGGGGTGCGGGGAGCCTCCTCGGGGTGGAGGCGGTTCCAGCGCTCGACCGACATGGCGTCCTCGCGCAGCTTCTTGTACGAGGTCGCCGACCACAGCTCGGCGCCGACGCCCCAGTTGGTGGCCAGCTCCTCGGCCGCCTGTTCGGCCAGGTGCCAGGCCGAGCCCGAGAACACCAGGGCCGCCTTGTGGGGGTGCTCACCCTCGGGGGCGGCCCGGAACCGGTACAGGCCGGCCAGCAGCCCGTCGCGGTCGAGGTCGGGAGCGGCGGGGGGCATGACGTAGTTCTCGTTGTACGTGGTCAGGTAGTAGAAGACGTCCTCGTTGTCCACGTACATGCGCCGGATGCCGTCCTGGATGATCAGGGCCAGCTCGTAGGCGAAGGCGGGGTCGTAGGCCTGGCACGGGGGCACGGTCGAGGCCAGCAGGGGCGAGTGGCCGTCCTGGTGCTGGAGGCCCTCGCCCAACAACGTCGTGCGACCGGCGGTGGCGCCCATGAGGAATCCCCGGCCCCGGGCGTCGCCCAGGGCCCAGATGAGGTCACCCACCCGCTGGAAGCCGAACATGGAGTAGAAGATGAAGAAGGGCACCATGGGCACGCCCCGGGTGGCGTAGCTGGTGGCGGCGGCGGTGAAGCTGGACAGCGATCCCGCCTCGGTGATGCCCTCTTCCAGCAGCTGGCCGTCCTTGGCCTCGCGGTAGGAGAGCTGCAGGTTGTAGTCCACGGGCTCGTAGCGCTGGCCCTGGCTGGCGTAGATGCCCACCTCGCGGAACAGCGAGTCCATGCCGAAGGTGCGGGCCTCGTCGGGGATGATGGGCACCACCCGACGGCCGAAGCCCTCCTCGCGCAGTAGGGAGCGCAGCAGGCGGGTGAAGGCCATGGTGGTGGACACCGACTGGGCCCCCGAACCGGCCTGGAGCTCGTCGAAGGGGTGGGTCGACACCTCGGGCAGGGGGCGGCGCACCCGGGTCGAGCGTGAGGGCAGGGAACCGTCGAGGGCCCGACGCCGCTCGGTCAGGTACTGGTGCTCGGGGGAGCCGTCGGCCGGCCGGTAGTACGGCGGGTCGTTGGCGTCGAAGTCCTCGGGGATCTCGTCCTGCAGGTACAGCCGCTCGCGGATGAGCCCGAGCTGGGCCTTGGTCAGCTTCTTGATCTGGTGGGTGGCGTTGCGGCCCTCGAGGTCGGGGCCCAGCGTCCACCCCTTGACCGTCTTGGCCAGGATGACGGTGGGCCGGCCCTTGTGGCTGACCGCGGCCTTGTACGCGGCGTACAGCTTGCGGTAGTCGTGCCCGCCCCGGGGCAGGGCCCGCAGCTCCTCGTCGGTCATGTCGGCCACCAACGCCCGCAGGCGGGGGTCGGGACCGAAGAAGTGCTCGCGGATGTAGGCGCCGGATTCGATGGTGTAGCGCTGGTACTCGCCGTCGAGGGTGGTGTTCATCTTGTCGACGAGGACGCCGCTGGTGTCCTTGGCCAGCAGCTCGTCCCACTTCGAGCCCCAGATGACCTTGATGACGTTCCAGCCCGCACCGCGGAAGACGCCTTCGAGCTCCTGGATGATCTTGCTGTTGCCCCGCACCGGTCCGTCGAGGCGCTGCAGGTTGCAGTTGACGATGAAGACGAGGTTGTCGAGGCGTTCCCGGCCGGCCAGGTGCAGGGCACCGAGCGACTCGGGCTCGTCGCACTCGCCGTCGCCCAGGAAGCACCACACCCGTGACGCCGAGGTGTCGTCGATGCGGCGGTCGTGCAGGTAGCGGTTGAAGCGGGCCTGGTAGATGGCGTTGATCGGGCCCAGGCCCATGGACACGGTGGGGTACTCCCAGAACTCGGGCATGAGCCGGGGGTGGGGGTAGCTGGACAGGCCCGTGCGGCCGATCTCGCGGCGAAAGTGGTCGAGGTCGTCCTCGTCCAGGCGGCCCTCGAGGTAGGCCCGCCCGTACACACCGGGGGCAGCGTGGCCCTGGATGTAGATGGCGTCGCCGGGCTCGCCGTCGGCCTTCCCCCGCCAGAACCAGTTGAGGCCCACGTCGTAGAGGGCGGCCGAGGAGGCGAAGGTCGACAGGTGCCCGCCGATGCCGTCGGCCACCTTGTTGGCGTTGGACACCATGACGGCGGCGTTCCACCGGGTGAAGGCCCGGATGCGCCGCTCGACGTGCTCGTCACCGGGGAACCAGGGCTCGTCCTCGGGGGCGATGGTGTTGACGTAGTCCGTCTCCACCTGCTGGGGGAGGCCGACCTCGCGTGCAGCTCCGTGCCTGAGGAGGCGCTCGAGCAGGAAGCGGGCCCGGCGGGGTCCATGGGCGTCGATCACGGCATCGAGGGACTCGACCCACTCCAGGGTCTCGTCGGGATCGGAGTCCGGGATCAGGTGGTGCGGCTCGTCGAACGTGCGGCTCACGCTGGCTCCTTCGCAGGGCTGGACTGCTTCGATGCTACGGCCCCGCTGGGCCTCTGACCGGCTCGGGCAGGGGTTGGACGGCCTCCTGTCCAGGATGCTCCTGCGCCCGAACGGTGCTGCTCACGGGATTGAACAGCGCGCGACCGGCTCGAACGCCGACATGGACGATCAACCCATGGCACCCGGGATGCGAACCGGCGTTCCCTGCTTAGCCTGAGCGCTTCGGCGGAGCAGAAGAGAGAACGAGTGCGGAGATCACGAGCTTTGCTGGCCCTGACGGCCACGGCCGCGGGCCTGCTCATAGGCGTCACCCAGGCGAAGGCAGACGTCGACACGACGTTCCGCACGAACGGGCGTCTGGTCATGGAAGGCATCGACCGTGTCTACCCCGCGGTGCGACCGAACGGGACGGTACTGGCGGTCGGCATCGGTTACGCCCCCGACGCTCCCCCCGGTGACCACGGCAACAAGCGCACGGTGCTGCGGGTCGAGAGCATGGGGGCCGACGGCGGGGCCACCCCGGGCTTCGGCACGGCGGGCACGACGTTGCTCGACGTACGCACGTTGGCGGACTTCGACGAACTGGTCGAGCCGGCCGGCGTCGTCGTCGAGCCCAGCGGTCGCCTGGTCGTGCAGTCGCCGTCGTCGGTGGGCAACCACCTCATCGGGGTGAGCGCGTCGGGGACCCTGGACACCACGTTCGGCGCCGGCGGGATGAGGGCGAACAGCTTCCAGGCCTGTGGCACCCCCCACGATCTGGCCTACAACCCCGTCACCGCCCAGCTGGTCAGCGTCGCCCCCGAGACGAACAACAAGCGGTTCGCCGAGGGCGGCGACATCGACAACATCTGCTTCGGCACCACCGTGCGGGCGTACACCGCCGACGGGACCCGCGTCGCCCCCTACGGCAACGCCGGTGCCGATGGCACCACGCTCATCAAGGACCTCTTCGCCGGGTCCATCGCCGTGGACAGCACCGGCCGCACCCTCGTGGCCGGCTCCGGCAGCAACGGCTTCGGCGTGGGGCGCCTGAACATCGACGGCACCCCCGACGCCTCGTTCGGTACCAACGGCGTGGCCAGCTTCGCCCCTTCGGCTGTGGCCTACGAGGGCTACAACAGCTCGGACTACGCCGGCTTCCCCCGCTTCATGGGCAACAACTACGCCGCCGATGTGGCCACCGACAGCGCCGGGCGGGTCATCGTCGTCGGCGGTAGCCGGCGGACCGCGGGCGGCAGCGTCGACGTGTGGGTGGCCCGGTTGACGGCCACCGGAGCGCTGGACACCACCTTCGGCACCGCCGGCATGGCCTGGGTCGACCTGGCCGGTGGCGACGACTGGGGCCTGGGTGTGGCCCTCGACAGCCAGGGCCGCATCGTGGTCAGCGGCTCGTCGCGGGCCACGTCGACGGCACCGGGCGTGGTCAACGCCAGCCCCCGCCGCCAGTTCACCGTCCGCCTCAGCAGCGCCGGGGTGCAGGACGCCGCTGCGGGCACCAACGTGAGCCAGTACGGCACCAGCGCCGACACCGTGGCCCACGACATGGTGCTGGCCGGGGATACCCGGGCCTACGTGGGTGGCCTCTTCAACGACCCCTACTCGATCGGCTACATGGGAGCGGTCAACCTGACCGCGTCGACCACCGCGTCGACCACCACCTCGACCACCACCCCGACCACCACCTCGACCACGCCCACCACCCAGCCCCCCACGGGCAACGGTGGCGGCGGTGGCGAGTTCACCCCCATCTCGCCGTCCCGGGTGCTCGACACCCGCCTGGCGAACCTGGGGGCACCGGCCATCGACGCCGGGGCCGACCGCACGGTCTCCCTGGCTTCCGTGGTGCCGGCCGAGGCCGTGGCCGTGGCCGTCAACATGACCGTCACCGATCCCACGGCTGACGCCTTCGCCTCGGTGTACCCCGCGGGCTCGGCCTGGCCCGGCACCTCGGTGGTCAACTACAAGCCCGGCCAGACCATCGCCAACAGCGTGGTGGTGAGCCTGGGTACGGCCCGCAGCCTGGCCGTCCGCGTCGGCGCCGGTTCGGCCAACGTCGTCCTCGACGTGCAGGGCTGGTACACCGGGGCCGGCTTCCAGGCCATCTCCCCCAGCCGCCAGTTCGACACCCGCACCGGCGGTAGCGGTCCCCTGGCCACCGCTGCGGTGGACGTGTCCCTGCAAGGTGTGCCCGCCGGCGCCACCGCGGTGGCGGTCAACCTGACCGTGACCGGGGCCAGCGCTCCCAGCTACCTGTCGGCATGGCCGGCCGGGGCGGCCGAGCCCCCCACCTCCCTGCTCAACTACGGCCCCGGAACCACCATCGCCAACGGCGTCATCGTGCCGCTGGGCGCCGGGGGCAAGGTCACTCTGCGCAACGCCGCGGGGTCGGCCGAGGCCGTGGTCGACGTCATGGGCTGGGTCATCGGTGGGCAGTACCACGCCGTGCAGCCCCAGCGGGTCACCGACACCCGCTACGGGCTCGGGGGCGGGATCCTGGGCCAGGGTGAGGTGCGCACGCTCAACGTCACCCCCACCGGGGTGGACCCGGCGACCGTGGGGGCCGTGGCCGTCAACGTGACGGTGACCGAGCCCTCCTCGGGCACGTTCCTCACCGCGTGGCCGGCCGGGGCGGCCCAGCCGGGCTCGTCCATCATCAACGCCACCGCGGGCCAGACCATCGCCAACGGCCTCGTGCTCGGCGTGGAGGGCGGGCAGCTGAAGGTGTACAACAACCTCGGCAACGTCCACGTCGTCATCGACGTCCTCGGTTGGTACCCCGCCGCGGCCTGAGCCGGGTGGTCACCGCCTGATCCGGGTCGTCACCGCCTGATACCGGCGGTCCCAGAGGTCCACGGGGCCGGCTCCTACGGGGGCCGGCCCCGTGTCGCGCCCTCCGAGTGGTCCCGACAGCGCGGTCACCGAGCGGTGTCGGGCCGTCGGCGCGAGCCACGCAGGGTGACTTCACCCAGGCCTGAACAGGCAGAACCGCAGGTTCGGAGGCCGTACGCGGGGGAACCCGGGTCATCCGGCACTAGGTTTTCTGCCGGAGCTTGCAGTCGGCGGACGGTACGGCGTACCGCGGCGGAGAGCGACAGGAACGTCTCGCAGGGCGAAGAGAAGGCGGTCTTGTGAAGGAATCGACGGCGTCACTCGGGACGGCCCGGCGGCCTGATCCTGGCGAAAGTGCCATGGATGCCCGGAGTGACAACACGGCGAAGCGGGCCACCCGTTTCGCCCAGAACTTCGAGTCGTTGTTGGACAACGTGAGCAAGGTGGTCCGAGGGAAGAAGAACGTGGTGCGCATGGCGCTCACGTCGCTCTTCGCCGAAGGCCACCTGCTCATCGAGGATGTGCCCGGCACGGGCAAGACCACACTGGCCAAGGCGATGGCGCAGTCCATCGACGGCACGTGGCAGCGCATCCAGTTCACCCCGGACCTCCTGCCCACCGACGTGACCGGTGTGCAGATCTTCAACCGGCAGACCAACCAGTTCGACTTCCACCCCGGCGGCGTGTTCGCCAACGTGGTCATCGCCGATGAGATCAACCGCGCCTCCCCCAAGACGCAGTCCGCCCTCCTCGAGGTCATGGAGGAGCACCAGGTCACGGTGGACTCGACCCCCTTCCTGGTGCCCCGGCCCTTCATCGTGATCGCCACCCAGAACCCGGTGGAGCACGACGGCACCTACGACCTGCCCGAGGCCCAGATCGACCGCTTCATGATGAAGCTGTCGGTGGGCTACCCGGCCATCGAGGACGAGGTCGACATCATCGCCAACGACGCCGGGGGCACCCGGGTCGAGGACCTGGCGTCGGTGGTCAGCGCCCCCGAGGTGCGGCGGATGATCGCCCTGACCGACCGCATCTACGTGGCCCCCAAGCTGCAGCACTACATCGTGCAGGTGACCTCGGCCACCCGGACCCTGAGCGAGCTGCGCCTCGGCGTCAGCCCCCGAGGCAGCGTGGCCCTGGCCCGGGCCTCACGAGCCTACGCCGCCGCCAACGGGCGCTCGTTCGTCACCGCGGACGACGTCAAGGAGCTGGCTCCCCTGGTGCTGGCCCACCGCATGATCCTCACCCCCGAGGGTGAGATGGCGGGGAACCGGGCGGTCGACCTGTTGGATCACATCCTCGACGCCATCCCGGTCCCCCAGGAGCGCGTGGAGCTCTAGGGCGTGGTCACCACCAACGGTCGCACGTTCCTCGGCCTGGCCGCGGCCCTCATCGTCATCGGGCTCATCTCGGGCTACGCCGAGCTGGTCATCATCGGCGTGGCCCTGGCCCTGGTGGGCATCCTGGCCTTCGCCTGGCTGCTCTTCCGGCCCCAGCTGTCGGCCGAGCGCGAGATCCGCCCCAACCGGGTGGTCGAGGGCAACCCGGCCCAGGCCGTGCTCACCGTGACCAACACGTCGCGGCGGCGCAGCCCGCAGATGGTGGTACTGGAGAACTTCGGGCGCTCGGTGGTGCCCGTGACCGTGCCCAGCATGGCCCGGGGCGCCTCCCACACCCGCCCCTACGCCCTGCCCACCGAGCGGCGGGGGGTGTTCCAGGTCGGACCCATGACCGTCAGCCGCTCGGACCCCTTCCAGGTGGTGCGGACCGGCCAGCAGCAGCGCTCGACGGAGACGCTGTGGGTCCACCCCTCCACCCACGACGTGGCCCCGTTCCCCAACGGCCGCACCCGCGACCTCGAAGGGCCCACCTCGGGCGAGGCCCCCCAGGGCGGCATCGCCTTCCACACCCTGCGCCCCTACGTCGTCGGCGACGACCTGCGCCTCATCCACTGGAAGTCCTCGGCCCGCACCGGGGACCTGATGGTGCGCCACAACGTGGACACCTTCCAGCCCCGTTCGCTGATCCTGTTGGACGTCAACGAGTCCGTGCACACCGAAGAGGGCTTCGAGCACGCCATCCGGGTGGTGGCCTCCCTGCTGCTGGCTTCGATCCGCAACAACTTCCCCGTGCGCCTGCGCACCTCGGCCGGCCTGGTCATCAGCTCGGAGACGGGGGAGCGCATCGACCGCATGCTCGATCAGCTCGCCGCGCTGGAGCCGGTGCCCGACGCCGGTCTGATGAAGCTGTCCCAGCAGGTGCGCAGCGAACAGGGCGGCTTCTCCCTGGCCGTGATCACCGGTCAGTCCAACGCCAAGGACCTGGCCCTCGTGGGACCTCTGCGGGGCCGCTTCCAGAACATCACCATCGCCCGCATGGGCGTCAGCGGGCGCAGCACGGTCTACGAACTGCCGGGCGCCGTGCTCATCAACGCCAGCACCAGCACGGAGTTCGCCCAAGCCTGGAACCGGCGGCTGCGCCGGTGAGCCCGTCGGAACGGGGGGACGGACCGGAGGCTGCGCCGGTGATCGCGCCCCGCAGGTCGCCCGGGCGGGCGAGGATCTGTGTCTTGAGCAACAGCGAGGGCCTCGGCGGGCCGGGCGGAGGTGGCGGATGAGGCGGTTCCTGGTCGTCGAGCTGGCGCTCGTCGCCGCGCTGTCCCTGGCCGCCGCCCAGGGATTCCACCGGGTCTTCGTGGGCACGGGCTTCCTCGGCCTGATCGCCGGCGCCGCCCTGCTGCCCGTGGTGGTCACCGTGTTGTGCGGGGCCCGGCGCATGTCGCTGTCGGGCGCCATCCTGGCCAGCGCCGTGGTCTTCGTGCTGTTCGCCCTTTTCGTGCCCCTGGCCGGGCTGACATCGAACCCCATGCCCACGCTGGTCACCATGCAGGAGCTGGGCAAGGGCCTGGTCAGCGGGTGGGCCGAGCTGCGCACCGTGAGCCTGCCCACCGAGGCCGACCCCCGACTGCTCGTCACCGCCGCGGCCGTCGTGTGGCTGGGGGCCACGCTGGGTGCCGAGATGGCGGCTCGCAGTCGCACCCCCGTCGCCCCCGTGATCGGCCCCCTGGCCGCCTACGCCGCTTCGCTGCTGTTCGCCGCCGGCCAGCCCCGCTCCCCGGTGCTGCTGCCCCTGGTCATCACCGCCGGCTGCCTGCTCGTCATCCTGCTGCATGCCAACCGCTGGGCCACCCTCGAGCCCGGGGGCCGGCGCCTGTCGGCCCCACCCGCGGCCGACGGGCGACCCCAGGCGGCCACGGCGGTGAACCCGGTGCGCCGGGTCGTCACCGGGGTGCCTGTCATCGGCGTGGCCCTGTTGGTGGCGGCCCTGGTCGGCTCCCTGGTCAACTCCCAGCCCGAGCGCGCCGCCTTCGAGCCCCGGCCGCTGCGTTCGGCCAACGTCGACAGCCGTTCGCTCCTCAACCCGTTGGCCGGGCTCCGCCAAGAGCTGGAAGACCCCCCGGTCGTGGTGTTCAAGGTCGAGACCGACCGGCTGAGCGACGCGCTGAGCGTGCCCCGGGCCCGGTTGGCCACCTTCGACGTCTTCGACGGCACCACCTGGTCGTCCAACGGCGAGTTCGCCAAGAGCGGCACCGTGCTGGCCGAGGTCCCCGAGGGTTCGACCGTCACCCGCCGCCAGGTGACCCAGCGCTACACCCTGGGCGCGCTGATGGGGCCGTGGCTCCCGGTGACCGCCTTCCCCGTGGGCATCGAGCTCCAGAACCGACCCGTGGACCTGGAGTTCGACCCCTCTTCTGGCACCCTCATCACCGACGATGTCGCCCTCGACGGGCTGCGCTACCAACTGCAGTCCTCGATACCCGAGTACACCGAGCAGGAGCTGACCGGGGCGGACCTCGCCACGGGGGACGAGGCTCGCTCGGATGAGGAGCTGCCCGGTGTGGTGCCCGAGGCCATCACCAGCCTGGCCACCGAGCTCACCTCCAGTGCCATCACGCCGTACCAGAAGCTCAAGGCCCTCGAGGAGGGTCTGAGCTCGGGCTTCGGCTACAGCCAGGAGGTGGCGCCCGGGCACAGCTACGGCCACATCGTCAACTTCCTGACCGAGGCCCGCGTGGGCTACGCCGAGCAGTTCGCCGGCTCCTTCGCGGTGATGGCCCGCAGCCTGGGCTTCCCCACCCGCCTGGCCGTGGGCTACCTGACCGTGGAGCCCAACGACACCGACGGCCAGCTCGAGGCGCTGCAGGAGGTCACCACCCACCAGGCCCATGTGTGGCCTGAGGTGTACTTCGACAAGTTGGGGTGGGTGCCCTTCGAGCCCACGCCGGCCGACCGGACCTCGTCCCCTGCGCCGCCGCCCCGGGCCGAGCAACCCGCGGTGAGCGAGGGTGGGCTGGTCGAGGAGCAGTCCCCGCCGGCCGGCTCCAGCGACGAGGTGTCGCCCGAGTCCCTCGACACGCCCGATGCCCTCGACAGCGGCGTCATCATCCTGCTCGGTCTGCTGGCGTTGGCCGCGGGTGCGGTGACCGGCCTGCTGGCGGCCAAGGCGCTGGTGCGCGGTCGCCGTCGCCGCCGGGCACACACCCCCTCCCAGCAGGTGCTGGGCGCCTGGGCCGAGGTGATCGACCGCCTCCTGGAGGTGGGGGTCGACGTCGACCGTTCCATGACGGCGCGCCAGGTGGTGGAGTTGTCCAACGGGCAGATCTCCGACCGGGCCCAGGAGTCCCTCGAAGCCATGGTCCCCATCGTGAGCTACGCCGTGTACGCCCCCATCGAGCCCTCCGACGAGTGGGTCTCCCAGATGCGGGTCCTCGCCGACGACTTCAACCACGCCGTGGTAGCCGGTCGACCCCTGCCCCAGCGGGCCATGGCTGCCCTCAGCCCCCGCCCCCTGCTCTACAGCGCCCGTCGCTGACACCACCGTGGGGCGTCAGCCCGCTCGGTTGCGAAGCACAAGTGGTGGGCCGCTGGCGTCTCTGGCCACTTCTGGCCGGAGACCGGCACCTCGTCTGGGCATTCGCAAAGGACCCTGAACCTGGGCGGTACGCCATCGTCGCTAAAGACCTGGTGGCGGGCCTTGGGAAGCCGGCTCAGCGCCCTGAGTGGGCCCTGGCTCGGCAGATGGGCGGCAGTGCGGCAGTCATCACCGGGGCAGGGGTGGATGCTGCACTGTTGCGTAGGCGGTGGCGTCACTGCGGTCGCCCGGCGCTGTCAGCTCAAACCGGCTGCGAGCCCACCGAGCTGCGCCGTGAACGATCCCGCACCGCGGCGGTTCACGATCGTGCACAGCTCGCCTGGGACGACCTGCTCCCATCCGCAAGCGACAGCAGCCGGCCAGGACGGCTACACCCTGCGGGCCGCCCTGCGGGCTGAGGTCGGGGCCGGGACGCGGCACGGGCCGGTGCGGGGAGCACCGGCCCGTGGGCACGCTCAGCGGCCGCCTCGGAGAGGGGCCGCCAACGGGATCAGGTGACGACGATGCTCACCTGCTGGGTCGCTCCGTTGCCGGCGGGGTTGGCCGACTGCAGGCGCACGGGGTACACACCCGGCGCGAACGCCCGCTGCACGGTGCGGGCGGCGACGGGCACGGGGTCGGTCCCGAACGTCCACTGCCAGCTGGTCAGCGGCGCCGGTGCGGTGGGCTCGACGGTGTCGGTGAACGTGAGGGTGGCCCCGGCCGTGGCCGTGTAGTTGCCCTCGCTGACCAGGGTGGCCCCGGTCACACCGATCTTGGGCGTCGGCACCGAGAGGGCCTGGATGGTGATGGTCTTGGTCACCGGGTCGCTGGGGCCGAACTCGTTGGTGACCGTGAGGGAGACCTGGAACGGCCCGGCCGTGGCGTACACGTGCTTGGGCGACGCTTCGGTGCTCGTGTTGCCGTCACCAAAGTTCCACTGGTAGCTGGTGGCCCCGGTGGACCCGTCGACGAAGCTGACCTCGGCGTACTGGAAGTAGGCGTCGGGGGCGGTGAAGGCCGCCGTGGGCGGGGTGGGCACCACCACCCGCAGGACCTTGGCCGACTCGGCCACGACGCCGGCCGAGTTCCTGGCCACCAGGCGCACGGTGACGTCACCGCCCTGATCGAAGTTGTGGCTCACCGACTGCCCGGTGGCCGCCAGCCCGTCGATGGTCCACGTGTAGGTGTTGGTCCCCGGCCCCGAGGCGGTGAAGGTGATGTCCGTACCGGCCCGCACCGTCTGGGGATCGCCGTTGGCGTGGACGGGACTGACGGTGAACGACGCGTTCGGAGGCTGGGCCGCGGGCTGCACGTTCAGGGTCCGCGCCGCCGCGGTGGCGCAGTTGCCGGGATCGTCGGCCCAGCACACCTTCATCGTCACCGTCAGGGGCCCGGGCGCCGTCGGGGTGTACGTCACCTGCTGGGACCCGGCCCCGGGTGTCTGGTCGCCACCGGGGCTGAAGGTGAACACGGGAGCGGAGACCGCGCCAGGGGTGGTGTTCACGAAGGTGATCGGCTTGCCCGCCACCCACTGGTCGTCCGGTTCCGACACCTGGAAGGCCGCGGCCGGCGGAGCCTTGGCCTGGGCGCTGACCACGATGTTCTGGGTACGGGGGGCCGACTGGGTGCCACCGCGTGCCACGATCAGGGTGACCTGGTAGGTGCCGGCGCTCGCGAACACGTGCACCGGGCTGGCTGTGGGGCCCAGGACGGGATCAGTGCTGTCACCAAAGTCCCACCGGTAGGCGTTGGGCCTGTTCTGGGACAAGTTGGTGAACTGCACCGCCTGGCCGGCCACAGGCTGGTTCGGGTTCCATGAGAAGTCGGCCTGGGGGACGTCGGCCTCCCTGACCACGAGGAGGTGGGGCTGGGCCACGCTGCCGATGCCGGCCGCATCGTACGCGGCCATGTTCACCACCTTGAGGCCCGCCGACGCGTAGGCGTGGGTCGGGTTCTGGCCCTGACCCGTTACGCCGTCACCGAAGTCCCACTCCCAGCGGACGGCCGGACCGCCCTTGGTGGTGTCGGTGAACTGAACCGCCTGGCCCACCCCAACTGCGTCCCCGAGGCTGCCGCTGGGCTTGGAGGTGAAGCCGGCGTCGAGGCGCTCGCCCGGTTGCTTGGCCCGCACCACGATGCGGGTCACGTAGGGCGCTGACGAGCCCTGCGGGTTGCGGGCCACAGCCTTGGACTCGTAGATCCCCGGCGCCGACCACGAGTGGGCCACCCGCGACGTGACGGTGTCGTTGTTGGTCTGCAGTGGGGTGCCGTCGCCGTAGTCCCACACCCAACTGGTGGGTCCGCTGTCGGCGGAGGCCGACAGCGCCGTGAGCTCGCCAACCTCGGGGCTGAACGGTGCCACCCCGCCGCTGGTGATCGAGGGTGCCCTGCTCGCGGCGGCCACGACGACGACGGTGGTGGTGTTGTCGCTGCCCTTGGCGTTTTTCACGGTCAGCTTGACCGGGTAGGCGCCGGCCTTGGCAAAGGTGGTGGTGAACAGGGCTGCTTCGGGCTGGGCCCCGTCGACCGACCACTGGCGCTCGGACACGCCACCTTCGGAGGTGTCCTTGAAGGTCACCGTCTGGCCCTCGACGGGGTTCTTGGGCGTGACCGAGAAGCTGGCCACCGGCTTGAGCACCTCGGGCACGACCACGACCCGCCGGGTGACTGTGCCGGGGGAGGCCGAGTTGAAGGCGGTGAGGATGACCGTGTACTCACCGGGCTTGGCGTAGGTGTGCGACGTCGCCTTGCCCGTCTGCACGGCCGTACCGTCGCCGAAGTCCCAGCGCCACTCGGTCACGGGGCAGCAGTTGGGGGGTGGCACCGTGGTGTCGCCGTCGAAGCCGATCTTCTGGCCCACCTCGGGGTTGACGGGGGAGAAGGAGAACTCGGGCACCGGGGGGCTGGGCACGCTGCGGTCGACGACCTGGATGCTGGTGGCCGCACTGGTGGCCGTCTCGGCGCCGTTGGACACCGTCAGGCGCACCAGGAAGGAACCGGCCGTGGCGAAGACGTGCTGGAGGTCACTCGTCGTCGCCGCCGGGGAGCCGTCACCGAAGTCCCACGTCCACGAGGTGACCGCCGGCTTGCCCGCAGGTACCTGGGAGGTGTCGATGAAGCGGACCTGCTGACCGATCTGGGGGACCTTGACGTCGAAGGTGAACGACGGGGTGAGCCGCTGCGGCGGGGTGGTGTCGGGGGTCTGGCCCGGGCTGGGCAGCGGCTTCTGGGTGCCGCTGTTGTCGCCACCGCTCGGCCCCACGGGCAGGGGCTTGAGGGTGGAGCCCCCGCTGATGGGGCCCGAGCCCGCCCCACTGGGCCCGCTGGGCAGGGGAGCCGGCGCGGCGTTGGGACCGGTGCCGGCCAGGGGGTCCGAGGGCAGGATCTGTATCTGGGCCGCCTTGGGGGCCGTGGCCGTGGCATCGAGCCCGTCGAGGCCCTCGGGGCCCGTGTCCGAGCCGTCGGCGCCCGTGCCGGTTCCGGTGCCCGTGCCGCCCTCGCCCTCGGCGGGGCGATCGGTGCTGATCTTGCCGGTGGCGGCGTCGACGTCGACGCCCTCACCCTTCTCGGCGTCGAGGCCGAGGACCGAGGCGCTGTCGCCGGTGCCGTCGGCGCCCTGCTCGCCGTACTTGCTCACGATGTTCTTGATGCCGTTGCGGTCGAGCACCCCGGCCTCAGGGGTGGTCAGGCTGTTGAACCACACGTTGCCGTCATCGACGAGGAGCTCGAAGCGGGTGCCCTTGACGAGGACGACCTTGGTCGTCTGCAGGGTCCTGTTCTCGGCCAGGTCGACGATCAGCACCTCGCCCCTGTCGAGGACGGGGATGTAGGCCACGTCGCCCGCCGTCACGGGTTCGCCGTAGGCCACGGGCAGTTGCTGACCAGCGCTGGTCAGCTGCAGTCCCACGCAGGCGTCGGCTTCGAGGTCGGCGGTGGCCAGCTGGCCGGTGCCGGGATCCGCAGCCACGGCCAAGGCCCGGGAGCCGTCACCGCTGCCGGTGGCCACGACCTCGTCACCGGAGTCGACGCCCAGGCAGCTGTCGGCCCCGGGCTTGGCCGAGCCCTGGTCGATGGCCACCACACGGCCGTTGAGCGGGTTGATCACGTAGGGCTGGTCGCCCACCAGCACCAGGGAGCTGTTGCCCTCGGCCGGCGCGGCACCGGCCTGGGCGGTGTGGCCGTCGGGGTCGATGCGCACGACGGTGCCCGTGGCCTGGGCCAGCATCCACAGCTTGCCGGCGGGATCGATGCGCATCTGGGCCCGGCCCTGGGGCACGGTCACCTCGTGCAGGACGCGGCGGTCGGCGGGGTCGAGCACGAGCACGGTGCCCCGGCCCGAATCGAGCACGTAGGCGCCGAGCTGGTTGCCCACCATCTGCAGGCTGCCCGTGGGCCCGTCCACGATGGGGTCCCCGGTGAAGTCCAGGGTGGCGCCGTCGATGCGGCCCAACTGGCCCGACGAGCGGTCGAGGACCAGGGCCGAGTGCCCGGCCTGGGAGACGGTCAGCTCGTTGCCGGGCTCGGCCACCTTGACGGTGGACAGCACCTGGTCGGAGGCGGCGTTCACCTGCATGACCATCCCCATGGGAGGTGAGGCCAACCACACCGAGCCGTCCTGCACGTCGATGCGCGCCACCGCCGTTCCCGTGGCCCGCAACCCGAAGGTGACGAGCAGCACCGCCATCAGGCCGAGCAGGCCCCTCTTGCCCCAGGTCAGGGCGGTGGCGTTCGAGTCCATCCGCATACCTCGTCCGTCCGCGTGCCGTCTTCCGCTTCCACCTGCGGACCCCCACCACCACGCAGGGCGCGGCCGAGGGGGCGAGACGACCTCCCCATCCTAGGGGAGGACCCTGGTCCTCCCCCCGCGGGCCGCGCCGTGCGGCCGGGCGGGCGGGCGGGCGGGCGGGTGCAGGGAGGAGGACACGTCGGCGCTAGAGCTGATCCAGAGGCCGATCTAGAGGTGGGCGACCCCGTCGGCGTCGATGTCGAGGGGCTTGCCGATGGGCTCCTCGCCCATCATCGACGCCATGGTGGCGGCGTCGGTCGACCGGGTCCACGTGCGCTGGCCGTCGGGCGTCAGCGCGGCGATGAGGGCAACCTCGGGCCCTTCGGCACCGTGCATGACCGTGTAGCTCTCGACGGTGGCCGGGCCCCGGTGGTCGGCGGAGACCTCACGGGTGGGGAAGGTGTCGACCACGTCCTGGACGTCGGCGTGGCGGAAGGGCTGGGGCGGGGGCTCGGTCGAGTAGATGCCCATGGCGTGCTTGGTCACGTAGCCGCCGTTGGCCGAGTTGTAGCCGATCGACCCCGGGTCGGCCCGCAGCACGTCGGCCATGGCCGCGATGCCGTGGGTGACGTAGTTGTTCAGAGGCCCGCCGGCGAAGGGCAGGCCACCGGTCACCGTGAGCTGGCGGGACTGGTCGAAGCCGATCTCCTTGGCCGCGATCTGCACGGCCGAGGGGAAGCACGAGTACAGGTCGATGTGGCCGATGTCGTCGGGGCCCAGGCCGGTTAGCTCGAACACCTTGGCCCCCGCGGTGCGGATGGCCGGCGAGCTGTACAGGTTGTCCCGGTTGGACACGAGCAGGGTGTCATGGGCATCGGTGCCGGCCCAGGGGAAGACCCAGCGGTCGCGGGGCACGCCCATGGCCTCGGCCGTCCCCGCCGCGCACAGCAGCAGGGCGGCGGCCTGGTCCAGGTCCCAGTTCGAGTTCATGGACTTGGTGTAGGGCCAGCCCACCATGCGGTTCTGCGCCGTGGGCGTGCGGATCTCCTCGGCCGTCAAGGGCGTGCGCACCCAGGCGTAGGGGTTCTGCACGGCCACGGCGTTGAACGTGGCCCACAGTTCGGACACCCGCTCGATGTGGGCGTCGATGGCCTCGCCCTGCGATGCCCGCAGGGCGTTCTCGAAGATGGGGTAGAGGTTGATGGGCTGCTCGACCCCCCGCTCGGCCTCGAGGCGCGAGCTCATCTGCAGGTCCTTGCCCAGCACCTCGGCGGGGGCGACGCCGGCGTCGTCGGTGTAGGGGATGCGCTGGCCGGCCCGCTTGGCCCGGCGCCGGCTCCAGATGCCCTCGGCCCCCACGATGACCACGGTGTCGAGCTTGCCGGCGAGGATGTCGAGGCAGCTGCGGTTGACCAGGGACTGCGGCGTGTTGCCGCCGTCGGTGGACAGCGCCGTCTGCACCGGGTTGGCCCCCACGGCCTCGGCCACGATGCGGCCCGGGTCCAGGTAGGGCCACGCGCCCTTGACCACCCGCACGGCGTCGAGCTTGGCCAGGAGCGAGGGGGCGCCGGCATCGGCCGCGGCCCGGCGCACGACCTCGATCATCATGGCTGCCGGCTCGAGGGCCTCGGTGGGGTCAGCGGGCTTCTGCTTGAACTGGCCCACACCGACGAGGACGGGGGTGCGGGGATCGATCGACGACATGGGGTGTGCTCCGTGGTGCTGGCGTGGGCTTCGGTCAGGTGCAGGACAGGGCGAACAGGGGGGTCACAGGCAGAGCTCGGCCATGAGCCGCATCACGGAGGGCGGGCCGGAGACCATGAGGGTGGTCACGCACGACGCTTCCCACCGGGCCAGGTCGTCGCGGATCTTCTCCTTGGGGCCGACGAGGGCCACGTCCTGCACCATGTCCAGCGACACGAGGGCCTCGGCCTCCTGCTTGCGCCCGGCCAGGTACAGCTCCTGGATCTTGACGCACAGGTCCTCGTAGCCCATGCGGGCGAAGACCTCGAAGTGGAAGTTGGCCCCCCGTGCCCCCATGCCCCCGATGTACAGGGCCAGGTTGGGGCGCACCTTGTCCGCCGCGGCCTCGATGTCGTCCATGGGCACGACGGTGACGGGGCACACGACCTCGAAGGTGTCGGCCGTGCCCCGGGCGCCGGGACGGCTGAAGCCCTCGTCGAGGGCGGCCCGGTAGAAGCCGTCGACCTGGTCCTTGGGCGAGAAGAACAGGGGCAGCCAGCCGTCGCAGATCTCGGCCGACAGGGCCACGTTCCTGGGGCCCTCGGCGCCCAGGTAGATGGGGATGTCGGCCCGCAGCGGGTGCACGGTGGGCTTGAGGGCCTTGCCCAGGCCGGTGCCGCTGGTGGCGGGCAGGTCGTAGAAGTCGCCGTGGAACTCGACGGGCTTCTCCCGGGCGAAGACGGCCCTGATGATCTCGACGTACTCCCGGGTGCGCTGCAGCGGCTTCGGGTAGGGCTGGCCGTACCAGCCCTCGACGACCTGGGGCCCGGACACGCCGAGGCCGAGGATGAAGCGGCCGCCGGACAGGTGGTCCATGGTCAGCGCGGCCATGGCCGTGGCCGTGGGGGTGCGGGCCGACAGCTGGATGATGCCCGTGCCCAGCTTGATGCGCTCGGTGCTCGCCCCCCACCAGGCCAGGGGGGTGAGGGCGTCCGAGCCGTAGGCCTCGGCCGTCCAGAACGAGTCGTAGCCCAACCGCTCGGCTTCGAGCAGCGTGTCGAGCGCCCCCGCCGGTGGGCCGGCGCTCCAGTACCCAGCTCCCGTGGCCAGCTTCATGTGCCCTCCCAGGGCTCGGCGGTGGCGCCCGTGATGACGTGTCGACCGCGAGCCCCGAAGTGATCACCGAGGTGATGTCGGGGGCGGTCTCGACGACGGCGTCAGGTTAGCCACCGACCCGTGACGGTCGCCCCGGAGACGGCCTCCGACACGGGCGACCCCTGGGGCGCGGGTTGACTCCACGGGTCCGAAGGTGGTCGCCGACGGAGATGCCGACAGAGGTGAGGTGGCGAGGGTGAACCGGCCGGTTCCGTGGCCCTGACGCTCCTGGGCTGGGGGATCGGCCAGGGGGTGACCTGGGAGACGCTGCGGGTGCTGGGTCGGGCCTCGGTGCCGCTGCTGGGCATCGTGTTCAACCTCATCGGCTTCGGGGCCCTCGTGGCCGTGGCCCTGGTGCGCCTGGGGGTGATGGACGGCAAGACGGCCTTCCTGGCCTCGTGCCCCGGTGCCCTGTCCCAGATGGCCGGGCCCAGCCCGTGACGAGCGGGCCGTCGTGCCAGAGTGCGGGATGACCACGGTGCCCCGGGCGCCACATCGTCGGGTGCTGCTCGTCTCCACCCCCATCGGCACCCTGGGCTCCGGTCGGGGTGGCGGGGTCGAGCTCACGCTGGGCAACGTGGCCCGGGCCCTGGCCCGCCGTGGCCACCACATCGACGTGTTGGCGCCGGCGGGTTCGTACCTCGACGGCCAGCACGTCATCGAGGTGCCCGGGGTGGCCCCACCCTCGGCCCAGCACGAGGCCCGCGACGCGCCGACCGTGCTGCCCCCCGACAGCCTGGTGGCCAACCTCTTCGCCGCGGCCCGGGCCCTCCAGGACGACTACGACGTGCTCGTCAGCTTCGCCTACGACTGGCTGGGCCTGTACCTGACCCCCTTCTTCACCACGCCGCTGGCCCACGTGGTGGGCATGGGCTCCCTGCTCGACGTGGTCGACGAGGCGGCCGCTGCGGTGGTGGCCGCGTTCCCCGGGCGCATCGCCGTGCACACCCGGTCCCAGGCCGCCACCTACGCCTTCGCCGACGGGCTCCACGTGCTGGGCAGCGGCTTCGACCTCGACGGCTACGACTTCGTGGGCCGGGTGGCCGCCGATGCCCCCTTGGCCTGGGTGGGGCGAATCTCCCCCGAGAAGGGCCTGGGTGACGCCGTGGCCGCAGCGAGCGCGTGCGGTCGGGCCCTCGAGGTCTTCGGGGTGGTCGAGGACGAGGTCCACTGGGACGAGGTGCGCCGTCGGGCCCGGCCGGGCGTCATCGTCCCCCGCGGCTTCCTGGCCACGGCCGAGCTCCAGGCCGCCCTCGGTCGTTGCCGGGCCCTGCTGGTCACCCCCAAGTGGGAGGAGGCCTTCGGCAACGTGGTGGTGGAGGCGCTGGCCTGTGGCGTCCCCGTGGTCACCTACGACCGGGGTGGGCCCGCCGAGCTGGTGGAGCACGGGGTGACGGGCTGGGTGGTGGCGCCCGACTCGGTCGATGCCCTGGTGGCGGCGGTGGGTCGGGTGGACGAGATCGACCGGGCCACGTGCCGGGCCCGCGCCGAAGCCCGCTTCTCCCTGGACGCCCTCGGTGAGGGGCTCGAACGCTGGCTCGAGCCCGTCATCGAGGGTTGACGGTCGGTCAGGCCGCGGTGGTGGTGGGCGCGGCCGCCGCCGTGGTCGCCGTGGCCGCCGCTGTGGTGGCCGGGGCGGTGGTGGGTGTCGCTGGTGCCGTGGTCGCGGCCCGGCCCGACAGGGTGGTGGTGGTCCCCGACTGGGGATCGCGGCCGTTGCGGGTGGCGCAGATGGGGTCGAGGGCGTCGAACAGGGGGGGCAGCACGACGTCGATGGTGGGTTCGGCGGGGTCCGGCGCCTTGCTGTCGTCGATGGGACGCGAGCGCAACACCTTCATCTCGGCCAGTGCGGCGCGGGCGTCGGCGGGCACGTCCTCGGTCAGGCTGGCCTCGAGGCGCTCCAGGCGGGCCAGGCGGGGGTCGGTGCGGGGGGCGGCCGTGGTGGTGGGCCCGGACTGGTCGAGGTTGGTGACCGGGGCACGGGGCTGGCCGGCATCCTCCTGGTCGGCGTAGGCCTGCATGGCCTCGCACATCTGCTCGCGGGCGAGCGCCTGCTGGTCGATCGAGGTCGTCGTGACGGCGATGTCGTTGTCGCCGCCCGAGCATCCCGCGAGCGCGCCAACCGCCAGCGCGAACAGTGTCAGGCCAGGGACGAAGGTGGTCTTCCGCACCGGCTACCTGTCGGCGCGCCGACCCCGGCCTTGAGAGATGTCACGCACCTGGAAGACGAAGCCGGCCGAGGTGGTCGACCGATCGCGCCAGCTTGCGCGCCGGTCGTGGCCCGCTGACCCCGCAGGGTCCCGGGCCGAGGTGGCCATCGGTGCGGACCCGGTCGCAGGCGCTGGCTACGCTGAGGGACCTCTGCAACCGAGGGGTGCGCACCGTGGCCAAGTCAGCGTGGCAGCAGGCGTTCGACAAGGCATCCAAGCGTGATGCCGACTTCGAGACCATGTCGGGCGTGCCCCTCGAGCCGGTCTACGGGCCCCCGGGCGACGCCGGCGAGTACCCCGGTGAGCAGCCCTTCACCCGGGGTGTGCACGCCTCGATGTACCGCTCGCGGCTCTGGACCATGCGCATGTTCGCCGGCTTCGGCACCCCCGAGGACACCAACGAGCGCTTCCGGGACATCCTGGCCAACGGCGGTGACGGCCTGTCCACGGCCTTCGACCTGCCGACGCTCATGGGCCGGGACTCCGACGACCCCATCTGCGAGGGGGAGGTGGGCAAGTGCGGGGTGGCCATCGACACCCTGGCCGACGTCGAGGACCTCTACAAGGGCATCGACCTGGGCAAGACCACCACGTCGATGACCATCAACTCGCCCGCCGCGGTCATCTTCGCCATGTACGTGGCCGCCGGCGAGAAGGCGGGCACCCCCCGGGCCAAGCTCGGCGGCACCCTGCAGAACGACATCCTGAAGGAGTACCAGGCCCAGAAGGAGTTCGTGTTCCCCCCACGGCCCTCCATGCGCCTGGTCCGGGACACCATCGACTTCGCCACCGCGGAGATGCCCCGGTGGAACTCGGTGTCCATCTCCGGCTACCACATCCGTGAGGCGGGCTCGACCGCCGCGCAGGAGCTGGCCTTCACCCTGGCCAACGGCTTCGCCTACGTGGAACTGGCCCTGGCCCAGGGCCTCGACGTCGACCAGTTCGCCCCCCGGCTGAGCTTCTTCTTCAACGCCCACATCGACTTCTTCGAGGAGATCGCCAAGTACCGGGCCGCCCGGCGCATCTGGTACCGGTGGATGACCGAGCGCTACGGGGCCAAGGACGTCAAGTCCACCATGCTGCGGTTCCACACCCAGACGGCAGGCGTGTCGCTGACGGCGCAGCAGCCCGAGGTGAACATCGCCCGCACGGCCATCGAGGCCCTGGCCGGCGTGCTCGGCGGCACCCAGAGCCTGCACACCAACTCCTTCGACGAGGCGCTGGCCCTGCCCACGGAGAAGGCGGCCCGCATCGCCCTGCGCACCCAGCAGATGATCGCCCTCGAGACCGGGGTGACCAGCGTGGCCGACCCCCTGGGCGGCTCGTGGTTCGTCGAGGCGCTGACCGACGAGATGGAGCGGCGGGCCGAGGAGATCTTCGCCCACATCGACGAACTCGGTGAGGGGTCCATGCTCGAGGGCGCCTATGCCGGCATCGAGAACGGCTACTTCCAGTCCGAGATCGCCGACGCCTCCTACCAGTTCGAGAAGAAGCTCAACGCCGGCCGCCGGGTGCTGGTGGGGGTCAACTCGTTCACCGAGGGCAACGGCGACGCCCAGCCCGATCTGCTGCAGATCACCGGCGAGCAGGAGATGGCCCAGATCAAGCGGCTCCACGCCGTCAAGGCCGACCGCGACGACGCCGCTGTTGCCGCCGTGCTCGATGACCTGCGCACCCAGGCCGCCGATCCCCTGGTCAACCTCATGCCCGGTCTCATCACCGCCGTGCAGGCCTACGCGACCGAGGGCGAGATCATGAACGCCCTGGCCGACGTCTTCGGTCGCTACATCGAGCGCCCGGTCATCTGAGGGCCACGCAGGGATTGTCCGAGGGCCACCGCGCGGCGGACATATCGATCACGCTCGTCTGACGTATCCGCGTCGCCGGCCTCATCCCGGGGGTCGCCCTGCCGAACTCTCCTGCGTGACGACGGCTGATCTTCCTGCCCGCCTGGGTGCGCTCGCCCACACGCTGTGGCGCGAACGGCACCTGCTCGAGGCCTGCCTCTACCGGGTGGAGTGCCAGCAGCTGATGGCCGAGGTGGGCCGCTCGCGCTGGCGGGAGCGGGCCGCCTTCGATGTCGAGGTGGCCTTCGACCGCCTCCGCGAGCACGGTCTGGTCCGAGACGTCCAGGTGAGCGCCCTGGCCGCCGACCTGGGTCTGGCCGGGGATGCCTGCCTTTCCGAGCTGGCTGCCCACGCCCCCGAGCCCTGGCCCGCCATCCTCGCCGACCACCGCCGGGCGCTCGAGGCTCTGCTGGGTCGCCTGGACGTGCTGCCCGAGGGCAGCCGGGAGCTGGCCCGGCGCTCGGTGGCCCTGGTCCGCCCCTTCGTCGGCGGTTCCGCCGACGCTGGCATCCCCGTTCACCACGCTGCGCTCCTGGCCCCGCCCGTCGCTGCGGGCTGAACGCGGTTCCAGCACATCTACCCACCTCCAAGGGGGGCATTGGGTGGGACCACCCGTCAAGGGGGCCCCGCTGTCGGTCGATCACTGGTCGAACGACAAGGAGCGGGGATGTACGCAAGGCGGACACAGGGGCACCGTGGCCATGGGATCAGCGGCGGCGACCTCGACGAGTTGATCGAGCGGCACCTGCCCCTGGTGGAGCACCAGGTGCTGCGGCTGTCGAGCGGCTTCCCCCGCTACGTGGACCGCAACGAGCTCATCTCCGCCGGCACCCTGGGCCTGGTCGAGGCGGCCCGGCGCTACGACCCCGCCACCGGCGTGCCCTTCGCCAACTTCGCCTCCCGACGCATCCGGGGCGCCATCCTCGACCTCGTCCGCTCCCACGACTGGGCCCCCCGGTCGGTGCGCTCGCTCAACCGACGGGTGGAGGCGGCCGAGCAGGTCCTGGCCAGCCGCCATGGGGTGCGACCCGACGACGAGGCCGTGGCCCTCGAGGCCGGCATCGACGTCGACCGCCTCGTGGAGCTCCGGGGCCGGGTGCGTCGCAGCGTGCTCGTGGCCCTCGACCACTCCTCCGGTGACCTCGATGGCGGGGGTGTGGCCAGCCGGCTGGCCGACCGGGCCGCCGCCACCCCTGACGAGGGGGTCGAGGCGGCCGAGCTGCGGGGCTACGTACGTGATGCACTACGCCAACTGCCCGAGCGCCACCGCATCGTCGCCGCCGGCCTGTACCTGGAAGGGTGCTCGTTCGACGAGCTGGCCGAGCTGCTGGACGTGACCCCGTCCCGGGTGTCCCAGCTGCGATCCGAGGCCGTGGAGATGATGCGCGACGGGGTCGCCGCCCAGTACCGCATGGCCCCGGCCGCCGCTCCCGTCGGTCGGGTGGCCCGCCGCAAGGCCAGCTACGCCGCCGCCATCGCCCGCTCGTCCACGTGGCGCGACCGCCTGTCCGACGACCCGGACCGCGTCCTCCGCTCGGCGTAGCACCGCCCCCGGCCGACCCTGGCCGACGTCGTGAGGGCTGCGACCAACGTCACCTAGGGTGGGGCCACACACCTCGAGAGGGAGTTGGGGAACGATGGAGCTCTCCCACGTCGTCGGACCGGACGTCCCTGCGCTGCTGGAGGAGACGATCGGGCAGAACCTGGCCCGCACCGTGGCCCGCTTCGGAGAGCGAGAGGCCCTGGTCTCCTGCCACCAGGACATCCGCTGGACCTACACCGAGCTCGACGAGCGGGTGGACCAGCTGGCCCGGGCCTTCCTCCACCTCGGCCTCGAACAGGGCGACCGGGTGGGCATCTGGGCCCCCAACTACGCCGAGTGGGTGCTGGTGCAGTTCGCCACCGCCCGCATCGGCGTCATCCTCGTCAACGTCAACCCCGCCTACCGGACCCACGAGCTGGCCTACGCCCTCGAGCAGTCGGGCTGTCGGCTGCTTGTGGCCGCCCCCGCCTTCAAGGGCTCGGACTACCGGGCCATGGTCGACGAGGTGCGCGACGGCCTGAAGGCCCTCGAGCAGGTCATCTACCTGTGGTCCCCGGAGTGGGAGGCGCTGTGGCGTCCCCAGAACCAGGCCTCCGCCGAGGCCGTCACCGCCCGGGCCGCCGGCCTGGTGGCCACCGACCCCATCAACATCCAGTACACGTCGGGCACCACGGGACGGCCCAAGGGCGCCACCCTGACCCACCGCAACATCCTCAACAACGGCTTCCTGGTCGGTGAGGGCTGCGGCTACACCGAGGTCGACCGGGTGTGCATCCCCGTGCCCTTCTACCACTGCTTCGGCATGGTCATGGGCAACCTCGGCTGCGTCACCCACGGCGCCACCATGGTCATCCCCGGCGACGCCTTCGACCCCGTGGCCGTGCTCGAGGCCGTGCAGGGTGAGCGCTGCACCTCGCTGTACGGCGTGCCCACCATGTTCATCGCCGAGTTGGGCCACCCCGACTTCGACAGCTACGACCTGAGCTCGTTGCGCACGGGGATCATGGCCGGCTCGCCCTGCCCGGTCGAGGTCATGAAGCAGTGCGTCGACCGCATGCACATGGCCGAGGTGACCATCTGCTACGGCATGACCGAGACGTCCCCGGTGTCGACCCAGACGGCGGCCTCGGACAGCCTGGACCGGCGCACGTCGACCGTGGGTCGGGTCCACCCCCACGTCGAGGTCAAGGTGGTCGACGCCGAGAGCGGTGAGACCGTGGCCCCCCGCGTGGCCGGCGAGTTCTGCACCCGGGGCTACTCGGTCATGTCGGGCTACTGGAACGAGCCCGAACGGACGGCGGAGGCCATCGACGCCGAGGGCTTCATGCACACCGGTGACCTGGCCACCATGGACGACGAGGGCTACCTCAACATCGTCGGCCGCATCAAGGACCTGGTCATCCGAGGTGGCGAGAACATCTACCCCCGGGAGGTCGAGGAGTTCCTCTACGGCCACCCCGACATCGCCGACGTCCAGGTGGTGGGGGTGCCCGACCCCCGCTACGGCGAGGAGCTCATGGCCTGGGTCGTCCTGCGCCCCGGCGCCACCCTGTCCGAGGACGAGGTACGGGAGTTCTGCCGGGGTCGGATCGCCCACTACAAGGTGCCCCGCTACGTGAAGTTCGTCGACGGCTTCCCCCTGACGGTGACGGGCAAGGTGCAGAAGTTCCTCATGCGCCGGCAGGCCACCGAGGAGCTGGGCCTGGCCGAGGCCGAGACGGCCTGAGCGGTGTCGGCCCATGTGGCCGAAAGCCCTGACGGGGGTACGGGACGGGGATGCGCAACAAGCTCGGCGGCCTCCTCAGCTCACCGTCCCGCCCACGGACCGTGACGGACTCGGAGCCGTTCCCCTCCACGGGGTGGCGGCGCGATGGTGGGTCCGTGCCCAGACGACGCAAGCTCGCTCCCACCCTGCTCGCCTCCTCGATGGCGCTGGCCCTCGTCACCTCGTGCGCTGACGGTGGCGCGGGGACCGGCCCCACCACCAGCACCGCCGTCGACCCCCCGACCTCGACGACCGCCCCCACGACGACGGGCCCGACCACCCCCACCACGGGGCCGACGACCACGGCGCCGGCCACCACGGCCCCCGCCCCCACCACGACGGTGCCCGCCGGACCTCAGCAGTACGACGTGACCACCGTGGCCTCGGGCCTCGAGGTGCCCTGGGGCATCGCCTTCCTCGGCGACGGACGGGCCGTGGTCTCCCAGCGCAAGTCGGGCCAGGTCGTGGCCATCACCCCCGACGGCACCATCAGCCCCGTGCTCACCCTGCCCTCGGTCGACCAGGGGGAAGGCGGGGCCCTGGGCCTGGCCATCGCGCCCGGCGACACCGGAGCCAACCCCACCGTGTACGCCTACATCACCACGGCCGGGGACAACCGGGTGGTGAAGTTCACCCTGGGCAGCGACACGGTGACCCCGGTGCTGACCGGCATCCCCGCGGCGTCCAACCACAACGGTGGGCGCATCGCCTTCGGCCCCGACGGCTTCCTGTACGTGGCCACCGGCGACGCCACCGTGCGTCCCGACGCCCAGGACCAGACGTCCCTGGCCGGCAAGATCCTGAGGATCACCACCGACGGGCAGCCCGCCCCCGGCAACCCCTTCCCCGGTAGCCCGGTGTGGAGCCTGGGCCACCGCAACGTCCAGGGCCTGACCTGGGACGCCGAGGGTCGTCTGTACGAGTCCGAGCTGGGCCAGGACACCTACGACGAGGTCAACATCATCGTGGCCGGGGCCAACTACGGCTGGCCCGAGGTCGAGGGCGTGGGCGGCGATCCCACCTACGTCGACCCCATCTCGGTGTGGACCACCGACGAGAGCTCACCCAGTGGTGCCCTCATCGCCAAGGACAGCGCGCTCGTGGCCTGGAACGGCGACCTGTTCGTGGCCGGCCTTCGCGGCGCCCGCCTGTGGCGCCTGGACCTGAACCCCGACGGCACCGTGGCCGGACGGGAGGCCCTGCTCACCGGCGAGTACGGCCGCCTGCGCACCGTCGTGCAGGCCCCGGACGGCAGCATCTGGGTGGCCACCTCCAACCGCGACGGCCGGGGGGACCCCGCCAGCGGTGACGACCGCATCCTGCGCATCAGCCCCAAGTGAGCTGATCCGCTGACCTGCTGATCGACCAACAGGTAGGTGTCGTCCGGCCCCGCCCGGTCCGTCCGGGTGGGGCGGGACCGCGTTCAGCCCCGTGCAGCCGGGTTCAGCCGCCGACCACGTAGGTGGCCGTGGTCTGGGCCACCAGGCGACCGGGGTTCGACTCCTCGTAGACGTCGGCCAGCCCGTAGGCCACCTTGCGCCCCCGCTTGATGATGCGGGCCCGGCACAGCACGTCCTGGCCGCTGGCCGCGGGGCGCAGGAAGGTCGTCTTCAGCTCGTTGGTCAGGGCCAGGGGGACGATGCCCCCCCGGGTGAACACGGCGAAGTACACGGCGGCGTCGGCCAGGGCCATCATCACCGGGCCGCACACGAAGTCCACGGGTCGGGTCCAGCGGCGGTCGAACACCCAGCGGACGACGGCCTCGTCGGCGGCCAGCGCATCGCAGCGCATGCCGAACTGGCCGAAGAAGGGCAGCTCGGCGGCGGCGAAGGCGTTCACCTCGTCGACGGACACGTCGCTGGCGCTGACCTGGCTGTCGTTCATGTGCCCTCCGACCTGTCGTCCGGCCGGGGACGTTACGTCAGTCGGTGGGCGGGATCAGCGGTGGGGCAGGTCCGGCGGACGGGCCGGAGGGGCGCCGGGGGGCGCCGGTCCCGTCACCGGCGGGTAGCCCTGTGGCGGTCCCGGCGGTGGGTCCACGGGCCAGGCCGCCGGGGGAGCGGTGGGGTCGACGGGCACGGGGGTGGCGCCGGCGCCACCGTCGGGAGGGGGGAGGTCGCGCGACGCCCACCCGGGCGAAGCGGTCTCCGGCGGCGTGGCCGGCCACGGCTCCAGCCCGTCGCCACCCGCGCCTCGGGGCCCGTCGCCCGCCGAGCTCAGGATGGGTCGCCGGGAGGGCCGGCGCCGCTCGTCGAGCATGATCCAGCCGAAGGCGCCGGCCACGGCCACCAGACCCAGGCCCAACGACAGCAGCCCCCACGGCGGTCTGGAACCACCCACGGTGGTGGTCTCGGCCACCAGGCGCTGGCGGCGGTCACCGACGGTCAGGTTCCAGGCGAAGCGGCCGCCGTCGACGCGATCGGCGTTGTGCTGCAGGGCCTGGCCCGGCAGTTGCACGCTCACCTTGACGTGGAGGCCGTCGGCCGCGGCCCGGGTCGCCGGGGGCAGCTCGGCCGTTGCCGGCAGCATGGCCGCGGCCTCGAAGTACCAACCCGTGGGCGTGCGGGCCACAGCGAACTGGTCGAGGGACAACCGGGCTCCGGTGTCGCCCAGGGAGCCCTCGGCGGCGTCGGCCATGTCGGCCAGCACCCCGTCGAAATCCTCCATGCGCTCGGCCAACTGATCGAGGTCCTCGAAGCGGGCCCGGAGCTCGGTGCCCACGAACCCGGCGTTCCGGTAGGGCTCCGCGGTCATGCCCGGGGGCAGGTCGCGGGGGACGAGCAGGGTGGCGCCCTGGTCCTCGGTGTCGATCAGCGCCAGCGTGGATTCATCGACCGCTTCGAGTATGCGCAGCTCACCGCTACCGTCGCGCTTCACCTCGAGGTCGACCTGGCCGCGCAGGCAGCCGCTCGTCAGCAGGACGAGGCAGCCCAGCAGCAGGACGAACCGGTGGCGCACGGCACAAGTCTGCCCGAGTGGCGGCCTTCTGGGCGCCGAAGGCAGCGATAGCGTTCCGATCGATGTCGGCGAGGCCTGCTGCTGCCCGCCGGACGAAGGGGGAAGGGGAACGGCAATGGGAACGCAGAACACCGAGTTCGAGCTGTCCGGGGTCAACCACATCGCACTGGTCAGCCGGGACATGGCCCGCACCACCGAGTTCTATCGGGACGTGCTCGGCATGCCCCTGACCAAGACGCTGAACATCCCCAACGGGGGCCAGCACTTCTTCTTCGACATGGGCAACAACGACAGCCTGGCCTTCTTCTGGTTCCCCCATGCCCCGGCCGGCCAGCCCGGGGTGTCCTCGCCTGGGGCCATGCCCGGCGGCGGTGACATCGTCAGCGCCCACGGCTCCATGAACCACCTGTCCTTCAACGTGCCCCTCGAGCGCTTCGAGGAGTACCACGCCAAGCTGGCGGCCAAGGGCGTGCCCGTGTCCCGCATCCTCGACCACGACGACAGCCCGTCGACCGTGGCCCGCGAGTTCCACCCCGGCGTGTTCGTGCGCTCGTTCTACTTCCAGGGCCCCGATGGTGAACTGCTCGAGTTCGCCGCCTGGACCCGGGCCATGAACGAATCAGACGTCAACGTCGACCCCGTCGATGCCACCGGCACCCCGGTGCCCATGATCACCGGTGCGGCCGCGGTGGCCGGCGGCGCCTGAGCCCTCAGCTGCGCTTCCCCGTGGCGCCCGACCGACCGTCGGGTTGCCCGGGGGGCCGCCACCGGCGATGCTCGGTGGGTGACCGTCGTGAAGATCAACGCCATCACCGTGCCCGAAGGTTCGGGGGACGAGCTGGCCAACCGGTTCGCCGCCCGGGCCGGAGCCGTCGACGACCGTGAGGGCTTCGAGGGCTTCGAGCTGCTCAAGCCCACGGACGGCCGCAACGTCTGGCTGGTGGTGACCCGCTGGAAGGACGAGGACTCGTTCAACGCCTGGGTCAGCTCGCCCGCCTTCGGCCACGGTCACCAGGGGGCCGGCCGCCCCGCCGCCCATGGGGGCCCCGTGTCCGTCAGCTCCGAGGTGTGGGGCTACGAGACCACCGTCACCTCGCCGGGCAACAACGGCTGACGTCGCCGGGCGAGCACCGCTGACACCGTCGACAGGGGGTCACGCCGGCGTCACCCCCTGTTGGCATCGTCGTCACCCGTCCCGGGTACCTTCGCCGTCGTGCGCATACTCGTGACGAACGACGACGGGATCGATTCGGTCGGGCTCCACGCCCTCGCCGCGGCCATGGGCCAGCACGGCGAGGTGGTGATCGTGGCCCCCGACACCGAGTACTCCGGAGCGGGGGCCGCCATCGGTGCCCTCAGCGTGATCCAGCCCGAGGTCAAGCGGGTGGCGGTGAACGCCCCCGGCCTCGAGGGTGTGGCGGCGTGGACGGTCAGTGGCCCCCCGGCCCTGTGCATCTACTTCGCCAAGCTGGGCGCCTTCGGCGCCCTGCCCGACCTGGTGGTCTCGGGCATCAACCCCGGGGCCAACGTGGGCCGGTCCATCTACCACTCGGGCACGGTGGGGGCCTGCCTCACCGCCCGCACCGGGGGCATCCCCTCCGTCGCGGTGAGCCAGGAGGTCTCGGCCACGGCCGAGGTCGAGGGTCAGGGCTTCGAGGAGGCCCTCGGTGACCAGCTGTGGGACAGCGCGGCCACCGTCGCCGCCCACATCGTGGGCGGGCTGCTGGCCCAGCCCCCGGTGGGCGACGTGCCCGTGCTCAACATCAACGTGCCCAACCTTCCCCTCGACGAGATCAAGGGGTGGCGGTTCTGCGAGGTGGGCTCGACCCCGCCCCGGGCCCTGTCCTCGGTCACCCTCGAGGAGCGGCCGGGCAAAGAGGGCTCGTTCCGGGTTGTCATGGCCTACGGCGCCCGCAACGTGCTGCCCCCCGAGGTCGACGGCGGCGCCGTGGACGACGGCTACGTGGCCCTCAGCTGGCTGAGCCGGATCGAGCACCGGGACGCCGGGGCCAGCGGTCTCGACGCGGCCCTCGACGCCCTGCTGCTGCGCTGATCTATCGGTCGAGCTTGGTGAAGGCCTTGCGGGTGGCCCGCATGCCGTCGACGGCCTTGGGCACGCCGGCGTAGATGCACATCATGGTCATGGTCTCCTCGATCTCGGTCCGGCTCAGCCCGTGGTTGAGCCCGGCCGGCACGTGGAAGGCCAGCTCCTCGACCTGGCCGAGGGCGGCCAGCATGGAGATGACGACCAGGGAGCGGTCCCGGCGCGAGAGCTGGGGCCGGCTCCACACCTCGCCGAAGGCCCAGTGGAAGGCGATGGTGCCCACCGCGCCCAGGGCTTCTTCCATGGCAGCCAGGTCGGCGTCGGGATCGGGGTTCGAGCGGCCCCCGGTCAGGGTGCGGCGGACGTCGGCGGCGTCGATGCGGCGCTGCTCGTCGCTCTTGCGCTCGGCCGGCGGGCGTCCCTCGACCCGGGTGGTGCCGTCCTTGCGGTTCCACACCGCGTCGATGTGGCGGCTCGAGGCCATGGCCGCGGGGAACCCGCCGTAGACGGCGCAGTGCAGCAGCACCTCCTCGATCTCCTCCCGGCTGAGGCCGATGTCGAGGGCGATCTCGGTGTGGGCCTCGAGCTCTTCGCCCCGGGCGTGGACCATGAGGGCGGACAGGCGGATGAAGGCCTGGTCACGAGGGGGGAGCACGGCCCGGCCCCACAGGTCACCCATGACCGTGTCCACGGCGAAGCTGCCCAGGGCACCGTGGCGGCGCTCCAGCCAGTTGGTGGCCCGCACGGCGTCGGCCTGTTCGCCCCGGGCGGCCCGGTAGGCGCCCAGCGCCCGCTCCCGTCGTGCTTCCCAGCTGCCCTCGTCCGTGCTCGCGCCCGTGTCCTCGGCCATGGTCGTCTCCTCCGGTGGCTGGTCCCCACCCCGGTCGGCCTGGCGCCGGCCGGGGGTCGCTGGCGACCGTAGCCGCTGCCGTCGGGCCGACCGGGCGGATCCGGGGCCCCATCCTGACGGTGGGGTCAACTTGGGCGCCAGGGGTGTGGATGGGGCAGGATGCGACCCATGGAGTGGGGGATTCACCTGCCGCACCTGGGACGCCAGGCGTCCCGGGAGGCGCTCATCACGTTCGCCCAGAAGGCCGAGGCCCTGGGCTTCCACTCCGGATGGGTCAGCGACCATGTCGTCTGGCCCCGCGACATCACGTCGAAGTACCCCTACACCGACGACGGGTCCTTCCCGGCCACCCCGGACATGGCCTGGCTCGACCCCATCGGCACCATGTTCTTCGTGGCCGCCGTCACCGAGCGCATCAAGCTCGCCCCCACCGTGCTCGTGCTGGGCTACCGGCCCCCGATCCTGACGGCCAAGGCCATCGCCTCGCTCGACGTGCTGTCGGGTGGGCGGGTCATCTTCGGCGTCGGCGTGGGCTGGATGCGCGAGGAGTTCGACGTCATCGGCATGCCCTTCGACCACCGCGGCGCCCGGGCCGACGAGCAGCTCGAGCTGTTCCAGGTGCTGGTCTCCCAGGAGAACCCCAGCTTCGACGGCCGCTACTACTCCATCCCCGAGGTCGGCTTCGAGCCCAAGCCCGTGCAGGACCACATCCCCATCTGGGTGGGTGGGTCCAGCGAGCCCGCGTTCAAGCGCGTCGTGCGCTTCGGTGACGCCTTCCACGCCGCCTTCGAGCCGGTGGAGACGGTGAAGGCGAGCTGGGCCCGCATAGGCGAGCTGTGTGACGAGGCCGGCCGCAGCCGCGACGAGCTCACCCTGTCCATCCGGCTCTACCTCGACCCCGCCTCGATCATGACGGCGTCCAAGTCGGTGGCCGGCTCACCGGCCCAGATGCTCGACACCATCGGCGCCTGGCGTGACATCGGGGTGACCAACATCGTGTTGGACCCGGTGACCCGGGGTGGCATCCCCGGTCGCATGGAGGCCATCGAGGCGTTCATGGATCAGGTGGGTTCCCAGGCGGACTGACATGACCTCCATCAGGCGGGTGCCCGGACGTGTCCCGCCGGCGGCCCGGTTCCTGCCCACGCGGGTCTTCTACGGCTGGTACGTCGTCGCCGGGTGCCTGATCATGATGTGGGTCACCGTGGGGGTGGGCTACTACGGCCTGTCCATCTTCCTGCGTCCCCTGCAGGACGAGCACGACTGGTCCGCCGCCGTGGTGTCGGGAGCCACGGGCCTCTACTTCGCCGTGTCGGGGGTCTCCGCCTTCTTCGTCGGCCCCTTCATCGACCGCAAGGGCCCCCTCAAGGCCATGGCCCTGGGCATCGTCCTCACTGCGGCCAGCGCCGCCGCCGTGGGCTTCGTGCACAGCGTCTGGCAGCTCTACCTGGCCTACGCGGTCATGGCCGGCGCCTTCGGCATGGGGGCCTCGGTGTCGGTGGGCTCGATCATGTCCAAGTGGTTCATCCACCACCGGGCCAAGGCCATCTCGGCCTCCTCCACGGGGGTGTCCCTGGGCGGCGCCACCCTGGTGCCCCTGGGCACGTACCTGATCGAGCGGGGCGGGCTGCACCTGGGGGCGCCCGTGCTCGGCGCCCTGGTGGCGCTGGTGGCCCTGCCCGTCCTCTACCTGGTCATCTGCCCCGACCCTGCCGACATGGGCCTGCGGGCCGACGGGTACGGCGGTCCCGAGGGGGTGAGCCCGCGGCACCGCTCCCGGGTGCAGCTGTCGTCCCAGTACCGCCAGTGGACCCGGAGCCAGGCCTTCCACACGAGTTCGTTCTGGGCCATCCTCATCGGCTTCGCCCTGGCCCTGGCCACCCAGACCGCGGTGCTGATCCACCAGCTGTCGTTCCTGCAGGACCCCGACAAGCTGGGTTCGCGCTCCGCCGCGGCCCTGGCCGTGACCACGACCACCATCGGCTCCATCGTGGCTCGCCTGGTGGTGGGCCAGTTCTTCGCCGACAAGGCCGACAAGCGGGTCATGTCGGTGGTGCTGTTCTTCCTCCAGGCCGTGGCCGTGGCCCTCTACACCGTGGTCGGCGGCACCCTGGCCATCTACGCCGTGGCCCTGCTGTTCGGCTTCACCATCGGCAACGTCTACATGATGCAGTCGCTGCTGACGTCGGAGATCTTCGGCATGTTGTCCTTCGGCACCGTCTACGGCGTGGTCTCGCTGTCGGGCCAGATCGGTAGCGGCGTCGGGCTGGTGTTCATGGGCTGGGCCCACGACTGGAGCGGCGGCTACCGCATGCCCTTCCTGGTCCTGGCGGCCGGGAACGTCGTCGCCGCCGTGGCCATCGCCTTCGCCCGCCCTGTGACGGCCGACACCGCTAGCGTGAGGGCCAGCGCCGACGTGGGGGCACCTGTCGGCGGATAGGGGGTGTCGTGATGACGCTTGTTCACGACCTGGCGGCGGCCGATGCGGCCAACCTGGAGTCGACGGACCTGGCGGGGATGGGTTCGGTCGACATTGACCAGGTCATCGCCTACGTGCACGTGGGCACGGCCAAGCTGCCGGGCTACCTGGAGCTGTACCGGCGCTACCTGCGCCAGCGCTGGGACGTCTACGACCTCGACTTCGAGCGGGACCGCAGTGACTGGGCGGCCATGGCGCCGGAGGCCAGGAGCACGTTCCTGGCCATCGCTTCGGGCTTCCACCACGGTGAGCGCCAGGTCGAGGTCGAGCTGGGCCCCTTGTTCATGGGCATCCCCGAGGACTACAAGATCTTCCTCACCTCGCACCTGGAGGACGAGGCCCGCCACACGGTGTTCTTCGACCGCTTCTACCGCGAGGTGGTGGGCGTTCCCGGCGAGACCATCCTCGACGTGCTCGACGGCTCCTACCAGTGGATCTCCGAGACGTTCGTGGGTCCGTTCGGGCTGCTCAGCTACCTGACTGACCAGCTGCGCCGGGACCCCTACAACCCGACCCTGCTGATGCGCTACGCCACCACGTACATGCTGTGGATCGAAGGCGTGCTCGCTCTGTCGGTGATGAAGATCACCCTGGGCTACGCCCGGGACCAGAAGGTGCTGCCCGGCTACTACGCCGGGTTCACCGCCACCTGCCGGGACGAGGCCCGCCACGTCCAGGGGGGCATGCGCTACATCCGTGAGCTGCTCGACCAGGACCCCCGCCTGGTGTCCGAGCTCCACGAGACGTTGCGCACCCTGCTGGCGCTGTCGTCGACGTCGTCGCGCTACGTGCTCTACGAGCCGCTGGGTTGGTCCGAGGACCAGGTGCGGCATCTGATCATGGAGCAGTTCACCAAGAAGATGACCATGATCGGCGTGGACGTGCCTCCCGACATCAAGGAGATGCTGGCCAAGATCGACCCCGTGCTGGCCGGGGGCTGAGGCCGTGTCCACCTCCGAGGTCACCGCGGACACCGCCGTTGCCGCCCTGTTCTCCCCGGCCTGGGCCCAGGCTGCCCTCGAGGCCGTCAACCGGGGGCCGTCGCCGGCGGCCCGGGCCAAGAAGATCGACCGCTACTGGTCGTGGATCGACGAGGTCCGTCCCCGCGTCAACGCGGTGTGGGGCCTGGCCGCCCGTGACCTGGAGGGGCCCAACTGCCTGCTGCTGACCATCGAGGCCGGGGTGGTGACGCGGGCCGAGGTCGTCGACCTGGACGACGGTCGGGCCCGGGCCACCTACCTGCAGGTGGGGGACGTCGACGCCTGGCGACAGTTGGCGAACGGTTATGACGTGGGCAAGGCCGTGATGTACCGACGACTGATGCTGGAGGAGGGCGACGTGCTCCTCTTCTTCCGCACCGCCTACTTCTGGACCGAGTCCCTGGCCGCCATCCAGGAGATCCCCGCTACGGCGCCGCCAGCGGCCGTCCCCGCCTGACCCCCGGTCCGGCAAGCTGGGGGGCGGGCCGCAATCGCTTCGGTGGCGGCCTCGGGCGTCGAATCGACGTCGAATCGATGACCGGGGGGCGTCGTAGAGGGCGGTTGCTGGCTGTCCCACCCTGACCGGCCTGTTCTCGGGAAGATCGTCGACCGCTGCGGTTGACGACGGACACGGGCCACACTGGGGCATGGGTGTCGCGCCGCTGGTGTTGACCAGTGCCAGCGCCGGGGGGTCGGCGTGGGAGATGGCCACCCGGGCCGCCCACCCTGCCCTGGTGCCGTGGGTGGCGCGCTACTGCGGTTACGTCGAGCGCAGCGTGGCCCCGGTGCGCCGGCTGCAGGTGCCCAACGGCTCGATCGTCCTCATCATCAGCTTCGGCGACCCCATCCACGTGACCAACGGTCTGGCCGCCATCGGCGTAGGGACCGAGGGCGGCAGGACGGTGAAGGCCCGGGAGACGTCCTTCGTGGCCGGGATGAGCGACCAGCCCACGGTTACCGAGTTCGTCGGCCCTCAGGCCGGGGTGCAGCTCGACCTCACCCCGCTGGGGGCCCGCCGCCTGCTGGGCCTGCCCATGCGCGAGGTGGCCAACGAGATCGTGGGCCTCGACGCCCTGGGCAGCCGTCGACTGGTCGGGCTGGCCGATCGGTTGGCCGACCGGCCCGACTGGTCCGCCCGCTTCGACCTGCTCGACGAGCTGCTGCTCAGCTGGGCCGCCGACGGTCCTGTCGTCGACCCTGCCGTGGCCTGGGCGTGGTCCCAGCTCGACCGACCCGACGCGCCCGCCACCGTGTCCTCCCTGGCCCGGGAGATCGGCTGGAGCCAGCGCCACTTCGTGGCCCGCTTCCGGGACCAGATCGGCCTGCCTCCCAAGCCCACGGCCCAGGTGTTGCGCTTCAACCGGGCCGTCACCCTGCTGGGCACGCCCCCTGGTCGCCCGGACGGTCGGCCCGTCAGCCTCTCCATCAGCGAGGTGGCGGCCCGCTGCGGCTACGCCGACCACAGCCACCTGGTGCGAGAGTTCCGTCGCCTGGCCGGCTGCACCCCCTCGGCCTACCTGGCCTCGCAGCACCCCGAGCTCAACGGCGTGGTTGCCGGGAACTGACCGCCAGCGCGGCGCCAGGGTCGGCCTCGGCCGTGGTCACGTTCGTCCAAGACCGAACGGCGGTGACGGTCGTACCGTCGCCGCCATGGTCACCAACGCCGCCCCCAGCATCTACCCCACCCTGCGTTACGCCGACGCCCAGGGGGCCATCGCCTTCCTGGTCGACGCCTTCGGGTTCGGCCGCCAGGAGGTCATGGAGACCCCCGACGGCGCCGTCCAGCACGGCTTGCTGAGCTGGGGCAACGGCCTCATCATGGTGAGCTCGAAGTCGGGGACGGGGGAGCCGGGGCTCTTCGACCTGGGCCCGATGTGCCTGTACCTGGTCACGGAGGACCCCGACGCCGTGCACGACCGGGCCGTGGCCGCGGGAGCGGAGATCGTCATGGGCCTGGTCGACCAGGACTACGGCTCCCGCGAGTTCGCCGCCCGCGACGCCGAGGGCTTCGTCTGGTGCTTCGGCACCTACCAGCCCGCCGTGACCACGGCCGCGGCCCCGGCCTGATGGGGTGACGGCTGCGGCCAGCGGGCCCGCTCAGCCGATGGCGCCCGTGCGGTGCAGGGCGGCCAGCTGGCTGGCGTCGAGACCGAGGACCTCGGCCAGCACCTCGTCGGTGTGCTGGCCCAGGGCGGGGCTGGGCACGAGCTCACGCTGGTCCGAACCCTCGTAGCGGATGGGGGAGCGGGGCAGGGTGACGCGGCCCAGCTCGGGGTGGTCGACCTCGACCAGGTAGCCCCGCTGGTGCAGGTGCTCGTCGACCAGCACCTCGGCCAGGTCACGCACGGGGGCGGCGGGCACGTGGTGGTCCCGGCACGACGCCCACACCTCGTCGCGGTCCAGGCCCACGGTCCACGCGGCCACGGCGGCGTCGACCTCCTCCATGCGGGCGGCCCGCCGGGTGTGGTCGGCGTAGCCGGGGTCCTCGGCCAGGTCGGGCCGGCCCATGGCCACGATCAGGTTGCGCCAGTGCTGCTCGGTGGTGCAGATGATGGCCACCCAGCCGTCTCTGGTCGGGTACACGTTGTACGGGGCCATGGCCAGGCCGCCATGGCGGTTGGCCGTCCGGCCCGGCCCCTCGCCTCCGCTGGCGTGGTGCTGGGCCAGGTTGGAGGCCAGGGCGGGGAACGCAGCCTCGAGCATGGACACCTCCACGACGCGCCCGCGCCCCGTGCGCTCCCGCTCGAACAGGGCGGTCATGATGCCCCCGTAGAGGTGGGCGCCGCCGAGGAAATCGCACACCGCGGGGCCGGCCTTGACCGGGGCGTGCTCGGGCCAGCCGGTCACGCTCATGAAGCCCGATCGGGCCTGCACGGTCAGGTCCATGGCCAGGTCGTCGCGGGAGGGACCGCTGCGGCCGTAGCCCGAGGCCGAGGCGTAGACCAGGCGGGGGTTGGCGGCCAGCAGCACGTCGGGACCGATGCCCAGGCGGGTGGTGACCGTGGGCGCGTAGTTCTCCAGCAGCACGTCGCTGTGGCGGACGAGCTCGATCAGCAGGTCACGACCGGTCTCGGACTTGAGGTCGAGGACCAGGTCCCGCTTGGTCGAGTTGAGGATGGCCAGGGGCAGCGAGGCCCCCGCCACCTTGGCCCGGCGGCGCACGGGCTCCCCGTCGGGCGGTTCGATCTTGATCACGTCGGCCCCGGCCATGGCCATCAGGAAGCCGGCGTAGGGCCCCTGGTAGATCTGGCCGAGGTCGAGCACGCGGATGCCGACCAGCGGTAGGTCCCCCATGGCCGGCAACCTAGTGGCCGGCGTCACCACCCGGGCCCGGCGGTGCTGGCTGGCCGATGCTCACTCCAGGGGGGCCGACGCGGCGCGATGACGCACGAAGCCCAGGTCGGCCCGGCGGTGGGCGAAGCGCCAGCCCTCGGCGGTGCGCACGAAGCGGTCGTGGTACTCACCCACGAACTTGGGCAGCTCGACGGGGGCGGGACCGGTGCGGGGGCCCTCCTGGTCGTGGCGGTAGTTGACCAGGTAGCACAGGCTGGTGGCCTCCTCCGACGAGGTCACGTCGACGGCCACGTTGGTGCACAGGTGGCGCGACAGCCGCCGGGTCACACCCTGGCGGCGGCTGAAGCCGGCGAGGATCTGGGCCTTCCCGTCCATGACCAGGTCGGCGGACTCCCACACACCGTCCTCGGTGAACAGCTCGGCGATGCCCGCGGCCTCGCCGAAGTCGACGAGGCGGCAGTACTCCACGATCAGCCGCTCGCACGCCCGTTCCGCCAGCAACCGCTCGAGGTCGTCCATGGTTCCGGACCGTAGCCGGCGCGGCTGCGGTCACCGGCCCTGGGTCCGGGCGCGGCAACGGGGTGGAGGCTGCGGCTCCCATCGCCGCCTCCACCCCGTTGCCAGACCGGATCCCCAACGACCGGCGAAGACCAGAGGATGGACCTGGTGTGCGCGCCTGGCGTGACGGGATGGCTACGGTTCGATGCCCAGCCCGCCTTCGTGTCCGAGCGGATGGCGCGCTCAGCCCAGGCGGGCCCCGGCCACCAGGGTGAGGAAGTCGGGCAGGTCGTGGGACAGCGCCACCTGGCGGACGACCTCGGCGGCCACGGCCAGGCGCTCGGCGTCGAGCCCGTTGGCGGCCAGGGTGTCGAGCTCGGCCCGCAGCACGTCCTCGACCAGGGCCGAGGCGACCACGGTGCCGTCCTCCAGCACCACCCCGTGGCGCACCCACTGCCAGATCTGGCTGCGGGAGATCTCGGCCGTGGCCGCGTCCTCCATGAGGTCGTTGATGGCCACCGCGCCCCGGCCCGCCAGCCACGCCTCGAGGTACTGCAGGGCCACGCTCACGTCGTTGACCAGGCCGGCCCGGGTGGTGGACGAGCCGGGGATGGCCGTGTCGAGCAGGGCGTCGACGTCGTCCTCGAGCTCGGGCACCCGGTCGAGCTGGTTGAGCCGGTCACCCAGGGTGGCGTCGAAGACCTCGGTGGCCACGGCCACCAGGTCGGGGTGGGCCACCCAGGTGCCGTCGTAGCCCAGGCCCGCCTCGCGCTCCTTGTCGGCCCGCACCGCAGCCAGGGCCCGCTCGGTGACGTCGGGGTCGCGGCGGTTGGGGATGAAGGCGGACATGCCGCCGATGGCGTGGGCCCCGTGGCGGTGGCACACGGCGACCAGGCGGCGGGCGTAGGCGGCCATGAAGGGCACGGCCATGGTGACCTGGGCCCGGTCGGGTAGCACGTGGTCGGCGTCGGCCCCGAACTTCTTGATGATGGAGAAGATGTAGTCCCACCGGCCCGCGTTCAGCCCCGTCGAACGGGTGCGCAGGGCGTAGAGGATCTCCTCCATCTGGTAGGCGGCCAGGATGGTCTCCACCAGCACCGTCGTGCGGATGGCCCCCGCCTCCAGACCCACCCGGGCCTCGATCTCGGTCAGCGCCTCGTGCCACCACGCCGCCTCGGTCCAGTGCTCGAGCTTGGGCAGGTACAGGTAGAGGCCGCTGCCCCGATCGGTGAGCCGCCCGGCCGAGTGCAGCGCGCACAGGGCCACGTCGAACAGCGAGCCCGACACCGGCCTGCCGTCAACGTGCACGTGGGCCTCCTCGAGGTGCAGGCCCCGGGGACGAACGATGAGGGTGGCCACCGACGGCGCCAGGCGGTCGACTGAGCCGTCAGGGCGTTCGAAGCTGATGGACAGGTCCGCGGCGTCACGCACGTTGCGCTGGCCCTCGAGCACGTTGGTCCACGTCGGGGACATGGAGTCCTCGAAGTCGGTCATGAACACCCGGGCGCCCGAGTTGAGGGCGGAGACCATCATCTTGCGGTCGGTGGGACCGGTGATCTCGCAGCGGCGGTCGACGAGGTCGGCGGGGGGTGCGGCCACCGTCCAGTCCCCGGCTCGGATCTCGGCCGTCTCCGGGAGCAGGGTGGGCCGCTCGCCGGCGTGGAAGCGGGCCGTGCGGGTCACCCGCTCGGCCAGCAGGGCCCGACGCCCGGGGCCGAAGGTCCGTTCGATGTGGGCCACGAGGTCGAGGGCCTCGGCGGTGAGGACATCGTCGTAGCCGTCGGCCCGGCCGATGATCTGCGCTGGTCCGGTCATGGGTGCCTCCGTGGCGTCTTCTCGTACATCGTCGGCCCTGCACGGTCGAGCATGGCCCACCGGGACCGGTCGGGGCACGCCCGCCGGGCCGGGCCCCCTGCGCTGGGTGCCTGTCCCCTCCACGGAGGTCGGTGCAGATGGGCGTGACACGGCCGGCCACAACGCGGGGACCGTCGTCGGTGGCTCCGCCATTCGTGTGGAGAAAGGACACGTCGGTACCGACCCTCTGAGGTGACTCACCCTGCGGCGCGAGGTACTCGTTCACCGGCGCGTCGCGCTCGCGACGCTTGCCATCGAGCGGTCTGACCTCCACGTCCGGCCCTGCAGCGATGCGTGATCGTCGCGAACCCGAACGTTGCGTGAGGTCGCCGGCCCGACAATCAACCCTTACGTGACAAGAGGGTGATGGCGGTATGGCTGCTGTCCCAGTAGACCATTTGCGCTCTTGACAGCGTGAAGCACGGTGCAGTGTTGGCGATAGGGTTGACCTCCACACCGGCTCTCGGACCTGGCGGACCGAGAGCCCGAGGAGCTTCGGGATGCGGGCGCAGGGAGGCACAGCGTGATCGGTCGTCGCGGGTTGGTCGGCGGGCGCGTCCCCCGCCCGGCGGCGGCCCTGTGGCGCCGGCGGGTGCGGGCCGCCGCGGTCGACGACACCGCGGCCAGCTCGGCCCGGACCACCGTCGTGGTGGCCACCCGGCCCGGCGACGAGGTGCTGGGCTGCGGCGCCGTCCTGGCTCGCAAGCGGGCCTCGGGCACGACCGTGGACCTGGTGGTGGTGACGGACGGACGCCACCTCAACCCCAGCCTGGTGCTCACCCCGTCGGCCCTGGCCGACCGGGTGGGTGTCGAGACCCTGGAGGCGGCGGCCATGTTGGGCATCGACGCCGACCACGTCCACCGCCTCGGGTTCGAAGAGGGGCGGCTGGGGGCCAGCGCCGCCGAGCTCGAAGCCGCACTGGCCTCCCTGCTGACCGAGCTCGACCCGGCCGAGGTGCTCGTCCCCTCGCCCCACGAGTTCGACGTCGACCGCCGCCACGTAGCCGCCGCGGTGGGGCGGGCGCTCGACCGGGGCGCCCGCGTCCGCCTCGTGCTGGGCTACGGGATGGACAGCTGGGTCGATCCCGTGCCTGCGCTGACGGCCAGGCCGCCGGTGCACCGCCTCGTGCGGGCCGACCGGTTCCTCCACCTGCAGCGGGCCGCCCTGGCCCGCCACCGGTCGCGCACGTCCAACCCCACCGGCGAGCTGGGCTGGCGCACGCCCGACCGGGCCACCCTGGCCCTGTTCGACACGGCCGAACAGGTCCTGGTGCCGCTGAGAGCGGCCGAGCTGGTGGCCGGCGACCCTGGTGGGCCCGGTGGGCCTGGCGACCCCGGTGGGTCCGATAGGCCCGGTGGGCCGTCGGCGGGTTCCGGCCCGGCCGCCCCCGCCCGCAACGGTCCCCCCATCGACGGCGTGGTCGATGCCTTCCACCTGCTCACCGATGACGGTGACGACGTGGCCGCCGGTGCCGTGATCGGCTCACGCGCTCCGTCGGGGGCCACCCGCCTGGGGGCCGACGCCGAGGCGACCGTGGCCCTGACCGGCGGTCGCCTGCGCCTCGGCCACCTCGACACGCCGGGCTGGGGCCGCCAGGGCGTGGCCTACGGCCCCTTCGTGCGCCGCCCGGGCCTCACCTTCGCCGCCCGGGTCACCAACTCGCACCACAACGCCCACACCGACCCTGCGCCCCGGGGACCCCGCTCGGCCCTGGCCGCGCTGCGTCGGGACCGCGACCTCAGCGTCCTCCTGCGGCCGGCCATCGACGACAACCTGATCCTGGGCCTGCTCTCCCATCCCGTGCCCGACGGACCGCACGGAGCGGGCAACGCCTTCGTCGCGCACGCGGCGGGCCCCGTCAACGGTCAGCTGCGGGCCGCGGTGTCGGGCCGGGCCGCGCCCGTGGTCGACGGGGTGCAGGAGCTGACCCTCACCTACGTGGTCGTGCTCCGCGAACGGGGGGCCACGTACTACCTGTCGGGTCCCGAGGCCGGCGCCGGGGTGTCGCCATGGCCGTGGATGCGTCCGGTGGCCGTCGACCTCGAGGACTCGACACCCCTGGTCTACGGCGGCATCCACCAGGCCGTGCACGACGAGTACGGCTACGAGACGGCCACCATCGTCGACAGGGTGCTGGTCGTGCCCCTCGACGCGTCCGCCGTGCCCACCCCCCGGCGCCTCGACCTGCTCGATGGTGCCGTCGGCGCCGGTCACGGCGACGGCGACGACATCGACCGGAGCGAAGCCCTCGTCGAGCTCGACGGCCCGGTAGGCCTGCTGCACGCCGTGGTGGGCACGGCCGCCGTGCTCGACGACACCACCACGGTCGGTCTTCGCTGGCGCACCGACGCCGCCGGCCAGGACGGCTGGCGGCTCGTCGTGGGCCGCGACCGGGCCGAACTGGCCGTGGGCCACGGCGGGGTCTGGCAGGTCGTGGTCGAGGGCCGTTGCCACCTGCCCGCCGCCCACCAGGGAGCCCTGCAGGTCCTCGACGACGGGGCGAGCATCAGCGTGCACCTGGACGGTGTGCGCCTGTTCGACGGTCCGGTGCTCGACCCTCGCCACGGCGCGTCGTGCCACGTCGGCGTGGTCGGGGGTTCGGGCGGGGCCAGGGTGCGGCGCCTCGAGGCCCATCCCCGCCAGGTGCCCGTGCCCGCAGCCCTGGGCCTGGGCGCGCCGTGGCAGGACCAGGGCACCGTCGTGGTGGCCCGGGACCACTTCGAGGGACCGGCCGGTGCGCTCGACGAGGTCGGACGACCGCACGGCCTGGGCTGGCAGCGGAGCCTGGGCACGGGCCGGTTGGAGCTCAGCGGGGCCGGGTCGCTGCGGGTGGGGGCTGACCGGGCCCGGCCCAACCCCGATCGCACCGCGTACACCGTGGCCTGGGCCCACCCCGACCTGGCCGACGTGGAGGTGGCCGTGCTGCCGCCGGGCACGGCCCGCAGCCAGGGCCACGGCAGCCGCGGCGGCCTGGTGCTGTGGCAGGACGAGGCCAACTACCTCGTCGTCAACGTGTGGCTCGACGACTCCCCCCACCACGATGGTTCGGCCGTCAGCTTCTTCTTCCACTCCGCCGGCCACGAGCGCATGGCCGACGCCCTGTGGACCAACGTCGGACGTCAGGTCACCTGGGGTCGCCGCATCACGTTGCGCCTGATCAGCGACGGTGACCACGTGACCGTCCTGCTCGATGGCGCGGCCGTGCTGCAGCGTCGGCTGAGCGACGTCCACCCCGGCGTGGCCCCCCTGCGCATCACCCGGGTCGGCATCGTCGCCAACCAGGAGTGGGGCGACGACACCGGTACCACCTTCTTCGACTTCACCGCGCGCCACACCGCAACAGGAGCAGATCGACCGTGACCACCCCTGCGACCCGCCACTCGACCGCTCCAGGCCGCCTCACCCCGTCGCTGGACCAGCTGATGCAGGTGGCCCAAGAGGGCGCCGCCGCCTACGCCTCGGCCCAGCCCTACCCCCACGCGGTGATCGACGGCCTGTTCTCCACCGAGGCCCTGAGGGCCGTGGCCACCGAGCTGCCCCCGCGCAGCGCTGCGGGGTGGACGACGTGGGACACCACCAACGAGTGGAAGCACGTCTTCGACCGGCCCGAGTTCTTCGGGCCCAACGCCCGGCGTCTGGCCGACGACCTCAACAGCTCCGAGTTCGTGCGCTTCCTCGAGCGGCTGACCGGCATCGACGCCCTGGTGCCCGACCCCCACCTGACGGCGGCGGGCTACTTCGACGTGCGCACGGGCGGGTTCCTCAACGTGCACGTGGACTTCGCCCGCAACCCCAAGCTGTCCCTGGTGCGCCGGGTCAACGTGCTGGTGTACCTCAACGAGGGCTGGCAGGAGGACTGGGGCGGCCTGCTCGAGCTGCGGGGGCGCCTCGACGGCGGGGTGGTGCAGTCCATCCTGCCCGTGCTCAACCGCATGGTGGTGTTCTCGACCCCGGGTGCGGCCCACGGGCACCCCCGGCCGGTGGCCGCCCCCGAGGGTCGCAGTCGCCTGTGCTTCTCGGCCTACTACTTCACCAGCCCTGACCTGCCCGATTCCCCCTTCGAGCGCCACGGCGTGCTCTTCAGCGAGGCGGGTGACGAAGGCCTGTCCGGTACGGTGCGCCGCTTCGTCCCGCCCATCGCCATCGACGGGGCCAAGGCCGTCCGCCGGCGCTACCGGCGGTCCCGGGGCAGTCGGCTCAGGTGAGGACGATGCCGTCGTGGCCGCCGTGGCCGTTGGGCTCGAAGGCGTCGGCGTCGGTGTCGTCGAACCAGTCGCCGTTGGCGGTCACGTAGCGGAAGCGGGCCCTGGCCCCGGTGGGGAGCTCGACGACGCAGGACCGCCGCCCGTTGGCCCGCTTGCGCAGCGGGTGCCGGTTCGGCTGCCAGCCGTTGAAGTCGCCCACCACGCTGACCCGGTCGGCCGGCTCGCCGACGGGCAACGAGAAGGTGACGCGCACCTGCTGCTTCAGGGGCTTGGGGGTCTTGTTGATCACCGGGGGGATCCCTTCGTTCGGCGGTCGTCTGCCTACGGGGCGCGATTGTCGCGTCGCCTAGCGGCGCGGACGCGGATCCCCGGCAACCCCTTGCGGGGCCGCGAACGTCGTGGGACCATGCGGCACGCGAGCCGAAGGCTCCTCGCCCGATGCAGCGTGAAGTGCTCCGCTGTGCTCCCGGACCGGTGTCCTGCGAGACCTTGAGGTGCGAGATGGTCGCTGACCCTCGTGGCTTCCTCCGTCACGGGCGGGTAGATCCCGCCAAGCGACCGGTGCCCGTGCGCCTGCGCGACTGGAGGCTCACAGCCGAGTCGCCGGACCCTGAACAGGTGCGGGACCAGGCGCTGCGGTGCATGGACTGCGGCGTGGCCTTCTGCCACCACGGCTGCCCGTTGGGCAACGAGATCCCCCGGTGGAACGAGCTGGTGGCTCGCAACGTGTGGCGGGAGGCGTCGATCTCGTTGCACGGCACCAACAACTTCCCCGAGTTCACGGGGTCGCTGTGCCCGGCCCCGTGCGAAGCGTCCTGCGTGCTGGCCATCAACGACGACGCCGTCGCCATCAAGCAGGTCGAGCTGGCCATCGCCGAACGGGCCCTCGCCGAGGGCTGGCTCGAGCCGGGCCCCGCTGACGCCCGGGCCGGGGCCTCGGGGTGCCGGGTCGCGGTGATCGGATCGGGGCCGGCGGGGCTGACGGTGGCCCAGCAGCTGGCCAGGGCCGGCCACGCGGTGACCGTGTACGAGCGGGCTGATCGGCCCGGTGGGCTGCTGCGCTACGGCATCCCCGACTTCAAGATGGACAAGGCCCTGCTCGACCGTCGGTTGCACCAGCTGCGGTGCGAGGGGGTGCAACTTCGCTGCGGGGTCGACGTGGGCCGCTCCGTGGCCGCGGCCGAGCTGCGCCGGGGCTGGGACGCTGTCGTCCTGGCCTGTGGGGCGCCGACGCCACGGGCACTGGAGCTGCCCGGCGACGACCTCGACGGGGTGCACTTCGCCATGGACTACCTGCCCCACGCCAACCGGGTGGTGCTGGGCGATGTGACCCTACCGGGCATCGACGCCCGGGGGCGACGGGTGGCCATCATCGGGGGTGGCGACACGGGGGCCGACTGCCTGGGTACGGCCAACCGCCAGGGGGCGGTGGTGGTGCACCAGCTCGATCACAACCCTCTGCCCCCGGTCGCGAGGGACGACGCCGCCAACCCGTGGCCCCAGTGGCCCCGGGTGCACCGCCACTCGCCGGCGCACGAGGAGGGTGTGGTCGAGGCGTGGGGGGCGGAGACGACGTCCCTGGTCGGGGACGGTTCGGGCCGCGTGCGGGCGGTGCGCGGCCGGCGGGTCCAGGTGCGTTGGCGCGGCGGGGCCCGGGTGTTCGAGGCCGATCCCGATGGTGACTTCGAGGTGGCTGCCGACCTGGTGCTGGTGGCGGTGGGGTTCCTGGGCGTGGAGCGGGGTCCTCTGCTCGAGGGGTTGGGGGTGGAGTTGGCCCCGGGGCGGTGCACGGTGGCTGTCGACAGCGCCTGGCGGACCACGGCGCCCGGGGTCTACGCCTGCGGGGACGCCACCCGGGGTTCGAGCCTGGTGGTGTGGGCAATCGCCGAGGCCCGCTCGTGTGCGTCGGCCGTCGACGCCGACCTGACGGGCCACGTGCGGTTGCCGGCGCCGGTGCGCCCCGGGGAGCGGCCGGTGTGATCAACGCGGTCTGGGGGCCTCGCAGCCGGCGGCGATGCGGTACTGGCCCCGGGCAGGGCGCTCGGCTCGGCCTTCGTCGACCTCGTGACCCAGGGCGTCGGCCAAGACCTTGACCGGGTGGGCGCCGGCCACCCCGTACCCGTGCAGGTGGAGCAGGGCGTGCAGGTCGGGCAGCGAGAGCGGTCCGCAACGCTCGAGCAGCTCCAGGCTGACGGCGCGGAGCGGTCGCCCCCACAGCCACGTGGTTCCTTCAGGCAGCGGGGGCAGGGGATCGACGAGTCGGCCAGGTCGGGGCCGGCGCCCCTGGGACCAGAGAGCGGCCGGCCACAGTTCGTCGCGCAGGGTCTCGAGCTGCTGGACGATTCGTTGGCGATCGCGAGCCCGGTCGGCCAGATCGATGTCCGCTTCTGCCAGTTCGTCGAGCAGCCGGGCGCGGTTGCCCAGGCGGGTGACCCGCACCAAGGGGTCGCGGGATCGGGCTGTCTGGCGGATGGCCACGATGGCCGGCGGGTCGGTCGGGAGAGGGATCGTCGCGTCCATGGCCGTTCGTCCTGTGTCAGGTGCCGCAGAGCGTCGAGTAGGTCGACGCGACCGTTGCCCCCCATCTTGCGCCGGGGGTGTGACAACGAAGGGCGAGGCGTCGTGTGACCTGCGATTCCGCCAGCCAGGGGTTGTTCGTCGGGGCGCTGTTCAGGCGAATCGACATCGATTCGCCTGAACAGGCGCAGACCCTGGGGGGTCCGGACGCAGGGGGGTCTGGACGATGCAGGGCGTCGGCAGGTTCGGAGGCGGCGCATGTCAAGTTGAGTTGACGGCGAAGGCACTGTCAATGTACGTTGACGCTCATGGATGTGGGCACCTTGACGACTGCGGTGGGGTCCGATGACCCGGCGGTGGGGCTACGGGCGGTGGTCGCCCTCCGCCGCCTCGCCGACCGCCTCGAAGCCCAACACGTGACCCGGGCCCGCACGCTGGGCTGGTCGTGGGAACAGGTCGGTGACGCCCTGGGCACCACCCGCCAAGCCGCCCACCAGAAGCACGGCAAGCGGCGATGAAGGCCGTCCCGCGTCTGCGCCGCCGCCGTTTCGGCAACACCGTGCGCCAGGCCGTGCTGGCGGGCTCGGCCGAGGCCCGCTCCCGGGGTGATGCCCACCTGGGCACCGAGCACACCTGCTGCTGGCCGTGGCCACCGCCCCGGCGCCCGATCCCGGTGCCGACCTGCTGCGCCACCTGGGCGTCGACGCCGGACGGCTCCGGGACCGCCTGGGCCTGGGTCTGGCCGATGCCAGCTGAGCTCAGCCGTCGAGGAACGCGGCGATTGCCGGATCGAGGCGCAGCTCGGCCACCTCGGCCGGAGACGGCAGCTGGGGCCGGTCCCGGCGACGGTTGACCGTGCACAGGAAGCCCAGGGGCTCCTCCGCCCCGGCCCGGAACTGGTGCCAGGCCAGGGGAGGCACGCCCACCAGGTCGTGGAGGCCGACCTCGAAGACCTGGTCAGCCACCAGCGCGTGACCCGAGCCCCGCAGGATGACCACGTTGTGGACGTGCTCGTGACGCTCCAGGGTCGACCACCCACCGGGGGCGACCTCGAAGTAGCGCAGCTCGCACTCGAGCCCGGGGTCGTCGAAGAGCACCTGGCGGGTCACGTCGCGGAACGGCGCCGACCCCTCGTCCTTGTACTCGAGCAGTTCGACCTCGGCCCAGCGGTGGCCGCCCTCGTGGGCGCGGTGGGCTGAGGGCGGGACGGGCTCGGCCCGGTGGACGGCGGTGGCGGGCGTGGTGGAGGAGGCCATGGCCAGCGGGGCTCCCGGTGCAGGGGGGACAGCGGAACGGTTCAGGTGGCGTGCTCGGCCACCAGACGGGTGACCTGTCGGGTGGCCTCGACCAGGCCGTCGCCGGTGGCCAACAGGGTGCCGCCCAGCACGAGCACGGTATCGGTGCCGTAGGTGTCGAGCAGTTCGGGCACCCGTTCGAGCGTCATGCCCCCCGCGGGGCCGGGCAGGGCCGGACGCAGGTGGGCCCAGGGTCGGCGGGCCTCCTCCGCCAGCCGCTCGCACTGCTCCCGGGTCCAGGCGAAGCGCCCGCCGTGGTTGGGGAAGATCACCGCATCGGTGCCGTAGAGGCGCATGAGGCGCCCGAACAGCAGGGGAGGATCGATGCGGGTGGCCCCGGAGAACGACGGGTGACCGAGCACGGCCATGCCCCGCAGGTCCTCGCGCACCAGGTCGGTGAAGGCGGGCAGGCCCACCAGCATGGGTGCCACCAGCACGACCTCGACACCGAGGTCGCGGGCCATGGCCACCTGACGCGACAGTTGGCGGGGGGTGCCCACCAGGCTGGGGGCGTAGCGCGTCGGCCGGCCGGTCTCCGCCGTGGCCCGGACCACCGCGGCCTGGCACGCGGCCACCCGCTCGGCGAACGGGGCCGCGTCCTGGTCGGCCAGGCCGTGGTCGTCCTTCACCAGGTCCACCCCGCCCAGGGCGAAGCGATGGCACAGGTCGGCCAGCTCGGCCGACGACGAGCCCTGGGGCTTGAGCACGGCGCAGGTCAGGGCCCGTTCCGGCGCCCCCACCAGGTGGCGTAGTCCGGCCACGCCCTGGGCCGGGCCGGGAAAGGATCCCAACAGCGCCGGCGGCAGCACCACGTCGACCAACTCCACGTCGTCCTGCATGGACACGTTGCCGAAGATCATGTTCAGCAGCTGGGTGGGGTCGGTGCCCACCGTCGAGGCGGCCAGCCCGATGCCCACGTGGAACCGCCCCGGGCCGGCAGGCTCGATGGAGCGGACCTGACCCACCACCTCGTCGAGGATGCGGCGGTCGGCGATGGCGCCCACCGGCATCTCCACGCTCTGCTCGACGGCGATGGCCTGGGCCTTCGCCTCGATGGCGCTGGCCTCGACCGTGACCGCGTAGGTGACCTCGATCCGCTCCATGGCCCCAGCCTGGGTCATGGGCGGCGGCCAGGGCCAGCTACGTCCCCGTCACCATGCCGGCGCCGACGGTGGCGTTGCTGGCGTCGTCGACGAGCAGGAAGCTACCCGTGGCCCGGCACTCGGCGTAGCGGTCGACGACCACGGGCTGGGCCAGGCGCAGCCGCACGGTGGCCAGGTCGTTGAGCTCGACCTGGGCGGGGCCCGCTTCGCGCTGGAGGGTGGCCACGTCCAGTCGGTCGACCAGGCCGCTGACCAGGGCCCGGGTTGCTTTGGAGCCGTGCAGGACGGTCAGGCGGTCCCCGGGGCGCAGGGGGCGGTCGGCGAACCAGCACACCGTGGCCTCGAGCTCGGAGGTGACCGTGGCCGGGTCCGACGCCACCGACAGCACGTCGCCGCGTCCGACGTCGATGTCCTCGGCCAGCACCACGCTGACCGCGGCCCCCGTCTCGACCACGTCGACCTCGTGTCCACCGACCTCGACGGCCACCACGGTCGTGGTGCGCCCGCCGGGCAGGACCACGACCTGGTCACCGGCGGCCAGGTGCCCTGCGGCCAGGGTGCCGGCGTAGCGACGCCGATCGTCGGCCTCGCCGACGCGGGGGCGGATGATCCACTGCACGACCACCCGGGCCCCCGTCGACGTGTCCGCCGGCGGCTCGACGGGCACGGTCTCGAGGTAGCCCAGCAGGGTGGGTCCGGCGTACCAGGCCAGCTGGGGTGAGGGCTCGACCACGTTGTCGCCCAGCAGGGCCGACAGGGGGATGGCGCTCACCTCGACGAAGGAGAAGGGGTCGGTGACCTGGGCCAGCTCGGCCACGATCTCGTCGTAGCGGTCCTCGGACCACTCGACGAGGTCCATCTTGTTGACGGCCACCACCAGGCGGGGCACGCCCAGGGTGGCGGCCACGATGGCGTGGCGTCGCGTCTGCTCGGTGACCCCCTGGCGGGCGTCGACCAGGAGCAGGACGACATCGACGGTGGAGACCCCGGTCACCATGTTGCGGGTGTACTGGTGGTGCCCGGGGGTGTCGGCGATGACGAACTCGCGCCGGGGGGTGGCGGCGTAGCGGTAGGCCACGTCGATGGTGATGCCCTGCTCCCGTTCGGCTCGCAGGCCGTCGGTGACCAGGGCCAGGTCGAAGGCGTGGTGGCCTCGACGGGCGCTGGTGGCGGCCACGGCCTCGACCTGGTCGTCGAAGAGGGCCTTGGCGTCGTGCAGCAACCGCCCGATGAGGGTGCTCTTGCCGTCGTCGACCGAGCCGGCGGTGGCGAAGCGCAACAGGCCGACCGTTGCTGGCGGCGACGCCTCGCTGGTCGTGCCGGTCGGGTACGCCATCAGAAGTACCCCTCGCGCTTGCGGTCTTCCATGGCCGCCTCCGAGAAGCGGTCGTCGGCCCGGGTCGCGCCCCGCTCGGTGACGGTGGCCGCGGCCACCTCGGCGATGATCTCGTCGAGGTCGGCGGCGGCCGAGCGCACCGCTCCCGTGCACGTCATGTCGCCCACGGTCCGGTAGCGGACCTGCTGGGTGCTGGCCACCTCGTCGGGCCGGGGCGGGGTCCACGGGCCGGTGGCCACCAACATCCCGTCGCGCTCGACGACCTCACGCTGGTGGGTGAAGTAGATGGACGGGACCTCGAGGTCCTCCGCCGCGATGTAGCGCCAGATGTCGAGCTCGGTCCAGTCCGACAGGGGGAAGGCCCGCACGTGCTCGCCGGGGTTGATGCGCCCGTTGACCAGCTGCCAGGGCTCCGGCCGCTGGGCCCGGGGGTCCCACTGGCCGAAGGCGTCGCGGAACGAGAACAGGCGCTCCTTGGCCCGGGCCTTGTCCTCGTCGCGGCGGGCGCCACCGATGCAGCACTGGAAGCCGTGGGCGGTGATGGCATCGAGCAGGGTGGTGGTCTGCAGGCGGTTCCGGGACCCGGTGAGGCCGGGGTCGGCCACCCGGCCGGCATCGATGGACGCCTGTACCGAGGCCACGACCATGCGCTCATCGAGCTCGTCGACCCGACGGTCGCGGAAGGCCAGCACCTCGGGGAAGTTGTGGCCGGTGTCGACGTGCATGACGGGGAAGGGGAAGGGCCCGGGGCGGAAGGCCCGCTCGGCCAGGCGCAGCAGGACGATGGAGTCCTTGCCCCCGCTGAACAGCAGGACGGGACGGTCGAACTGACCGGCGACCTCGCGCATGAGGTGGACGGCCTTGGCCTCGAGCTCGGCCAGGGGGGAGGTGCGGGGGCGGGCCCGGTCGAGGGCGCCGAGGGTGTCGAGCATGGTCACGGGGTGGGCTCCTCAGGGATGAAGGTCGCCGGGCGATCGAGGGGGGCGGTCACGTGGTGGAGGCGTCTGGGCATCGGGCACGACCGACCGGTCGGGGCGGTCAGGGCGGTCGGGGCGGTCACAGGTGCAGGCCGCACTCGGTCTTCTCCGAGCCCGACCAGCGGCCGGCCCGCGGGTCCTCGCCAGGGGCAACGGCCCGGGTGCAGGGCCAGCAACCCACCGAGGGGTAACCCCGGGCCACCAGGGGGTTGACGGGCACGTCGTGCTCGGCGATGTAGGCCGCGACCCGCTCGTCCGTCCACGTGGCGATGGGGTTGACCTTGACCAGGCCCCGCTTGTCCCGCTCGACGATGGCGGCCTCGCCCCGGGTGGGGGCATCGACCCGGCGCAACCCGGACAGCCACGCCGACCGCCCGGCCAGCTGCTGCTCGAGGGGGGCCACCTTGCGCTGGGCGCAGCAGGCGTCGGTGTCGGTCCGCCACAGGTCATGCGTGGGGGCCTCGGCCGACAGGACCACCAGGTTGGGGTGGTAGCGGCGGCGCACGGTCCGCACCGTGGCCAGGGTCTCGGGGAAGTGGTAGCCGGTGTCGAGGAAGACGATCTCGATGTCGGGGGCGACCCTGGTGGCCACGTCGATGAGCACGGCATCGGTCATGGACGCCGTCAGGCACAGCTGGCGGCCGAAGCGCTCGACGGCCCAGGCCACGATGGCCTCGGCCGGTTCGTGCTCGAGCCGGGCGGCGACCTCGGCCAGCTCGTCATCCGTGGGGGCCAGGGGGGAGAGGGGGGAGAGGGGGGAGAGGGGGGAGACAGGGCGGGGGGAGAGCGCGTCGGCGGGGCGCAGGTCGGTGGTCACGACGCCACCGCCTGCCACAGCACCTCGACGGCGTCGACCAGGGCCAGCTCGTGGGTGGCCACGACGACCTCGGGGGCGAGCGGGGCCTCGTAGGGATCGTCGACCCCGGTCAGGCCGGTGATCTCGCCGGCCCGCTGGCGGGCGTACAGGCCCTTGACGTCGCGCTCGGCGCACACCTCGACGGGGGTGGACACCCACACCTCGACGAAGCGGCCGTCGTGGCGGGCCCTGACCTCGTCACGGGCCTCCCGGAAGGGGGAGATGACGGCGCACACGGCGGTGACGCCGTTGCGGGAGAGCAGGTCGGCCACCACCCCGATGCGGCGCACGTTCTCCATGCGGTCCTCCCGGCTGAAGCCGAGCTCACGGCCGAGCAGGGCCCGCAGTTCGTCACCGTCGAGCAGCTCGGCCGGGCGGCCCTCGGCCCGCAGTCGCTCGACCAACGCTCTGGCCAGGGTCGTCTTGCCGGCGGAGGGCAGCCCGGTGAGCCAGACCGTGCTCGCCGTGCGCTGCGGAGAGAGCGTGTTGCTTGGCATCGAGGGGCCAGGCTAGTAATTTCCGACTACTCCCATCAACTTTATCGGATTCGTCAGGTATAGAACGGGATGCGCCGCCTCCGGACCCTCGGGACAGGCACGGAGGTGCCGGCTCCCGGCCCGGGCTCCACCCCTCCCCTGGCGTAGCCTCGGGACCGGTGGGTCCCTCGCCATCGTCGTCGCAGCACCACAGAGATCTTCCAGGACGGGAACGGGCATGACCGACAACGGCACCACCGACAGCACGGCAGCGGCCGAGGGACCAGTGCACGGAGAAGACGTCGTCGCGCGGTCCGCCGTGGAGGACATCAAGGACGCCAGCCGCTTCCTGCGGGGCACGCTCGGCGAGGAGATGGCCGATGCCAACGCCTTCTTCTCCAAGGACAGCACCAACCTGCTGAAGTTCCACGGGATCTACCAGCAGGACGACCGCGACCAGCGCCGGGCCCGGGCCCAGAAGCGCCAGGAGCTGGCCTACAGCTGCATGGTGCGCACCTCGGTGCCCGGCGGCGTGCTCACCACCGAGCAGTACCTGGCTGCGGACGCCCTGGCCGACCGCATCGGCGACGGGGCCCTGCGCATCACCACCCGCCAGGGCCTGCAATACCACTTCGTGGCCAAGCACGACCTGCGTACGCTCATCACCGAGCTGAACGACCACCTGGTGACCACCCGGGGGGCCTGCGGCGACGTGGTGCGCAACGTGTGCTCGTGCCCCGCCCCCCTCCACGACCGCGACCAGGCCGCGCTGCTGGCCGCCACCCAGGCCCTGGCCGACCGCTTCCGCCCCCAGACCGGGGCCTACTGGGAGCTGTTCGTCGAGGGGAAGAAGGCCGTCGAGGCCCTGGAGAAGATCGAGGCCCTGGCCGGAGACGCCGGTGAGACCGGTGAGACCGGTGAATCAGAGCCGATCTACGGAGCCACCTTCCTGCCCCGCAAGTTCAAGATCGGCTTGGCCTGGCCGGGGGACAACTGCATCGACGTCTACACCAACGACGTCGGCGTCGTGCCCCAGGCCGTCGACGGCGTGGCTGGCTACACCCTGCTGGTCGGCGGGGGGCTGGGCCTCAGCCACGACCGCGAGGACGACACCTACCCCCGCCTGGCCAGCCCCCTGTTCTGGGTCCCCGAGGCCCGCCTGGGCGAGGTCGTCGAAGCCGTCGTCACCGCCCAGCGGGACTTCGGTGACCGGTCGGATCGGGCCCGGGCCCGGCTGAAGTACACCATCGACGTGCGGGGCCTGGACTGGTTCCGTGACGAGGTGCGTCGCCGGGTCAGCGACCCCGACGACCTGACCGATCCGCCCCCCGTGCCCTCGTGGGCCGACTCCGACGAGCACCTGGGCTGGTTCGAGCAGCCCGACGGGCGCTGGTTCCTGGGGGTGCACGTGGACTCGGGCCGCATCCGCGACGAGGGCGACGCCAAGCTGCGCACCGCCCTGCGCGAGGCGGCCGCCTACACCGACGAGGTGCGCCTCACCGCCCGCCAGGACGTGTTGCTGTGCGGCGTGACCGAGACCGACCGGGCCGCGGTGGAGGACGCGTTGGTGCGCAACGGCGTGGTCCTGCACACCGAGCTGCGACCCCTGCACCGCCTGGCCGTCGCCTGTCCCGCCCTGCCCACCTGTGGCCAGGCCCTGGGCGAGGCCGAGCGGGCCATGCCCGGCCTGGTCGAGGGTCTGGGCAAGGCGCTCGAGGACCGGGGCCTGGGCCAGCTGCCCGTGCGGGTCAACGTCACCGGCTGCCCGAACGGCTGCGCCCGGCCCTACTCGGCCGAGGTGGGCATCGTGGGACGCACCAAGACCACCTACGACCTCTACGTGGGTGGCGCCGTGGCTGGTGACCGGTTGGCCGAGCGGGTGGCCAAGGACGTCCACCTCGACGACCTGCCCGGCGCCCTGGGCCCGCTGTTCGACGCCTACAAGAGCGACGGTGCCGAGGGCGAGGCCTTCGGCGACTTCTGCGCCCGGGTGGGGACCGAGGTGCTGATCCCCCTGGTGCCCGCGTCGACCCGCAGGGTGCGCCGGGGGGCGGCCAAGAAGGACGCCTGAGTTGGGTGCGCCCGATGCGCCCACCGATGGCGCCCCGCTCGTGCCCGTGGCCCTGGTGGGTGCGGGCCCGGGCGACCCCGACCTGCTCACGGTGAAGGCGGCCCGGCTGTTGGCCGCGGCCGACGTCGTCGTGCACGACCGCCTGGCGGACGCCTCGATCATGGCCCTGGCCCGGCCGGGGGCCGAGCTCATCGACGTGGGCAAGCGCCCGGGGACGCCCCTGGCCCAGGACGCCATCAACGTGCTGCTCGTCGAGTTGGGGCGGTCGGGGCGTCGGGTGGTGCGCCTCAAGGGTGGGGACCCCTTCGTCTTCGGCCGCGGCGGCGAGGAGGCCGAGGCCCTCATGGCCGCAGGCATCGCCTTCGAGGTCGTGCCCGGCATCACCTCGGCCGTGGGCGTGCCCGCCTACGCCGGCATCCCCGTCACCCACCGGGGCCTGGCCGCCTGCTTCACCGTGGTCACCGGCCACCGCCGCCCCGGCGACGAGGACGAGACGGACTGGGAGGCCCTGGCCCGCACCGGTGGCACCCTGGTCGTGCTCATGGGGGTGTCCCAACGGGCGACCATCGCCGCGCGCCTCCAGACCGGTGGCCTGCCCGGTGCCACCCCGGTGGCGGTCATCTCCTGGGGCACCCGGCCCAGCCAGACCGTCGAGCGCACCACCCTTGCCGACCTTGCCGACCTGCCCGTCTCCCCGCCGGCCATCCTCGTCATCGGCGCCGTCGCCGCCCTCGACCTGGCCTGGTACACCCCGGCGCCCGTCCCCGAGGTCGCCGCCCCGGCGACGGTCACCGACGGCCCGCCCGTTCGCTGATCCCGAACACGCTGGCCCGGCAACAGTGCAGCATTCACCACCGTGGCGGGGGTGGATCCTTCACTGTTGCGCAGGGGAGCCGCGTGCCCCCGGTGGGGATCGAACCCACGCTCTTCGGATTAAAAGTCCGCTGCCTTACCACTTGGCTACAGGGGCGAGCGCCGACGACCGTAGCGCACGTCCGCGGCGTCCACGCCGCCCCCCACCAGGGGCCGCCGCCGGGCTGCGGCGCGCCGGTCCCACCACGCCCAGCCGACCATGACCGCGGCGGCGTACAGGTAGCCCAGCAGCACATCGATGACGTAGTGCTCACCGCTGATGACCAGGGAGACCCCCATGAGCAGGGGGTAGACGGCCAGCAGCGGCCACGTCCACCGGGAGAGCAGGCGGGCGGCGAACATGGCCACGAGCGCCGACCACCCCGCGTGCAGTGACGGCAGGGCGGCCACGGCGTTGCCGAAGCGGGCCCCGTAGTTGACCAGCGCCCCGCCGGTGTCGAGCCCGAAGGTCTCCATGCCCCGCAGGCCCACCCGCTGCACCCGCCCGATGAGCCCCGCCCGCGACGCCATCCACGGGGGCGCCGCCGGCACCAGCACGTAGGTGAGCAGGCCCAGGGCGGTCAGGGTCAGGAAGCGGTTGCGGAAGGCGGTGAACTGGCGCCGGTCCCGGGCCCACAGGTAGGCCAGCAGAGCGAAGGCCACCATGAAGTGGGACAGGTAGGCCAGGGCCACGGGCACCTCCCACCAGCGCACGGGTCCCGTGTACGGACCCAGGTGCTGCTGGGCCCACACCGTGGGCACCGAGCCCCCGGTCGACCAGCCGAACATCCAACGCTCGACGTCGACGAGCGAGGCCATCTGCACGGGCATGCCCAGGGTGTCGGCCACCCCCCGGGACAGGTCGTAGGCGGCCAGCACCAGGCCCAGGGGCACCCAATCCCGCAGCACCCGCAGCAGGCCACCCTGGGGCCGACCCGTGGTGGCGATGACCAGGGCGCCCACCAGCCACAACAGCACCTGCAGCCGCTCGAGGGGGAACCCCCATCGACGCAACGCCACGACGAAGACGATGGCGTACGCCGCGCCCAGGCCCAGACGGAGCCCGCGGTAGCGGTCGGGGACCGTCAGGGCAGGCAGCCGCAGTGGGCCAGGGCCAGCCTCACCAGCCGGTCCTGGCCACCGGACATCTCGTGGCGCAGATCGGGTCGCTGGGAGTCCTCGGGCGTGAGCCAGGTGATCTCGAGCGCATCCTGGGTGGGCTGGCAGTCGCCGTCCACCGGCACCACGAAGGCCAGGCTGACGGCGTGGTGGCGGGGATCGTGGAACCCGGTCACGTCGGGATCGGGGAAGTACTCGACGATGGTGAAGGGGGCAGGCGAGGGCGACAGCCGGGGCAGCGCCATCGGCCCCAGGTCCTTCTCCAGGTGGCGGAGCAGGGCGTTGCGCACCAGCTCGCCCTGGAGCACGCGGCCGGAGACCACGGTACGGCTGAAGGTGCCGTCGGGGCGCACGCGCAGCAGCAGGCCGACGTGGACCACCCGCCCGGCCCCGTCGACCCGCACGGGCACGGCATCCACGTAGACGAGGGGTACCTGGCCCCGCACGATCTCGAGGTCGTCGGTGGACAGCCAGTTGCTGGCGGTCTCGGTGCTCTCGCTCACGGTCCTCCTCGGGTCCAGCCGGGCCCGGGGGGCGTCCCCGGGTGGGTGCGGCGACGTGCTCGGGCCGCGCGCGTGGCTGCATCATCCCATCTCGCCCGCTTCGTTCTGGCAACGGGGCCCCGGGGTACCGTGGCGGCGTGGCGCTGCCAGCCGGTGAAGGGCGTGATCCGGCCGCCGTGCCCCTGGTCGTGCCCGTCGACGGCGGGACCGGGGTGCAGCTCGACGTGCGGACGGTCGAGGCCCACCTCGCCGGGGTCGAGGCCCGCCTCGATGCCGTCGACGACGTCCTCCGCCGCCTCGACGACGGCAGCCACGCCAACTGCGCCCGCTGCGGCACCCCTCTCGAGCCGGCCCGCCTGGCCGCCGATCCCCTGGTACGCACCTGTTCACCGTCGTGCCCCCGCTGAGCTCGTTGCGGGTCCGAGCCCGCCGCTCCCTGCGCCTGTGGCGCCTGGTGGCCCGGCGGGGGGCCAGCTACGTGGTGCTCCGCCTCCGCCACCTGCGCTCACCCGCCGGCACCCGGGCCCAGCTCGACGAGCGCTTCGTCATCCGCACCGCCGAGGACGTGGCCCGCGAGCTGGGCCAGATGAAGGGGGTGGCCATGAAGGCGGGCCAGATGGTCTCCTTCATCGCCGAGGCCCTACCGCCCGAGGCCCGCGCCGCCCTGGCCACCCTGCAGGCCGACGCCCCGCCCATGGCCCCCGAGCTGGCCGAACAGGTCGTGCAACAGGAGCTGGGCGTGCACCCCGAGGTCCTCTTCCGCCACTGGGACCGCGAGCCCGTGGCTGCGGCCTCCATCGGCCAGGTCCACCGTGCCACCCTCGACGACGGACGCCGGGTGGCGGTCAAGGTCCAGTACCCGGGCGTGGGTGACGCCGTGGGCGCCGACCTGGCCAACGCCCAGGTCATGTACGCCATGTTCTCGGCCTTCGCCCTCAAGGGCCTCGACACCAAGGCCCTGGTCGAAGAACTGCGGGCCCGCTTCATCGACGAGCTCGACTACCGCCGTGAGGCGGCCGACCAGCAGGTCTTCCACGACCTCTTCGCCGGGCACCCCTTCATCTCGGTGCCCGCGGTGGTGCCCGAGCTGTGCACCGAACGGGTGCTGGTCAGTGAATGGGTCGACGGCGCCTCGTGGAACGAGTTCAGCGCGTCCGCCACCCCGGCGGCCCGGGCCACCGCGGCCGAGGCCATCTTCCGCTTCGCCCAGTCCTGCGTGTACCGCCACCGGGTCTTCAACGGTGATCCCCACCCCGGCAACTACCGCTTCCACCCCGACGGACGGGTCACCTTCCTCGACTTCGGCCTGGTCAAGCGGTTCAGCGACGACGAGACGGCCCGGCTGTGGCCCCTGGTCGACCCCCTCCTGGCCGGCGACGCCCAGGGCACGGTGGACCGCATGGTCGATGCCGGCTTCCTGCCCGCGGGCCACGGCCTCGACGCCCTTGACGTGTGGGCCTACGTGTCGGCCCCCTACAAGCCCTACCTGGTCGAGCAGTTCACCTTCACCCCGACCTACCTGGCCGACACCCTGGGGGTGCTCATCGACGTGCGGGGGCCGTACCGCCACGTGGTCGAGAAGCTGAACCTGCCCCCCAGCTTCGTCATCCTCGACCGCCTGGTGTGGGGGGTCTCCGCCATCCTCGGCCGCCTCGAGGCCCGCAACCACTGGCGGGACATCCTGGCCGAGTACCGCAAGGACGGCCCCCCGGCCACCGAGCTCGGCCGCCTCGAGGTCGCCTGGGCCGCAGCCCGGGCGCTCCCTCCGACCGATCAGTCAGCGACCGATCAGTCAGCGACCTATCAGTCAGCGACCGACCAGCCTCGGTGCGATGGGGACGTGCCCGCGGCCGACGACAGCACCTCGTCCACCCCGGGCAGCTCGTAGCCCAGCGCCGTGGCCCGCCCGAGGTGCAGGCGCAGGTCCACGGGCACCCCGGCACGGCCCGCCGCCGACACCTCGACCACCCGGTCGCGGCCGGGGATCTGCCAGTGGTCGAGCAGGCGCCGGCCGAACTGGGCCCGGGACAGGACCTGGCGCCCGGCCACGTTCAGTCGGCCCCGCACGTCGCCGTCCTCGAGGGCCAGGGACAGGAGCGCGGCGGCCAGGCTGTCGACCCACACCGGCTGACGCCACACGTCGTCGAAGAGGGACACCTGGTCACCGCGGGCCAGCGCGGCGGCGAAGCCGGCCGTGCCCCGGTCGGGCTGGTCGAGGCCGTAGATGAGCGAGGTACGGACGACGACGGCGGCGGGGCACCGGTCGAGCACCGCCACCTCCGCCCGGGCCTTGCTGTCCCCGTAGGCATCGAGGGGGTGGGCGGCGGCGTCGTCGTCGTAGGGGGCCTGGCGGCCGTCGTGGACGACGTCGGTGGACACGTGCACCAGCCGGCAGCCGCCGCCCAGGGCGGCCACCGCGGCAGCGACGGCGGTGCTGCCGCCCACGTTGACCTGGCTGAACCGGTGGGGGTCGGCGCCGGGGTTGGCGGCGGCGGCGTGGATGACGGCCACCGGGGCCAGCTCGGCCAGTGCCGCAGCCACGGCGACCCCGTCGGTGACGTCGAGGCCCAGGCCCCGCACGCCGTTGGGGGCGTGGCCCGACCGTGACGCCGCCACCACCGTCGCCCGGGTCGTGGCCAGGGAGACGAGACGTCGGCCCAGGTAGCCGCTGGCCCCCGTGATCAGGATGGTGCCCCCGGTGTCGGGGGCGTCGCCGCTGCTCACGCTGCGGTCGGGTCGTCCTCGAGGCCCTTGGCCATGAGGTATCCCCGGGCCCGCTCGGCCAGGGGGTAGCGCTCGACGAGGGCCCAGAACGCGGGGGAGTGGTTGGCCTGCACCAGATGGGCCAGCTCGTGCACCAGCACGTAGTCGAGGACCCAGCCGGGGAAGTCGGCCAGGCGCCGCGAGATGCGGATCTCGGCCCGGTCGGTGGAACACGACCCCCAGCGATGCCGTTGGTTGTCGACCCAGCGCACCCGCTCGGGGCCGGGCAGCCCGTAGCGCTGGGCCAGCTCAGCGGCCCGGGCGGTGGGATCGACGGCGTCGGAGCGCTCCCGGCGGGCGACCTTGTGGGCCAGTTGGGCCACGTAGCGCTGCTCCTCGTCGGGTTCGAGGCCGGCGGGGACCCGCACCTCGAGCACCCCGCCCACCAGGCGCGCGCTCACCGTGCGCACCCGCCGGGTGCTGCGGATGACCTCGACCTCGAAGGGCAGGGCGTCCCCCACGCCCTCGCCGTCGGTCACTCGCCCACCACCGTCACTCGGGGCTCACGGCCACGCTCGTCTCCAGGGTGCTGCCCCCCGTGGGCACGGTCAGCAGCACCCGGTCCCCGAAGCTGAGGGTGTCCTCGAGGACCCGGAGGTGGCGCCCGGCCAGGTTGGGGTAGCGCCCGCCCTCGACGCCGACGGATCGCTCGAGGGCGAGCATGACCCCGCCGTGGGACACCACGAGCACGCTCGAGCCCTCGAAGGCCTCGTGCACGGCCACGATGGCCCGCAGGGCCCGGATGGAGAGGACGTCGTCGGTCTCGAAGCCCTCGGGGAAGTCGCCCGCAGCCAGGGCGCCGGGCCAGCCCGCCTCGATCTCGGCCGACGTCAGCCCTGACCACGGGCCCGCATCCCGCTCGGCCAGGTCGTCGTGGAAGGCCACGGGCCCCACGCCCAGCTCGGCGGCGATGATCTCGGCCGTGCGCTGGGCCCGGATCAGCGGCGACGCCACCACGGCATCGACCTGGCCGATCTTCGCCGCGGCCTCGACGGCCTGGCGCTCGCCCAGCTCGCTCAGGGGGGGATCGGCCCGGCCCTGCCACCGTCCCTGTGCGTTCCACGTCGACTGGGCGTGGCGGACGATGAGTATCGAGGTCACCCGGACACGGTATCGGACGACCTGGGGAGACAGATCGGGGCCGCCGTCCGGGGCCACCGGGGTGTCACGGATCCCGCCCGGGGCCCCGGGTAGCATCGCCGCCGATGGCCACCGTGACCCTGCGCCTGTTCGCTGCGGCCCGGGTTGCCGCCGGTACCGGCCAGGACGCGTTCGAGGCCGACACCGTGGCCGACGTGATCGACCAGGCGTCCCGCCGCTACGGCACCGGCTTCGCCGACCTGCTGCCCAACTGCCGGGTGTGGCGCAACGGCGAACCGACGGTGCCGACCGATGCCGTGGCCGACGGTGACGAGGTCGCCGTGCTGCCCCCGGTCTCCGGCGGCTGAGGGCTGACGTCGTGAGGTCGGCCCGGCCGACAGGCGATGATGGCGAGGCCGGATCCAAGTCCGGGTCCAGGTCCGAATCCAAGGCGGGATCCCGGACCGGGTCCAAGGCGGGATCCCGGACCAGGTCCAGGACCGGGTCCGACGAGCCGGTCAGCGCCGAGGAGGCGCCGGCCCGCCGACCGCGACGCACGGCCGACATGGGCGGCGTGCTCGTCACC
>JBBSLP010000018.1:0-86581 GCA_038255145.1 Acidimicrobiales bacterium
CACGTATGCCGCTGATGGTCCGCGCCGCAACTCCTCGTAGTACGGGTACGGATCGGCCTGGACGGCTGGATCGAACGGGCTGTACCGGGCGACGTCAACAGACATGGGACCCCCTTCGGCTGTGTGTGACAAGCTACCAGATCTGTCGCACGACGTAGGCGGTTACTTCACGTCCCTTGAGGCCCCCGGTTGACGGACTTCGCCGCTGAGGCGACTGCGAGTCGTCTTGATTGGGGGTCGCAGCCCGCGAACGCAGGCCAGACCCTCTGCGGGGCGGGCAGGTCGCCGGCTCGGCCTGGGAGCCCCTGGTCTGGGCGGTCGGGGTTCCCTTGCCTGGTTGGGCTGCATCGACCGACGAGACCCGGCACCGTTGGTGTCTCAGTCGCTGTTTGAAGGAGCCTTCAGGGCTTCCGGAGTCACCGCGGCAGCAGCGCGGCGTCTGGGGTGGAAGATAAGTCGCCTAGCGACTCGTTGGCCAGGGTGTTGACGCGGTCGAGGACCATCAACGTGGAGCGTTTCCCGATCCCGTTTATTGGTGCAGACGATGGGCTCGAGGCGTGCGATTTGTGTGGTACCGACCACGAGTTGTACACCGGCCACCTGCCCAGCAATAACCCAGTAATTCCCGGGCATGAGACGGTCGGAATCATCGAAGCGGTGGGTGAGGCAGCCGTGGGCTGGCCCGGCGGAGGTTGTCACTCAGTTACATGGTAATCAGAGTGGTTCCGTGTGCACGATAGTACTGTTCTGGGATGTTGTAGTTAATGGTTGAGTGGAGTCGTTGCCGGTTGTAAAATACCTCGATGTACTCGAAGAGGGCGAACTCGAGTTCCGAGTGTGTGTGCCAGTCGTCGTCGTAGATGAGCTCGAGCTTGAGTGTCAAGAAGAACGATTCGGCGATCTTCGCGGTGCTCGAGGCCAACTTCGAGGTGTTGCTGGTCAAGGCGGCGCGCATGAAGAACGTGCCCGGCCGCAAGACCGACGTCGCAGACGCGGCGTGGGTCGCGCAGTTGCTCGAGCACGGCCTGCTGCGTGCCTCGTTCGTGCCCCCACCGAGGTTCCGCCAATTGCGGAACTTGACCTGCCCCCCGCCCGCCGTGACGTGGTGGCCGCCCAGCGTCCCACGGTGGATCTCGACACGACCGATATCGAGGTCTACGGCCGGTACAAGCAGGGCGTCGCCTCCAACTACCAGGGTCAACGGGTCGGACGGACCCATCCGTGCGGGCGTGGTCCAGGTCGACCATGAAGTCACCGCCCGTCAACATCACCTCCGCGGCGGCGAACACCAACTCCCCCGTTGACGGGCCCGGCCGGGCCCGGATCGGGCCGACCGCCTCGTCGATCGCCGCGCACACACCCAAGGCCCGGTCGACCTCCCCGACGAGCACCACCCCTGCCCGGGCCGTCACCGTGGGATCCGCCCCGCCCAGCAGCACCCGGCCTCACTTCGCTATACTCTTCACCTCACAGGTGCCTTTCACGACGGCCATCGGAATGGTTTCGCAGCCTCGATTATCCGCCGTGAACAGGCACCTTGTCGCGAACCGAACCTACGTTCGACCCAACACCTCACGTTTCTAGCTCTGATCGCCGAGGAGGGCGAGCACCCCGAGGGACTTTTCGGTGGTGAGGGTCACGTCGACCGACGCGCACGGCGGGGGCCCGGCGCCGTTTCCAGGAACTCGGCCAGGTGCCAGCGGGTCACGAGCCATTTGGCCGCGCGTGCCCCGGTAGGCCGCGAAGCACGACGACCGCGAGGGACGACCTACGTTGACGGCTGGTTCGATCTCGGCCGAGTGGGTCTCGTGGCGCTTCGCCACTTTCGTAGGTACCGGGTCGTGAGCCCGGCGAGGCGTGCCGCCTCACCGATGGGGAGTTGGTCGTCCTCGGCTCCTCCGGCGCGGATCTCGTCGGGGTGGACCGCGGCGGCGCGGGTGGACTTGCACGCGGCGAGCTCGGCGCTCGTCACCCATCGCTAGTCGTCCCCGTCGATGACAGGCACCAGAAAGGCGGCTCTCACCAGCCCCGTACGGTGAAACACGACCAACAGCACGACCTCCAGCACGACCATCGGCACGACCTTCAGCGGGCCCGCCTGGGCCCGGCGCTGCGTCGAGGGTGGCACCGGCGTCGAGCAGGCGGGCCGCTTCCGTCTTGGTCACACCGAGCGCCGCAGCTGCGTCGGTCTCGTCGTAGAGCAGGTCCCCGTCGGGGCCGACACGGGTGGGTGTCCCCGCCCCGAGATCGGCTCGCCGCCCGGCGGAACCCTGGGCAGAGATCAGCCGCCCGCCCATGCGCGGGTCCCGTCCTGACAGGACGGCGGCGAAGTCGGCGCGATATACGTCGCCTCGCGGGTCGGCGAGCGCTGCGGCCCGGCCGAGCCAACGACCGGGCTCCTCGCCGCCGTCGGCGTAGGAGCGGGACGGGCCCTCGCTGCAGCCCGCCGCGGCGCGTGGAGGCGGTGACAGCCCCGGGGCAGCCCTGGGTTGGAGGTAGCGGACGATGCCGGCGACGACCCGGCCGACATCGCTGCGGGAACCGCCCAGCGGGGTGACCGCGAACTTCACGACCCGGCCGGGCCGGGAGCGGCCGCAGGTTTCCCGAAGGGGAACCTGCAAATGTGTGACCTCTGGATCTGGCCTTCGCGGACGACAGGGTCGTGCCCTGCCCGTGAGCTGGCGAGGGGGTCGTGATGGCGGGGGACGCTCATCGTCCGCCGGCCCGGGACCGGACGGGCAGGGTTGCCGGTTCGACGGCTCGGGGGCGTTGGAGCCGGTCGAGGCGTCCGGTGACGGCGGCGACCTTCGGCCCGGTGTCCCCGGGCCCGGTGAGCTGTCGCACGTGGGCGTCGAGGAGGCGTTCGTGCGCCCCTCGGGTCCACTCGGCGAGCCGCTCGAGGTGGTGGGGTGCCAAGCCGGGCGCTCGGAGGTACACGTGGAGGGAGCGGCCCTGCTCGTGCCAGGCGCCCGCCCCTGGCGGACCACCCGGTCGAGGAAGTTCATGAGCCGGCTGTTCGCCCCGGCGCCGGCCCCGAGGCCCAACGTCCGGCCGAGCTCGCTCTGTGGGCGATCGTGGCCGGCACCCGTTCGGTCCACAGCGTGGGCATGCGCCGCAGCAAGAGCGTGCGCTCGGCCCGATGACCGGGCCCCAGCACTGCTCGAGGTAGGGATCGGACAGGTCGATCCCCGCCCGTCGTAACCGGGCGTCGGGGTGATCGACGGGTGTGAACGTCAGGACTTCGTGGTTCTCCAGGCCCAACTAATGGCCGCGCCCTGCCCTGACCTTGTGCGACACGGCCCATGGGGCTCCCCAGATTGGACCGACGACAAAGGAATGTGCGGATCACGACCTGTAGCGGGCCCTTCAGCACGACCCCTGCACTCGAACCTGCCCATGTCCGAACGGCATACGGAGCTTCTCGATGGCATCGATCCTGCACAAGCTCGACTGGGAATGGGCTGAGCTGGCCACCTCACCTCGAGCGCGACGAGCGCTCCTGCGCTGGGCCATCACCCACCCCGGCCTGGCCGGCGACGCTCCGAGGTCTCAGCGGAGCCGACGAGCACCACTCGCGAGGCGGTTACCACGACCAGCAACCGGGACCGGTCAACGACCACGGCGACCGCTTCGACCACGACCACGGTGTCGTCAGCGGGCGTTACGTCGACGACCGGAGGCCGACTTCCCCGGCTACACCTCGAAAACGCGAGCCGGCTCCGGAACCACGTCTACGTCGTTGCGGGCCACGAGGCTGATGACCCGGTGGCCGAGATCCGCCGAGCCCTCGACCGCAGCGCCGCAAGCAGACGGCGATCGAGCATATGGAATTTGTCAACAACGGTCGAAATCTGACCCCCTTTCAACGGTTGAAAATTGGCCCCCCTCCCCTGGGTTCACCGTCACGCTGCGTCGTCGAGGGTCGGTCAGTGGGCGGCCTCCTCGCCGAGGAGGTCGGTGATGGTGACGGGTTCGTCGCAGTGGGGGCAGGGCCCGCCGGGGGGGTCAATTTTCAACCGGTGGACGGGGGTCAGTATTCAGCCGTTGCCGACAGAGTTGGGCTGTGAGGCCAGAGGATGAGACCGAGGATGTGCTGACCGAAGGGGTGCGCACCTCACGGGCGATGCGGGAGCAAGCTGGCCTTCCGAGCACACTCACCTCAGCGGAGGTGCTCGCAAAGGTCCGAGGTGTGCTCGCGCCCGCGGAACGCTCCGGCAGGAGGACTGCGGCTACTCACGGGCGCACTCCGGGCGTTGGCCGCCCGAGATCTTCTCCGACAGGGCAGCGGTAGAGCATGAGGCCAGCGTCATGAGCGATCCAAGCGGTGTGGCGCCCATGTTGTGCGGAGAGGCAGTCGATGTGAGTGAAACCGATCCGCTCCGCGTCGATCTCTACCTCCCGGGTGATGGCCGACCGGGCAGCTATTGGTGCCACAGCGAGTGCTTGGTCGACTACGCGCACCATTCGATTCCCCTATCACCTCTCCCTCTGGGGGGACCAGGCCGTCTACGGCAGACGAGATGCGCTCGATGCGTAGCCGAGCAGCCCTTCGACCCTCACGCACGCGGCTTCACTCGCAGCCGTGACGCATCGAAAGCCCGGCGTCGAGAGGGCGCCCGCGTCACCGTGATCGGCTCGAGGAGGATCTCGATCAGGCGGCGTTGGAAGTCGATGCCGCATGCGTCCCACGTTGTGACCAGCTCGTCGAACGTCGATGGCATCATGGGCATCTCGCCGGCTCGGCTGTGGCTCTTGGGCTCGACTTGGGCGGCGCAGATATGGTCGTCGAGCTTCGCTTGGCGAGCCCGGAAGGTCGCTCGGTCGATGTCGCCCTCGGTGTAGAGGCCGATCAGGCGCTCTCTGGAGGTCGGCCAGCGCGTTCGACGCCGACCCGGACGTGCCCACCGGAGCCAGCCCGCCCATGGCCGCCCTCGTCACCGGGTCGGCGAGCATGCCGCAGATCAGATCTCGGACGTAGGCCTCCAGCCCGTTGGCCTGGATGCGGATGCCGCCGCAGCCGCCCATGCCCGGCCCGTTGCGGCACGCGTATGACCGCCCGCCGTTCTCCCTCGTCAGTGAGCGGAGCGGGCCGCCGCACCTGCCGCAGATCAGGAACCCGACGAGCGGATAGCTCCGACCCTTCCGGGGCTTCGACGGGCGTGGTGCGAGCGCCGCCACCAGGGCGTCGTGGCGGTCCTCGTCGACTATCCGCTTCCATTGGCCGTGGCCGACCACGGTACCTCGGTGCGTCCGGGAGCCGGCGATGCGCGGCGACGTCAGGATCGACGTCAACGTCTGGACGCTCCACGCCGTGCCGGTCACCGTCGGCACGCCGCTCGAGTTCCAGTCGGTGCAGATGCTCCAGACCGACTCCCCGGCGAGCACCCGTTCGGCGGCTTCCTCGATCCGCTCGACCTCGGCCTCGACGTGTTCGCTCATGCCGTGCGAGAACCCGTATGGCCGACGGCCACCCATCCGCGGCACACCCTCCTTCGCCTCGCGAGCCCGGACGGCCTCCTCGAACGCGTCGACCAGGGGAGCCCAGCCGGGTCCGCCGTCTCGAGATAGCCGATCGGTCTCTTAGGCGACGACGCGGTCGACCTCACCTCGTCGGATCAGGTCGAGCAGCTCCCCGAACTTCGGCCGGTTGCGTCCCCGGTTGCTGTAGCCCGACGTCGACGGCGCCTCGACCAACTCGGCCACGACCTCGAGCCCCAAGCGAGCGGCCGCTTCCCGGCGGGCCTCGACCTGCACGTCGAGCGAAGCGGACCCTTCCCGCGTGATCGACTGCCGGGCGTAGAGCGCGGCTCGACCCCGAAGGGCCGTCGCCGTGGACCGGCGATTCGAGCGCGCGCGAGGAGAGGCAGCCATGATCGACGAGTGCGAGATGTCGACGGCGCGATCGCGCCGTCCGACGCACTAGGCCGGCTCAGCGAGCTGGATCTCTCAGCACTCGGTAGCCAAACCTACGGAGTTCACCAACACCGGGAACACCACGGTCGAAGCGTTGGAGCGGGCCTTCGCCCTACGGGAGCGGCGCTGCCGGCTGCGCCGGGGCAGCGGTGGCGGCGGCTCGGCGCCGGGCGGCGAGGGCATCGAGCGCGACGTCGAGGTGCTCGAGGACGTGACCCTGTCCCTCATCACCGAGCGTCGGGTATCCCGACCCTGGGGCCTGGGAGGGGGTGAACCCGGAGCGGTGGGGGAGAACTGGCTCTTGCCCCAAGGTGACGAGGCCAGGGCCGAACGCCTGGCCGACAAGTGCACCGTCCACCTCGTCGCCGGTGACGTCGTGCGCATGCTCACCCCCGGTGGAGGGGGCTGGGGCCGGGCCTGAGCGCGGCCGGTGCGGGGCCGACAGGCTGGGCCCCGGCCCCGGCCCCGGCCGCGGGCGCCGGCTGGCGGCAACCGGTCAGACTGGCCCGGCGCAGGCGGATCCGCGGCCCATGGGGGCGGTTGCCGTCGGGCGCACCCTCTACGACCGGAGCCGGCCGATGTCCACCACACCGATCGCCGACCACGCCCTGCTGTCCGACCGCCACTCCTGTGCCCTGGTCACGTCGGGTGGCTCCGTTGACTGGCTCACCTTCCCCCGCTTCGACAGCCCGTCGGTCCTGGGCCGGCTGCTGGGCGACGAGGCCGGTCACTGGCAGGTGGCACCGGTGGCCGGCTGGACCAGCACCCGGCGCTACCTCGAGCGCACGCTGGTGCTGGAGACGACGTTTGCCACCGCCGGGGGCACGCTGGTGCTCACCGACGCCCTCGCGCTCGGCCCCGACAACGAGGGGCACCGGCTGGGACGGGACGTGCCCCACCTGCTGGTGCGACGGATGGCCTGCACCGCCGGGGAGGTCGAGGTCGAGGTCGACTACCAGCCCCGCCCTGAGTACGGCTTGGTCGTGCCCCTGCTCGGCGCCGTGGAGGGTGGGGTGACCGCCCGCGGTGGTGCGGAGTGGCTGGTGCTGACGGACGACGGCCTGACCATCGACGGGCCGAGGGCCCACGGCCGCCGGACCCTGCGCGCCGGCGAGCAGGTCCACGTCGCCCTCCACCGCTCGACCCTGGAGCAGACCCCGGCCCGGGTGTGGTCCCAGGCCGACCTGGCCGAGGTGCTGGACCGCACCATCGACGCGTGGTGCTCGTGGTCGACCCTCCACCAGACGTACGACGGGCCCTACGCCGATCTCGTGCACCTCAGTGGCCGGGTGCTGCACGGCCTGTCGTTCCAGCCCAGCGGGGCCATCGTCGCCGCGGCGACGACGTCGTTGCCCGAGGCGGTCGGCGGTGGGCGCAACTGGGACTACCGCTACTCGTGGGTCCGCGACGCCAGCTTCACCATGGAGGCCCTGTGGGTGGCCGCCTGCCCCGACGAGGCCGCCGACTTCTTCGCCTTCATGACCACGGCGGCAGCCTCGTCGGTGGGGCCGGGCGTCGGGCTGCAGATCATGTTCGGCGTGGGCGGCGAGCACGACCTGACCGAGCGGGAGCTCGGCCACCTCCGCGGCTGGCGGGACAGCGGTCCGGTGCGGGTGGGCAACGGGGCGTGGGACCAGCGCCAGATCGACGTCTACGGCGAGGTGCTGGGGGCGGCCAGCCGCCTGGCCGAGCAGCTCCCCGAGATCGACGACGACACCAAGCGCTTCCTGGTGGCGTGCGCCGACGCCGCGGCCGTCCACTGGGTCGACGAGGACCAGGGCATCTGGGAGGTCCGCGGCGACCCCCGGCACTTCGTCTACTCCAAGGTCATGTGCTGGGTCGCGCTCGACCGGGCCATCGCCCTCGCCGACCTCATCGGGGCCGGCGACCGGGTCGGCGGCTGGGAGGCGACGCGGGACGAGATCTGGGAGACGGTGGTCCGCGACGGCTGGCACGACGAGGCCGAGGCCTTCACGCAGTCCGTCGGCAGTGCTGCGCTCGATGCGTCTGCGCTGATGATGGTCATCGTCGGGTTCCTCCCCGGGGACGACCCCCGGATGCTGGCCACGATCGACGCCATCGAGTCCGGCCTCACCGACGACCGGGGCCTCGTGTACCGCTACCGCACCGAGGGGGGTGTCGACGGTCTCGACGGCGACGAGGGCACCTTCCTGCTGTGCACGTTCTGGCTGGCCCAGGCGCTGGCCATCTCCGGGCAGCCGGACCGGGCCCGGGCCGTGTTCGAGCGAGCCGTCGGCTTCGTCAACGACGTCGGCCTGCTGGCCGAGGAGGTCGACCCCGTCACCGGCGAGCTGCTGGGCAACTTCCCCCAGGCCTTCAGCCACATCGGGTTGGTCAACGCGGCCTGGGCCATCTCCGAGGCCGAGCGGCGCCCCCCAGGCGCGCCGAGCTGACGCCCCCGCCGATCCGTCGGGCGTCGTGCAGCTTGCGTCAACGCTCCGTTCACACATCGACGACTTCGGTGTTACCAATTCCACGATGTGGTAAATCCATCTGACACGACATCGGTCGTTCCTGCTGGTGGCCGAGGTGCCCACCGGGGTCATGGCTGACACCATCAGTCGCAAGTGGTCGATCATCATCGCCCACGTCGTCATCGGTGCCGGCATGATCATGACCGGCCTGGTCACCGCCTTCCCGCTGTTGGCCGCCACCCAGATCCTGTGGGGCCTGGGCTGGGCCTTCATGAGCGGGGCGGACGTGGCCTGGGTGACCGACGAGCTCGACCAGCCCACCCGCATCGCCCGGGTGCTGACCGCCCGGGGCCGCTGGGAGCAGATCGGCGCCGTCACCGGCATGGTCGGGTTCGGCGCCTTCGGGTGGGCGACCGGTCTGGCCACCTCCATCGTCGTCTCCGGCGTCGCCATGGTGGCGCTGGCCGTCTTCGTCCTCGTCCGCTTCACCGAGCACCACTTCACCCCCACGCGTGAGCGCCGTTGGCGGGAGTCGGCCTCGATCTTCCGGCGCGGGGTGGCCCTGTCCCGCCGCGACCACCAGATCCTCGTCGTCTTCGCGGCGACGATGCTGGTCAACGCGGGGGACGAGGGCTTCGGACGGCTCTACCCCAAGCGGCTCGTCGAGCTCGGCTTCCCCGATGAGCCCGATCCCATCGTCTGGTTCACCGTGCTGGGCATCCTCTCCCTGGCTGTGGGCATCGTCGCCCTGCGCATCGTCGAGGTCCGCATCGACGGCGTCGGTGTCGCCCGCCGGTCCTACGCCCTGGCCGTGGTGGCCGAGCTCAGCAGCCTGACCGCCGCCCTGATGGGTTCGTGCCTGCTCGTCGGCGCCGCCGGCGCGCTGGTCGCCCGCCACCGTGGCGGGCGTGAACCATCTCAGGCCGTACAGAGAAGGAATCACGGGTGATACGCTGTGAGACGTGGACGATGTCGAGGTATCCATCCGAGAGCTTCGCAACCATGGCGGAGAGGTCGTCGACCGGGTGGCCCGCGGTGAGCGTGTGACCGTGACCCGCGACGGCCAGCCGGTGGCTGAGTTGCGCCCGCTGCCAGTGCCTCCGCTGCGGGCGACTTCGCTCCTGCAACGGTGGCGCCACCTGCCCGCCATGGACCCGAACCGCCTGCGCGCCGACATCGATGAACTGCTCGAGATGCCGCTATGAGCGACCCATCAGGTCGAGGTGTGCTCGACACGAGCACCGTGATCCTGCTCAGCCGCCTCACCGATGTCTCGGCTCTGCCCGACCTGCCCCTGATCACCGCGGTGACCCTCGCTGAGTTGTCGGTAGGCCCGTTGCTTGCTTCCGATGACCGCGAGCGGGCTGTTCGTCAGGCGCACCTGCAGCAGGCCGAGGCCGACTTCGAGCCCCTCCCGTTCGACGCCGCCGCGGCCCGCAGCTTCGGCCAGGTCGCCGCCTCACTTCGTCGTCGCGGGCGCAAGAGCGCGAGCCGGGGCTACGACGCCATGATCGCCGCCACCGCCCTGGCCAACGGCCTGCCCGTCCACACCTGCAATCCGTCGGACTTCGAGGGCATCGACGGGCTCACCGTCGTGGCCGTTCCCCACCCCGACCACTGATGCGATGACGGGCCCGGGCGGTGCCCGTGGCACCGCGGAGCCCGTCGGCGGTGCGTTGGCCGCGGATCGGCACCCTGGTGGTCAGAGGGCGGCGAGGATGCTCTCGGCGCTGCTGGCGTTGATGCCGGGGCCGGGCTCGACGAGCAGGGAGGTGACCACGCCGTCCTCGATGATGGCCGCGTAGCGCTGCGAGCGCTGGCCCAGGCCGAACTTCGAGCCGTCCATCTGCAGGCCAACGGCGGCGGTGAAGTCGCCGTTGCCGTCGGCCAGCATGTGGATCTTGTCGCCGACCTCCGTGGCCTCGCCCCACGCCCCCATGACGAAGGCGTCGTTGACGGCGATGCACGCCACCTTGTCGACGCCCTTGGCCTTGATCTCCTCGTCACGGATCAAGAAGCCAGGCAGGTGGTAATCGGAACAGCCGGGGGTGAAGGCGCCGGGGACGGCGAAGAGCACGACCTTGCCCGTGCCCAGGGCCTCGGTGCTCTTGATGGGCCTGGGTCCCTCGGCCGTCATCTGCATCAGTCGGACGTCGGGGATGCGGTCTCCAACAGCGATCGTCATGGTGCGGAAGCTACCCCACGGGGCCCTTCCGGAGTCCCGACGCCGCTGGGCTAGCGTCGCCGCCCTATGCGCATCGACGGAGTCTCTGCCATCGTGACCGGCGGCGCCTCGGGCCTGGGCGAGGCCACCAGCCGCCTCTTCGCCGCCCAGGGTGCCCGGGTCGTCGTCCTCGACCTCAACGACGAGCGGGGCGAGCAGGTGGCGTCGGAGATCTCCGGCGTCTACGTGCGGGCCGACGTGACCGACGTCGACCAGGTGGCCGAAGCGGTGCACGCGGCCGAGGACATGGGCCCCTTCCGGGTGCTCATCAACTGCGCCGGCATCGGCTGGGCGGCCCGCACCATCGAGCGGGACGGCACCCCCCACGACCTGGCCAAGTTCACCCGGGTGGTGTCCATCAACCTGATCGGCACGTTCAACTGCCTGAGCCAGGCCGCCGGGGCCATCGCCAAGACCGAGCCCCTCGAGTTCGGCGAGCGGGGCGTCATCGTCAACACCGCATCCGTCGCCGCCTTCGACGGCCAGATCGGCCAGGCCGCCTACTCGGCCTCCAAGGGCGGCGTGGTCGGCCTGACCCTGCCCGCGGCCCGGGACCTGTCCGCCGTGGGCATCCGGGTCAACACCATCGCCCCCGGCCTGGTGGAGACCCCCCTGCTCGGCACCCTGCCCGAGGCGGCCCGCACCACCCTGGGCCAGAACGTGCTCTTCCCCAAGCGCCTGGCCCAGCCGCCCGAGTACGCGCAGACGGCGCTGTTCCTGGTCGAGAACAGCTACATGAACGCCGAGGTCATCCGCATGGACGGTGGCATCCGCATGCCCCCGAAGTGACCGCCCCGAAGCGACCGCCCCGAAGTGACAGCCCTGATCAGGCGATCTGAACCGACAGCGCTTCAGCCCGCCCGGCCGGTGACGACATCGGCCAGGCGGTCGAGGGTGCGGCGCATGGCCGCAGGGTGCTTGCGGGGGCTGCCCGTCAGCTCGATGAACCACGGCACCCGAGACGTCGACCAGTCGAACTCCTCGGTGACCTCGGTGCCGCCGTCGATGGGGGCCAGCCGGTAGCGCCAGCGGTGGCCGCCGATGTGGCGCCAGGCGATGAGGCGGTCGGGCTCGTGCTCGACGACGACGTTGCTGATGCCGTAGGGCACGCCCAGCTTCATGTCCATGCGGAACTTGTCGCCCAGGCGCAGGTGGCAGCTGCTCAGCTGGCTGGCCCGCACCGAGCCCGAGCCGTCGATGACGGGGTGCATGGACGGGTCGTCGACGATGGCGAAGATGGCCGCCGCCGGCGCGTCGATGATGCGGCTGACGGCCACGCAGCGGTCCTCGGGCCCGCGGTGGTCGTGCTCGTGGGCAGCGTGGTCGTGCCCGTGGGCGCCAGCCCCGGTGCCGTCGGGCTCGTGGGCGTGATCCCCCCTGGTCATGCCCTCAGCCCAGCACGGCGGCCAGGGCGCCGTCGAGGTGGGGCTGGGTGAACGTGAAGCCGGCCTCGGTGAGCACGGCGGGCACCACCCGTGTAGAGGTGAACACGACCTCGTCGGCCAGCTCGCGCCCCAGCACCAGGCGGGGGCCGAAGGCGGGGGTGGGCACCAGGGCGGGCCGGTGCAGCGCCCCGGCCAACGCCTTGGTGAACGCGGCGTTGGTGGCGGGCTCGGGGGCGGTCAGGTTGACGGGCCCGGAGATGTCGTTCTCGAGCACGAAGCGGACCGCGGCCAGGTGGTCGGCCAGGGTGATCCAGCTCCAGTACTGGCGGCCCGAGCCCATCCTGCCGCCGACGCCGAAGCGGAACAGGGGGAGCATGGGGGCCAGGGCCCCGCCGTGGCCGTCGAGCACGATGCCCGTGCGCAGGTGGGCCACCCGGATGCCGGCGTCGCGGGCCGGCGCCGCGGCCTCTTCCCAGGCCACGCACACGTCGGGGAAGAAGCCCTGTCCCGCGGGGGAGGCCTCGGTCAGGACCTGGTCGCCCCGTTCGCCGTAGTAGCCGATGGCCGAGCCCGACAGCAGGGCGGTGGGGCCGTCGGCCAACGAGGCCAGCGTGGTGGCCAGCAGGGTCGTGCCCCGCACCCGACTGTCGCGGATGGCGGCCTTGCGCTTGTCGTTCCAGCGGCCCTTGGCGATGGGTTCGCCGGCCAGGTGGACGGCGGCGTCGATGCCCTCGAGGCCATGGGCGTCCATGCGCCCCGTCTCGGGGTCCCACCACACCTCGCCCTCGGCCGGGGAGTGGCGCACGATGCGCCGCACGCGGTGACCGTCGGCCTCGAGGGCACGACACAGGGCGGTACCGATCAAGCCCGACGAGCCGGTGATGGCTACGTCCATGACGCCTCCTGGCGGTGGGTCCGTCGAGCGGCCATGTTCCCAGCTCGCCCGGGCCTGTGCCCAGGTGTGGACCGTCGGCGGCGGGTGGGCGCCGGGCGTTCGCGGGGCGCCCACGACGTGGCTATCCTCGCCCCTCGATGCCGGATCTGGCCGAGGGGACCTTCAACGGGGCGGGAGGGCTCTCCCTCCACTACCGCACGTGGTCGACAGAGTGGTCGAGGGAGCGGTCGACCGAGGGCACGGGCGATGGTGGGGCCGGCGCCCCCCGGGGCGCCGTGGTGCTGGTCCACGGCATGGGCGAGCACTCCGGGCGCTACGACCCGCTGGCCTCGGCCCTGGTCGACGCGGGCTTCAGCGTGTGGGCCCTCGACCACCGGGGCCACGGCCAGTCCGAGGGGCGTCGGGGCCACGTCGAGCGGTTCAGCACCTTCGTTGCCGACCTGGAGACCTTCCGCCTGCTCGTCGCTTCCCGCCAGCCCGGCCCCCAGGTGCTGCTCGGTCACTCCCTGGGTGGGGCCATCGCGCTGGCCCATGCCCTGAGCCACCCCGAGGCGTGGACGGCCGTGGTGCTGTCCGCCCCGGCCACCGGCGCGGCCGACCCGCCTCCCCGGCCCGTCGTCGCCGTGGGCCGGCTGCTCTCCCGTGTCGCCCCCCGCCTGCGGGTGCTGGCCCTCGACGCCGATGGCGTCAGCCGGGATCCCGCCGTGGTCGCCGACTACGTGGCCGACCCCCTCGTCCACCACGGTCGCTACACGGCCCGCTTCGCCGCCGAGGTGTTCGAGCGCATCGAGGCCTTCCCGTCCCAGACACCCGGCTTCACCCTGCCCGTGCTGGTCGTGCACGGCACCGAGGACAGCCTGGTGCCCGTCCAGGCCAGCCGGGACGTGGTGGCCGCCTTCGGCTCGTCCGACAAGACCCTGCGCGAGCACCCCGGGCTCTTCCACGAGGTGTTCAACGAACCCGAGGGGCCCGAGGTGATCGCCGAGGTGGTCGACTGGATCATGGCCCACGTGCCGCCCACGGCGGAGGCCCCGTGAGCACGCGCATGCTGCTGCTGCTGGCCCTGCTGTGCGGCATGGCCATCCTCGTCGCCTTCGCCGTCCAGATCGTGATCGCGTGACCCGCGCCGCCGGCGCAGGGGACGGCGTGCGGGTCCGGTGGCACCCGCCCGTGACCTTCGACAACACCGGGAAGACCCCCCGTCCCCCAACCGTTCACCCTGGTCGGAGCAGGCCCCACGGGGCTGTGGCTACGATGGCCGGGCTCTCCCAACCTGCGAGGTAGTGGTGGCCGACAAGCATGACGTGGTGATCATCGGCGGCGGCCCAGGCGGGTACGCGGCCGCCCTGTACGGGGCCTCGGCGGGCCTCGACGTGGCCCTCGTCGAGAAGGGCACCCTGGGCGGCACCTGCCTCCACGTGGGCTGCATCCCGGCCAAGGAGCTGCTGGAGACGGCGGCCGTGTTCCGCACGGTGTCGGGTGCCGAGGAGTTCGGCATCAAGGCCGGCGCTCCCACCGTCGACTGGTCGGTCACCCAGGCCCGCAAGAGCCGCATCATCGACCAGCTGGCCAAGGGTCTGCGCTCGGTGTTGCGGGGTCGCAAGGTCACCATCGCCGATGGTGTGGGCAAGCTCAACGCCGACGGCTCGGTCACCGTCACCGGCGGCGACGGCGCCGAGACCACCCTCCACGGCGACAACATCATCCTGGCCGGGGGCTCGGTCCCCCGCACCATCCCCGGCTTCGACATCGATCGCAAGCTCGTGGTCACCTCCGACGAGCTGCTGTCGCTGGGCTCGCTGCCCGCCTCCGCCGCCGTCATCGGTGGCGGGGCCATCGGCTGCGAGTTCGCCTCCATGCTGTCGGACCTCGGCGTGGCCGTGACCGTCCTCGAGGCCCTGCCCCGCATCCTCGTGGGCGTGGACAAGGACGTCAGCGACGTCGTGGCCCGCTCGTTCAAGAAGCGGGGCATCGCCATCCACACCGGGGTCAAGGTCACCGGCCACACCCCGGCCGAGGACGGGGCGTCGACCACGGTCCAGTTCGGCGACGACCAGACCGTCACGGTCGACCTGGTGGTCATGTCCGTCGGCCGCCGCCCCTTCGCCGACCTCATGGGCCTCGACGGCACCGGCGTGCAGGTCGACCAGCGGGGCTTCATCCAGGTCGACGACCACTGCCGCACGACCGCCCCCAAGGTGTGGGCCGTGGGCGACATCATCGCCACCCCCGCCCTGGCCCACGTGGGCTTCGCCGAGGGCATCCTCACCATCCAGGACATCCTCGGCGAGGACCCCATCCCCGTGGACTACGACCGGGTCCCCTGGTGCATCTACACCCACCCCGAGGTGTCCTTCGTGGGCTACACCGAGGAGCAGGCCCGGGAGAAGGGCTTCGAGGTGGTCACGAGCAAGCACCGGCCCGTGGGCAACGGGCGGGCCATGATCATCGGTGAGACCGAGGGCCTGGTGAAGGTCATCGCCGAGAAGCAGGCCGACGGCACCGGTGGACGCATCCTCGGCGTGCACATGGCCGGCCCCTGGGCGACCGAGCAGCTCGGACAGGGCTACCTGGCCGTGAACTGGGAGGCCACCGTGGACGAGGTCGCCCACTTCATCCAGCCCCACCCCTCGTTGAGCGAGCTGTTCGGCGAGACCATGCTGAGCCTCACCGGCCGCAGCCTGCACTGACGCAACTTCTCTGAGGCGCTACTTCTCTGAGGCCGCTTTCGAGTGGAGCGGCCTCCACACACCCACACCGGGAGCGGACGAAGAACAATGGCCGAGATCCTGATGCCCCAGCTCGGTGAGACGGTCACCGAAGGCACCATCACCAAGTGGTTCAAGCAGGTTGGCGACCCCATCGCCCAGGACGAGGTGCTCTTCGAGGTGTCGACCGACAAGGTCGACTCCGAGGTGCCCTCCACGGCGACCGGCTTCCTGACCGAGATCCGCGTGCCCGAAGGTGAGACCGTCGACGTCGGCGTGGTGCTGGCCGTGATCGGGGACCAGGCCGGTGGCGACGGGGGTGGTGGCGGTGAGGCCGCAGCCCCCGCCGAGCCCGAGGCGCAGCCCGAACCGGCGGCGGCCGCCCCCGAGCCGGAGCCCGCTCCCGCGCCTGCCCCCGAGGCCGCCCAGACGTCGGCCGAGGAGCCGGCCCAGTCCGCCGCCCGCGAGATGGCCGAACCTGCACCCGAGCCCGTCGAGCCCGAGGCCTGGGCGTCGGCCCCCGCTGGCGGTGGCGAAGCCAAGCTGCTGTCGCCCATCGTGCGGCGCCTGGTCAACGAGAACAACCTCGATGTCGACCAGATCGTCGGTACCGGCCCTGGTGGCCGCATCACCCGGGACGACGTCGACAAGGCCCTCGACGGTGGCGCCGGTCGCAAGCCGGCCCCGGCTCCGGCTGCGCCCGCGGCTCCCGCGGCCCAGCCGGCCGCAGCCGCACCCGCCGCCCCCCGTCCCCAGGCGCCGGCGCCGGCACCGGTGGCGGCCCGGGGTGACTCCACCCAGCCCCTGAACCGCATCCGCACGCTGACCGGCAAGCTGATGTCCGATTCCAAGCACGTCGCCCCCCACGTGCTCACGGCCATGGAGGTCGACTTCGAGGGTGTGGAGCGGGTGCGGCGCCAGCTGCGCGAGGGGTGGAAGGCCGAGGAGGGCTTCTCCCTCACCTACCTCCCCTTCATCGCCCGGGCCGTGTCCGACGCCCTGCGCCAGTTCCCCCACCTCAACGCCTCCCTCGGCGACGGCGAGCTGATCCTGCACGGCGAGCTGAACCTGGCCATCGCCGTCGACCTGGACTTCGACGGCCTGGTCGCTCCGGTGGTCCGGTCGGCGGACAGCAAGCGCCTGCGGGCCATCGCCAGGGAGATCTCCGACCTGGCCGGCCGGGCCCGATCCCGCCAGCTCCGCCCCGACGACATCTCCGGGGGCACCTTCACCATCACCAACCCCGGCCAGTACGGGACGCTGATGCAGTTCCCCATCATCAACCAGCCCCAGGTGGCCATCCTGTCCACCGACGGGGTGAAGCGGAAGCCGGTGGTGGTGACCGATGCCCAGGGCGGCGAGTCCATCGCCATCCATTCGGTCGGGGTGCTGGCCCTAGCCTGGGACCACCGGGCCTTCGATGGTGCCTACGCCGCCGCCTTCCTGGCGGCGCTGCGCGACATCATCGAGACCCGGGACTGGTCGATCGAGATCCAGTAGAGGTCCAGCAGAGAGGCAGCCATGTCAGCAGCGGTGGTGGCGGATCGGGTGCTGCGGGTGCGTTGGCTGGGCCGCGTCGCCTATCGCGACGGGTTGGCCCTGCAACGTGGCCTCTTCACCTCCAGCCCCGACGACCACCTGCTGCTCCTGGAGCACGAGCCCGTCTACACCCTGGGGGTGCGGGCCAAGCTCGAGCACCTGCTCGTGCCCGCGGCCGAGGTGGGCGCCGACCTGGTCGAGGCCGACCGGGGCGGCGACATCACCTACCACGGCCCGGGCCAGCTCACCGGCTACCCCATCCTCAACGTGGCCGGCAAGCGGGGCGGGGGCATGGCCGACACCGTGGCCTACGTGCGCTCGGTCGAGCAGCTGCTCATCGACGTCCTCGGCGACCTGGGCCTGCCCGGCTGCGGTCGGCTGGCCGACCTGCCCGGGGTGTGGGTCGATCCCGAGGGGCCCTTGCCCCGCAAGATCGCCGCCATCGGCGTCAAGCTGTCCCGGGGCCGGTCCATGCACGGCTTCGCCCTGAACGTGACCCGCGAGCCGCTGGCCATGTTCCGTCACATCGTGCCCTGCGGCATCCCCGACAAGCCCGTGACCTCGCTGCACGCCGAAGGCGTGGACGTGTCCATGCGTGCTGTGGTCGACGCGGTGACGGCCCGGGCTGCGGCGCAGTGGGGCGCCGGTCCCGGAGGCTGGGAGCGGGCCGACGTGGTGTGGCGGGTGCGCTCGTCCGATCTGGCCCCCTTCACCCGGGGCGAGGGCCCCGGCGAGCTGGTCAAGCCCGGGGCCGCTGCCCCGGCTGCGCCCGCCGCCTCGTCGGCCACCCCGGTGGCTGCGCCCACGTTGGGCACGTCGGTGCGCCTGCGGGGCCGGCTGGCCGAGGCCGGGGTGACCGAAGGCCTGGCCATCGCCACCCGCAAGCCCGACTGGCTCAAGGTGCCCTTGCGCACCGGGCCCGATTACCTGCGCCTCAAGAAGCTCATCGGCGGCCTGGGCCTGGTCACGGTGTGCGAAGAGGCGGGCTGCCCCAACATCTTCGAGTGCTGGAACGACGGCACGGCCACGTTCATGATCAACGGCGAACGCTGCACCCGGGCGTGTGGCTTCTGCCTGGTGGACACGTCCAAGCCCCTGGCGCTGGACCCCGGTGAGCCCGGGCGGGTGGCCGAGGCCGTCACCACCATGGGCCTGCGCTTCGCCGTGGTCACCGCCGTGGCCCGTGACGACCTGGCCGATGGCGGGGCCGGCGCCTTCGCCGCCACCGTGGCCGCCATCCGGGGCGCCACCGAAGACTGCCAGGTCGAGGTGCTGATCTCGGACTGCAAGGGCGACCCCGACAGCCTCCAGGTCATCTTCGACGCCCGTCCCGACGTGCTCAACCACAACCTCGAGACGGTGGCCCGCCTGCAGCGGGCCGTGCGCCCTTCGGCCTCCTACGCCCGGTCGCTTTCCGTGCTGGCCCGGGCCAAGGCGGCTGGGTTGCGCACCAAGTCGTCGCTCATCGTGGGCATGGGGGAGACCGACGACGAGCTCCGCCAGGCCCTGGCCGACCTGGCTGGGGTGGGCGTCGACATCGTCACCATCGGCCAGTACCTGCGCCCCACCACCCACCACCTGCCCGTGGCCCGCTGGGTGCCGCCCCAGACCTTCGGCGAGCTGCGCGGCCACGGCGAGGCCCTGGGCATCGGCCACGTCGAGGCCAGCCCCCTGACCCGCTCGTCGTACCACGCCCGCCAGGCCGCCGCCGGCTCCGCCCTGGCCCACTGATCTGCGCCTGGGTGACCCCGGTCGCCCGGTCGGGCGGGCTTCAGCCCAGGGCGGCGGTGATGGCGTCGGCGTAGGCCCGCTGGCCGGCGTCGTTGGGGTGCAGCACGCCCTCGGGTGACGTCAGCAGTTGTTCGAGGGTGCCGAACATGAGCCACGGCTCGGGGCCACCGCAGGCCTCGTGGCCGGCGAAGCGCTCGACCACATCGACGAAGGTGGCGCCAGCGGCCTCGGTGGCCTGGGCCAACGCCCCGTTGACGGCCAGGGTGGACGTCCGCAGCGCGGCCAGCTCCGAGGCGTCGAAACCGGCCGACAGCAGCTCGCAACCGGCGCCGGTGCTGAAGGTGGTGGGCAGCAACTGCGGGTAACCGGCCACCACGACCCGTGTGTTGGGCGCCGCCTGCTGCACGCCGTCGATGGCTGCGGTCAGGGCCGGTCCCAGGGCGTCGATCTGGGCCTTGGACCACTCGCCCAGGCTGGCGTAGCCCTCGTAGGGCTGGTCGAAGCAGGACGTGCGCAGCGCACAGGCGCCGAAGAAGTCGATGAAGCCGGCGTCGTTTCCGCCGATGGTCAGGGTGACCAGGCCGACGTCGTCTCCCAGTTGGGCGGCCGCGGCCTGCCCGGCCACGTCACGCACATAGGCCGCCGAGCACGCCGCGGAGATGCGGTTGACCTCACCGTCGAAGCGCAGCAGGTTGGGGTAGGCGCGGGGCGAGCGGTCACAGGCGGCGTCCACGTAGGGCGCCAGACCGTCGCCAGCCGAGAACGAGTCACCCAGGGCCACGTAGCGGGTGGCGTCGCCCAGGCCGATGCCGGCGGGCAGGCCACCCTCGGCCTCGCCGCCCCCGCCCCCGCCCCCGCCGCCGTCACCCCCGCCGCCGATGGTGCCACAGCCGCTCAGGACCAGCACCACGAGGGTGGTGGCCAGCACCAGGGCCCGGGCGGCGGCGGTCCGGCGGTGCCGGGCCTGACAGGACGGGGGACGGGACACGCCGCCAGGCTAAGAGGTGCAAGCCGCGGGGGAGGCGCCGGCGGAGACGCGTGCGGGACGGCGTGGTGCTACACCGGTGGGTTCAGCGAAACTGCTGGTGACGCCTACGGGGGGACGCGCCTTGGTGGAAGACGGCGATGTCATTGTCCTCGCGGCCGGCGAGGAAGCCGTCGACATCCGACTGCCCGAGGCGCCCTCGACCGGTTACCGCTGGGAGCTGGCCGACCCGCCGGCCGGGGTGCTCGGTGTCGCCGCCAGCTATGACGAGCTCGGCTCCTCGGGTCGCCTCGGGGGCACCGGGATACGCACGTTCCGGCTCACCCTGGGCGCCCTCGCCGATGTCGAACTGCGCTTCGTGCGCCGTCGGGCCTGGGAGGAGATCATCGTCGAGGAACGGCGGGTGCGGCTCCGGGTTTCCACCTAGTGGTCGGGTGTGCACTGGGCCAGAATGCGGGTCATGGGCAAGGTCTTGGAACGGCTGGACGGCGCGCAGCGGCGCTTCGTCGAGGCCCAGCGCATGTTCTTCGTCGCCACCGCCCCGGCGGGGGAGGGCGGCCACGTCAACCTGTCGCCCAAGGGCTACGACACCTTCCGGGTGATCGATGACGACACCGTCGCCTACCTCGACCTGACGGGCAGCGGGGCCGAGACCATCGCCCACCTGCGGGAGAACGGCCGCATCACCCTGCTGTTCTGTGCCTTCGAGGGCAAGCCCAACCTGGTCCGCCTGTACGGGCGGGGCGAGGTCGTCACCGTCGACGACGACGGCTTCGCCGCCCTGGCCGCCACCTTCCCCCCCGCCGCCGGGGCCCGGGCCGTCATCGTCGTGCACCTCGAACGGGTGTCGACATCGTGTGGCTACTCGGTGCCCTTCTACCGCTACGAGGCCGAGCGGCCCACCCTCGACGAGTGGGCCCACCGCAAGAGCGATCAGGCCCTCGACACCTATCGGGCCCGCAACAACGCGGCCAGCATCGACGGGCTGCCGGCCCTGGGCTGAGGTGCCGACGGGGGGGTGGACGGGGATGTTCGCGGCCCGTGGCTGGCGCACCCCCTGGGCTAGCGTTGCCGCCGTGAACAGCTCGCCCGACTACGCCGGTCGCGTGGCCCGGGTTCGGCAGGCCATGGCCACGGCGGGCGTGGACGTCGCGCTCTTCTCCGTGGGTGCGGACCTGCCCTACCTCATCGGCTACGAGGCCATGGACCTGCCCCGGTTGACCATGTTGGTCCTGCCCCGCGACGGGGACGCCACCCTGGTCATCCCCAACCTCGAGGTGGCCAGGGTCGTCGAGCGCCCCGGGGTGTTCGCCATCCACGGCTGGGCCGAGACCCAGGACCCCATCGACGTGGTCGTGGGCCTGGCTGGCACCCCCACCTCCGTGGCCGTGGGCGACCAGACGTGGGGTCGCCACGTGGTCGACCTGGTCAACCGGTGGTCCTCCACCAGTTGGACCAGGGCCACCCAGCTCGTGGGCCCGCTGCGGGCCCGCAAGGACCCGGCCGAGGTCGGGGCCCTGCGCACCGCAGCCCTGGCCGCGGACCGGGTGGCGGCCCAGCTCCACAAGGGCGAGATCCCCCTCATCGGGCACACCGAGGCCGACGTGTCCGCCGACATCTCCCGTCGGCTCCTCGCCGAGGGCCACAGCCACGTGAACTTCGCCATCGTGGCCGCCGGTGACCACGCGTCGAGCCCCCACCACCACGCCGGACCCCGGGTCATCCAGGCCGGCGAGGTCGTGCTCTGCGACTTCGGCGGCTCCTACCCCATGGCCGAGGGCGAGCCCGGCTACTGCTCGGACATCACCCGCTGCGTCTACACCGGCGAGCCCCCGGCCGACTTCGCCGAGCTCTACGCCGTGCTGTGGGAGGCCCAGGCTGCGGCCGTGGCCGCCGGCGAGGTCGGCACCCCGGCCGAAGCCGTGGACGCCGCCGCCCGAGACGTCATCACCGAGGCCGGCTTCGGGGAGTACTTCATCCACCGTACCGGCCACGGCATCGGCATCTTCGAGCACGAGGACCCCTACATCGTCGAGGGCAACGGCGTGCCCCTCGAGGCCGGCAACGCCTTCTCCATCGAGCCCGGCATCTACATCCCCGGACGCTTCGGCGCCCGCCTCGAGGACATCGTGGTGGCCACCGACGGTGGCCCCGATCCCCTCAACCGGGTGGAGCACGGGCTGGTCGTGGTCGAGGCGTGAGGCCCTTCCCCCTGGCGGACGCGACGCCGGACGTGACAACGAGGTGATCAGGCTCGATGTGGCCACGGTGCTCCTTCAGTGGGCCACCGGGGGCCTGGCCTTCCTGTGGGTCACCACCCGCCGTCGCGAGGTGGGGCTGGGCTACGGCTGGCTGATGCGGGGCATCTTCGGCACCATGGCCCTGCTGGCCGTCCTCGCCGGGCGGGCCATCCACGCCGATGTCGCCCGCGAGGTGCTGGCCCTGGCCACCGCGGTGTCGGCCTTCGCCGTGCTCGGCGTGTCCATCGCCCGCAAGTCCGCTGGGGTGGCCGGCCAACGGGTCGTGCAGGAGCGGCGCTCGGCCCGGGTGGCGGCCATGACCGGCATCGACCGGGCCGAGGTGGTCCACGACCACACCGCTCCCGAGTTCCCCCCCGTCCTCGACCTCGTGCCCACCGCCATCGGTGTGCTGGCCTGCGTGGCCGCGGCCATCGACGCCGGCGGGCCGACAGCGCTGTCCATCCTGCGGGTGCTGGTGGGAGCGGCCTTCCTCGGCGCCGTCACCGACGCCATGCTCCTCGGCCACTGGTACCTGGTGCAGCCGGGCCTGGCCCGCGGCCCCCTGCTCGAGCTGGTGCGCTGGGTGGCCTACACCTGGCCCTTCGAGGTCGTGGTCCTGCTCATCCCCATCGGCATGTTCTCGGTGTTCAGCGGGTCCGTCGACGACGGTTGGAAGGGCATGCTGGGGTGGATGTGGGTGGCCTGTGCCGTCACCACGATCGGCCTCGTGGGCGTGACCCGGGCCGCGCTCAAGGAGCGCCAGTACTCCGCGGTCATGGCAGCCACGGGGCTCCTGTACCTGGCCATCCTCACCGCCTTCGGCACCGACCTGGTGGCCCGGGCCGTGCTGTCGGCCTGACCCCAGCCGCCTCACCGTGTGTTTGGCCGCTCCACCAGGCGGCTACCACACCGGATTAAGGTGCGCCGAGTCGGCGCTGCGGCCGGCCTATCGAGGGAGACGGCGCCATGGCGCGGGCGATCTGGAGCGGAGCGGTCAGCTTCGGGTTGGTGAGCATCCCGGTGAAGCTCTACAACGCGGTCAGCCGGAAGTCGGTGTCGTTCAACCAGCTCGACGCCCGCACGGGGGCCCGGGTGCGCCAGAAGCTGGTGTCGTCCACCGACGGCGAAGAAGTGCCCCGTGACCAGGTCATCAAGGGCTACAGCCTAGGGGCGGACCAGTACGTGAAGGTGGGTGACGACGAGCTCGCCGCCATCATGCCCGAGTCCCACCGGGCCATCGACCTCGAAGAGTTCGTCGACCTGTCCGAGATCGATCCCGTCTTCTACGACAGCCCGTACTGGCTGGTGCCCGACAAGGCCGCGGCCAAGCCCTATGCGCTGTTGAGCCAGGCCATGGAAGAGGCCCAGAAGGTGGGCATCGGCCGCTTCGTCATGCGCTCCAAGCAGTACGTGGCCGCCGTCCGCCCCCGTGACGGCAAGCTCGTGCTGTCGACCATGGTCTACGCCGACGAGCTGACCGAGGTCGACGACCTCCCCGAGATCGAGGCGGCCAGCAAGGTCAAGCTCAACGCCAAGGAAGTGGCCATGGCCGTGCAGCTCGTCGAGTCGTTGTCCACGGACTTCGAGCCCGAGCGCTTCCAGGACACCTACCGCGAGCAGTTGCTCGAGCTCATCGACCGCAAGGCGGCCGGCGAGGTCGAAGCCGCGCCCAAGCCCAAGAAGGCGGCCGACGAGTCCAAGGTCGTCGACCTGCTGGCCGCCCTCGAGGCATCGGTCGAAGCGGCCAAGTCGGCCCGGGGCCGCCATCCCACGTCGGGCGCCAAGGCCAAGGCGACCACGGCCAAGGGTCGGAGCCACGCCAAGCACACCGAGGACGACGCTGCGGACGACGAGGCCGACGAGGACGCCGCTCCGGCCAAGGCCCGCAAGCCCCGGGCCCGCAAGAGCGCCTGACCCGTCGACCCGTCAGCCGGTAGCGAACCGTGGGCGCCTCCAAGAAGGTCGAGACCGTCATCGACGGCCGGCGCCTGGTGCTGTCCAACCTCGACAAGGTGCTCTACCCCGCAGTGGGGTTCACCAAGGCCCAGGTCATCGACTACTACGCCCGCATCGCGCCGGTCATGTTGGACCACGTGGGCGACCGGGGCATCACCCTGCGCCGGTACCCCAACGGCGTCGACGGCACCTCGTTCTTCGAGAAGCGTTGCGCGGCCCACCGCCCCGAGTGGATCCCCACCGCCCTCGGCCCCGGCGACAGCGGGGGGCCCATCGGCTACTGCGTGCTCGACTCGGTGCCCGCCCTGGCCTGGGCGGCCAACATGGCCGGCCTCGAGGTGCACGGCCCCATGGCCCGGACCGTCGACATCGAGTCGCCCACCATGGTCGTCTTCGACCTCGACCCCGGCGAGCCCGCCACCATCACCGAGTGCTGCCAGGTGGCCCTGGAGCTGCACGACGTGCTCGCCGCCCTCGAGCTCGAGGCGTGGCCCAAGACGTCGGGCTCCAAGGGGTTGCAGGTGTACCTGCCCCTCAACACCCCCTGCACCCACGAGCAGGCCTCGGCCTTCGCCCTGGCCGTGGCCCAGCTGCTGGAGCGGCGCCTGCCCGAACAGGTGCTGTCCAACATGGACAAGGCGGCCCGGGTGGGCAAGGTGTTCGTGGACTGGGGCCAGAACAGCCGCCACAAGACCACCATCGCCCCCTACTCGTTGCGGGCCCGACCCCAGCCCACCGTGTCCACCCCCGTCGACTGGGACGAGGTCGCAGCGGCGGCGGACGGTGCCCCCCTGCGCTTCGAGGCCGCCGACGTGCTGGCCCGCGTCGACGAGCTCGGTGACCTCTTCGCCCCCACCGTGACCGTGGAACAGCGCCTGCCCCAGGCGGGTTGACGGCAGCTCGGGGCCGGGGCGGGACGCCGCCTAACCTGTGCGCCCATGTCCCTTCCCCGGCGGGTGGCGTCGACCGTGCACGAGGCCTACGAGACCCGCTCGGGTCTGGCCCGGCTGCGCACCGACGTCGACGCCCTGCGTCAGCAGGTGGCCGCCCTGGTGGGGGAGAAGGCCATCCTCGACGGCGAACTGGCCCAGGCCCGGGCCGCGCTGGCCGCGAGCGAGGAGATGCACCGCGAGTTGTACCCGACGGGCCACTTCTACTCGGCCGTGCCGTCGCGGGAGCACCTGGTCCGCCACCACGACCTGATCGTCGGCCAGGACCCCCTCGACGTGGCCGGGGTCGACCTGCGCCTCGACGCCCAACGCCTGCTCCTGGCCGAGCTCGCCCCCCTGGTGGCCGACGTGCCCTTCCCCGACCACGCCTCCCCCCAGGCCGGGGACGGCGACGCCTCGCCGTGGCGCTACCACTTCCACAACGACTACTTCTCCTACGGCGACGGGCTGTTCCTGCACCTGCTGGTGCGCTTCCTGCGCCCGGCCAAGGTCATCGAGGTGGGCTCGGGGTTCTCCTCCGCCTGCCTGTTGGACACGTCGGACGCCTTCCTCGGTGGCGAGGTCGACCTGACCTTCGTCGAGCCCCACGACGAGCGGCTGCGCTCGCTGCTGCGCCCCGGCGACGACGAGCGGGTGACCGTCCTCAACGCCGAGGTCCAGGACGTCGACCTCGACGTCTTCCGCCAACTGGGCCCGGGCGACCTGTTGCTCATCGACACCACCCACACCGTCAAGGCCGGCGGTGACGTCAACCGGCTGTTCTTCGACGTGCTCCCCGTGCTCGCCCCCGGCGTGGTCGTGCACGTGCACGACATCTTCCCCGCCTTCGACTACCCCTTCCCCTGGCTCGAGCAGGGGCGGGCCTGGGCCGAGGCCTACCTGTTGCGGGCCTTCCTTCAGTACAACGACAGCTTCGAGATCGTGCTGTGGCCTGCGGTCATGGCCAGGATCGTCCCCGACCTCGCCGTCACCTTCCCCAAGGCCGTCGTCAACACCGGGGGATCGATCTACCTGCGCCGCCGAAAGTAGCGCCGCCCCGGGCCGCTGCGGCAGAGTGGGTCGGCCGGGGCGGGACACGCCCAGGTACTGGGGGAGGACACATGGGGACCAGCGACCTGACCGTGCGCGGCAAGGTGGCCGCCGCGGGCGTGGGGGAGTCCACGTACTTCAAGCGGGGCGAATCGCCCGACGCCGAGTTCGTGCTCGTGCTCAAGGCCATCCTCGCCGCCTGCGCCGACGCCGGCGTCGACCCGCGGGACATCGACGGCTTCTGCTCGTACTCCAACGACCGCAGCCTGCCCAGCCGGCTGTCGGCCGCCCTGGGCTGCCACGAGATCCGCTTCTCCAACATGCAGTGGGGATCGGGCGGGGGCGGGGCCGCCGCCGCGGTGGGCAACGCCGCCGCCGCCATCACCGCGGGCTACGCCACCAACGTGGTCGCCTTCCGGGGCCTGGCCCAGGGCCAGTTCGGTCGCTTCGGCCAGGGCGGGGGGTCCCGGCCGGTGTCGGGCGAGTTCGCCTACACCCTGCCCTACGGGATGATGTCGCCGGCCCAGATGTACGCCATGCGCACGACCCGGCTGTTCCATGACACCGACGTCAGCCCCGACACGCTCAAGGCCGTTTCCCTGGCCGCCTACCACCACGCCCAGAACAACCCCCGGGCCGTCATGCAGGGCAAGCCGCTGACGCCCGAGGGCTACGACGAGGCCCGGTGGATCGTCGAGCCCTTCCGCCTCTACGACTGCTGCCTGGAGAACGACGGCGCCGCCGCCCTGGTGCTGACCACGGCCGAGCGGGCCCGGGACCTGACGGCACGCCCGGCCTTCCTGCTCGGCGCCCAGCAGGGTGGACCGCAGCGCTCTGGGGCCTGGGTCCACAACGTGGCTGACTACGCCACCTCGTCGTTCAAGACCGTGGCCCCCCACCTGTTCGCCCAGGCCCAGGTGACCCCGGCCGACGTCGACGTGGTGCAGAGCTACGAGAACTTCACCGGCGGTGTGGTCATGAGCCTGATCGAGAACGGCTTCTGCACCTACGAGAACGCCAACGAGGTGCTGCAGTTCGACAACCTGATCTCCCCCACCGGAGGGCTGCCGTTGAACACCAGCGGCGGGAACCTGGCCGAGTGCTACATGCACGGGCTGGGCCTGGTGGTCGAAGCCGCCCGGCAGATCCGGGGGGACTCGCCCAACCCGGTGCCCGACGCCAAGGTCAGCTTCGTCAACGCCGGACCCATGGTCGAAGTGGTGTCCGCTCTCATCTTCGGTTCCGAGGAGGCCCTGTCATGACTGCCGCCGACGTCGAGCGCGACACCGTGCTGCCCCCCGGCCTGCCCGGACCCAAGCCCATGGCCGACGGGCTCGACACCGAGTTCTGGGCCGGCACCCGGGCCCACGAGCTGCGGGTCCAGAAGTGCAACGCCTGCGGCACCTACCAGTGGGGTCCCGAGTGGATCTGCCACGCGTGCCACAGCTTCGACGTGGGCTGGGACGCCGTGGCCCCCGAAGGGGTCATCTACTCGTGGGAGCGGCCGTGGCACCCGGTGCACCGGGCCCTGGCCACGGCGGGGCCCTACGTGGTCCTGCTCGTGGAGCTGCCCCAAGCCGGCAACGTGCGCATGGTGGGCAACCTGGTCGGTGATCCCCTGCAAGCCTTCGCCATCGGCGACCGGGTCGAGGCGGTGTTCGAGGACCACGACGACGGCGACCCCGCGTTCACGTTGGTGCAGTGGGCGGTCATCCCGAAGTGACCCGGTGGTAGGAATGGCCTACCCTCCCGCCACCCCCTGACCGCTCAACGAGGAGCCGTGCCATGGCGTTCACCGTCGACCCCCAAGCCTTCCGCTACGCCGAGTCCCTGGCCGGGGGGGTGGCGGGCAAGCGGGTGCTGATCACGGGGGCGGGCAAGGACGGGGGCCTGGGCCAGTCCTTCGCCCTGGCTGCGGGCCTGAACGGGGCCGAGGCCGTGGGCGTGCACTTCCACCGCAGCTACCAGGACGGCTTCGACCTGGTGGCTGCGCTGCAGGCCCAGGGTGTGGCCGCGTTCCCGCTGCAGGCCGACGTGACCAACATGGGCGACCTGTGGTCGACCCGGAGCTACGTGATCGAGCAGTTCGGCGGCCTGCCCCCGAACCTGGTGATCTGCAACTCGGGCCTGACCGAGAAGGGCTACTCGTTCGGGCGGGCCCTCAAGCAGGTCGAGGGCGAGCCGATGGGCCAGCGCCGGGCCCGGGTGCGCCAGCACTTCATCGACAACCTCGAGGAGTCGCGCCTGGTGCTCGACACCAAGATCGACGGCTTCCTGGCCATGACCCACCTGTGGGCCGGTGAGGCCGTCTACCACGACGAGCCCCTGCAGCTGGTCTACATCTCGTCCCGCCAGGCCATCGACCCCGGGGTGAGCGTGCCCGGCTACGCCATCAGCAACTGGGCCGTGCTGCAACTGCCCGAGGTGCTGGCCGTGAACCTGGGCCGTTCCGCGCCGCTGGTCAGCGCCTATTCGGTGATGTACCCCTTCGTGCGTACGGGCATGACCGACGACTACGCCGAGAACGAGAAGGTCTTCGGCCGCTGGCAGCCCCGCATGCTCGAGACCTACGAGGCCGCCGAGGCCTTCATGGCGCTGTTGGCCCGCCCCGCAGCCGAGACCAACCGGTCCATGTTCGAGCTGCTGGCCGCATCGGCCGCCGACGGTTCCATGGAGGTGTCCTGGACGCAGGTCCACCTCGACCTGCGTGAGGAGTCCCTGGCCTGGAGCAGCGACTCCCCGCTGCGCTACGGCGCCCAGGCCTGACGCTCTGCGGGTAGCTGACGGCCGAGCCAACCTCACTGGCCGGTCCGGCTCCCGTGTCTCGGTCGTCGTTTCCGACTGCGTGACGGAACTCATCGTCGGGCCGCAGCTTCAGCCAGTTCGCCATCGTCCGCGCTCAGATCCTCGGTTGGCTCGCCGTCCCAGCATCCGGGTCGGTCGGGTAGTTGGGTGTCGGGCCGCGTGGGGGTGGTGAAGGGCAACCATCGGGTGATGATGTATGGCGTGCCGTCGGGTAGTCGTACTTGCGGTTTGTGGCCGTCCATGGTGATGGACCAACCGTCTTTGTGGATGAAGGTGTGATGCCGGCGACACAGCAACGCTCCGTTGTCGACACTGGTGTGACCGCCGTTGCCCCAGTGGTCACAGTGGTGGACGTCGGACCAAGAAGCGGGTCGGTCACAGGTGGGGAACACACACCCACGGTCACGAATCGTTATGGCCCGGCGAATGGCCACTGGCCAACGGGCCGTGGTGCGTCCCACATCGAGGATCTCGCCGTTGGCGTTGAGCACGACCCGATAGGCCGATGAGTCGCAACAGGCCACGGGCGCCTGTTCCGCGGGCAGGTCGTGGTCGACGAAGACGGCGACGCGGTAGCGGTCGGGCACGGAGGCGTCGGAGGGTTCGCGGCGCATGCTCTGGCTGCACAGGTCAACCAGTGCCTGCCCCCGTAGGACGGACACGGGCTTGGCGGCGATGGTCGGGTCGTCGCGTCCGTCGCGCAGCATGGGGTCGACGATGGCGTCGACGGCCGCGTTGATGATGGCGGCGTCCTCGGTGCTGAAAGCCCCGCCCGGAACCCACGTGCCGGCCACCTTCTCGGACAAGGTCCACTCCGAGATGGTCTCAGGGGGAGGTTCGAGCTGGTCGGAGACGGTGGTGGCGTCGCTGAGCCACGTCTTGGTCGAGGCCCGGCAGTTGGCGGTGTCCAGGCGGACGGCAGCGTCGACGAGGAGGGTCTCGTCGCGCCGGGCAAGTTCGGGGAACCGGCGCACACAGTCCGCCAGGGCCCGCAGGTTGTCGGCAGGTACCAGCCCGGCCAGGGCGGGGGCGAGCAGCGAGGGCAGCAGCCGTAGCGCGGCTCCATCGTGGATGTGTCCCCAGTGCACGGCGCGAGCCGTGCCCGTACGGATGGACAACACCTGGGCGGCGGAGGTGGCGCCTTCGCTGGCCCACGTGCCGTCGCTCTCGTACCGGTCCTGCACGATCGCGGCCAACGCGTGGGCCGCATTGTTCAGACGCTCAGAACACAACACCAGATCATCCACCGACCCCGCGGGCACACCCGTCACGCTGACAGACGCGAACGCGGCAAGGACACTCGCCCCGTTGAAGGTCTCGCCATCCGCCGTCATGACGTCATGTTAGCAGTGCTAGAGGTCCAGACACGAACGCAGGTTCGATTTGTACAGCACTTCGCGGAGTCGTTGTGCAGGCAGTGGACACGCTCCGTGGCGCCAGTTTCACCGCGCCTCTATCCGTAGCGAACTGTGGAAGATCGTAGACCGCCACGGTTGACGATCCTCCCGGAAAGCGCCCGTCGGAGCTGCCCGCACGCACCGGTGGGCGGCCCTCGGAATGTGCCCGCTGGCGGCCATCAGACGCCGCCCACTCACGGCCATCTCGTCACGTAGGGTGCTGTCTGCGGGGACTTGACAGCCCTGCGCGGTGCCGGCCTCGACTGGCACCTCGGGGACAGCGCGATTCGTCAACTCTCGACGATGCGGAGTTGCTCTCGACATGCCAATCTGACGTCGGCGGCGAGTTGTTCGTCCGTGCGGCCCCAACCCCCTCCCCACTCGTCGTCGAAGCCGTACGTCCTGCCGAGCGGTTGCTGAACCACCGCCTCCGCATAGTCCGAGTCGATGTAGATCTGCTCGATCTCAGAAACGAGCGATCGCTCACTAGTTCGACCATCGAGGCAGCGCCGAGCCAGGTCATCGAAGACAACGGTGTACGCATCCACGGCCGACGGAAGCGCGATGCCCATGGCTTCAAGTGCTACTCGAAGGGCATCGCGTACGTCGTATGTGTCTTCGCCTGTGAGCCCCGCCAAGGTCACCGTTTCGACGCCGTCGAAGCCCTCGACAATCCACCAAGCGGCGGACACCGGGACCGCCTCTGCCGCCCGCCCGCTCAAGTGACCAACAGCGAGCAGCGCGGCCAGAACCTCGGGTCGTTGGACATCGGGCTCACTGTTGTCCGCGGTCACGTCGTCAAGTCTGGCTCCCCGGCACCTCGACGACACCGATGCGTGCCGTGGTCACCTCTGATCGGCGGCGTGAGTTGGGACGCTTCAGCGCGACTGTCCTGAACGCCGGGTCCGGGAGCGATGTCGTCGAGGACCGCCCTTCGTGCCGAACACACTCCGTAGTGGGCGTCATCGGGCACCCGCTGGCCGTCAGCGGGCAGGTTCACATGGCCACCAACAGCACCGTCAGTGGCCATTGGCGGTGATGCCAATCACCCCCGACCGTAGCCAACCACGGAAGCTGCACAACACCAGCCAGAGGCCCCTTCCCCAGCAGCACTAGAACCCGCCAGCCACGTGCCACGCGCGTGGGCACACCGCCCGCCGCGCCCGGCCCAGAAGTGCCCGGCCCGCCGTGCCCGGGCCAGAAGGGCCCCCCTGTCTGTCAGGCTGGGGTGCGGGGCGGGAAGTGCCAGGCCCGGATGCCCTGCCGGACGAGCAGGCCTGCCCGTCAGGGCTGACACGAGAGTCCCAGCAGACGCTGCCGCCGGCCCCAGCGCCGCGGCCGATGAACCCGGGCCCTGGTCACTCGGCAGCTACATCTGGGCGGCGTGGGCCGAGCCTGGACCCGCGCCCGCCGTGCCGGAGAGAACGAAGGACCCTCAGCTCGCCGTCCACAGCTGGGTGGCGCCCGACCCCGGCTGGTACCAGAGGACGTCGGCCCTTGCGTCGCCGTTCATGTCCCCGGCCAGGGCCACGGCTCCCGCCGGCGCGCCGCGGTCCAGGTAGGGCAGTTGGCGGTCGGGGCTGCCGTACCACTGCTGCACGTAGCCGTCGGCTCGACTGACCAGCAGGTCGTCCCGTCCGCCGCCGCTGAAGTCGGCCACCGTGGGCACCAGCGCGCCGGCGGCGGGGAGCTCGGACGCAGCCAGGAAGCCCTGCCACCAGATCTTGGTGCCGGCGGTTCCGCTCAGCACCAGGTCTTCGAGCCCGTCGCCGTCGAGGTCGCCCACGGCCGGGCTCTGGTCGGCGGGCAGGGCGGCCTGGGCGGTGGTGAAGGCCATGGACCCCGTCGAGTGCCAGATGTCGTGGACGTACTGGGCCGAGCGATACCACAGCAGGTCCTGGCGGCCGTCGCCGTCGTAGTCGATGACCACGGCGCGGGACCCTACGGGGGCGCTGGTGGCCCGGGTCGAGAAGGCCCCGGTGCCCGGGCTGGTCCACACCGAGGTGGCCCCCGTCCTGGGCTCGTACCAGACGAGGTCGTCGTCCCCGTCGCCGTCACCGTCGAACACCGTGGGCAGAAGGGCGCCCTTCACGGCCAGGGGTTGGACCACCGGGGTGCCGCTGCGTCGGCCCATCCACAGGAGGTCACCGTCCCTGGTGGCCGACCACCACAGCACGTCGGTGGTGCCCTCACCGTCGGCGTCGAGGAGCACGGGCTCGAAGGCGGCGTCCACGGTCAGGGTGGAGGTGGCGAAGGCCCCGCTCGACTGGCCGAACCAGATGACCTTGGTCCTGTCGCCCGACCGGTGCCACAGCACGTCGGTGCGACCGTCGCCGTTGAAGTCCCCGGTCAGGCCGGTGGCCCCGGTCGGCGCGGTGGGACCTGCGGCCAGAGCGATGTTGGAGCCCCCGACCATGGCCGCGTAGCGGGTGGCCACCTGGGCCCGCACCGCGTCGAAGCTGGAGCGGACCCCGGCGGGACACGAGGTGCTGTTGAGGTCGCCGTGGCCGACGATGCGGGGGAGGGGTTGCACCGAGGCGGCGGGGTAGAGATCACCGTCGCGCACGATCATGCGGGCCGGGGTGGCGGGATCGGCCCCTCCCAGGTAGAGCTTCCAGGCGATGAGCTGGGCCAGGGCGGCGACCATGACGTCGCTGGCTCCCATCCCGGCGAAGTTGCCGAGCACGGCGACCCCCATGCTGGCGGTGTTGAAGCCGTAGGCGTGGGACCCGATGACGGCCGTGGAGGCACCGCCGTCGCGGGCCTCCCACGTGCGGCCGAAGCGGTCGACGACGAAGTTGTACCCGATGTCGTTCCAGCCCTGGGTGTCCTGGTGGTAGGCCTGGATGGCCCGCAGGATGCCGGGGACGGCGTCGGCCGTGTAGCCGTAGGGATCGACGTCGGCGGTGTGGTGGATCACGGCCAGTCGGGCCTCGGCCGCGGCGTCGGGCTGCCACTTCGGGGGCCGGGCCCCCCAGCCGGCGCGCCCGATGATGGGGGGCGGGCCCACCGGCCCCGAGCTCAACGGCGGTTCGCTCGCCGCGGCGATGGCGGCCGGGGCCAGCGACCCGTCAGCGGCGGGGGCGGCGTCGAGGCGGACGAGGTGCACGGCCAGGTCGGGGGCCGACCCCCCGGCCGCGGCGATCTCGTAGCCGTCGGCCGGGCCCGTCCACACCGGCTCGCTGGCCGCCCGGGGGGCCACGGCCTCGCCGGCGTCGAACCCCTCGTCCGGCGCGGCGTCACCGGCCTCGAGGTCGGTCCACACCGACCATCCCCCGACGGCGTGGACGCGGACCATGGCCGTCACGTCGACATCGGGGGCCCAGCTCGCTCCCAGCAGGGTGAAGGGCGCGAGCCCCTCCTCCCGGGCCACGACGGTGAGGTCGACAGCGGCGACACCCAGATCATCGGCGGCGCCTTCGGTCGGGGCGGTGGCCGCGGCCGCCGCGGCCAGGGGTGCCGGCTGGCGGGTCTCGACGTGGGCCGCGCCGGCATCGTCTCCGGAAGGCGCGTCCACGGGCACGGCGGCGATGGCGGCAGCAGGATCGGTGACGGCCGCGACCTGGCGGACCGTGGCCCCGCCGACCGCTGGTGTCGTCACCACGGCCCCGCACAGGACGGCAGCCAGGGCCGCACCTGAAAGGCGGCGCGCCCGTACCCTCGCCGTTCGCACCGCTGACCCTCGCACCATCCGACGCTGGCTCCTCTGTCGGCGCGCCGTGGCACACCGAACTCGTCAGACCCCGCCCGCTGGGCCACCCTAACCAGGGGGAGGCAGGATCTGACGACGCGTCAGCAAAGGGCTAACGCCGGTTCGAAGAGCATCAACGGGCGACGAAGTACTTGGCCTGGGGGTGGTGGCAGATGATGGCCGAGGTGGTCTGCTCAGGCTGGTACTGGAACGAGGTCTCCTCGCTGCAGGACACCCCGATGCGGGCGGCGTCGAGGAGCTCGGCCACCTTCTGGTTGTCCTCCAGGTCGGGGCACGCCGGGTAGCCCCACGAGTAGCGGCCACCGCGGAACTCCTGGCGGAACAGGCCCAGCAGACCGGTGCCGTCCTCGTCGCCGTAGCCCCACTCGGCCCGGATGCGGGCGTGCCAGTACTCGGCCAGGGCCTCGGCCAGCTCGACACCGATGCCGTGGAGCAGCAGGTACTCCTGGTAGCGGTTGGCCTGGAACAGCTCGGCCGCGGCCTCGGAGACGGCGGCGCCCATGCTCACGATGTGGAAGCCGGCGTAGTCCGGTTCACCCGAGGCGACGGGCCGGAAGAAGTCGGCGATGCACAGGTACGGCTCCTTGGTCTGGCGGGGGAAGCTGAAGCGCATCCACTCGGCCGACCGGTCCTCGTCCTTCCAGATCACCACGTCGTTGCCGTCGGCGTTGGCGGGGAAGTAGCCGTACACCAACTGGGGCACGAGCACGTCGGACGCCTTGGCCAGGGCCAGCTGCTCACGGAAGATGGGCCGGATCCGGGTCTTGAACTCGTCGTCGGTCTCGGTGCTGTCCCCGGTCGACTGGGGTCGGAACTGCCACTGGTTGCGGAACAACGCCGTCTCGTTCACCCAGGTGGCCAGCTCGTCGAGGGACAGGCCCTTGACCACCTTGGAGCCCAGGAACGGCGGCACCAGGATCTTGTTGTCGGCCACCACGGACGGCGACCGGTCGGGCAGGTTCAACGTCGACGGATCGACCACCTCCCGCTTGGGGATGATGCGCCCACTGGGCACCCGACCCCACTCGGGGTCGTCGACGCCGCTACGGCGCATGTCGCCCAGCTTGTCCATGACCCGCAGGCCCTCGAAGGCGTCCTTGCCGTAGAAGACCCGGCCCGAATAGACCTCACGCAGGTCGCGCTCTACGTAGCTGCGGGTCAGGGCGGCCCCGCCCAGCAGCACGGGGATCCGCTCGAGACCGCGGCTGTTCAGCTCTTCGAGGTTGTCCCGCATGATCAGGGTCGACTTCACCAGCAGGCCGGACATGCCGATGGCGTCGGCGTTGACCTCCAGCGCCTTGTCGATCATCTCGGTGATGGACACCTTGATGCCGATGTTGTGGACCTCGTAGCCGTTGTTGGTGAGGATGATGTCCACCAGGTTCTTGCCGATGTCGTGGACGTCGCCCTTGACCGTGGCCAGCACCAGGCGACCCTTGGACGAACCCTCACCCTCGACCCGCTCGATGTGGGGCTCGAGGTGGGCCACCGACATCTTCATGGTCTCGGCCGACTGCAGCACGAACGGCAGCTGCATCTCGCCCGAGGCGAAGAGCACGCCCACCGTCTTCATGCCTTCGAGCAGGACGTCGTTGATGATGTCGAGGGCGGGCATGCCCCCAGCCAGGGCGGCGTCGAGGTCGGCGGTGAGCCCATCACGGTCGCCGTCGATGATGCGCTGGGACAGGCGGTGCTCGAGCGTCCAGTCCGACCGGTCCTCCTTGACGGCGTTGGTCACCTTCACGTCGGCGAACACGGCCAGGAGCGTCTGCAGGGGGTCGTAGGCCTCGGCCCCCGTGGCGGGGTCAGCGGGCCGGCGACGGTCGTAGATGAGGTCCAGGCAGACCTGCTTCTGATCGTCGGGGATGCGGGACAGGGGCAGGATCTTGGAGGCGTGGACGATGGCCGAGTCGAGCCCGTTCTGCACGCACTCGTGCAGGAACACCGAGTTGAGGACGTGGCGGGCGGCGGGGTTGAGACCGAAGGACACGTTGGAAAGGCCCAGGGTGGTGAACACGCCGGGCAGCTCTTCCTTGATGCGGCGGATGGCCTCGATGGTGGCCATGCCGTCGCCCCGCAGGTCGTTGTCACCGGTGGACAGCGGGAAGGTCAGGGCGTCGAAGATGAGGTCGCCGGGCTCGAGGCCGTAGTCGTCGACGGCGATGTCACGGATGCGATGGGCCACCCGCATCTTCCACTCGACGTCGCGGGCCTGGCCCACCTCGTCGATGAGCAGGCAGATGACGGCGGCGCCGTACTCCTTGGCCAGCTTGAACACCCGGTCCATGCGGGAGCCCTCGGCGTAACCGTCCTCCAGGTTGGCCGAGTTGAGGATGGCCCGGCCGCCGATCCACTGCAGGCCGGCCTCCATGACCTGGGGCTCGGTCGAATCGAGGACCAGGGGCACGGCCGACTGGGTGCAGAAGCGCGAGGCGATCTGGTCCATGTCGAGGGTGCCGTCGCGGCCCACGTAGTCCACGCACACGTCGAGGACGTGGGCGCCTTCCTTGACCTGCTCCTTGGCCATGTGGACGCAGGTGTCGTAGTCGGCCGCCAGCATGGCGTCGCGGAACTTCTTGGAGCCCACGGCGTTGGTGCGCTCGCCGATCATCAGGAACGAGCTGTCCTGGTGGAAGGGGGTGAAGGAGTAGATCGAGGTGGCCCCGGCCTCGTGTTCGGGCGTGTTCTGGCCGGGGACGAGGTCCCGCACCCGCTCGGAGAGCTGGCGGATGTACTCGGGCGTGGTCCCACAGCAGCCGCCCACGACCCGCACGCCGAAGTCGGTGACGAAGCGGGCCTGGTAGTCGGCCAGGTCGGTGGCGCTGAGGTCGTAGTGCATGTGCCCGTCGACGACGGAGGGCAGTCCGGCGTTGGGCAGGCAGGAGATGGGGACCCGGGAGTGCTGGGCCAGGTAGCGCAGGTGCTCGCCCATCTCGGCGGGACCGGTTGCGCAGTTGATGCCGAGGATGTCGGGGCGCAGGGGGTCGATGGCGGCCAACGCCGCGCCGATCTCGGTGCCGGGCAGCATGCGCCCCGTCAGCTCCATGGTCACCTGGACCTGGAGGGGGACCTCGCGGCCGTCGGCCTTCATGGCCCGCCGGCACCCGTTGACCGCGGCCTTCAGGCCCAACAGGTCGAACTGGGTCTCGATGATGAACAGGTCCACGCCGCCGTCGAGCAGGGCCCGGGCCTGGGCCTCGTACGCGTCGCGCAGCTCGGCGTAGCGGATGTTGCCCAGGGTGGCGAACTTGGTGCCGGGCCCGATGGAGCCGGCCACGAAGCGGGGCCGGGACGGATCGAGGGCGGTGACCTCGTCGGCCACGGAGCGGGCCAGTTGCGCCGAGGTGGCCGACAGCTCGTAGACCCGGTCGGCCATGTCGTACTCGCCCAGGGGGATGGCGAAGCCGCCGAAGGTGTTCGTCTCGACCACGTCGGCACCGGCGTCGAAGTAGTCCCGGTGCATCTGGCGCACCAGGTCGGGTCGGGTGACGCTGAGGATCTCGTTGCACCCCTCGAGGGCGGGACCCCCGAAGTCGTCGGCGGTGAGGTCCTGCGCCTGCATGTAGGTGCCCGTCGCCCCGTCGTAGACGACGACCCTGCGCTGGACGAGCTCCAGTAGATCTGCCATCCCGCCAGGCTACCGGCGCCCACGCTCTGTCTCCCTGGGTGTACCCCACGTCCGCCACCCCCAGTTTGGGGAACGCAAAGGCGCTGGTGGGGCCAGGCGCACGCCCATCCGGATGGGCCCATGAGCAGGTTCACCTAACGTGGCGACGTGAAGGTCTACACAGGCAAGGGCGACGACGGGACCACCGGGCTGCTGTTCGGTGGGCGGGTGCCCAAGGACTCGGCGCTGCCCTGGGCGTATGGCACCGTGGACGAGGCCCAGGCCACCCTGGGCATGGCCCGGGCCACCTGCGAGCGGGGCAACGAGCTCGACGTCATCCTCGTGCGGCTGTGCGCCGAGCTCTGGGTGCTCATGGCCGAGCTGGCTACCCTGCCGGCCAACCGGGCCAAGCTCACCGCCGGCTCCACCCTGGTCACCGCCGAGATGGTCACCGGCCTCGAGGTCCTCATCGACGAGGCCAGCGCCCGCTTCGAGCCGCCCAAGGAGTTCGTCGTCCCCGGGCAGTCGCTGCTGTCGGCCCACCTCGACCTGGCCCGCACCGTGGTGCGCCGGGCCGAGCGGCTGTCGGTGCGGGCCGTGGCCGAGGGCTCCCAGGTCGTGCCCTACCTCAACCGCCTGTCCGACCTGTGTTGGACCCTGGCCCGGTGGCAGGAGGGCGAGTCCCTGCGCACCCGCTCGGTCTGATCTACAGACCGAAAGGCCATTCCGTTCGGGCCCGGGAAGGGCGCAGAGCGGGGGGGTACGGTGGCCGCCGTGCCCCTCTCGGTCGTCCACGCCGCCCACGTCCCTGACCACGTACGCGCCGTCGTCGTGCCCGTCCCCGCCGAGGGCCTGGCCGACAGCGGCCTCGATGTCGACGCCCTCGGCCGCCTGGGCTTCGAGGCCAAGGCCGACCAGGTGCAGTCCCTGGCCCCGGCCGGCGACGGGCCCGTGCTCGTGGTCGTGGGCCTGGGCCCCTCCGAGGGCGTGACCGCGGCCGGCGTACGCCGGGCCGCGGCCGTGGCCACCCGGGGTTCCCGCCGCCACGCCGCCGTCGCCATCCGCCTCGACCTCGTCGGCGACCGCCTGGCCCCCGAAGCCGCTGCGCAGGCGGCGACCGAGGGCGTGCTGCTGGGGGCCTACGAGTACACCGACCTCAAGTCGGTGGCCAGCACCACCAAGCTGGCCGAGGTCACCGTGGTCAGCGAGGGCGAGGGTGCGGCCCAGGGCGTCGAGCGTGGCGTCGTCGTCGCCGAAGCCGTGACCTGGGCCCGGGACAAGATCAACGAGCCCGGCGGCTCCCTCACCCCCACCGCCCTGGCCAAGGCGGCCGCCAAGCTGGGCAAGGCCGCAGGGGTCGCGGTCACCATCCACACCCGCAAGGCCATCCGCGACCTGAAGCTGGGCGGCCTGCTCGGCGTCAGCCGGGGCTCCTCGCAGCCGCCCCGCCTCATCGAGATGCGCTACACGCCCGAGGGCACCAGCCGGGGCACGGTGGCCCTGGTGGGCAAGGGCGTCACCTTCGACTCCGGCGGCCTGTCGCTGAAGACGGCCGGGGGCATGATGACCATGAAGTCCGACATGGGTGGGGCCGCCGCCGTCATCGGTGCCGTGGCTGCGGCCGCCCGCCTCGGCCTCGACGTCGAGGTCGTGGGCTGGGTGCCGGCCACGGACAACATGACCGGCCCCGACGCCACCCGGCCCGGGGACGTGCTCACCATGCGCAACGGCAAGACCGTCGAGGTGCTCAACACCGATGCCGAGGGCCGCCTCATCCTGGCCGATGCCCTGGCCCTCGCGTCCGAGGCCCACCCCGACGCCATGATCGACCTGGCCACCCTGACCGGGGCGGCCCGGGTGGCCCTGGGCTCGAAGATCGCCGGGCTCATCGGCAACCACGACGGCTGGCTGTCCCAGGTCGAGGCGGCCGGTACGGCCACGGGTGAGAAGGTGTGGCGCCTGCCCCTGCCCGGCGAGTACCGCAAGAGCCTGGACAGCAACGTGGCCGACATGCGCAACATCGCCGGCGGCGACGTGGGTGCGGGGGCCCTGGTCGCGGCGCTGATGCTGGCCGAGTTCGTCGACCCCGAGATCCCCTGGGCCCACCTCGACATCGCCGGTCCCTCGTGGTCCGACGGCGACGACGGCGAGCTGACCCGGGGGGGCACCGGCTTCGGCGTGCGCCTGCTCGTCGACCTCATCGAGGGCTTCGCCCCGCCCAAGGGCTGACGGCCGCTCAGGCTGTGGGCACGGGCTCCGTGGCCGGCCGGGCGTCGGCCTGTTCGGCCACCCGGTCGTAGTAGAGCAGGGTCACGGCCACCGCGGCCACGGGCACGGCCACCAGGTCGACCAGGGACGAGATGAAGTTCACCGACGTCAGGGAGGCATCGGTGAACAGCAGCACGACCATGCCCACGAAAGGCCCCAGGAAGGCCAGGGCCAGCAGGGCGGTGCCGGCCACGCCCAGGGTCCGCCAGCGACCGTGGCGGGTGAGCTGGGCGCTGCGGTGGAACGAGGCCCGTACCCCCAGGCCCTCGATCACGCTGACGACGGGGGCCAGGGACCAGCGCACCAGGAGCCACAACCCCAGGGGGGCCAGGATCACGCTGCCCAGGGTGACGGCGATGACCAGGGCCAGGAGCAGGGCGGCGAGCACGGCCCGCCACGGGTGGGTGGCCTCGCGCAGTGCGTCGGTGACACCCGGGTGCCGACCCTGTTCGAGGTCGCGCACCGCCGCGACGAGGGCCACCACGACGATGCACAGCGCGGGCACGGTGATGGCGGCGCCGGCGAAGTGGGCGATGGGGGCGGCCCAGGCACTGCTGTGGTTGACGACGTCGGCCACGTCCCCGGCCGGGGTCAGGTCGAGGATGCCCAGCTGCAGGCCGGTGGCCACCACGGCCGCCACCACGAGGATGGCCCCCAGGCCACCCATGAGTCGAGGGTGGGCGGCGACCAGGCGCAGCGAGGCGTTGAGGATCTGGCCGGCCCGCCGGGGGGAGGCGATGGGGCGGATGAGGCCCGGTCGCCACCCGGTGCGCTTGATGGTGAAGGCGGTGACGGCCACCAGCACGAGGAGGGCGCCGAGCACGACCCCGGGTTGTTGGATGGTGCGGACGAACAGGCGGGAGGCCCCGGTGCTGGCCGAGCAGAACAGGTTGGTGACGCCCGACCCCAACGGGGTGAGGGCCACGCTGCCCTCACGGCCGTAGTCGTCGACCCAGGCCACGGGGGTCGCCCACTGCACCTTCTCGTTGGGACCGGTGGGACCGTTGTTGAAGGCGATGTGCTTCTCGCCCCAGCGGCCCTCGTAGGTCAGCCAGGCGAAGGGGTCCTCGGGCCCGGCCACCTGGTCGGGGAGGAGCACGGCCACGGGACGGAGCTCGGTCGACGCCGGCAGGCTCTTGTCGCAGCCGAACCCGGTCTGGGCCCCCTTGCCCAGCCAGTGCTCGGCCGCGTAGTAGCTGGCGTGCGATCCCTGGCTGGAGAAGACCATGGGGTGGGTGCCGTCGCGGCGCTGCAACTTGGTGTCGTCCCAATCGGCCACCTCGACGCCCTCGTGCTGGGCGTAGCCCACCCCGACCGGGTCCACCCTCAGCGCCTCGGCTGCGGTGGTGGCCGGGAAGATCAGCTGGATCATCTCCCAGTCGCTCTCGTGGCGGTCGTTCCAGTCGTTGAAGACCCAGAAGATCCAGAACTGCAGGGCCAGCCGGTCGGGCTCGTCGGGGTCCACGGTGACCTTGGCGTAGACCGAGGCCTGCTCGTCGGCGCCGTTGGCCCGGGACCAGGTCTCGTAGCCGCAGCCCGGCTCGAGGGCGTCACCGGGCAGGTTCACGTGCCAGTCGGGGCCCTTGCCGTACAGGTCGGAGGCGGTGGGGGCGACGATGGTCTGGCCATCGGGCCCCTGCAGCAGCACGTCGGCCTTGCCCAGCACGGCGTCCACGGTGGTGGGCCGGTACGGCTCCCCGTCCCCGCACGCCGTCTTCTGGGTGCGGACCATGATGACGGGCACGTACCTGTCGGCCAGGACCTGGGCCTCGGGGCCGTCCTCGGCCCCGGCGGGGGCCGCGGTCAGCAGCAGGACGGCGGCCATGGCCAGCACGGCGGCCAGCACGGTGAGGACCGCACCGGGCAGCCGGCCGGGCCACCCTTCGATGGGCCCGCCCGTCCGCCAGCCGAGCCTCCGCCGTCGGTCCCATCCTCCTGCCATCGGGCCAGTACAGCCGATGGGGGACGGCCCGGACGGGGACAGGCCGCGCCCAGGGCGCGCCTCCCGTCCCCGTGGGCTGGACCCGGACGCCGGCTCAGGCGGCGTCGCTGGTCCGCTGGACCTGGTCCCACTGCTGGTGGGCGTGCTGGAGGGCGGTGGGCAGGCGGGCCAGTTGGTGTTGGGCCAGCGGGGGCAGGTGGCGACGCACGGCCAGCCCGTGGCGTCCGTAGCGCTGGGCCACCCCGAACTGGGTCAGCCGGGTGACGGTACGTGACACCGGGGCGTTGCGGCCCACACCGGGGCCCAGGCCCAGGGACAGGGCGCACTCCTGCAGGTCGAGGGTGAAGCCGGCGGGTTCGGCGTCGAGGCGATCAGCCATCAGGCGGATCAGCCAGATCGAGCTCGGCCCCAGCACCCCCAACCAGAAGCGCTCGACGTAGGCCGAGCGGGGGTCGTGCCCGAGGTGGTCGATGACGACATCGGGCCACGGCGTCACCGACAGCATGGCCGCGGGGCCGGCCGCGGGTCCGGCCGGTGGGGGACACGCCGACGAGAGGGGCGGGTGGGTTCCGTTGCTGGGGGAGTGCGGGCTGGGGGGCGTCATGCCGATGCCTTCGGGCTCGACCGCCGGGTCGGCGGTGGGCGGAGGGAGAGGAAGTCGTCTCATGCTATCTCAATGTCTTTCAAACACAACTCGGCAGCCGTTCGTGCCTGGCTAAGGTCGGGTCATGTCCTCACTCGAGCGGCCTCCTGTCGACGGCGTCGACGCGGCGGTGCGGGAGGCCCGGCGGCTGATCGACGTGGCCCGGCGCGTCGTCGTGCTGACCGGCGCCGGCATCTCCACCGACAGCGGCATCCCGGACTTCCGCGGTCCCAACGGGGTGTGGACAAAGAACCCTGGCGCCGAGAAGACGGCCACCCTGCAGAACTACGTCGGCGACACCGAGGTGCGGAAGCGCTCGTGGCAGTTGCGCCTGGACTCAGGCATGTGGGGGGCCGAGCCCAACTCGGGCCACCTCGCCCTCGTGCACCTGCAGGAGCGGGGCAAGCTGCACATGCTCATCACCCAGAACGTCGACGGGCTGCACCACAAGGCGGGCACCGACCCCGAGCGCCTGGTGGAGATCCACGGCAACGTGCGCGAGGTCATGTGCCTGTCCTGCGACGAGCGGGCCCCCATGCAGCGGGCCCTCGATCGGGTGCGGGGCGGCGAGGAGGACCCCGCCTGTCGCACCTGTGGCGGCATCCTCAAGTCGGCCACCATCTCCTTCGGCCAGAACCTCGTCCAGGACGACCTGGCCCGGGCCGAGATGGCCGCCCGCACCTGTGACCTGATGCTGGCCGTGGGGTCGACCCTGGCCGTGTACCCCATCGCCGACGTGGTGCCCGTGGCCCGGTCCTGCGGCGCCGCCGTCGTCATCCTCAACGCCGAGCCCACGGCCATGGACGAACTGGCCGACGTGGTCGTCAACGCCTCGATCGGCGACGTGCTCGGACACATCGTCGGCCTCGACCCCCGGCCCTGACCCCCGCCCTGACCCTGCCCGGGTCCGTCCCCGCGCGGGAATCGGGGGGCCGGGACGAATGTTGACCGTGTAGCTAGGATTTCGGTTCGACCCACCCGCCACCCCGCTCGCTGCCGGGTGGCGGCCCCGACGAAGACGGAGCGCCATGCCGAGCTTCCGCGAGCTCCTCAACCAGACCAAGGCCAGGATCCGCGAGGTCGACACCTCGACCGCGGACGAGATGCGCCACCGTCCCGGGGTCGTCCTGCTCGACGTGCGCGAGCCCGACGAGTACGACGCCGGCGCCATCCCCGGCGCCCTGCACATCGCCCGGGGCAACCTCGAGAGCCAGATCGAGAGCCGGGTCAGCGACAGGTCGACCCCCATCGTCGTGCACTGCGCCGGTGGCGTGCGCTCGGCCTTCGCTGCGGAGACCCTGGCGCAACTGGGCTACGGGGACGTGGTGTCCATGGCCGGGGGCTTCGGCCGCTGGAAGGACGAGGGGCGTGAGTGGCAGGTGCCCGCCGCCCTCACCGCCGACCAACGCAACCGCTACCAGCGCCACCTGCTGCTGCCCGAGATCGGTGTCGAGGGCCAGTTGAAGCTGCTGGGGGCCAGCGTGCTCCTGCTGGGCGCCGGCGGCCTGGGCTCGCCCGCCGCCCTCTACCTGGCTGCGGCCGGGGTGGGCCGCATCGGCATCATCGACATGGACGTGGTCGATGAGTCCAACCTGCAGCGCCAGATCCTGCACAACATGGACCGCATCGGTGACCGCAAGGTCGACTCGGCCCGCAAGACGCTCGAGGCCCTCAACCCCGACGTCGACGTCGTCACCTACGACGTCCGCCTGGGTGCCGACAACGTGTTGGACATCGTCGAGAGCTACGACGTCGTGGTCGACGGGGCCGACAACTTCCCCAGCCGCTACCTGCTCAACGACGCCACCGTGAAGCTGGGCATCACCGTGGTGCACGGCTCGATCTTCCGCTTCGAGGGTCAGGTCACGGTGTTCGACCCCAAGAGCGGGCCCACCTACCGCGACCTGCTGCCCCAGGCCCCGCCGGCCGAGTTCGCCCCCTCGTGCGCCGAGGCCGGCGTGCTGGGCGTGCTGCCCGGCATCATCGGCTCCATCCAGGCCATCGAGACCATCAAGCTGATCACCGGCATCGGCGATCCCCTGATCGGACGCATCCTGGCCTACGACTCCCTGGAGCAGAGCTTCCGGGAGTACCGCCTGCGGCCCGATCCCGAGAACCCCGTCACCTGGGAGAACCGGGACAACATCGAGGTCGTCGAGCTCGACGGGCTGTGCCTGCCCCAGGTGAAGGAGCCCCCGCCCGTCCGGGTGTGACTAGGGTTCGCGGTCGTGGGGGACCCCGTCCCCCGGACCGCAGGGGGGCGCAGATGGGCCTGATGGATCGCATCAAGCAGTTCTTGAAGCCGTTGCCGCAGCAGTCGGTGATGGATCGGAAGTCGGACATCGATCCGACCACGGATCCCCGGAACACCCTGTCCAACCCCGGTGAGACGACCCCGAACCCGTCCCTGGCCGAGGATGTCGACCCCATGGGCCCGGAGCGACGTCCGCCACACGAGTGAGCGGATCGGGCCGCGATGACGCGGCCGGGTCGACCCTGCCGGTAGCATCCACCACGGTATGAAGGGCCTGATCCTGAGCGGCGGCGCGGGGACCCGGCTGCGGCCGATCACCCACACCAGCGCCAAACAGCTGGTGCCCATCGCCAACAAGCCGATCCTGTTCTACGGGATCGAGGACATGCGTGATGCCGGGATCACGGACATCGGCATCGTCGTGGGCGACACGAGGTCCGAGATCATGGCCGCGGTGGGCGACGGGTCCCGGTGGGGGGTGAACGTCACCTACATCCCTCAGGACGCGCCGTTGGGCCTGGCCCACTGCGTCCTCATCGCCGCCGACTTCCTCGGCGAGGACGACTTCGTCATGTACCTGGGCGACAACATGTTGCAGCAGGGGCTGGGCGAGTTCGTCGAGAGCTTCGAGGCCGACCGGCGCACGACGGGCAGCCTGCCCCTCGACGGCGCCCACCGCCCGGCGGCGGCGCAGATCCTGCTGGCCCACGTCGAGGACCCCCGCAGCTTCGGCGTGGCCGAGATCGACCCCGCCACCGGCGAGGTCGTGCGCCTGGTCGAGAAGCCCCAGGACCCGCCATCTGACCTGGCCATGGCCGGCGTCTACCTGTTCGACCACACCATCCTCGAAGCGGTCCGCACCATCGCCCCGTCGGGCCGGGGCGAGCTCGAGATCACCGACGCCATCCAGTGGCTGATCGACCAGGGCCACCGGGTGCGCCACGAGGTCCTGCGGGGCTGGTGGATCGACACCGGCAAGAAGGACCCCCTGCTCGAGTGCAACCGCCTCGTGCTCGACACCCTCGAACGGCGCATCGACGGCGAGGTCGACGCCGCATCCATCGTCGAGGGCCGCGTCGTGCTCGAGGCCGGGGCCCAGGTCATCGGCTCCCGCGTGCGTGGCCCCGCCATCATCGGTGCCGGCGCCCGCATCGTGAACAGCTACATCGGGCCCTACAGCTCCATCTCGCCGGACTGCCGCATCATCGACTCCGAGCTCGACCACTCCGTCGTGCTGGATCGCAGTCGCATCATCGGCATCCACCGCCTGAGCGACTCGCTGATCGGACGGGATGCCGGTGTCGAGCGCAGCGCGCACAAGCCGGCCGCCACCCGGGTCATGCTCGGCGACCACTCGGTCGTCGAGCTCGAATAGGAGAGCGATGCCCACCATCACCGAGTCCGATGTCATCGCGGAGGTCCTGCTGGTCGAGCCGCAGATCTTCGGCGACGAGCGGGGCATCTTCATCGAGACCTACCGGCGCCAGTGGTTCCCCGCCGGGCGGGAGATGATCCAGGGCAACCGCGGTGATCGCGTCGCCGGGAGCGTCGTGGGCCTGCACTACCACCTGCACCAGGCCGACTACTGGTACGTGCCCTTCGGTACGGCCCGGGTGGTGCTCCACGACCTGCGCATCGGGTCGCGCACCGACGGGGCCACCCAGACCGTCGACCTGGGCACCCAGCCCACCGGCAGCTTCCGCCACACCGGCATCTACATCCCGCCCGGTGTGGCCCATGGCTTCGCCAGCCTGAGCGACACGACCATCACGTACCTGGTGGACGGTTACTACAACCCGGCCGACGAGCTGGGCGTGGCCTGGGACGACCCCGAGATCGCCGCCGACTGGGGGGTGACCGACCCGACCCTGTCGGCCCGGGACCGCGACAACCCCAAGCGTTCGGCCATCCCGCCCCACCTCGTCCCCCGCTCCCCGCTGCGCACCTGACCCGTCGGGCCCGACGGCCCCCATCGGCGCGACCCAGCTCTGAAAGGCACCATGAAGCTCTTCGTCACCGGTGCGGCCGGCTTCATCGGCTCGAACTACGTCCGCTACGTGCTGGGCGCGAGCGATGACCGCGTGGTCGCCTTCGACGCCCTGACCTACGCCGGCAACCTCGACAACCTGCGCGATGTCGATGGTGATCCCCGTTACCGCTTCGTGCGTGGCGACATCCGCGACCGGGCTGCGGTCCGGGCTGCCATGGAGGGCAGCGATGCCGTGGTCCACTTCGCCGCGGAGAGCCACGTCGACCGTTCCATCGTCGACCCCGACGCCTTCGTGCTCACCAACTGCCTGGGCACCAACGTCATGTGCGACGTGGCCCGGGACCTGGGCGTCTCCCGGTTCCTGCACGTGTCCACCGACGAGGTCTACGGCTCGGTGGAGGAGGGGTCCTCGACCGAGACCGACCTGCTCGTGCCCCGCTCGCCGTACTCGGCGTCCAAGGCGGGCTCGGACCTGATCGCCCTGTCGTACGGGACCACCTACGGCCTGCCCGTGGTGCTCACCCGGGCCTCGAACAACTACGGGCCCTACCAGTTCCCCGAGAAGGTCATCCCCCTGTTCGTCACCAACCTCATCGAGGGGCTGACGGTGCCGCTGTACGGCGACGGGTTGAACGTGCGCGACTGGCTCTACGTGGAGGACCACTGCCGGGGCGTGGACGTGGTGTTGCGCCAGGGCCAGGCGGGCGAGATCTACAACATCGGGGGCGGCAACGAGGTGGCCAACGTCACGCTGACCAACCGCCTCATCGAGCTCTGCGGCCGTGATGGCAGCGCCATCGAGTACGTGGCCGACCGCCTGGGTCATGACCGGCGCTACTCGGTGGACTGCAGCAAGCTCCGGGCCCTGGGCTGGGCCCCCGAGAGGGACTTCGAGGAAGGCCTGGCCGCCACCGTCGAGTGGTACCGGGCCAACCGCTGGTGGTGGGAGCCCCTGCGGGCCCGCGCCGCCATCGGCTGACGGGACCGTCCCTGAGATGAAGGTGAGGACGACGTGCTGATCCTCGTGACCGGAGCGAGCGGCATGGTGGGCCGGGAGGTCACCGAGCTGTTGGCCCGTGCTCCCCACCACCAGGTGGTGGCCACCACCAGGGACCAGCTCGACCTGGCCGACCGGGATCAGGTCCTGGGGGCGGTCACGTCCCTGCACCCCGACCTGGTGCTGAACCTGGCGGCCATGACCGCAGTGGACGCCTGTGAGACCGAGGTCGACCGGGCCTACCAGGTGAACGCCCTCGGCCTGCGCCACCTGGGTGACGGGGCCCGTCGGGTCGGCGCCCACGTGGTGCACGTATCCACCGACTACGTGTTCGACGGCGACAAGCCCGAGCCCTACGTCGAGTGGGACCAGCCCGCGCCCCGGTCGGTCTACGGCCGTTCCAAGCTGGGCGGGGAAGCCGAGTTGGCCGCATCGGGCTGCTCGTGGACGGTGGCCCGCACGTCGTGGGTCTGTGGGGCCCACGGGTCCAACATGGTCAAGACCGTGCTGCGCCTGGCCGGCGGTGACGGCCCGCTGCGCTTCGTGGCCGACCAGCGGGGCAACCCCACCTTCGCCGACGACCTGGCCACCATGCTCGTGCGCCTGGGCGTCGAACGCCGGGCCGGCCTGTTCCACGTCACCAACCAGGGTTCGGTGTCGTGGTACGAGTTCGTGGCCGAGATCCTCGCCGCCACGGGGGGCGATCCCGGCCGTGTCGAGCCCATCACCACGGCCGAGCTGCAACCGGCCCGCCCCGCCCCCCGCCCGGCCAACTCGGTGTTGGACAACGCCGCCCTGCGGCTGTCGGGCGTGGACCTGCTGGCCGACTTCCGCCAGCCTCTGGTCCGCCTGGTGAGCCGCCTGCTCGGCAGCTGAGCGTCGTCAGTTGGCCAGCCACAGCACGCTGGGCGGGGTGCCGGCGCTGCTGTACCAGTAGATGTCGGCCTTGTGGGCGGCGTCGCCGTCGAAGTTGCCCAGGGCGGGGACCGACGCACCGTTGGGCTTGAGGGCCACGGCCAGCAGCGTCTTGTCGGGCTGGGACACCCGCAGCTCGTCACCGGAGCCGGCAGTGTTGTGCAGCAGCAGATCGCTGGTGCCGTCACCGTTCACATCGCCGCTGTAGGGCTGGTAGTCGCCACCCACGGCGCCCATGGGCTCGACCACGAACTGGCTCTTGGGGGTGATCGAGGTGGTGCCCAGCCACAGGGTGTCGGCAGCGTCGCCAGGCCCGTACCAGAAGATGTCGGACCGGCCGTCGCCGTTGAAGTCCCCGGCCACGGGGCGGACGGTGCCGGTGATGGACGGGGCCACGCTGCGTCGGAACTGGTAGGAAGGCGCCCGGCTGCCGGTGCCGTACCAGATCAGGTTGCTGCCGTCCGCTGCGCTGTAGAGCACGACGTCGTCGCGGCCATCGGCGTTGACGTCACCGACCAGGGACTGCCAATCGCCGTCCATGGGCAGGGTGCGGGTGCCGGTGAACTGGCCTTGAGGAGCGGCGGATCCGGTGCTGAACCACACCCAGTCCGCGGCGCTGGCCGGTCCGTAGAGCAGCACATCGTCGCGACCGTCGCCGTTGAAGTCGCCCATGGAGGGCCGGTAGCCCGCCTTCATGTCGAAGGTCAGCGCCGAGGTGAAGTGCCCACCACCGGTGGCCGTCCACAGCAGGTCGTCACCGTTGGGGTTGTACCAGACCAGGTCCTCGAGCCCGTCGCCGTTGACGTCACCGTGCAGGGGAGTGGCCCCCGCCGGTGCCTGGTCGGTGGTGGCCAGGGCGGTGAACACGCCGCCGTCCTCGCTGGCCGGGGCGTTGCCGGCCCCCAGAGCGGCCAGGTCGAGCCGGGCCAGGGTCAGGTTGACGTCGGCCCCGCTGTAGGTGACGGGGGTGGCGGCTCGCTTGAGGGCGGCTTCGATGGTGGCCACGTCGTTGGTGCCCAGGGCCTCGGCGGCCAGGGCCCAGGCCCCGGCGACCACGGGGGCGGCGGCCGAGGTGCCCGTGGTACCGCTGAAACCGCCGCCGGGCACGGGGGACACCACGCCGACGCCGGGGGCCACAAGGTCGAGCTGGGGGCTGACGTTGGACAGGGGCCAGATGGTGAGGCCATCAGGGTTGGTGGCACCGACGCTGATGGTGGAGGGGATGCAGGCGGGCACGCCCAGGCCGTTCTTGGCCCCGCCGTTGCCCGAGGCGACGACGGTGGCGATGCCCACGGTGCGCAGCTTGTCCACCGCGGCGGTGAGGACCGAGGCCGAGCAGTCGACCTGGGCGGAGTCGCTGGACAGGCTCATGTTGACGGCCACGAGGCCGGGGAAGTTGGCCCGCTGGGCGTAGACCTCTTCGAGGGCGGCGAGCACGTCGGATGCCCGGGCCCGGGGGCAGGGCACGGGAGCGAGGCCGCACTCGGCCGCGGTGGAGGCCCGGGAGAAGACCTGCAGGGCGATGAGCCCGGCCCCGGGGGCCATGCCGCTGTAGACCGAGTTGGACCCGGCCACGATGCCGGCCACGTGGGTGCCGTGGTCGCACTGGGTGCCGTAGGCGCAGGGGACGGCGGTGCCCGCGCCCCGGGCCACCGAGGCGCCGCCGGTGCACGAGGCGTTGGTGAAGCAGGCCTCGTAGAGCACCTTGCCGACCAGGGCGGGGTGGGACTTGTCGATGCCGGAGTCGAGGACGGCGACCGTGCGCCCCCGACCCGTCAGCCCCGAGGTCCATGCGGCCCGAGCGTGGACGGTGTTGGCCACCACGTCGAGGGCGGGGGCGAAGGTCTCGTCGGTGACTTCGTCGCCGCTGGCCGCGGGCGAGGCGTCGGCCTCGGGACCGGGGGCGTAGCTGACGTCGGGCTCGATGCGGGCCACGAGGGGGGAATCGGCCAGTTCGGCCAGCTGGGCGGCATCGACGCGCATGGGGACGATGCCCAGGTTGGGCAGGACCTCGGTGTCGGCCGGCAAGCCGCCGACCTCGGCCACGAGCCGCTCACCCACGACCTGGGTGCCCGCGGCGTCGGTGGTGCCCGACGCCGGCGTCAGGCTGCCACCGGGATCGGCGAGCTGCACGATGACGTCGGCCGTGCCCGTGCTGGCCACCAGGGCGCTGACCTCGGCGGGCACGAAGACGTCGGCGCGGCCATCGGCACCGCCGCCCGGGGCCTCGTCGCCGAAGGCCGAGGGGCCGCCGACGACCAGGGTGGTCCCGGCCACCAGGCCGAGCACGGCGACGGCCACGGCACCGCGCAGGGCGCGGCCACGACGACCACGGCCGCCGATGGGGGCCTCGCCGTGACGGCCAGACGGCGCCGTCGTCGATCTCAGCCCCGCGGGGCCACCAGCTGCGATACCCATTGCTCCCACCCGCCCGCGGAGTGTCTCCCGCCGGTGCCACGACGTGGGACCGATGCGCTCACCAGGCCCGGGCAAGCGTATCGCCACCATGGGTCGATCGGCACGCAGCGCGCGTGTGCCGTGGGGCGTACCCGAAAGCTCACAGGGGTGCGCGTACACTTCCCGTCTGGCCCGGAGCGGCGTCTCCGCATCCGGCCAGGAGGAACCCCGCTCGATGTTGCCGTCCGCTCCGCCCGAGGCCCCTCCGGCGCCCTTCCAACCCGGTCTGCCCCGCGCCAACCGCGCCCGGCGGGCCACCGACGCGTGGGAGCTGACCCGTGCCCTGGCCCGGCGTGAGATCCGCAGCCAGTACAAGGGCTCGGCCCTGGGCTGGTTGTGGTCCCTGGTCAACCCCCTGGCCATGGTGGGCATCTACTCGCTGATCTTCCTGGTGGTGTTCAAGGCCGCCCCCCCGGTTGGCGATCCGTCGGGCCTGCACAGCTACCCGCTGTTCCTGGTGACCGGCCTGATCCCGTGGAACCTGTTCGCCGTGGGGGTGACGGGGTGCACCGGGGTGCTCGTGTCCCAGGCCCCGCTGCTGACCAAGGTGTACTTCCCCCGTTCCACCGTGGTGCTGGCCAAGGTCATGGCCGTGGCCTTCACCTCGCTCATCGAGTTCGCCGTGGTCATCGTGATCCTGGTGGCGGCGGGCAACATGGTCCTGCCCTGGCTGCCGGTGGCCGCCGTGCTCTTCGTGCTCGAGCTGATGTTGGTGCTGGGCATCGGCCTCGCACTCAGCGTGTGCAACGTCTACTTCCGTGACGTGCAGTACCTGTTGACCATCGTCTTGCAGGTGCTCTTCTACGCCACCCCGGTCATCTACCCCCTCAGCCAGCTGGGCGAGGGCAGCCGCCTGGTCCGCCTGTTCAGGTTGAACCCGCTCACCCGCCTGATGGACTGCTGGCGGGCGGTGCTCTACGACCTGCGCTGGCCCGCCCTGGGCGACGTGGCCTACGTGGCCGGCTTCTCGGTGGCCCTCATAGCCTTCGGGCTCTTCGTCTTCTCCCGCCTCCAGGGCCGCCTGGTGGAGGAGCTGTGAGCGCAGCCATCACCGTCGACGACGTCTCCAAGCGCTTCCGGCTCTACCACGAGCGCAACCAGTCGTTGAAGAGCGCCTTCGTACGGGGTGGTCGGGGCAGCTACGAGGAGTTCTGGGCCCTCGACGGGGTGGCCTTCGACGTGCCCGAAGGCCAGACGTTCGGCCTCATCGGCTCCAACGGGTCGGGCAAGTCGACCCTGCTCAAGTGCATGGCCAAGATCCTGACGCCCGAGAAGGGGCGCATCACCACCCGGGGCCGGGTGTCGGCCCTGCTCGAGCTGGGCACCGGCTTCCACCCCGAGCTGTCGGGGCGGGACAACATCTTCCTCAACGGGGCCATCCTCGGGCTGTCCCGGCGAGAGGTGGAGAAGCGCCTCGACGAGATCGTGGCCTTCTCCGACATCGAGCCCCGCTTCATCGACATGCCGGTGAAGAACTACTCCTCGGGCATGTACGTGCGCCTGGGCTTCTCCGTCGCCGTGCACATCGACCCCGACATCCTGCTGGTCGACGAGGTGCTCGCCGTCGGTGACGAGCAGTTCCAGCGCAAGTGCATCCAACGCTTCGACGAGCTGCGCTCGGGTGGGCGCACCGTGGTCATCGTGTCGCACAGCCTGGCTGCGGTGCGCACCATGTGCGACTCCGTGGCCCTGCTGGAGAAGGGCAAGCTCACCGCCTACGGCTCGGCCACCGAGGTGGTCGAGGACTACGTGGGGGGCATGGAGGCCGACCCGGGTACCGAGGACGGGGTGCGCTGGGGCACCCACGAGGTGCGCATCACCTCCTTCGAGCTCATCGACGCCGAGGGCCGCTCGGTGGAGATGGCCCGCCTGGGCGACGCCGTCACCTTCCGCTTCCACTACGACGCCGACCAGGCCCTGGCCGAGCCCGTGTTCACCATGGCCATCCACCACGTCGACGGCACCCTGGTGGCCAACCCCAACACCGTCGAGCTCGACCAGGTGCCCGACAAGCTCGACGGCCGCGGCTACCTCGACTTCGTGGTCCCCCAGCTGCTGTTGATCCCCGGCACCTACGACCTGTCGGGCGGGGTGCTCGACAAGTCCATGACCAGGGTCTACGACCGTCGCCATCGGGCTTTCCGCTTCCACGTGGGCATCGGCAAGCCGGCCGAGATCAGCGGGCTGTCCAGTCTGGGCGGCCACTTCGCCGGCCCGCTCTACGGCGACCCCGAAGATCCCCGGACCGCGAGGTGAGCCCCGGCGGCGCCCCGGTGCCGATGGTGCGCGCCGTGGTGCTGAACTGGAACGGCGGCCGCTACGTGCTCGACGCCGTGGCTGCACTGCAGGCCACCGACTGGCCGGCCGACCGCCTCCAGGTCGTGGTGGTCGACAACGCCTCGACCGACGGTTCGGACCGGGAGATCGAGGCCCGCTTCCCCGCCGTCGACCTGCGTCGGTCCCCCACCAACGTGGGCTTCCCCGGCAACAACCTGGGCCTGGTCGACCTCGACGGCATCGACCACGTGGCCCTGGTCAACAACGACGCCTTCGTCGAGCCCGACTGGCTGGCTCCCCTGGTCGACACCCTGGTTGCTGACCAGGGGCTGGGCGCGGCCTGCCCCAAGATGGTCTTCGCCCCCCGCTTCGGCGAGCTGACCGTCACCGCCCCCCGCCATCCCGTGGATGGCGACCCCCGGCCCCTGGCCGTGCGCATCTCCGGTGTCGAGGTCGACGGGGTGGACCGGTGGCGCCACAGCTGGTTCGGCCCCGGCAGCCACGGCCCGGAGACCGGCCGCGACCCCGAGCCCCGCTTCCGCTGGCTGGGCCCCGAAGCGTCCCTGGGCCTGGCGTGCCTGGACGGTGCCGGCGTGGGGGCCAGGGCCCGCGTCCGGCTGGCCGCGCCGAACCCGGTACCCGTGCACCTGGCCTGGCCCGGGGGTGGGGTCACCGTCGAGGTCGGCCCCCGGCCCACCTGGGTCGACGTGGCCGTGGCCGGTGGCCTCTTCGACGTGGTGCAGAACGCCGGGTCCCTGGTGCTCGAAGGCGGCTTCGGGGCTGACCGCGGCTTCCTGCAGCGCGACGACGGCCGCTTCGACGAGCCCGTGGACGTGTTCGCCTGGTGTGGCGGTGCCGTGCTGCTGCGCTCGGCCTACCTGGCCCAGGTCGGCCTCTTCGACGAGCGCTTCTTCGTGTACTACGAGGACATGGACCTGTCGTGGCGGGGCCGGGCCCGGGGCTGGGGGTACCGGTTCGTGCCCCGCTCGGTCGTGCGCCACCTCCATGCCACCTCCACGGGCGAGGGCTCGGCCACCTTCGACCACTACGTGGAGCGCAACCGGCTGGCCATGCTGACCAAGAACGCCCCCCGGCCCCTGGTCCTGCGGGCGGTGGGCGGTTACGTGCGGGCCATCGCCGGGTTGGCCAAGGTCGACGCCGTGACCTCGCTGCGCCGGCGCCGTCCTCCCCGCTTCGTCAACCCCCGTCGCCGGTTGGGCTCCCTGGCCGCCTACGTCCGCCTGCTGCCCCACCTGCTGGTCCAGCGCCGGGCCCTGCGGGCTGCGGCCACCGTGTCCGATGCCGAGCTGGTGGCCTGGCTCCAGCCCCGGTCGGTCCACCCGTTCTGATGCTGCTGCCGTTCTGATGCTGCTGCCGTTCTGATGTCGCTGCCGAGGGCCCACCGATGAAGGTCGCCGTCTACAACCGCCACTGGGCCACGGGGGGCGGGGGGGAGCGCTTCGCCGGCGGCATCGCCGAGGTGCTGGCCGAGGATCACCAGGTCACCCTGCTGGCCCACGAGGCCTTCGATCCCGTGGCCCTGGGCGAGCGGCTCCAGCTCGACCTGTCGGGGACCACCCTGCGCGTCGTCGGCCCCGCCCCCGAGGCCGTCACCGCGGCCAGCGCCGAGGTCGACCTGTTCATCAACGCCTCCTATGCGTCCGATGACCGGGCCGCGGCGGCCCACAACGTCTACGTGGTCCACTTCCCCGCCCTGCCCCCCTTCGACCCGCCCCGGTCCCGGCGCACGGGCATCTCGCTGTCGGCCCGGGTGGCCCGCCTGCTGGGCGTGGACCCCCAGCCCGCCCGCATCATCGATGGCGCCTACCTGGCCGAACAGGTCGGCCACTGGCCCGCCCGGTGGACCGACGGCGCCGCCCGCCTGGTGGTCGACGGCGGGGGAGCGGTGGCTGTGGTCCTGGGCCGCTTCCACCCCGCCTCGGCCGGCGACCTCCACGTCGAGTTGAAGGTGGGGGGCGCCACCGTGGCCACCACGTCGCTGGCTCCCCGGCGTCGGCGCCAGGACCCGCCCCTGGCCCTGCTGCGGGCTGATCTGTCCGGGTACGACGGTCCCGTCGAGCTCGACCTGGCCAGCACCACCTTCCGCCCCGCCGATGAGGGCGGTGCCGACGGTCGCACCCTGGGGGCACCCCTGGTGGCCGTGGTGGCGGGGCGTCGTTGGGAACTACCCGTGCAGGCCGTGCACCAGCTGCTGGCTGTGCCCACGGCCTCGGCCGCCTTCCTGGCCGACTACCAGCTGGTGGCAGCCAACTCGGTGTTCACCCAGGGCTGGGTGCGGCGGCTGTGGGGCCGTGACGACGTGGCCGTGCTCTACCCGCCGGTCACCGCCCAGCCCGCCAGCGTGGGCGAGCCGGTGATCCTCGGCGTGGGTCGGTTCTTCGACCCCGAGGCCGGCCACGGCAAGCGCCAGGTCGAGCTGGTCGACGCCTTCCGCCGCTTGCGCGACACCGGTGGCGCCCCGGGCTGGTCCCTGCACCTGGCCGGCGGTTGTGACCGTCTGGGGCAGCCCTACCTGGAGCGGGTGCGGGCCGCGTCCGAAGGCCTCGACGTCCACGTGCACGTCAACGCCACCGGGGCCGAGCTGCGCTCGCTCTACGCCCGGGCCTCGGTCTTCTGGCACCTGACCGGGCTGGGCGAGGACCCCGAACTGCACCCCGAGCGCTTCGAGCACTTCGGCATCACCACCGTGGAGGCCATGTCGGCGGGGATCGTGCCCGTGGTCCTGGGCCGGGCCGGGCAGCTCGAGCTGTTCGACGATGGCGTGGCCGGCTTCCACATCGACGACGTGCCCCAGCTCGTCGACCGCACCCTGGCCCTCATCGAGGACCCCGAGCGGCGCGTGGCCATGGCCACAGCCGCCGTCGAACGGGCCCAGGCCTTCCTGCGCCCCGCCTTCGCCCGCCACCTCCGCCAGCTCGTGGCCGACCTGGTGGCCCGGCCGGGCTGACGGCCGGAGCGGCGGTCTCCGTGACAGGGCCACCAACCCCGGTTCGCACCGCGGCGAATCCCGTCACTGCCGCGGGTCCGACGGAACAGTGAAGGGTGAACCACCGCCACGGTGGTCGATCCTGCAGTGTTGCGCCGGCGGTCGGACAGCGCCCCACCGCATTCCGCAACGGCGCCGGTGGAGCGTTCGCAGCGCGGCCCAACTCGCCGTGATGCGGAACAGACCACAAGGTGGGGTCGACGACCTCGCCCGCAGCTCGGGGTCGACACCCACCCTGGTCAGCTGGCCGGCTTGACCGCTTCCCAGGTCAGGAACATGTAGGCGGGCTCGGCGCCGATGCGCTTGGCCTCGGCGGCCGTGGCCACCACGGTCAGGTCCTCGGCGATGGCCCCGGCCAGCATCGACGTGGGGTCGAACTCGGGGGAGCTGTCCCCGTCCCAGTGCTCGGCCCCACCGCCGACCAGGGCCTTCCACGGCTCGGTGACCAGGGCGGTGGCGGTGAAGCCCTGGTCGCGCAGGCGGGCGGTGAGGTCGTAGCCGAAGCGCCAGAACACCGGGGTGTCGTCGCCATGGAACTCGGGCTCGATCGGCGGGGCCGTGGTGCCCTGGAGCACCGGGACCTGCAGGTACATGCGGCCCTTGGGGGCGAGGATGCGGTGGATCTCGGCCAGGGCCCGATCGGTGTCGGGCACGTGCTCGAGCACGTGGGGGGTGAGGAGCACGTCCACGGAGGCGTCGGGCAGGTCGATGGCCTGCAGGTCGAGGCGGAGGGCGGCCCGGTGGGCCCGCTCGTCGAAGTCCGAGCTGCGGTAGTCGAACCACGTGGACATGGCCCGGCGGTACTCGGCGCCCAGGCGGGGGCTGGTCTCCAGCACCCTCAGCCCCTGGCGCACGGCGGTGCGGCGGGTGAAGGACCAGAACAGGAAGCGGTCCCGGGCGATGGAGCCGCAGCGGGGACAGCGGGCGGCCTCGCAGTGCGCCGGCCCCGCGAAGGCCACGCCCGACCAGCGGCAGATGTTGCACCAGCTCGTGGCCGTGGCCTCGGCCACGCTGACCGGGGCCCACGGCGACGGGGTGGCCGCCGCCCAGGCCGGGCCGTCGTCGCCGCTCTCGGTGGCCCCGCCCCGCCCGAGCACGGAGGCCACCCGGTGGCGGATGGGGTCGGGCAGCGTGCGGGCCAGTCGGCGCAGGGGTGACGACATCGTGGGTCGACGCTACCTGACCGCTCCGGCCCCTCGGCGCCGCCACGAGGTGGTCGGGCGCGGGTCGGTCGGGGGTGTGCTGGGTAGCCTCGGGCCCATGGCCACCCGCTTCGTCATCATCGGCGGCGGTCCCGCCGGCAACGCCGCCGCCAGCCACGCCGCCCGCCTCGGGGCCCAGGTCACCCTCGTCGAGCGCGACATCCTCGGCGGCGCCGCCCACCTGTGGGACTGCATCCCCTCCAAGGCCATGATCGCCACCGGCGGCGCCGTGTCCTACCTGGGTCGGGTGCACGGCATGGGCCTCGATTCGGTCCAGCCCGAGCTGGACACGGCCATCCTCCGTGAGCGCATCGACGGCATCGTGGGCCGGCTCGAACGCTCGACCCACCAGCTGCTCGACAGCCAGGGTGTGCGCCTCATCAAGGGCACGGCCCGGCTCAAGGGTCCCCACGAGGTCGTCATCGAGACGGCGACCGGGGTCGAGGAGGTGGCGGCGGACGCCATCCTCATCGCCACTGGCAGCCGGCCCCGCATCCCCGACTTCGCCGCCGTGGACGGCGTGCGGGTGCTGACCACCCGCGATGCCTACCCGCCGCCCGAGATCCCCGAGCACCTCATCGTCATCGGCTCGGGTGTGACCGAGGTGGAGTTCGTCCACATGTTCGCCTCCCTGGGCTCGGCGGTGACCCTCATCGTCAGCCGGCAGCAGGTCCTGCCCATCAAGGACCCCGAGGTGGCGGCGGCGCTGGAGGAGAACTTCATCGAGCGGGGGGTGCGCCTCTACAAGGGGGCCAAGGCCACGGGCATCGAGGTCAGCGACGAAGGCGTGCGGGTCATCTGCGACGACGGCCGCACGGCCAAGGGCTCCCACGCCCTGTTGGCCATCGGGTCCATCCCCAACATCGAGGAGATCGGGCTGGAGGCGGCCGGGGTGAACCTGGACAACCGGGGCTACCCGGTGACCGTGGGCCACCACCTGCAGACCAACGTGTCCCACATCTACGTGGCCGGCGACGTGTCGGGCAAGCTGCCCCTGTCCTCGGTGGCGTCCATGCAGGGGCGCAAGGTCTCCGACCACGTCATGGGCCTGCACGCCCGTGACCACCGCCACCTCGACTACGAGAAGGCGGCGTCGGCCATCTTCACCGAGCCCGAGATCGCCGACGTGGGCATGGCCGAGGCCGAGGCGTTCGCCACCGGCCGCAAGATCCGGGTCACCAAGGTGCCCTTCGCCGCGGCGCCCAAGGCCATGATCAACAACGACACCCGGGGCTTCGTGAAGATCATCTCCGACCCCGCCACCGGCGTGGTGCTGGGCGGCTCCATCGTCGGCCGCCACGCTGCGGAGCTCATCGCCGTGATCGCCCTGGCCGTCACCGCCAGCCTGCGGGTCACCGACATCGTCGACTCCCTGCTGGTCCACCCCACCCTGGCCGAAGCCCTGGCTGACGCCGCTGACTGATCAGCCGACGCCGCTGACTGACCGCGGGCCAAGCCGACACGGTGCCTACCATGACCGGTCGCGCCCGGAGGACGGGCCGGACACCGGGGAGGGGCCATGGACGCCACCGCACTGCGCTCGATCCAGCAACCGTTGAAGGACAGCTACCGCGAGGATCCCGGGCGGGCCGTCGTCACGCTCAAGGCCGAAGGCACCATGGGCGAGGGCGTGACGTGCTCGGTGCAGACGGGCAAGGCCCTGGCCCAGGTCGGCCTGCACCCCCTGACCGGTGGCGACGGGACGTCGCTGTGCTCGGGCGACATGCTGCTCGAGGCCCTGGCCGCCTGTGCCGGGGTCACGTTGGGGGCGGTGTCGACGTCCATGGGCATCGCCCTGCGTTCGGCCGTGGTCCGGGCCGAGGGCGACCTCGACTTCCGGGGCACCCTGGCGGTGGCCAAGGACGCGCCCGTGGGCTTCTCCGACATCCGCCTGACCTTCGCCCTCGACACGGACGCCGATGACGCCTCGGTGGCGAAGCTGCTGGAGCTGACCGAGCGTTACTGCGTCGTCTACCAGACCATCGCCGCAGGCACGACGTTGAGCACGGCGCTGGAGCGGACACCTTCGGCCGGATGAGTGCAGGCTGGCCCCCTACGCTGGCGTCATGTCGACACCTGGCCGGCCACCCTGGGAGTACGCGGCGTTGGTGGTGACGAGGGTGCCCGGTGGCACCTGGCCCACCAGCGCCAAGGTCGAGATCAACGATGGCGAGACCGTCGATCTCGGCTCCATGACCCCCATCGGGGCCCTGTCCAAGCTGGGCGGGGACGGCTGGGAGCTGGTGGGTGCCCCCGAGGTGCAGAACGCCGTGCTCCCGGTCAAGGACTCGGACGGGGTCAGCCTGGACCGGGCCTTCTGGGTCGAGCGTCGCTTCTGGCTCAAGCGGGCGGGCCAGCCGTGATCGGCCGCAAGCTCATTCCCCGCATCCCCTCGGCCCAGGAACTGGTCACCTCCCAGGTCGACAAGGTCCGCAAGCAGTTCGAGAGCGGAGGCACCGGCAGCGGGTCGGGCGGCGACTCCGCCCAGGCCAAGAAGGCCCGCCGCGCCCGCCTCCTGCTCCTCCAGGACTAGCGGTTGGGACTAGCGGCCGGGCTCGGCGCCGGCGTCTGACGAGCCGGTCGGCCAGCAGCGGGCCATGAGCGCGGAGATGGCCGACCCCGTGGCCGAGGTCAGCCCGATGACGCCGGCGATGCCGGCCACGGTCAACAGCAGTTCAGGCATGGCCGGATGGTGGAGCGGTGGCCGCCGCCAGCCGATGAGCCCATCGGCCCCGGCTCTGGAGCCGGACGCGACAGCGCCCCCGGACCGAGGGTCAGGGGGCGCTGGTCGGCGTTTGCTGGAGCGAGGGCTAGTTGACGAACATCTCGAACAGGCCTTCACCGGGGTTGCAGGCCCCGTTGATCACGTAGCGGCCGGGCACGGGGGCCACCATCACCAGGTGACCCGAGGTGCCCCGGGGGGTGGGCAGGGCGGCCACCTGGCCCAGGCCGCCGGTGGGGGAGGGGCCCTCGATGCACAGCGTGCCCTGGCCGACCTCGGGGTCGGTGGGGGCGAACCAGATGTCGAGGGTCTGACCGGCCACGAGGTCGATGCGCCAGTAGCGCTCGAGGGCGCCGCCGTTCTGCGTGCCGGCCCGGGGGACGAGTCGCCCGGCGGCCACGAAGCTCGTCGAACCGGGCACCCGCCCGGGACGAGGCGTGTAGTAGGGCTGGAAGGCCGCGGTGGGGGCACCAGGCCGACATCCCGTGTCCAGGGTGTAGTGGCCCTGGCTGGGCACGGCGTAGCGCAGGATGCCGCTGGCACCCGAGGGCACCGTCACCGTGGCCACCTCGTTGCCGCCCGGACCCAGCAGGCAGGCCACCAGGGACGTGGACGGCTTGTCGTAGCCCAGGTTGTCGACCTTGAAGGCCACGTTGTCACCGGCGGCCAGGTCGATGCGCCACCGGGTCAGCCTGGTGGCGGGCTCGCTCAGGTAGCGCACGTCGCGGCTGTCGGGCGAGGTGCCCGTGATGTGGGCCACCGCACCGGGCCCCTGGCCCGGGTGCTCGATGGCGGACACCGTGCTCGGGGTGATGGTGGGGTCGAGGGAGAAGGGCACGCTGCCCGTCGCCCCCGGGGCGTCGACGACGAGCTGGAAGCGGGACGACGTCGTGGCCACCTGGTTCAGCGGCGCCGATGCCCCGCTGGCCACGGTGATGGTGCCCACCACCACGTTGGTCAGGGCGCCCGAACCCTCGGCGAAGCCCCAGCGCATGAAGCGCAGTCGCAACGCCGGGCCACCGGCCGCTCCGGTGTTGGCCGCCCAGATGACGGCCAGGTCGTTCACCGCCAGGTCGACGTCGAAGGCCCGCGACGTGCCCGGGGCGATGACCCCGGACGCCCGCTGCAGGGCTTCGGAGGCCGCGCTGGGCGCCACCGTGTCCGCCGGCGTGGCCGGGTCCGGTGACGTGACCGTCTGGGCGCCGGCAGCCGAGGTGACGGCACCGATGGCCAGACATCCGACCATCGCGCTTGTGAAGAAGTGCTTTCGCATGTGTCCCGCCCGCATGAACCCAGTCTGCCCGTCTGTCGACCGTTGCGCTCGACATCGGGGCGGACTCGCCGCCTGCACCCGCTAGAACTTTCCCCAATCGGGGGGACGGCCCTTGACGCGCCGTCGGACGACGCCACCACAGCTCCGCCTTCAGGCGATGACGATGACGACGTCGCCGGCGCCCACCGTCTGGCCGGTGGTGACCTTGATCTCGGTCACCTTGCCCGCCTTCTCGGCGTTGATCTGGTTCTCCATCTTCATGGCCTCGAGCACGCACACGGCCTGGCCCTCGGTGACCTCGTCGCCCACGGCCACCAGCACCTTGACGATGGTGCCCTGCATGGGCACCGTGACGCTACCGGAGCCGCCACCGGCCGCCGCGCCGCCGCCGCCAGCCGCCCGCCGGGGCCGGGCCGCCTTGGCCCCGCCGGCCGCGGGTGCGGCCACGGCCTGGCCTTCGGGCACCCACATCTTGACGGCGAACTTCTTGCCGTTGACCTCGACGTCGATGTCGCGCTGCACCCGGGGACCGTCCTCGCCCTCGACGGGGGCGGGGGGCGTGCCCTTGTCGGCCTTGACGCCCTTGAGGTCGAGGACCTCCTCGACCCACTTGGTGGAGTGCTCGAGGGCGGCGAAGTCGGGGTGGGACAGGATGGCCACGTCGGCCACGATGGTGGTGGCCACGCCGTGCACGGTCATCTCGTTGAGGGCCCGCAGGGTGCGGGCGATGGCCGTGGGCCGGTCCTTGGCCCACACCACCAGCTTGCCGATCAGGTTGTCGTAGAACTGGCTGATCTGGTCGCCGGCCTCGTAGCCGCCGTCCCAGCGCACGCCCGGGCCCTGGGCCAGCACCAGCTTGGTGATGGGCCCGGGCGAGGGCAGGAAGCGCCCGCCGGCCGGGTCTTCGGCGTTGATGCGCACCTCGATGGCGTGGCCGTCGATGCGGACCTCGTCCTGGGTGAGGGGCAGGGGCTCGCCCGAGGCCACCCGCAGCTGCAGCTCGACCAGGTCGAGCCCGGTGACGAGCTCGGTGGCGGGGTGCTCGACCTGGAGGCGGGTGTTCATCTCCAGGTAGTGGAAGCCACCGTCCTCGTAGAGGAACTCGACGGTGCCGGCGTTGACGTAGTCACAGCCCCGGGCCACGGCCACGGCGGCTTCGCCCATGGCCTTGAGGATCTCGTCGGGGATGCCGGCGGCGGGGGCCTCTTCGATCAGCTTCTGGTGGCGACGCTGGGCCGAGCAGTCCCGGGTGGCCAGGTAGAGGCAGTTGCCGTGCTGGTCGGCCATCACCTGCACCTCGATGTGGCGAGGCTTGGTGAGGTAGCGCTCCATGTAGATCTCGTCGCGCCCGAAGTAGGCCTTGGCCTCGCGCTGGGCCGAGTCGATGGCGGCCTGGGCCGACGCCTCGTCGGCCACCACCTTCATGCCCCGCCCGCCACCGCCGTAGGCGGCCTTGATGGCGATGGGGTAGCCGTACTCACGGCCGAAGGCGTGGACCTGGGCCACGTCGGTGATCAGGTCGGTGGTCCCGGGGACGCCGTGGACCCCCACCTTCTCCGCCGCCAGGCGGGCGGAGATCTTGTCGCCCATGACTTCGATGGCCGCAGGGGGCGGACCGATGAAGGTCACGCCCTTGGCCTCGATGGCCCGGGCGAAGTCGGCGTTCTCGGAGAAGAACCCGTAGCCGGGGTGCACCGCCTCGGCACCGGAGCGCTCGATGGCGTCGAGGATGGCCTCGGTGTTGAGGTAGCTCTCGGCCGCCGTCTTGCCGCCCAACGCGTACGCTTCGTCGGCCAGTCGGACGTGGAGAGCGTCGCGGTCCAGCTCGGAGTAGACCGCCACGGTGCGGACGCCCAACTCCTGGCAGGCGCGGATGACCCGCACGGCGATCTCACCACGGTTTGCGATCAACACCTTGGAGAACACACCGCATGATAAGCCGCACGCTGGGGGACGACGCCAGATCAGTTCTCTCTGGAACCCGCTTCCATAGCGTGGAATGGGGGGCCGAGACGGGCTCCACCAACGCAGATCTGCTGGCCGCGGCAGCTGCCGCGCCGGAGGGCGAGCCTGTAGACGGCCTGGTGCGGGTGACCGACCACCAGAGCGCGGGGCGGGGTCGACGGGGTCGCACCTGGGTGACCGAACCCGAAGCCGCCCTCATGGTGTCGGTGCTGGTCCGCCCCGGTCCCCTGGGCTTGCAACCCAGCCAGTTGGGCCGGCTGACCATGGCCTTCGGCGTGGCTGCCGCCGACGCCTGCCGTCGCGACTTCGGTGCCGACGTCGGCCTCAAGTGGCCCAACGACGTGGTGTCGCGGGGCGACGACCGCAAGGTGGCGGGGATCCTGGCCGAGTCGTCGAGCAGTTCGGGCCGCCTCGACGTGGTCGTCATCGGCATGGGCCTCAACACCGGTGGCCCCCTGCCCGCCGAGGTGGCCGACCGGGCCGTGACCCTGGCCGACCTGTGCGGACGCCCCGTGGACCGCGAGGCCCTGCTCGTCGGCGTGTTGCGCCGCTTCGACGAGCTCCTCGACGTGGTGACCGGGGACCAGGTGGCGGCCCGCTACCGGCGCCTGTCCGCCACCATCGGCCGCCAGGTCAGCGTCGAGCTCGAAGGTGGGGTGGTCAAGGCCGAGGCCGTCGACATCGACGATGACGGCCACCTGCTCATCGACCCGGGCACCGGCGACCTCGTCCCCATCGCCGCCGGCGACGTCGTCCACCTCCGCCCGCTCTGAGCACCGCCCGTCCTGGGCTCAGTAGCCCTCGGGGACGGGGGCCCGGCTGGACCACCCACCGTCGATGACCAGGGTCTGGCCGGTGATGTGGCCCGAGTCGGGTGAGGCCAGGAAGAGCAAGGCGTTGGCCACGTCGTCGACCCGGCCCACCCGGCCGTTGGGGGTGACCGCCACCCAGGCCTCCTCGTAGTCGGGGTGCTCCAGGGCGGTGCGCTCGGTCAGCGTGGCTCCGGGGGCGATGGAGTTCACGGTGATGCCGTGGCCGGCCAGTTCGACGGCCAGCACCGTGGCCAGGTGGGTCAACGCCGCCTTGGTGGCGCCGTAGCCCGACAGGCCGGGCACGGCCCGCTCGCCCATGGCCGAGCCGACGAAGACGATGCGTCCGGCCACGGCGCGGGCCACCATGGCCCGGGCCGCGGCCTGGGCGGTGAAGAAGGAACCCTCGAAGTTCACGCTGATCAGTCGGCGCAGATCGGCGGGCTCCTCGTCGAGGAAGGCCTTGAACTGGGTCACCCCGGCGTTGGCCACGGCCAGGTCAAGGCGGCCCCAGCGGCTGTCGACCTCGGCCACCAGTTGGCGGACCGCCGACGGGTCGGCCACGTCGGCGCTGAAGGGCAGCACGTGCTCGGCGTCGAACTCGCTGTTGATGTCGGCCGAGGCCTGGGCGGCCCGGGCCGGGTCGATGTCGTTGAGGGCCACCGTGGCCCCCTCGGAGATGAGGGCGCGGCACACGGCGAAGCCGATGCCACTGCCTGCGCCGGTCACGAGCGCCACCCGCCCCGCCAGTCGTCCGTTCCGCTCGCCGCTGGTCAGGGTCGTCCACCGGTCTGTCGCACGGGTCCGACGCTACCGGCGCGCCGACGCCACGGGCCCGATCGGGAACCGGGCGGGGTGGCTGGTACCTTCTCCCGTCGTGGTCCCCCTGCCCGATGGCGCCAAGATGCGGCGCACCTGGCCTCAGCGCCTGCTCATCGGGCTCAACGTGCTGGTGGTACTGGCCTGCTTCAGCGCCGCCGCCGGCCTGGGCTACGTGCGCACCAAGGTCAACAACCTCCAGCGCATCTCGTTGGGTGCGGTGCTGTCGACCCCGGACAACGACGCCGACGTGGGCGAACCCGTCAACATCCTGCTGGTGGGCACCGACAGCGAGGAGGGCCTCGACGCCGATGACCCCCGCATGCAGGACCGCGATGGCGGCCAGCGCTCGGACACCATCATGTTGCTCCGCCTCGACCCCGGCAACGCCACGGCCCGGTTGTTGTCCTTCCCCCGTGACCTGTGGCTGACCCTGGGCGACACCGGCACCAAGGCCAAGATCAACGCCGCCCTGCCCTTCGGCGGCCCTGACCTGCTCATCAACACCATCCAGTCCAACTTCGACGTGCCCGTGAACCACTACGTCCAGGTGGACTTCATGCAGTTCCAGGGCTTGGTCGACGCCGTGGACGGGGTCGACATCCCCTTCGACAAGCCCGTGCGTGACGAGTGGACCGGACTGTCGATCGAGGAGCCCGGCTGCGTCCGCCTGAAGGGCACCCAGGCCCTGGACTACGTGCGCTCCCGACACCTCGAGTACTACGAGGACGGCGAGTGGTACGAGGACCCCTCGGCTGACCTGTCCCGCATCCGGCGCCAGCAGGACTTCATCCGCCGGGCCCTGCAGCGGGCCGTGGTCAAGGGGGCCCGCAACCCCTTCACGCTGGACAGCATCGTCAACGTCGCCCTGAAGAGCGTCACCGTCGACGATCAACTCAGCCCGCAGGACATCATCGCCCTGGCCCGCAAGTTCCGGTCCTTCGACCCCGCCAACCTCGAGCTCAACCCGATGCCGGTCTACATCGACTCGACGGCGGACGGCACCTCGATCGTGCGTCCCATCGAGAGCGAGCTCAAGCCCATCCTCGACAAGTTCCGGGGCCTCGACGTGCCTGCGGACTCGCCCCAGGCCGTGCAGGTCACGGTGCTCAACGGCAGTGGCCGGCCCAGCGAGGGCAGCACCACGGCCGAAAGCCTCAGAGGCGTGGGCTTCGACGTGGCCGACGTGGGTGACGCCCCCGAGGCCAGCTACCCCAGGAGCGTGATCCAGTACGCGCCGGGGTCGAAGGCCGCAGCCACCCTGCTGTCGCGCTACCTGGTGGCCGGGGCCACCCTGCAGGAGGACGCCACCCTCACGGGTGCGGTGCCCGTCGTCTTCATCACCGGCAACGACTTCGCCGGCATCCGGCCCGACCCCGCCCCGACGACGACGGCGGCTCCGGGGGCGACCACGACGACGGCGGTGGCCGAGTCCACCACGTCGACGACGGGCGTCGGCGTGGTGCCCGGCGAGGGCCGCACGGACATCTGCCCCTGAGGGCCGCGCCCACCGGGGCCGGGTCCACGGCGGCCCCGAAAGCGGCTCCGGCACCCCCAAGGAGGGTGAACGTGGACGAACGGTGGGCACATCGACCGGTGGAGTGCTCCGACACCGCCGGTAGAAAGGACCTCGGCGCCTGCGACGGCCCGCTCCGACCTGGCGTACGCAGCCCGGTCCCCTGGCGCCGTCGCCCGGGCTGCGGGGGCGTTCGGATGAGCGCCGTCCGGTCCTCGAACCCCCCAGTGCCACACACGAAAGGCGGAACCCCCCATGGGCAAGATCGCAGTCATCGGTACCGGTTACGTAGGCCTCACGACCGGGGCGTGCTTCGCGCACCTCGGCCACGACGTCATCTGCGCCGACATCGACGAGAACAAGATCGCCCGGCTCAACCGGGGCGAGATCCCCATCCTCGAGCCCGGCCTGGATCGCGTCGTCGAGGAGGGTCGGGCTTCGGGCCGGCTCAAGTTCGTGGTCGGCGCGGCCAACGCCGCCCGCCACTCCGAGTTCGCCTACCTGTGCGTGCCCACCCCCGAGAGCATGGACGGCTCCGCCGACCTCTCCTACATCGAGGCCGCCGCTCGCGAGATCGGCCCTGTGCTCCCGCCCGACGCCGTGGTCATCAACAAGTCGACCGTGCCCGTGGGCTCCACCCGGGTCGTCGAGCGGGCCCTGGGTCGGGCCGACATCGCCGTGGTGTCCAACCCCGAGTTCCTCCGTGAGGGTTCGGCCGTGCAGGACTTCCTGCAGCCCGACCGGGTGGTCATCGGGGCCGACGACCAGTCTGCCGCCGTGCGCGTCGCCTCGCTGTACGTCAAGGTCCCCGCTCCCCTCATGGTGACCGATCCCGCCTCGGCCGAGACCATCAAGTACGCCTGCAACGCCTTCCTGGCCACCAAGCTCTCCTTCATCAACGCCGTGTCGGTGATCTGCGAGAACGTGGGCGCCGACGTCAACGACGTCATCCTGGGCATGGGCTACGACCGCCGCATCGGCCACGAGTTCCTCCGCCCCGGCCCCGGTTGGGGGGGGTCGTGCTTCCCCAAGGACACCAAGGCCCTGGTGCGCATCGCCGAGGACGCCGGCTACGACTTCAAGCTGCTGCGGGGCGTGGTCGAGGTCAACGACGAGCAGTTCGAGCGCACCGCCGACAAGGTGGTCAAGATGGCCGGCGGCTCGGTCAAGGGCGTGCGCATCGGCGCCTGGGGGCTGACCTTCAAGGCCCGCACCGACGACCTGCGCGATTCGCCCGCCCTCGAGATCCTCGGCCGCCTGTCGGCCATGGGGGCCGAGATCCGGGCCTACGATCCCGCCGTGTCCACCCCCCTGCCCGGCCTGCAGGTCGTGTCCGACCCCTACGCTGCGGCGGAGGATGCCGAGGTGCTCGTCGTGCTCACCGAGTGGGACGAGTTCAAGTGGCTCGACATGGACAAGGTCAAGAGCGTCATGAGTAACCCCCGCGTGGTCGACACCCGCAACCTGCTCGAGCGTTCGGCGCTGCTGCGTCGGGGCTTCAGCTACCAGGGCATCGGGCGGGGCTGACACCGTGGCAAGGATCGTCGTCACCGGCGGCGCCGGCTTCCTGGGTTCGCACCTCTGCACCTGGATCCACGATCGGGGTGACGAGGTCGTCGCCATCGACAACCTCGTCACCGGGGATGTCTCCAACCTCGAGCACCTGATCGGGCAGCGGGGCTTCACGTTCCTCTACCACGACGTCACCAAGTACGTCTGGGTGCCCGGTCACGTGGACGCCATCCTCCACTTCGCCAGCCCGGCGTCGCCCAAGGACTACCTGGAGATGCCCATCCAGACCCTCAAGGTCGGGGCCCTGGGCACCCACAACTGCCTGGGCCTGGCCAAGGAGAAGAAGGCCCGGTTCTTCCTGGCCTCCACCTCCGAGGTCTACGGGGACCCCCAGGTCCACCCCCAGCCCGAGGTGTACTGGGGCCACGTGAACCCCGTCGGCCCCCGCGGTGTCTACGACGAGGCCAAGCGCTTCGGCGAGGCCATCACCATGGCGTACCACCGCGAGCACGAGGTCGACGTGCGCATCGTGCGCATCTTCAACACCTACGGCCCCCGCATGCGCCCCAAGGACGGCCGGGTGGTCTCCAACTTCATCGTCCAGGCCTTGGCCGGCGAGCCCCTGACCATCTATGGCGACGGGACCCAGACCCGCAGCTTCACCTACGTCGACGACGAGGTCCGGGGCATCCTGTCCCTGCTCGACTCGGACTACGTGGGCCCGGTCAACATCGGCAACGACGGTGAGTTCACCCTGCTCGAGCTGGCCAAGCTCGTCCTCGAGGTGACGAACTCGACCTCGGAGATCGTCTACGAGTCCCTCCCCGTGGACGATCCCACCCAGCGTCGCCCCGACCTCACCCTGGCCCGCAAGGTGCTCGGCTTCGAGCCCCAGATCGCCCTGCGGGAAGGGCTGGAGAAGACGGCGCCGTGGTTCGCGGCCAAGCTTGGCCTGTGATCTGACGCCCAGGTGAAGGGCGGGCGCTGATGCTCCCCACCACCTCTGGTGCACCGGCCGTCGGACCCCGTGGTCCGGCGGCCGGCCCGCGTCCGGCGTTCAGGGCTGGCAGTCGGAGGCGGGGCGCGCCACACTGCCCGCCGGTGCGCATCGCCTACACGCTCGAGCAGTGCTGGCACCGCGTGCCCGGAGGTACGGCGACCGCGGCCCTGGAGGTGGCCCGCCACCTCGCGGCCCAGCCCGATGTGGACGTCGTCGGCGTGGCTGCCCGCCACCCCCAGCCCCCGCAAGCCTCCTGGGCGCCCCCCGTGCCCGTGCGCCACCTGCCCTTGCCCCGGGTGGCCCTGTACGAGGCCTGGCACGGGTTGCGGGCGCCGGACGTGCAGCGGGTCACGGGACCGGTGGATGTGATCCACGCCACGGGGGTGGCCGTGCCCCCGCGTCGTGCCCCCCTGGTCGTCACCGTGCACGACCTGGCCTTCCTGGCCGACCCCAGCCGCTACACCCGTCACGGCATGCGCTTCTTCCTGCGGGCCCTGGCCCTGACCCGCCGCGACGCCGACATCGTGCTGTGTTCGTCCCAAGCCACCCGGCGTGACTGCGAGGGGGCCGGGCTCGACCCGGCCCGGCTGCGGGTGGTGCCCCTGGGGGTGCGGGGTCGGCCGGCGTCCGCCGAGGCCGTGGCCCGGGTGCGGGCCCGTCACGACCTGACCCGCCCCTACGTGCTGTGGGTGGGCACGGCCGAGCCCCGCAAGAACCTGCCCGTCGTGGTCGACGCCTTCCGTCGCCTGCACCGCGCCGACCTCGACCTGGTGCTCGTCGGCCCCCCGGGCTGGCACGTCGACCTGGCCGAGCTGGTGCGGCCGCTGGGGGAGCGGGCCCGGTTGCTGGGGTTCCTGCCCACCGACGAGCTCGACGCCGTCACCGCGGGGGCCTCGGTGTTCTGCTACCCCAGCCTCATGGAGGGCTTCGGCCTCCCGGTGGCCGATGCCCTGGTCCAGGGCACCCCCGTGGTGACCTCGATGGGAACGGCCACCGAAGAGGTCGTCACCGGTGGCGCCGGTCTGGCCGTCGATCCCCACGACCCCGCCGCGGTGGCCGATGCTGTGGCCCAGATCCTGGGGGACGAAGCGCTGGCCGCCTCCCTGGTCGCCGCCGGTCGCCGTCGGGCCGCCGAGCTGACCTGGGAACGCACGGCCGAGCTCACCCTGTCCGCTTACCACGAGGTGCAAGCATGAGGTCAGCATGAGGACGGTCCCACTGCGGGTGGCGGTCAACCTGCTGTGGTTGGTGCCCGGCGTCGTCGGCGGCAGTGAGGAGTACCTCGTGCGCTGCCTGGTCGCGCTGGGCCGGGCCGCCCTGCCTGATCTCGACCTCACGGTCTTCGGCCTCGACAGCCTGCCCGTCGCCCATCCCGAGCTGGCCGCGGCGTTCCCCATGGTGACCCTGCGCCTGCCCGGTCGGCTCAAGGCGGCCCGGGTGGCGGCGGAGACCTCGTGGCTGGCGGCCCAGTGCGCCCGGGGCGGCTTCGACGTCGTCCACCACGGCGGCGGGGTCGTGCCCCCGTTGGGGCCCGGGCCCCGGGTGCTGACCGTGCACGACACCCAGCCCCTGCAGATGCCCGAGAACTTCTCCCTGGCCAAGCGACGTTGGCTGGGCACGATGTTGCCGTGGTCGGCCCGCAGGGCCGACGTGGTCGTGGCCTCGACCCGTTGGGTGCTCGACGAGGTCGTGATCCGCTGTGGCACCGACATCGCCCGTACCGTCCAGGTGCCCCCGTGCCTGGCCGCGCCGGCGGCCACAGCCGTCTCTGACGCCGAGGTGGCGGCGGCCCGGGCCCGCCACGGCGTGCCCGGGAGCTACGTCATCTACCCGGCCATCACCTACCCCCACAAGAACCACGGGGTGCTGCTGGACGCCGTGGCCCGGGTGCCCGACCTCCACGTGGTGCTGACGGGGGGAGCCGGCCCCGCCGAGGCCGCGGTGGTCGCCCGGGCCGCGCAGCCCGACCTGGCCGGTCGGGTCCACCGCCTGGGCCGCATCCCCCGGGCCGACCTCGACGCCCTGCTGGCGGGCGCCGCGGCCCTGGCCTTCCCGTCTCGGTACGAGGGCTTCGGCCTGCCCGTGCTCGAGGCCATGGCCGTGGGTTGTCCCGTGGTCGCGGCCCGGGCCACCGCCCTGCCCGAGGTGGTGGGCGACGGCGGCGTGCTCGTGGACCCCGACGATCCTGCCGCGTGGGCGGCGACGCTGGCCCAGGTGGCCACAGATCCCGAGGTCCGGGCGCGGCTGGCCACCGCGGGGCGGGCCCGGGCAGCATCGTTCGACCCCCAGCGCTCGGCGCACGCGTGGGCCGAGGCCTACCGGTGTGCCGCCGGCGGAGGTCCCTGTTGAACATCCTCGTGCTGTGCCCGCACTACGCCCCCGACGTCGCGCCCACGGGTGAGGTCATGACGTCGATCGCCCGGGCCCTGGCCCGCCGGGGTCACCGGCTCGACATCGTCACCGCCCTGCCCTGGTACCAGCACCACCGGGTGGAGGAGGGCTGGACCGGTCGTCCGCTGCGTCGCGCCGAGGACGAGGTCGGCTCGGTGACCCGGGTGCACCCGTTCCCCACCGACAAGGGCAACGTCCCCGCCCGGGCCCTGGCCTTCGGGGGCTTCACCGCCCTGGTCACCGGAGCCGCCCTGGCCGACCGCCATCGGCCCGACGTGGTGCTGGCCATGTCGCCCCCGCTGACCCTGGGGCCGGCTGGCTGGCTGGCGGCCCGGCGCTTCGGGGTGCCCCTGGTGTTCAACGTGCAGGACATCTTCCCCGACGTGGCCGTGGAGCTCGGCGTGTTGCGCAACGAGCGGGTGATCGCCGCCGCCTCCCGCCTCGAGCGCTTCGTCTACCGGCGGGCCGACGCGGTGACCGTGCTGTCGGAGGACCTGGCTGACAACGTGCGGGCCAAGCTGGGCCGGGGCAAGGCTGGCCATGCCGCCAAGGTGCGGGTCATCCCCAACTTCGTGGACACCGAGGCCGTCGGCGTGCTCGACCGCGAGGGCGACTACCGCCGCGAGTTCGGCCTCGAGGGTCGCACCGTGGTCATGTACGCCGGCAACGTGGGCCTGTCCCAGTCCTTCGACCTCGTCGTGCACGCGGCCCGCCAGCTCGAGGTCAGTCGGCCCGAGGTGGTCTTCGTCGTCAACGGCGGCGGATCGGCCCTGGCCGACCTGCAGGCGTCCGCCGCCGGCCTGGGCAACGTGCGCTTCGTGGGCATGCAGCCCCGGGAGCGGCTGGCCCAGGTGCTGGCCGCCGGGGACATCCACCTCATCCCCCTGCGCCGGGGCCTGGCCCGATCCTCGGTGCCGTCCAAGCTCTACTCCATCCTTGCCGCCGGTCGGCCCGTGCTCGCCGCCGTGGACGAGGGCACCGAGGTGGCCCGCACCGTGGAACGGGCCGACGCCGGCGTGGCCGTAGGCCCGGACGACCCCCGGGCCTTCCTGACCGGCCTGGAGCGCTTGCTCGATGACCCCGCCGGGCGCGAACGACAGGGAGCGGCGGGCCGCCGATTCGTGGAAGGGTGGGCCTCGCCCGACGCCGTGGGCCGAGCCTACGCCGAGCTGTTCGAGGAGCTGGTGGCCCGCCGGGCCGCCCGTGGCTGACCCCATGGCGGGGCCACGGGATGGGCGCGCCGGCATGGGCGGGGCCCCGGGCTAATCTGCACAGGCCATGCCCCCCTCCTCGTCAACCAAGAAGGTCGCCAAGGCGGCGCGCTCGTCCGGCCGGCGGACCCGTCCCGGCCAGGGCCGCAGCCTCGGCTACCCCATCGCCATCGCCATGATCGTGCTGCTCGGCACCCTGGTCATCTTCTTCGGCCGTGATCGCCGGGTCAGCGCGGCGAACGCCCTGCCCCGCCTCGGCGTCGAGCACTGGCACGCCGCGTTCGGCATCTACACGTGCGACACCAACCCCGACTCGACGGCCGGTCCCGCCTTCCAGCCCAACGTGACCGACCTGCGCGGCGATGCCCGCGGCGTGCACACCCACGAGGACGGCATCATCCACATCCACCCGTTCTCGTCGGTGGCCGCGGGCGAGAAGTCCAACCTCGGTGACTTCCTCTACGAGACCAAGGTCGAGGTCACCAACAGCAAGATCGTGCTCCCGGGCACGAGTGGCACCTTCGAGAACGGCCAGCTCTGCGACGACGGCCAGCCCGGCAAGGTGGTCCTGGCCGAGTGGAAGGACGCCAACGAAGACGTCCCGCCCAAGCTGATCTACAAGGACATCGCCGGCGCCCGCTTCACCAACGACCGCATGGCCTTCACCCTGGCCTTCGTGCCCGAGGGGACCGAGATCCCTAAGCCCGACAGCGTGCCCACGCTCGACAACCTGAGCGACGTCGATCCGACGTCGACCACGACGTCGGCGCCCACCGGCGATGGCGCCACGACGACCACGGCCGTCGGCGACACGACGACGACGGTGGCGGCGACGACCAGCACGTCAGGCGGGTGATGGGCCGGTAGTCTCACCGACAGGTCGTGACCTGCCCGTCCCTCGAGCGTTCCCGGGAGCCATGCGAGCCATCGTCCTCGTCGGGGGTTTCGGAACCCGCCTCCGACCGCTCACCCTGACCCGTCCCAAGCAGATGCTGCCCCTGCTCGATCGGCCCATGATCGAGTGGGTGGTGGAGCACCTGGCGCTCCACGGCATCGACGAGGTCGTGCTCTCGCTGGGCTACCTGCCCGACGCGTTCCGGTGGGCGTACCCCGACGACCTGTGCGCCGGGGTGCGCCTGCGCTACGCGGTCGAGGCCGAGCCCCTCGACACCGCCGGCGCCATCCGCTTCGCCGCCCACGAGGGCCGCTTGGCCGACGAGCGCTTCGTGGTGGTGAACGGTGACTGCATCACCGACGTCGACCTCACGGCCCTCGTCGCCGCCCACGACGCCACGGGGGCCGAGGCCACCATCCAGCTGGCCCGGGTCGACGACCCGTCCCGCTACGGCGTCGTCCCCATCGACGGGGCGGGCCGGGTGGAGGCCTTCATCGAGAAGCCGCCTGCGGGCACCGCACCCACCGACTGGATCAACGCCGGTACCTATGTGCTCGAGCCGTCGGTGCTCGAGCGCATCCCCGGCGATCGCCGCGTCTCCATCGAACGGGAGACGTTCCCCCAGCTCGTGGCCGCGGGTTCGCTGTACGCCGTGCGTGACCAGGGGTACTGGATCGATGCCGGCACACCGGGCTGCTACGTCCAGGTGCAGCTGGACCTGGCCGCCCGCCTCGGGGACGCCGGCAGCTACCGCCATCCCAGCGCCACCGTGGCCGATGGGGCCACGGTGTCGGGATCCGTGCTCATGGCCGGCGCCGTGGTCGGCACCGGGGCCCGGGTCCATGCGTCGGTCCTGCTGCCCGGGGCCCGCATCGGCGAGGGCTCCTCGGTCGTGGACTCCGTGGTCGGCGAAGGGGCGGTGGTGGCGGCGGACACCCACCTGCTCGAGGGCTCGGTCATCGGTGACGGACAGACGGTGTCGACCGGTGAGCACCGGGGCGTCCGCCTGCCCGCCGCCTCGGCGTGAATCGCCGGTTGCGGCCGTAGCCTGACGCCCTGCGTGGTCGATTCCACGCCGCGTGATCGATCGTGACGGTGGAGGAAGCTATGAAGGCGCTCGTGACCGGAGGGGCCGGGTTCATCGGCTCGACCCTGGTGGACCGGCTGCTCGGCGACGGCCACGAGGTGGTGGCCCTCGACAACCTGGCCACCGGCGGCGTGCACAACCTCGTCGATGCCCGGAGCCACGGAGACCGCTTCGAGTTCATCGAGGCCGACATCCGCGAGCGGGGTGTGGTCGAGCGCATCGGCGCCGCCGGTCCCGAGGTCGTCTTCCACCTCGCCGCCCAGGCCGACGTGCGGGTGTCGGTGACCGACACGTTCTACGACGCCATGGTCAACGTGATCGGCTCGGTCAACGTGCTCGACGGGGCCCGGGCCGCCGGTGCCCGCAAGGTCGTCTTCGCCTCGTCGGGGGGCACCATCTACGGGGAGCCCGCCCCCGAGGACCTGCCCGTGAACGAGAGCCACCCCCAGGGCCCGCTCTCCCCCTACGGCGTGGCCAAGAAGGTCGTCACCGACTACCTGCGGGCGTACGAGGCCCTGCACGGTCTGGAGTGGACGTCCCTGGCCCTGGCCAACGTCTTCGGCCCCCGCCAGGATCCCCACGGCGAGGCCGGCGTCATCGCCATCTTCACCGGCCTGCTGCTGGCCGACCGCGAGTGCACCATCTTCGGCTCCGGCGAGCAGACCCGGGACTTCGTCTACGTCGACGACGTGGTCGACGCCTTCGCCCGGGCCGCGACCCGAGGTGCCGGCCAGCTGTTCAACATCGGCACCGGTGAGGAGACCTCGGTCAACCACCTCTACGACGTGATGGCCTCGGCCGCCGGCGTCGACCGCCACGCCCGGCGCGAGGCGGCCCGGGCCGGTGAGCTCGACCGCAACGTGCTCGACAACCGCAAGGCCCGCGCCACCCTCGACTGGGCCCCCCAGATGGGCCTGGAGTCGGGCATCAAGACCGTCGTCGACTGGTTCCGCGCCCGCGACGCCAGCTGATCACCGCCGGTCGAGCCGTTCCGCGAAAGGTGGTGTACCTGGGCGGTTCACGATCCTTCGCGAAAGGTGGGCTGGCGTCTCGGTGGCCAGATCGGGTGACGCAACACGGTTCGCCCGGCGCTCAGCGTGCGCTGTCGGTGTCGACCACCGCCGACCAGGTCAGGCCCTATTCATCGCCATCTGCGCCCGGGGCGGCTGTCCGGTCACCCTGCGTCGGTCAGCGCCGGCCGCACCTGGCACCGGGGTCGCATCACACCGAGCGCCCCTTCATCAGCAGCAGTTGAGCCCAGCAGCCACGGAACCAGACCCCCGCCGCCCCGGTCCCCTGCCGACGCACGGGCCGGGCCGTCAGCGGAAGAGGTCTTCGGAGGGGTTGCGGACGATGTGCTCGTGGACCGAGCCTTCGCCCAGCCAGGCCCGGTCGACGCCGCGCACCACGGCGACGGCGATGCCCGTGGCCTTGCCCATGACCATCTCGGCCGCGCTGGCCAGTTCGTCGACCACGCACACCTCGGTGACGTGCAGGACCCGGCCCTTGGAGTCCTCGGTGCCCCGCAGGTCGACGATGGGCTGGATGCCGGCACAGCCGATGGCCACGTCGGTCAGGCCTCGGCGCCAGGGTCTGCCGAAGGTGTCCGAGATGATGACGGCGCAGTTGACCCCGCCCCGGTGGCGCAGCCCGTCACGGATGCGCCGGGCCGAGCGGTCCGAGTCGTCGGGCAGCAGGGCGGCGTAGCCCCGGTCCACGTTGGACAGGTCGATGCCGGCGTTGGCGCACACGAAGCCGTGCTTGGTCTCGGACACGATGAGGTCACCACGGCGGCGCAGGATGCGCACCGACTCCGCCTCGACCAGGGGCTTGTGCGACAGCGGATCGTCGGGGTCGATGGGCACGAGCTTGTCCTCGGCCTTGGACACCACCTTCTGGGTGACGACGAGGACGTCACCGTCGAACAGCGGCCGCTCTTCGCGCACCGCGGCCTCGTGGATGAACCCGGCCAGGTCGTCACCGGGCCGGATCTCGGGGATGGTCTCGAGGGGGAAGATCCGCAGCTCGTTCACCGTGCCAGCGCTCCGATCACCGTGTCCGCCACCTGGGCGGCGGTGGCCGGGTCCCTCATGATGGTCGGGGCGACGACGCAGCGCACACCCTCGGCCTCCACGGCAGCGGCCAGGTCGGCGTCGACCTCGTCGATGACCAGCACCGAGCACAGGTCGCGGTAGAGGCGGGCCACCCCCACCACCGAGGACTCGTGGCCGAGCTCGACGAGCATGCGGGCCGCCGGGCCCTTCAACGCCGCGCCGCCGACGATGGGGGACACGGCCACGCAGCGGTCCCGGGCCCCTTCCACCGCGGCCCGCACCCCGGGCACGGCCAACACCGGGCCGATGGAGACGATGGGGTTGGAGGGGGCGATGACCAGGACCTCACAGGCGGCGATGGCGCCGAGCACCCCGGGAGCGGGGCTGGCGTCCCCGGCGCCGGCGATGCGCACCCCGGACACGGCCACCTCGTGGTGGAGGCGCACGAAGTAGTCCTGGAAGTCGATCTCGCCACCCTCGGCCAGCTGCACCACGGTGGCCAGGCGGTCATCGGTCACGGGCAGGACGTTGACCCCGATGCCCCAGGCCCGGGTGATCTCGGCGGTCACCTCGCTGAGGGTGGCCCCCTCGCTGTGGCGCTGGGTGCGGTACAGGTGGGTGGCCAGGTCCTGGTCGCCGAGGCGGAACCAGGACTCGCCGCCGTAGCGCTCGAGGGCGGTCATGGCCGCCCACGTCTCCCCGACCAGGCCCCAGCCCGTCTCCGGGTTGACCGCCCCGGCCAGGGTGTAGGTGACGGTGTCGAGGTCGGGGGAGATGCGCAGGCCGTGGAGGACGAAGTCGTCGGCTACGTTGACCAGGGCCACCAGGTCGGCCGGCGGCCGCACCTGCTGCAGGCCGGCGATGAACTTCGCCGCCCCGACCCCTCCGGCGAGGATGGTGATCACGGCCGGGCTCAGCGGGCCGCGGTGGCGCGGCCGGAGAGCAGGGCGATGTCGGCGTCGACGAGCATGGCCACCAGCTCGGCGAAGGGTGTGGACGGCACCCACCCAAGGTCCTGGCGGGCCATGGAGGGGTCACCGACGAGCAGGTCGACCTCGGCGGGCCGGAAGAAGCGCTCGTCCTGGACCACGTAGTCCTGGTAGTCGAGGCCGACGTGACCGAAGGCGAGCTCGCACAGCTCTCGCACCGAGTGGGTGGTGCCCGTGGCCACCACGTAGTCGATGGGCTGGTCCTGTTGCAGCATGCGCCACATGGCGTCCACGTAGTCCCCGGCGAAGCCCCAGTCCCGCTGGGCGTCGAGGTTGCCCAGGCGCAGCTCGGTGGCCAGGCCCAGCTTGATCTGGGCCACGTGGTAGCTGACCTTGCGCTCGACGAACTCCAGGCCCCGGCGGGGGCTGCCGTGGTTGAAGAGGATGCCCGAGCACGCGAACAGGTCGTAGCTCTCGCGGTAGTTGGTGGTGATCCAGTGGCCGTAGACCTTGGCCACGCCGTAGGGCGAGCGGGGGTAGAGGGGGGTGCGCTCGGTCTGGGGGACCTCCTGCACCTTGCCGAACATCTCCGACGTCGACGCCTGGTAGAAGCGGATGGCGGGGTCGACGATGCGGATGGCCTCGAGCAGGCGGGTCACCCCCAGCGCCGTCGTCTCCCCGGTCAGCACGGGCTGGTTGAAGCTCGTCTGCACGAAGGACTGCGCCGCCAGGTTGTAGACCTCGTGGGGTCGGTGCTCGCTGATCACCCCGATCATCGACCCCTCGTCGAGGAGGTCCCCCGGAGCCAGGGTGACCTTGTCCTGGATGTGGGCGATCCGCTCGAAGTTGAGGGTGGAGGACCGGCGGACCATGCCGATGACCTCGTAGTCCTTCTCGAGCAGGAGCTCGGCCAGGTAGGAACCGTCCTGGCCGGTGATACCGGTGATGAGCGCGCGACGCTTGACCATTGGGCGCAGTTGTACCGCCCGCCGGGGACGGCGTCTGCCAACTGGGTTGGCACCGGGGTCGATCTCCAGCGTGGGAGACTGCGGGCCATGGAGGCCTTCGGACGTCGGGCGGCCAAGCTGCGCGTCGAGCTGGGCCTGACCCAGGGCCAGCTGGCCGAGCGCATCGGCCTGTCCCGCGTCGCCCTGTCCCACGTCGAGGCGGGCATGTCGTGGCCCAACGAGCGCACCGTGGTGCTGCTGGCCGGGGTGTTCCGGGTCGAGCCCCACGAGCTGGTGGCCGACACGACCTACCCGGTGGCCAAGGCCGAGCGCCTGCCCCTCGTCGCCGCCCGCTACACCGAGGTGGAGCACCGGCTCGAACTGTTGGCCGCCGACCTGCGCTGGGTCGAGGAGCTCGACGGGGTGCCGGGCACGGCGTGTCTGGTGGCCCGGGTGGTGGGGGAGTGGCGCGACGAGCTCGTGGCCCTGGCCACCACCGTGGTCGATCCTCCCGGGCGGGCCCGGGTCCGCCAGGCCCTGGCCGACCTCAGCCGCTGGTAGGAGCCCTCAGCCGCTGGTGGGAGCCCGCACCCGCTGGCGGGCTTCGGCCAGCATCTCGGCCAGGGTCTGGTCGAGGGGGATGGTGGGCTGCCAGCCGGTGTCGCCCACCAGGCGGGACCCGTCACCCCTCAGGGCCGGCACCTCGACGGGGCGGAACAGGGCGGGATCAACCTCGAGCCGCAGGGGCCGGTCGGCCATGGCCACCAGGCGTTCGGCCAGCTCGGCGATGCTGATGTCGCGGCCCGAGCACACGTTGTAGAGGCCGCCGGGCCGGGCGTGGGTGGCCAGCAGGCGGTAGGCGCGGACCACGTCGCGCACGTCGCTGAACTCGCGGCGGGCGGCCAGGTTGCCCACCACCACCCGGTCGAGGTCGTCACGCTCGGCCTCGGCAACCCTCGTAGCCAGCGCCGCGGCCACGAAGCGGGGGCCCTGGCCGGGGCCGGTGTGGTTGAAGGCCCGCACGCGGATGGCGTCCACGGCCCCGCTGGCGCAGGCCTGCACGCAGACCTGCTCGGCGGCGGCCTTGGAGGCGGCGTAGGGGGTGGCCGGTCGCAGCGGTGACTCTTCGGTCAGGGGGAGCTCGTCCTCCTCGACCTGGCCGTACACATCCGAGCTGGAGATGACCAGGGCCCGGCGCACCCCGGCGGCGGCGCACGCCCCCAGCACCACGAGGGTGCCCTCGGCGTTGGTGCGGAACGTGCCCCGGGGATCGGTCCACGAGTCGGCCACCGAGCTCTGCCCGGCCAGGTGGAAGACGACCTCGGGGCGCTCGGCCTCGAGCAACCGGCCCCAGCCCTCGGCGTCGAGCAGGTCGGGGCCGTCAGGGTGGGCGACGGCGATGACGTGGTCGCCGCTGGCCTGCAGGTGCTCGATCAGGTGGGGACCGACGAAGCCGCCGGCTCCGGTCACGAGCGTTCGCAGGGGGGAACCCGCCGGCGCGGGCCGCGGGGGCGTCACGGCGACAGCATACGGTGGCGCCCGTCGCGCCCGGCGGCTTCGTAGACGTCGGTCATGGCCGCGGCGATGCCCTCCCAGGTGTAGGTGGACGCGCAGGCCAGGCCCCGTCCCACCAACATCTCCCGCAGGTCCTCGTCCCCGTCCAGGCGGACCAGGGCCGCAGCCAGCTCGTCGGCGTCGCCCACGGCCGCGTGCAGGGCGGCGTCTCCCGTCACCTCGACCAGGGTGGCCTGGTCGCTGGTCACCACGGGGGTGCCGGTGGCCATGGCCTCGAGCGGGGGGATGCCGAAGCCCTCGTAGCGCGACGGGTAGGCCAGGCAGCGGGCACCCCGCAGCAGGTCACCGCGCTGCTCGACCGTCACGTACCCGACCCGGTTGATCGAGTCGCGGTGGTGGGCCCCGGCCACGGCCGCGGTCAGCTCGTCCTCGCCCCAGCCCGGGGGGCCGGCGATGACCAGTCCCAGGCCCGGGCGCTCGCCTGCGGCCCGGTCGAAGGCCTCGACCAGCAGGGGCATGTTCTTGCGGGGCTCGACCGTGCCCAGGGCGAGCACGTAGCGGTCGAAGCCGGCCAGGGCCCGACCGGCGGCGGCATCGCCGGCCTGGGGGGCGGGGGCACCCACGGGCACCACGGCCAGGCGCTCGGGGGTGCGGCCCAACCAGTCGGTCAGCTCGCGGGCCACCTGGTGGGTGGCCACCTGCAGTGTCGCCCCCCGGTCCGCGGCCCGCCGCACCAGGCGGGGGTAGTCGAGGGTGTCCCTGGTGCACAGCTCGGGGAAGAGCATGGGGGTCAGGTCGTGCACGCTGACCACCTGGGCGGCCCGGCGGGTGGGGGGCACGACGTAGTTGGGCCCGTGGACGACGTCGAGGGGCCCGGTCCACCACTCCAGCGGCGGCAGGTCGGCCCGCTTCCACGCCTCGCGCAGGGGTCGGGCGGGTGCCGGCCGGGTCACGATGCGGGCCCGCACCCCGAGCTCCTCCGCGGCGGCGCCGAGGCCGTCGCGGCCCCGCCACGTCAGCGCGAAGAGGGTGAGGTGGACGCGGCCGGCGTCAGCCAGGGCCCGGGCCAGCCCCGCGGTGTAGGTGCCGATCCCGGTGCGGGGGCCGAGCAGGGAGGTGGCGTCGAGGCCCAGGCGCAACACGGCGACGTCGGCTCGGCCCGGTCAGCGGGCTGTGCCGGACGGGCCCGACGACCCCGACGAGCCGGACGACCCCGACGAGCCCCCGATCAGCAGGCGGTTGATGCGCCCTTCGATGAAGCGGCCGGTGGTGCTGGTGGCCCGGGCCAGGGCGGGCAGGTGCAGGTCGTTGAGATCCCGCTCGATCTGAGGGCGGTTGGCCTGGAACTGCTGCACCCCGAGCACGGTCAGCCCCACGGCGACGTGCAGTGCTCGCCTTGCCACCAGGGCGAGCGGCTCGGCCGGGTGGTGGTCGCCAGGAGAAGGCGGCGTGGCCGGTTCCGTCGTCATGGCCACGAGCCTAGGAGGGGGGGCGATGCCCGAACCGGGTGTCGCTGCGGGCTAAGGTTCGCCCATCGTGGATCAGCCGGAACCCAACGGGGAGCCGACGACCACAGCTGCGGTCGTGCCGTCCGTGGTGGCCGTGGTGGTCACCCACAACCCTGGTCAGTGGTTCGACGACGCACTGGCCTCGCTGGTCGCACAGGACTACCCCAACCTGTCCATCCTCGTCATCGATGCGGCGAGCGACAAGGACCCGACGCCGCGCGTGGCGCGTGCCTCGCGGGACGTGTTCGTCCGTCGCCTGGGCACCGATCCTGGCTACGGACGGGCCGCCAACCAGGCCCTGCGCATGGTCGAGGGTGCGTCCTTCTACCTGCTGTGCCACGACGACGTGGCCCTCGAGCCCGGGGCGGTCCGCCTGCTGGTCGAGGAGGCCTACCGGGCCAACGCCGGCATCGTCGGGCCCAAGGTCGTGCGCTGGGACGACCCCTCACGCCTGTTGCAGGTCGGCCTGGCCGCGGACAAGTTCGGCGCGCCTGCGCCCATCGCCGAGCGCGACGAGCTCGACCAGGCCCAGCACGACGGCGGCCGCGACGTGTTCGCCCTGCCCGGCGGCTGCATCCTCGTCCGTTCGGACCTCTTCCGGGAGCTGGGCGGGTTCGACGAGGACATGACCCTGCACGGCGAGGACATGGACCTGTGCTGGCGGGCCCACATCGCCGGCGCCAGGGTCGTCGTCGCCCCCCTGGCCTGCGTGCGCCACGTCGAGGCCCTGGGTGAGCGCCGGGCCGACGACCGCCGCCGCCTGCAGAGTCGCCACCGCCTGCGCATGGTGCTGGGCAACTACGGGCTCTTCTTCGTCGTCGCCGTCCTCTTCCAGCAGATCGTGCTGAACGTGGTCGAGGCGGCCTTCTCCCTGGTCACCGGGCGCTGGCGCAACATCAGCGACCTGTTCGGCGCCTACGCCTGGAACCTGGTCCACGTGCGCTCGCTCGTGCGCAAGCGGAAGCGGAACCGTCAGCTTCGCCAGGTCACCGATCTGCAGATCCGTCGCCAACAGGTGCGGGGCAGTGCCCGGGCCAGCGCCTTCTTCCGACGGCAGTGGAGTGGGGACCGCGACGGGGTGGGCCGCTCCAGCCGCCAGTTCGTGTCGGCCATGCGCAGCAGCATCGCCCAGCAGAACGCGGTGGTCGTCGGCGTGCTCGCCCTGGTGCTGGCGGTCGGGTCCCGCCACCTGCTGACCCAGCGCCTGCCCGTGGTCGGCGAGCTCGTGGCCGTGCCCGGCAGTGGCCTCGACCTGCTGCGCGGGTGGTTGGGTGGCTGGCGCTCGTCGGGCCTGGGTGCCCAGGCGGGCTCGCCGGCCGGCCTGGCCCTGTTCGGCCTGGCCGACCTGGTCGTCCTCGGACGCAGCGAGATCGTCCGCTCCGTGCTGTTCGTGGGCCTGCTGCCCGTGGGTGGCCTGGGCATGTGGCGCCTGCTGTCCGCAGCGTCACCCCGGTCCCGCGCCGCGGTGGCCGGCCTGGTGGCCTACCTGGTCAACCCCCTGCCCTACGCGGCCATCGCCGGCGGCAGCTGGCGGGGCCTGGCCGTGTACGCGGCGTGTCCGTGGATCCTGCGCCGCCTGGCCGTGGGCGCGGGGCTCGAGCCCTTCGGCGCTGGCGGGGGCTCGGGAACCGACACCGGCCGCCGGCCGCTGTGGTCCTCGGTGCTCGGGTTGGGCCTGATCGTGGCCCTGACGTCCATGGCCTATGCCGCCGCCCCCCTGGTGTGCCTGGGCTTGACCCTGGCCATCGTGGTCGGCACCGTGCTGGCCGGCGGTGGAGCCGGCGTCGTGCGGGTCATCGTCCTCGGTGTGGGTGCCGCCGCGGTGGGCGCCGTGCTGCACTTCCCCTGGTTGCTGGGAGGTCTGGACAACAACGACCCCGACCTCTCCTTCGGTGGGCGGCTGGCGGCCGAGGGCGGCTACTCCCTGGCCGACGCCCTCCACTTCGCCGTGGGACCGCCGCTGCACTCCCCGCTGACCTGGGGGGTGTTCGTCGCCGCCGTGTTGCCCCTGGCCGTGGGCCGGGGTTGGCGGCTGACGTGGGCGGTGCGGGCGTGGACCGTGGCGGCGCTGCCGTGGCTGCTGGTGGGGCTGGCGCGGGCCGACGTCATCGACCTGCGGCTGCCCCCCGCCGAGGTGCTGCTGGCCCCCGCCGCCACCGGCCTGGCCCTGGCCGTGGGCATGGGGGTGTTGGGCTTCGAGCGCGACCTCCCCGGCCATGCGTTCGGTTGGCGCCAGCTCGTCAGCCTGCTGTCGGGCGCCGCCCTGTTGCTGGCCACCCTGCCCGTGGCCGCCGCCGCCCTCGACGGACGCTGGGACCTGCCCCGGGGCGGGTACGACCGGGCCCTGCGCTTCCAGGCCGTCGAAGCCGCCGAACTGGGCCAGTTCCGGGTCCTGTGGCTGGGCGACCCCGCCGTGCTGCCCGTGGGCGCGTGGCGACTGCCCGACGACGTCGCCGTGGGCGCCTACGCCACCACCTTCGGCACCCCCACGGCCGACAACCTGTGGACCGGACCCCAGACCGGCATCACCGAGATGATCCCCGACGCCCTGGCTGCGGCCCGCGGCGGGGACACCAACCGGTTGGGGCGGGTGTTGGCCCCCATGGGGGTCCGCTACGTGATCGTGCCCACCCAGCTGGCCCCCGCCCCCTTCGGCGGGCGCGTGGCCCTGCCCGACCCCGCCCTGGGCGACCTGCTCGGCGCCCAGCTCGACCTGGTCCAAGTGGACGTGAACCCGTCCATGACCGTGTACCGCAACGCGTCGTGGGCCCCCACCGTCATCGACCAGGGCACGCTCGACGGGCTGGCCGCATCGACGGGGGGCCCGGCGCCGTCGCCCCTGCGCCCCGATGGTCCCCTGGGCTTCACCGGTGACCTGCAGGCCGGCACCGACCTGCACCTGGCCCAGGCCTACTCACCCCAGTGGCACCTCGACGTCGACGGCGCCGAGCAGGCCCACGTGGTGTCCGGTGACTGGGCCAACGGCTTCGAGGTGGCCACCGGCGGTTCGGCCCGCATCGGCTACAGCCCCACCGGCGCCCGGCTGGGCTATGCCGCCCTGCAGCTGGTGCTGTGGCTCGTGGTGCTGGTCCTGGCCGTGCGCCGACCGGCTCCTCTGCGCCTGCGTCGCCGCCGACCCGTGCCCATCGACGTCCCTGCGGCGGTCGTGGTCACCGGGCCCCTGACCGTGCCCGTCAGCGCCGGCGCTGACGGTGTCGGTGGCACCTCTCGGGCCGACGTCGACGTCGACGTCGATGTCGATGACGACGCCCTGTGGGGCCTGGAGACCTCTCCCGAACCGGGCGGAGTCGAGCAGGCCGAACCGGAGCCGGTGACGTCCGGCAACGTCGATCCGCCCGCCGCGGAGCCCGACGCCTGGGCCGACGACCTCGGCGACGATCCCACCTGGGCCACCGCTCCCATCGAGGGCCTACCCACCTTGCGCCGACCGACCCCCACCGACGACGTCGCGCGGCTCGACGAGCCCATCGTGTGGGCCGATCCGGTCGATCCGCCGGACCCGGTCGATCCCCCGGACCCGGTCGATGGCGCGGCCGGCGACGGCCAGGACGATCCGGTCGATGGTGCCGGGCGCCGGGCCCCGGACGCTGACGAGGTGGACCGATGACGACCTCCGGTCCCGTCGACGGGCGCTCCGGTCGGCGACCCCTGCGCCTGCCCGTGCTCGTGCTCGTGGTGTTGGTCCTGGCCGCAGCGGTGTGGGTGCGCGAGGACGGCGTCGTCGCCCCGCCCACCGCCGCAGCCAGCGTGTCCGCCTCGGAGCTGGCCACGGTGGCGCCGGATCCGGGCATGGCCTCGACGTGGTTCTGCGCCGGGGGCACGGCCGTGCCCGACGGCTACGCCGACCACATCGTGACCGTGACCAACCCCGGCACCCAGGCCGTCAACGGCACCCTGATCGTGTTCCCCACCAAGGCCGATCCCGCCCCTGCGGTGGCGCTCCACGTCGATGCCGGGGCGTCGACCTCGGTGAGGCTGGGCGACATCGTGGTGGCCGACTTCGCCGCCGCCCAGGTGGAGATGCAGGACGGCCCCGTCATCGTCGACCACGAGGTGCGGGGGCCCACGTCGCGCGACGTGGGCCGCTGCTCCACCCGGGCGTCGGAGACGTGGTCGGTGCCCTGGGGGCGCACCGTGCTGGGCTCGACCATGCGCCTGGCCCTCTTCAACCCCTTCCCCGGCGACGCCGTGGTCGACGTCACCTTCGACACCGAGGACGGCTACCGGCGTCCCGAGGCCTACCAGGCCATGCTCGTCCGGTCCCGCCAGCTCGTGGTGTTGAACGTCGAGGACGTCGTGACCCGCCGCGACCGGGTCTCGGCCCAGGTGGTGGCCCGTTCCGGGCGCCTGGTCGTCGACCGCATCCAGACGGTCACCGACGCCGGGGGCACGACCCTGACCACCGTCGGCCCCGGAGCGCCATCTGCAGCCAGCACGTGGTTCTTCCCCGAGGGGCGGGTCGACAACGGCACCCTCGAGGCCTTCTACCTGTTCAACCCGGCCGACGTGACCGCGGATGTCGAGCTGACCCTGCTCACCGGGGCCGACCCCGCCAGCCAGCCCGAGCCCTTCCAGTTGCGGTTGGGCCCGGGCACGGCCACCGAGCTCATCCTCAACCGCGAGCCCCGGGTGGCCCAGCCCATGATCCACGCCACCGCCGTGCAGGCCAGCGGGGACGTCCCCGTGGTCGTCGAGCGAGTCCTGGCGTCGGGAGGCTTCGCCGCCACCTTCCTGCCCGACATCGCCGCCGGAGGTGCCCCCTCGGCCCTGGCCCCCCTGCCCGCCGGGGTGGCCGCCTCCCTCGGTCAACCGGTGGTGGCCACCCGCTGGTTCGTCACCCCCTCGACCACCCTGGCCGGGACGGATGTGGCCGTGGTCTCGTTGCTGAACCCCGGTGGTGGCGACACCGTCCGCTTCCGTGCCCTGGCCCCCGACGGTGCCGAG
>JBBSLP010000019.1:0-86080 GCA_038255145.1 Acidimicrobiales bacterium
AGCGTGTTGAGCGCCTCGGGGCGGTTCAGCGTCAGCTGGGTGACGCCGTCGGTGGGTTGGCTGATCTCGACCGTCGACATGGCCCGGGAACCTAGTCCGGCCAGGCCGACCGACCTGACGCCGATGTCATGGCCACGGCCGTACCCCGCCGGCCCCGGGGCTCCCGTGGGCCAACCTACGATGCCGCCCGTGTCCACCCGCCTCCTGACCGACGATGCCCGGCCGAGGGTGCCGCGTCTGAACACGCGGACGTCTCGCCTGACGTCGTCAGGCCTGGCCAACGCTCCGTGGGTCGTCGCCGCCGCGGCCAGCACGCTGCTGGCCGCGTGGCTGTACCGCATCGGGGACGGCTGGCTGGGCATCCCCTGGGCGTACAACGGCGATGCCCTGTCGAACGGCATGCTGTTCAAGGCCGTGGCGCAGGACGGGGGCATCTGGGACAACAGCCGACTGGGTGCGCCCTTCGCCCAGCACTACCAGGACTTCCCGTTCACGGACCTGCTACCCGTGTACCTGGGTCGGGCGCTGTCGGTCGTCACCGGGGGGTGGGCAGCCACGCTCAACCTCGTCTACCTGCTCACCTTCCCGCTCGTGGCCGTGTCGGGGTGGTGGGTCATGCGCAAGCTGGGCGTCTCCACCTGGGTGGCGTGCGCCCTGTCGGTGGTCTACGCCCTCGCCCCCTACCACTTCGCCCGCGGCGAAGGGCACCTGTACCTCGCCGGCTACTACGGGGTGCCGTTGGCCGTCTGGCTGGCGGTGACGCTGTTGGGACGCGACCCGCTCTTCCCCAGCCGCGACCGTGGCCCACGGCTGCTGCGCCACGTCACCTGGTCGTCGGCCCGAACGGTTGCCTTCTGCGTGGTCATCGCCCTGACCTCGGTGTACTACATGGCCTTCGCCTGGGTGATGCTCGGGGCGGTGGTGGCCGTCAACCTGCTCCGGCGCCGGTGGCGTCACGCCGCGTCGGGCGTGGTCGTGCTCGCGCTGATGGCCGCAGCCTTCCTCGTCGCCGCGTCGCCCACCCTGCTGTACCGGGCCGAGAACGGGCCCAACGTCCTCAGCGGGACCCGGGCCCCGTCCGACACCGAGGCCTACGGCCTCAAGCTGTCCCAGATGCTGCTGCCGACGCCGGGCCACCGCATCGACGCCCTGGCCGAGCTGCGCCAGCGCTACGTGACCGAGTTCCCCGTGCCCGGGGAGAGCCCCGCCACCGCCCTGGGCCTGGTCGCCTCGCTCGGGCTCGTCCTGCTGCTGTTGCGCACCCTGGCCCTGCTCCTGTCGCGCCGTGGCGCGCCCGACGAGGAGCGTCAGGGCGAGCTGGCCTTCCTCGCCCTCGTGCTGTTCCTGGTGGGCACCGTCGGAGGCCTGGCCACCATCCTCAGCCTCTTGTTGACCTCCCAGGTCCGGGGCTGGAACCGGATATCGATCGTCCTCGCGTTCCTCGCCCTCACTGCGCTGGGTCTGGTCATCGACCGGGTGGCGGCCCGCTGGCGCGCCCCGGTGCGCACGCTGGTGCTCGGTCCGTCGCTGGTGCTCATCGTCCTCGTGGGCGCCTGGGACCAGTTCTCGCCGGCGTTCGACGTCGACTTCGGGGGGATCCGCACCCAGTTCCTCGATGACGGGGACTTCTTCGGCCGGGTCGAGCAGCTGCTCCCCGCGGGCGCCGCGGTGTACCAGCTGCCGGTCATCCCCTATCCCGAGCCCCTGCAGCCCAGGTACGCGGACATGGATCCCTACGACCCGATGCGGCCCTACCTGCACACGGACGACCTGCGGTGGAGCTACGGGGGCATCGAGGGTCGCCTCGAGTTCGAGTGGCAACGGCGGCTGGCGGGCATGTCGACCGCCGAGCTGCTCCCGGCCCTCGTGGCCTCCGGCTTCGACGCCCTCTACATCGACCGCTTCGGTTACGAGGACCGGGCCGCGGGGTTCGAGACCGAGGTGCGTGCCGTCGTGGACGGGCCACCGTTGGTGAGCCGGAACGGCCGCATGGCGGTGTTCGATCTGCGTCCGTACGCCGAACGCCTGGGGCTGGAGCAGCCGGGCCACATCGAAGAGCTGCGGGCCGACCTCCTCTTCCCCGTCTTCTCACCGGTGATCGGCCGGGACTACCGCTTCGAGCTCGAAGGCGACGTGCTGGCCTCGTGGTCGGACGAGGACCCGGCCATCCCGGTGGCGAACGAATCGACCACGGCGCAGTGGACGCTGATGTCCTTCGAGCTCATGTCCGGGAACGGGGCACCGGCGAACTTCACCATCGTGTGGCCTGATGGCCATCGGGAGGCGGTCGTCGCCGGATCCACGCCGGTGGGTGTGAGCCACGAGTTCCTGGCCGAGCCCGGCCTGGGCCGGGTGCGCATCGACTCGGACGCCATCTCGGTGAGCCCGCCGGGCGAGCGTAGGGACCTGAACTTCCGCATCCGGGCCCGCGACGTGAGCCCCGCTCCCGGGGTCCCCGCGATCAGCCGATGAGGACGGGGCCGCGCAACTAGCCTCCCGACGTGGACGTCGACGCTGCCCTGACCTACGTGGAGACGAACAACCGGGCCGTGCTGGCCACCCTGCGCCGGGACGGCACCCCCCAGCAGTCGCCCGTGACCGTGGCCCGCCACGGCTATGTGGTGGTCATGTCCACCCGGGAGACGGCCTACAAGGTCCGCAACCTGCGCCGGGACCCACGGGCGTGGCTGTGCGTGTTCCCCGACGGGTGGCTGGGACGCTGGGTGCAGTTCGAGTGTCGGGCCGAGATCACCTCGTTGCCCGATGCTCTGGACGGCCTGGTGGCCTACTACCGGGGCCTGCGGGGCGAGCACCCCGACTGGGACGAGTACCGGGCCGCCATGGTCACCGACCAGCGCTGCCTGGTCAGCTTCCACGTCACCGCCGCCGGTCCCGACCACTCCGGGTGACCACGAACCCCAGCCTCGACGTGGCCGCCCTGGAGGATCTCGTCGCCGCGGCCTCCGTGGCCCGGGAGCGGGCCTACGTCCCCTACTCCCACTACCGGGTCGGGGCCGCCCTGCTGACGGCCAGCGGGCGGGTCCACCTGGGCTGCAACGTCGAGAACGCGGCCTACCCCGCCACCATCTGCGCCGAGCGCACCGCCGTGGTCGCCGCCGTGGCCGCCGGGGACCGGGCCCTGGTCGCCCTGGCCGTGATCGCCGACGCCCCCGTGCCCGTGCCCCCCTGTGGCTTGTGCCGTCAGGTGCTGGTCGAGCTGGGCCCCGATCTGGTGGTGGTGCTGGCCAACACCAACGGCCAACGCCGCACCACCACCCCGCGTGAGCTGCTCCCCCACGCGTTCGGGCCCGAAGACCTGCGCTGACCCGACCCCGCCGGGCCGTCGCCCGGCCTCGTCCGACCCGACGCCACCCGATCAGCGGTTGAGGTGCTCCAGGGGATGGCCGGGGCAGTGCCACTCGTGGGCCAGCAGGCGGCCGTGGCCCGACGCCGTGATGTAGGCCGTGGTCAGGTCGGGCCCACCGAAGCAGATGTTGGTGATCATGGGGTCGCCACCGGGCACGGGGACCACGGCCCGGATGTGCCCGTCGGGGGCGATGGCGGTGATGCACCCCGTCATCAGCGTGGCCACGCACACGTTGCCCTCGCTGTCCACGGCCAGCGAATCGAGGCGACCGATGCCGCCCACGTTGGCCAACAGGTGGGCGGGCACCGAGGTCGAGCTGATCTGGGGCCCCGCCGGCCGCAGCTTGCCGGGCCCGTCGAGCTCCCAGAACCACACCCGACCGGTGGCCGTCTCGGCGTAGTACAGCCGGTCGCCCTCGGGCGACAGGCCGATGCCGTTGGGGGTCAGCAGGGGTGCGGCCACCAGCTCGATGGCCGACCCGTCGGTGCGGGCGTAGAAGATGGCGCCCCGATCCATGTCGTGGACACGACCCTTGCCCAGGTCGGTGAAGTAGAAGCCGCCCTGGTCGTCGAACACCAGGTCGTTGGGGCCCCGCAGGGGCCGGTCACCGCAGCGGTCGTAGAGGGTCTCCACCTTGCCCGAGCTCAGGTCCACGACCTGGATGGAGCCACCCACGTAGTCGTCGGGCTGCAGGCCGGGCAGGAGCAGGCCGCCGTGCTCGTTCCACGAGAAGCCGCCGTTGTTGGCGATGAAGACCTTCCCGTCGGGCCCCATGGCCGCGCCGTTGGGCCCACCGCCGCACTCGGCCACGACCTCGGTGCGCCCATCGGGGTGGCAGCGGGTCAGCGTCCCCCGGGCGATCTCGACGAGCAGCACCGTGCCGTCGTCCATGGCGATCGGCCCCTCCGGGAACCGCAGGCCTGTGGTGATCTCGCGCATCGTCCCCCTCTTTCGACGGCGCCAGTCTGACCTACGGTGACCAGGGTGTCAGTTCCGGTCCCCGGCCCGCTCACCGGTGCCGCCCCCCGGTTGGCCGAGGTGGCGCCCGGCGTGTTCGTGGCCACGTCGGCCTTCTGGTCGACCAACACCACCGTGGTAGCGGCCGAGGACGGATCGGCGCTGCTCGTCGACCCCGGCGTGCTGCCCCACGAGCTGGCCGCCCTGGCCGGCGAACTGGCCGCCCGGGGGCTGACCGTGACCGCCGGGATGTGCACCCACGCCCACTGGGACCACGTGCTGTGGCCGCCAGACCTGAGCCCGGTGACCCGGTGGGCCAGCACCGGCACCGTCGAACTGCTGGCACGTCACCGGGACGAGCTGGTCGAGCGGCCCTTGGCCGAGCAGGGCGCGGCCCGGGGCGAGCGCTGGGCCCGACCCGACCTCGACCTGGCGCCGCTGGCCGACGGCGAGATCGTGCCGTGGGACGGCCCTGGGGCCGCCATCCTGGTCGCCGACGCCCACGTGGGCGGGCACACCTCGCTGCTGGTGGCGGAGCGGCGGCTGCTGGTCGCCGGTGACCTGCTGTCCGACGTCGACGTGCCCTTCCCCGCCTTCGAGCCGGTCGGCGAGGTGGTCGACCCCGTCGCCGCCTACCGGCGGGGGCTCGACCGCCTGGCCGCCGAGCTGGCCGAGGGCACGGTCGACCTGGTCATCCCGGGCCACGGCTCCCCTACCGACGTCACCGGTGCCCGCCGTCGCCTCGAAGCCGACCGCCGCTACCTGGACCTGCTGGTGTCGGCGACGGCCGAACCGGCCAGCCCGGACGCCGCCCGCCATCGGGCCGACGCCATCGACGACCCCCGCCTGGCCGACCCCGCCGTCCGTCGGGCCCACCGGGCGTCGGTGGCCGCCCTGCTGGCTGCACGCCGGGCCGATGTCCGACCCCGGTGAACCGTGCCGCGCCGCTCGGGCGAGATCAGCGGGCGGGCCGGCCGAACCAGCGGGCCAGGTGGTGGTCCAGGTCCTGCTGGTCGTCGCCGATCCAGGCGACGTAGCCGTCGGGACGGAGCAGGACGCAGGGGACGTCCAGTGCCGCTGCGGGATCGGCGAGGTGATCGACCCGGTCCGACCAGCCGCCGACGGTCAGGCGGCCGCTCCGGTCCAGCAGCAGGCCACGGCCCCGGTGCAGAAGGACCCGACGCTGAACACCTTGTTCGTCTGGCGGATCTCGCTCACCTTGGCGGCGATCTCCTCCGGCGATACCCCCACCTCCATCTCGCCCATCAGCGTCTCGTTCCGGGACGGCTCGCCGGGGAAGCCCACGCCGAGCAGCTCGCGCACCGTGCTGCGCCCCCCGTCACAGCCGACGACGTCGCGCGCCCGCAGCTGTTCCCCGCCGGCCAGCTCGACGGTCACGCTCGAGCAGTCCACGCATCGCCATCAGCTCGAGGGTGGGGATGTGCAGGCCGACGATGCGCACGAAGGAGACGGGCTCGGTCTCCTGGTCCACGACGAGCACCCTCACGTCGTGCAGCCGCAGTTCGGCGGCCAGCACCGCCCCGGTCGGCCCGCACCCGGCGATGATCACGTCGAACGTGGAAGCTCCGCCATCAGCGCCATCAGCGCCATCAGCGCCGGCGGGTCGAGGGTGCACAGGGGCCGCCTTTCGGGTCAGGCCAGCAGGCCACGGGCGATGACGGAGCGGAGGATGTCGTTGGTGCCCTCGCCGATGGCCAGCAGCGGGGCATCGCGGTAGAGGCGCTCGATCTCGAGCTCGGTCGAGTAGCCGGCACCGCCGTGCACCCGCATGGACTCCAGCGTGGTGCGCAGGGCCAGCTCGGAGGCGAAGAGCTTGGCCATGCCCGTCTGCACGTCGGACCGGGTGGTGCGGTCGGCCTGGTCGGCGGCCCACCACGTGAGCAGACGGGCGGCCTGGATCTCCGTGGCCATGTCGGCCAGCTTGAGCTGGATGGCCTGGAAGCCGCTGATGGGCTGGCCGAAGGCGTGGCGCTCCTGGCTGTAGGACAGCGCCATCTCGTAGGCCCGCTGGGACACCCCCACGGAGCGCGCCGCGATGTTGATGCGCCCCACCTGCAAGGCCCCCAGCACCTGCTGCAGGCCCCGGCCCTCGACGCCGCCCAGCAGGTTGGCGTGGGGCACGCGCACGTCGTCGAGCACGACCTCGCAGCTCTCGGTGCCCTTGTAGCCCAGCTTGGGTAGGTCCCGCGACACCGAGAAGCCGGGCGAGGTGGCGGGAACGAGGAACACGCTCATGCCCCGGTGGCGGGGGTCGGCCTCGGGGTCGGTCTTGACCAGCACGGGCAGGGGGTCGGCGTAGCGGGCGTTGGTGATCCAGTACTTGGTGCCCCGGATGACCCACTCGTCGCCGTCGCGCCACGCCCGGGTCTGGATGCCCTGCAGGTCCGAGCCGGCGCCGGCCTCGGTCAGGGCGATGCCCGTGCGGCGCAGGCCGGTGGCCAGCTCGGGCAGCCACTGCGTCTTCTGTTCCTCGGTGCCGTGGCGGGCGATCATGGCGCAGGCCAGGGTGTGGCTGCCGAGGATGCCGGCGATGCCCATCCACCCCCGGGCGATCTCTTCGAACACCAGGGCCAGGGACACCAGGTCGAGACCGAGGCCGCCGTACTCCTCGGGGATGGTGATGCCGAAGAGGCCCAGGTCACGCAGGCCGGCCACGATCTCGGTGGGGTAGCGCCCGCTGTGCTCCCAGTCCCGGGCCACCGGCATGATGTCGCGTTCCACGAACCGGCGCAGGGTGTCGCGGAAGGCCGTCTGCTCGTCGCTCAGCTCGAAATCCACGGGCGGGAGCTTGCCACGGTCGCTGCTGCGGTGCCCCTCGACACAGGCCGGAGGGCCGGCGGAGCTCAGCGGTCGACGGGGAAGGGCGCCTCGAAGTCACCGACGGCGACGCCCGGGGTCCACTGGGCCAGGGTCACGGTGTAGTCCTCGCCCTGGCGCAGCGAGGCCACCACCCCGTCGGGGTTCACGCAGTACGTGAAGCCCACGTACTCGGGCGGCGGGTCCACGACGGTGCAGGTGGCCAGCTGCGAGCCGGTCTCGACCCGGGCTCCGTAGGTCAGCTCGGCCGATCCGCCCTTGCTCAGGGCGTGGACGACGGCACTGGGCAGGATCAGCGGCGAGGCCAGGGGCTGGAGGGGCTCGGCCACCGCGGCCACGGCCGGTTCGTCGGTGGTGGCCGCGCAGTGGTTGTCCTCGCAGCGCAGGGCACCGGTGGTCGTGCCGTCGGCCACCCAGGTCACACCCTCGAACTCGACCCGGAAGCGCTCACCGCTGACGACGACCACGAACTCGCGGGGGGCACCGTCGAACGTGCCCACGTAGCGGGCCCGGTACCCGGTGACGAGCACGGCGTCCTGGGCGTCGAGGGCGTAGAGGAACGACGGGTTGGCCCACAGCGTCGCCTCGTCGGTGATCTTGTCGTTGCGGGGCCCGGCGGGGGCGGGGGCGGGTGCCGGTGTCGAGGTCGGGGTGGTGCCCGTCCCCGCGTTGGCCGTCCCCCCGCTGGCCGTTCCACCGGCGGTGGCCGGTGCCGTGGTCGGCGTGGTCGCACCCGAGGCCGCCGCCGTGCCCGAGGGTGCCGGCGCCCCTGATCCGTCGGCCGTGGTCACCGTCGTGGTGGTCGGCGGCCGGGGTCGGTCGACGCCGTCGGCGGTCCGGCCGACGATCACCCCGGTGCCTGCTCCCCCGCAGGCCGCCAGCAGCAACACGGCCCCGATACCCCTGGTCAGCCACTTGGCCGCGCCGCGCATCCGCCCACGTTACGCGGACGAGCCCGCCGACATCCTCCCGGAAGCCGACGGGCCCGTCACCGCAGGTGGTCGCTCCCCGGCGACCGGGGGCGGGATCAGGCCCGATCAGGCGCGCGGGTGGGCGGCGTTGTGCTCGCGGATGGCCTTGAGCACGCCCTGGCCGGCCTGGGCCATGAGCTCGGTGTTGTTGCGGGCCAGCATGTCCCGCGACGTCTCCACCGGCTTGAGCAGGCCCTGGACGCGGGGCACCACGTAGCGGGCGAACAGGTCGTAGCTGCGGAGCATGGCGTCCTGGGGGGCCCAGTCGTGCATGAAGCCGACCAGGGTGCCGAAGCCGCCGGAGATCTCCGACAGGTGGGCGATGGCCTCCACGGCGTCGTCGGGGGTGCCGATGATGGCGCCGCCCCGCTCGACCATGGTGTGGGTCAGGCGCTTGACGTCCGAGGCGTGCTTGGAGCCCGGCTTGGCCAGGGTGTTGACCGTGTAGTCGTTGTGCCAGCGGCCCACGCCCTCGTAGACCTCGTCGAAGGCCCGCTGGCGGTCCTCGCAGATGTGGAAGGGCATCATCACCCGCCACCGGTCCCGCGACACCTGGTTGCCGTACTCCTCGGCGTAGGTCTCGGCCCAGCCCCACTGGGTGGGCAGGGCGGTGAGGCCCTCTTCCGAGAACGAGGCCACGGAGATGACGCCGAGGCCGTACTTGCCGGCCAGCTTCATGCCCGAGGGGCTGATGGACACGGCCGAGACGATCTCGAGGTCCTCCTGCACCGGCTTGACCTGCAGGAAGCCCTCGTGCAGCTCGAACCAGTCGCTCTTGGCCGAGATGGGGATGTCGCTGCGCAGCAGCTGGGTGATGACGTCGAGGGACTCGTCCTGGCGGTCGCGCAGCGTCACGGGGTCGATGCCGAACGTGCGGGCGTCGGACGGCAGGGCGCCGGGACCGGTGCCGAGGATGGCCCGACCCCGGGACAGGTGGTCGAGCATGGCGATGCGACCGGCCACGTTGTAAGGGTGGTGGTAGGGCAGGCTGACCACGCCGGTGGCCAGCTTGATGCGGTGGGTGCGCATGGCCGCGGCGGCCAGGAACTGCTCGGGGTGCCCGATGGTCTCCCAGCCCCCGGAGTGGTGCTCCCCCACCCAGGCCTCGTCATAGCCGAGCTCGTCGAAGCGCTCGATGAGCTGCAGGTCGCGTTCGAACTGCAGCGTCGGGTGCTCACCGACGGGGTGGTGGGGGGCGATGAAGACCCCGAAGCGCATGCGACCCATGTGGGTTCTCCCCTGTGGCAGCGGCACCGGACGCGCCACGCGAAGACTTGACAGTCTTGTCAACCGTAGCATCCGCAGGGCCGCGGCTATCGTGCGCGGCCGTGGCTCGTCTCGCGTTCGGCATCGGTGTCGCCACCCGCACGGATCCCTCCCCCGCCGCCCCCGAGGGCCGGGTGCTGGACGTGCGCTACCTCACCCTGGGCCTCGGTCCCGCGCCTGTCGACGGGCCCGCCGGCCAGATCGACGAGCTGGTGGGGGCCGATGCCGGTCGGGGGGTGATGACCGAAGCCGTCTCCGTCATCGCCGACCTCGACAGCCCCCCGGTCGACACCGCCGACGTCTACCTGCGCCTCAGCCTGTTGTCCCACCGGCTGATCGCCCCCCACGGCGCCGACCTGACCGGTGTCTTCGGACTGCTGCCCAACGTGGTGTGGACCACGCTGGGCCCGTGCGACGTGGACAGCTTCGCCGCCGTGCGCCTGCGCCTGGCCGCGGCCGGTCGGCCCGTCACCGTGTTGGGGGTGGACAAGTTCCCCCGCATGGTCGACCACGTCATCCCCAGCGGGGTGCGCATCGCCGACGCCGACCGGGTGCGCCTCGGCGCCCACCTGGCCGAGGGCACGACGGTGATGCACGAGGGCTTCGTCAACTACAACGCCGGCACCCTGGGCCCGGCCATGGTCGAGGGGCGCATCTCGGCCGGCGTCGTCGTGGGCGCGGACAGCGACCTGGGCGGCTCGGCGTCGATCATGGGCACCCTGTCGGGCGGGGGCACCGAGGTCATCCGGGTGGGCCAGCGCTGTCTGATCGGCGCCAACGCCGGCATCGGCATCTCCCTGGGTGACGACTGCATCGTCGAGGCCGGCCTCTACGTCACCGGCGGCAGTCCGGTGACCGTGCTCGCCGGTGAGGGCGGTCCGGTCACCGAGCAGGTGGTCAAGGCCCGTGAGCTGTCGGGGCGGTCGGGCCTGCTGTTCCGCCGCAACGGCGTCACCGGCCGCATCGAGGTGGTGGCCCGCCGCGACGTGCGCTGGGAAGGCCTCAACACCGCCCTGCACAGCAACGACTAGGCAACGAGGCGAGCGCAACCGACTCGCCGGCGGGCACGCCGGCCTGCGGATCAGCTGCCGTCGCCCTGCCGGGTCCGCGGCGACAGGAACCGGCGCCACACGAACCAGCCCGTCGCCGCGGCCACGGCGACGTACAGGGCGTACTGCAGGTAGCTGACGTAGTCGCCGACCTGGTGCCAGCGCTCGCCCAGGGCGTAGCCGGCGTAGATGAGGGCGGTGTTCCACACCAGGCTGCCCACCACGGTGAGCAGGGAGAACCGCACCAGGCCCATGCGGCGGAAGCCGGCGGGGATGGACACCAGGGAGCGGATCAGGGGCACGCAGCGGCACACCAGCACGGCGGTGCTCCCCCGACTGTCGAACCAGCCCTCGGCCCGTTCGACGTCGGCCTCGGACAGGCGGAACCACTTGCCGTGGCGGATCACGAGGATGCGCAGGCGCTCGGGACCGATGGCGGCGGCGATGCCGTAGAGGGCCCACGCCCCCACCAGCGAGCCCACGGTGGCGGCGGCGATCATGCCCGGCAGAGAGGCCTCGCCCTGGCCGGCCACGAAGCCGGCCAAGGGCAGCACCACCTCGCTGGGGATGGGAGGGAACAGGCTCTCGAGGGCCACGAGCAGGGCCACCCCGGCGTAGCCGAGGGAGGCGACGACGTCGGTCACCCACTCGGTCAGCTTGTCGAACAACGCGGAACACCCTCCCGGGAACTGGACGGACCGGACCCCGACGGCCACGGACCCGTCCAGCGTAGGGATCGATCCCCGGCCCGCCTCGGCCCTGGCCGCGGAGGGGGCAGCATCGCGCCGAGAACGGGCACCGGAAGGTGGGCGAGGCGCTCGAGGCGGGGGTCACCCTGGGGGCTGGTGGGCGGCCGGTAGGGTGGCCGGGTCGCGATGCGAGACGAACTCCCCCCACCGGGCCGGGCCTGGCCCGGCCTGCTGGCCGCCTGTGGCCTGCTGCTGTTCGGCTTCGTCGCCGGCGGGCTGGCGGTCCCCCGTTCCGCGGCGCCGGGCCAGCCCGACGAGCCCGGCTCCCTCGTCCAGGCCCTGGTCCCCGCACCGGCAGAGGCCCGCGGCGTCGACACCGCCGTGCCCCGGCGCACCGCCGGACGGCGCCGCCATGCCCGACGCCTCCGGCCCGCCGGGGCCGCTGCGGTCCGACGGGCTCGCGATGGGGTACGGCTCCGCGGTGGTTCGCGCCCCCACCCCGAGGGATCGTCTCCCCGGCGACGTCGAGGTCCGCCGCGTCCCCGCTGACGCCAGGCCTGCGGTGACATCCCGCCACGGGCCAGCCCACGCGGCGGCGACCGACCGGTCGCGCCGCTGATCCGAGAGAGGGAACGTGAGTGGAGTGCTGCCCCAACTGGGGCTCGTCCTCGTCCTGGTCATCCTGAACGCCGGCTTCGCCGGTAGCGAGCTCGCGCTCGTGTCCCTGCGGGAGGGCCAGCTCCAGCGCCTCGAGCAGCGCTCGGCCAGCGGTGCCGTGCTCGCCCGGCTGGCCCGCGAACCCAACCAGTTCCTGGCCACCATCCAGATCGGCATCACCCTGGCCGGCTTCCTGGCCTCGGCCGCCGCCGCCGTGTCCCTGGCCGAGCCCCTGGTGGCTCCGCTCGACTTCCTCGGTGGCGCGGCCCGGCCCACCGCCGTGCTGATCGTGACCCTGGTGCTGGCCTACTTCACCCTCGTCTTCGGCGAGCTGGCCCCCAAGCGGGTGGCCATGCAGCGTGCCGAGAGCTGGGGCCTGGTGGCGGCCCGACCCCTGGCCGTCATGGCCAGGGTGGCCCGGCCTGCGGTGTGGCTGCTGTCGAGCTCGACCGATCTGGCCGTGCGGGTCCTCGGCGGTGATCCCAAGCGCCAACGTGAGGACGTGACCGAAGAGGAACTGCGGGACATGGTGGCCACCCAGGTCAGCTTCACCCCCGAGCAGCGCGCCATCATCGACGGCGCCTTCGAGGTCGCGGCCCGGTCCCTGCACGAGGTGCTCCTGCCCCGCGGCCAGGTCTTCGTGCTCGACGCCGACCTGCCCGCCAACCAGGCCCTGCGCCAACTGGCCGACTCGGGCCACAGCCGGGCGCCGGTGGCCCACGGCCGCAACCTCGACGAGGTGGTGGGCGTGGTCCGCCTGCGCCAGCTGCTCGACGGCGGCGACGGCCCGGTGTCGGCCCTGGCCGAGGACGTGCCCGTCCTGCCCGAGTCGGCCGGGGTGCTCGATGCCCTGCGCCACCTGCAGGCCCGTCGCCAACAGCTGGCGCTGGTGGCCAACGAGCACGGCGGCATCGAGGGCATCGTGACCGTCGAGGACCTCGTCGAAGAGGTCGTGGGCGAGATCTACGACGAGACCGACCGCGACGTGCTGTCGGTCGTCCACCACACCGACGGCAGCCTCACCCTGCCCGGACGCTTCCCCATCCACGACCTGGTGGACGTGGGCCTGGACCTGCCCGAGGGGCCCTACGCCACCATCGCCGGGCTGATCCTCGAGCGGCTGGGCCGCATCCCCGAGGTCCCCGGTGACGCCGTGGTCGTCAACGGGTGGCGCCTCGAGGTGACCGGGGTGGCCCGCCGCTCCATCACCGAGGTGGGCGTGGCCCGCGCCGCCGATCCCCACGGAGCCGACAGCGCCGCCGTCGTCGGCCACGGCACCGAGCAGCCCCCTGAGGAGCGCCGATGACGTTCGGGGCCGAGGGCGCGGCCCGCTTCGCCGAGTTCCACGTGCCCCTGTGGGCGTGGGCCCTGCTGCTGGCCGTGATCTGCACCCTGCTCATCGCCGACCTGCTGCTCGTGCACCGCACCCCCCACGAGATCACCATCAAGGAAGCGGCCATCGAATCGGCCGTGTGGATCAGCATCGGGTTGTCCTTCACGCTGGTGGTGCTGGGCTGGCACGGGGGCCAGGCCGCCGGCGAGTACCTGTCGGGCTACCTCATCGAGAAGAGCCTCTCGATCGACAACGTCTTCGTGTGGGCGGTGATCTTCGGCTACTTCCAGGTGCCGCAGAAGTACCAGTTCCGGGTGCTGTTCTGGGGCATCTTCGGGGCGCTCGTCCTGCGGGCCGTCTTCATCTTCGCCGGGGTGGCCCTGCTGGAGCGGTTCGAGTGGATCCTCTACGTCTTCGGGGCGTTCCTGCTGATCACCGCGTTCCGGGTCGCCCGCCAGAAGGACGAGGAGGTCCACCCCGAGAACAACCCCGTGCTCCGGCTGGTGCGGCGGTTCATCCCCTCGAGCCCCACCTACGACGGCCAGAAGATGTTCACCCGGCGCACGGGCCGCCTGCTGGCCACCCCGTTGTTCGCCGTGCTCATCCTGGTGGAGACGACCGACGTGGTCTTCGCCGTCGACTCGATCCCCGCCATCCTCGCCGTGTCCCACCAGCCCTTCATCGTCTTCTCGTCCAACGCCTTCGCCATCCTCGGCCTGCGCTCGCTGTACTTCCTGCTCGCAGGGATGGCGGGACGGTTCCGCTACCTCAACGTGGGCCTCGGCGTGATCCTGGCCTTCGTGGGCACCAAGATGCTGATCGTCGAGCTCTACCACGTGCCCACCTGGGTGAGCCTGGCCGTCATCGCCGTCGTGCTCACCGTGACCGTGTGGGCGTCGCTCCGGGCCGAGAAGCGTGACGAGGCCGCGGCGGCGGCCACGGCGACAGGGCCGGGCGGAGCCGGCGGCGGATCGGACCGGGTGTGAGCGGGCCGCCCACCGTGGTCCTGGGCGACGACGGCACCGAAGCGGCCGACACCGCCTTGGCGTGGATCGCCGCCCACGGCTGGGCCGGCTGGCGCCTCGAGGTGGTGCACGCCACCTCCACCGTCGGCCCGCCGCCACCGCCCGACGAGGCCCGCCTCCACCCCTGGGATCCACCCCATCCCCGCCATCCCGGCCCCTCCTGCGCCTTCCTCGAGGTGGCCCACCTCGAGGCCCGCCTCGACCCCCGCCTGGCCCTGACCCAGCCCACGGACCTGCTGGTCGTGGGGCCCCGGGCTCCGGGACTGCTCAAGGCCATGCCCCTGGGGAGCACGGCCGAATGGCTGCTGCAACACCCGCCCTCCCCCCTCGTCATCGCCCGCCGGGGGGCGCCCGTGCGACGGGTGCTGGCCTGTGTGGACGGTTCCAGCCACGCCCGGCGGGCCCTGGGTGCCCTGGCCGACATGCCGTGGATCGCCGACGTCGAGGTCGTGGTGTTGCGGGTGGACGAGGGGTGGGTCGATCCGTCGTCGCTGGCTGATCCCGAGGCCACGCTGGCCGAGGCGTGCGCCGTGCTCGACGCCGCCGGTGCCTCGACCTCCACCGTGCTGGCCCCGGGGCGGGCTACGGCCACCATCGTGGCCGCGGCCGGATCCCACGCCGTCGACCTGGTCGTCCTCGGCACCCGGGGCCTCACCGGCCTGCGCCGCCTGCGCCTGGGGTCCACGGCAGCTGCGGTGGCCCGCAGCGTGAGTTGCTCGACCCTGCTGGCCTTCGACGACACCGATCACGACCACGTCGAGCTCCACAGGCGGCCCGGCTAACCTGTTACCCCCGTCACCCTCGTTCGAGTGATGTCGAGCAGAGGTCACGGACCGACCGACAGGTGAAGAGGAGCGGCATGACGATCTCGACGATCGCCGACATCGCCCGGCACTGGGCTGACCAGAGCCCCGACAAGACGGCCCTGGTGTTCGAGGACCGCAGCTGGACCTACCGCCAGCTCGACGAGCGGTCCAGCCAGGTGGCCCAGGCCCTGGCCTCGGTGGGGGTGCGGCCCACCGAGCGGGTGGCCTTCCTCGACAAGAACGTGCCCGAGTACTTCCTGGTGCTGCTGGGTGGGGCGAAGATCGGCGCCGTGGGCGTGGCCGTGAACTGGCGTCTGGCCGCTCCCGAGATCCAGTACGTGCTCGACCACGCCGAGGCCAAGGTGCTGGTCATCGGTGAGGCCTTCGTCGGTCACCTGGCCCAGCTCGACCTGCCCGGCCTGGTCAAGGTGGTGGTCGTGGGCGACCCCGGCGACAGCGGGTTCGAGCGCCTCGAGGACTGGATCGGGACCTTCCCTGCCGTCGACCCCGGCTTCGAGAGCGGCCCCGACGACACCTGCTACCAGCTCTACACGTCGGGCACGACGGGGCTGCCCAAGGGTGTGGAGCTGACCAACGACAACTTCTTCTCCATGCTGCCCGTGGCCATCGCGGCCTGGCGCTTCGACCAGGACTCGGTGTGCCTGGTGAGCATGCCCCTGTTCCACATCTCGGGCTCGGGCTGGGGCCTCCTCGCCCTCTTCACCGGGGGCACGGACGTGCTGCTGCGCGAGGTCGACCCCGTCGCCATCCTCGACGCCATCCGCCGCTACCGGGTGACGAACACGTTGTTCGTCCCCGCCGTGCTGCAGATCCTGCTGGCCACGCCGGGGGTGGACGACGTCGACTACTCGTCCATGCGGGCCATCATCTACGGCGCTTCCCCCATCACCGAGGACGTCCTCATCCGCTCGATGAAGACCTTCGACACCCCGTTCATGCAGGTGTACGGGCTCACCGAGACCACGGGCGCGGTGACCATGCTCGATCCCCAAGACCACGACCCCGGTGGGGAGCGGGCCTGGCTCCTGCGTTCGTGCGGGCGGCCGTGGGCGGGCAGCGAGATCCGCATCGTCGACCCCGCCTCGGGCGCCGACGCCGCCGAGGGCGACGTGGGCGAGATCTGGATCCGGGGGCGGCAGAACATGAAGGGCTACTGGCGCAACCCCGAGGCCACGGCCGAGGCCAAGCCGGCGGGGGGCTGGTTCCGCTCGGGGGACGCCGGCTACCTGCGCGAGGGCTACCTGTTCATCCACGACCGGGTGAAGGACATGGTCATCTCCGGTGGGGAGAACATCTACCCGGCCGAGGTGGAGAACGCGCTGATGAAGCACCCCGCGGTGGCCGACGTGGCCGTCATCGGCGTCCCCAGCGAACGCTGGGGCGAGACCGTCAAGGCCATCGTCGTGCGCAGCCCCGGTAGCGAGCTGACCGGGGACGAGCTGATCGCCTTCGCCAGGGAGAACCTGGCCCGCTACAAGTGCCCGACGTCGGTGGACTGGGTGGACGCCCTGCCCCGCAACCCCTCGGGCAAGATCCTGAAGACCGAGCTGCGCGAGCCGTTCTGGCGCGGTCACACCCGGAGGGTCTCATGAGCGCCACCGACGGGAACACCCCGGGGCGGCTCGTCCCCCTCACCCCTGACCAGCTCGACCCTGCCCAGCAGGCGCTGCACGACTCCATCGGTGGGGGCCGGCGGGCCGCGGTGCACGGCCGGGCCCTGGGCCTGGTGGCCGCGGATGGGTCCCTGGTCGGGCCCTTCGACGCCTACCTGCGCCAGCCGGTCATCGGCGCCCGCCTGGCCGAGCTCGGTGAGGCGCTGCGCTTCGACACCACCCTGCGCCGCGACCTCCTCGAGCTGGCCGTGCTCGTGGTGGCCCGGCACACGTCGGCCGAGTTCGAGTGGTTCGCCCACTCCCGCCTGGCCCTGGCTGCGGGGTTGCCCGCCGAGGTCGTCGACGCCCTGCGCCACGGCCGCGAACCCGAGCTCGACGATCCCGAGCTGGTCCTGGCCCACCGCTTCGCCCGTCAGCTGGTGACGGGGTACCGGGTCGACGACGCCACCTACGCCGAGGCCGTCGAACGCCTGGGCGAGCCCGCCACCTTCGAGCTGACGGCGCTGATCGGCTTCTACGGCTGCGTGTCCGCCGTGCTCAACACGTTCCAGGTGCCCCTGCCCGTGGGTGTCGAGCCCCTGCCCCCGCTGGGCGCCGCGGTGGAGCCGTGAGCGGGCTGAACGGTGGCCGCCGGGTGATCGGGCTGACGGGGGGCATCGGCGTGGGCAAGTCCACCGCGGCCCGCCTGCTCGGTGCCCGGGGCGCGGCCATCGTCGACGTGGACGCCGTGGCCAAGGCCGTCATCGAGCCCGGTGGCGTGGGCCACGAGGCCCTCGTCGAACGGTTCGGGGCCGGCCTGGTGGTCGACGGCCGGTTGGACCGGGCCGCCCTCGGCGCGGTGGTGTTCGGCGACCCCGCCGCCCTGGCCGACCTGGTCGCCATCAGCCACCCCGCCACCAACACGGCCATGGCCGCCGAGGTGGCCGCGGCGCCCGACGGTGCTGTGGTCGTGCTGGACATGGCCGTGCTGGCCGAGTACCCCAACCTGGGTCGCTGGCCCGGCGGTGGCTACGAGCGGGTGCTGGTGGTCGAGGCTCCCCTCGACGTTCGCCTCGACCGCCTGCAGCACCAGAGGGGCATGGCCCGTGACGACGCCCTGGCCCGCATCACCGCCCAGTCGAGCGACGAGCAGCGCCGGGCCCTGGCCGACTGGGTGGTCGACAACGGTGGGGACCTCGACCACCTCGAAGCCCAGGTCGAACGCCTGTGGACCGAGCTAGAGGCGGGGTGACGGCAGGCCGGCGGGCCGTCAGCCCGCGCCGTCGAGGACGGCGGCGAGCACGGCGGCCACCATCGCCGGGGTGAGCTCGTGGCCGCATCCCGCCACCTCGACCAGCCGTCCGCCGGCCAACTGGGCCAAGCGACGCCCGTGGGCCACCGGCACCAGGGGGTCCTCGGCCCCGTGCACGACGGTCACCTCGACCTGCAACCCCTCGGCCGCGTCCAGCAGGGGGGGCGCCGCCATCCACGCGGCGCGCAGGCCGTCCTCGCCCTGCAGGCCGCCGTCGATCCACCGCCGGGCCAGGGCCTGGGCTGTGGACGGGTCGTGGCGGTCGGCGGCCCCGCACAGGGTCACCAGCTCGCGCCCCAGGGAGCGGCCCAGCACCTCGGGTGCGGTGCCGCTGCGGGTGCGCCAGAGCAGCTGCACGGCCACCATCTCGTCGGGCCCCGGCAGGGCCGGTTCGACCACCCAAGCCGACGTGCCCACCAGGGTCAGGGCGCCGACGAGCTCGGGGCGGCGGGCGGCCACGGCCAGGGCGACGGCTCCGCCGAAGCCCCAACCCACCAGGTGGGAGGGTTCGGCCATGCCCTCGATGTCGATGGTGATGTCGGCCGAGACGGCGTCGACCACGGCGTCGAAGGTGGGTCGGGCCGCCAGCGGGGCGCACCGACCCTGGCCGGGCAGATCGGGCCGCAGCACCACGCGGCCGCCGTGCTCGAGCCCGTCGACGAGTGCATCGGGCCAGGCCGAGGCGGACCGGGCGGCGTCGGCCAGCAACACCACGTGATCCGTGCCCGTCCCGTCGCCCCCCACCAGGAGCAGGGTAGGGGTCGGCTCGCGCCGGTTACCATCCCGCCCGCGACTCGAGGGGTCAGCGCAAACGCAAGGGGAGCAGACATGCGGGTGGCGATCGGCATCGGGGGTGCGAACTCCGGCAAGCGCAACGACTGGCAGGAACAGGTCGACTTCGTCCGCGAGGCCGAGCGCCTCGGCGTGCACGACGTGTGGTCGGCCGAGGCCTGGGGCCAGGACGCCGTGGTGCCCCTGGCCTTCCTGGCCGCGGTGACCGACACCATCCGCCTGGGCAGCGGCATCATGCAGATCTCGGCCCGGGTCCCGGCCATGACGGCCATGACCGCGCTCACCCTGGCCACGGTGTCGGACAACCGCTTCGTGCTCGGGCTCGGGGTGTCGGGGCCCCAGGTCGTCGAAGGCCTCCAGGGCCTGCCCTTCGCCGATCCCATCGGCCGGCTCGAGGAACACGTCGACATCGTCCGCCTGGCCTTCGCCGGCGAGAAGCTCGTCTACGACGGCGCCCACCACCAGCTCCCCCGCCCCGGCGGCGAGGGCAAGGCCCTGCGCCTGTCCCAGCCCGGCAACCCCAACATCCCCATCTACCTGGCCACCCTTTCGCCGCGCTCGCTGCGCTACACGGGCCAGGCCGCCGACGGCTGGGCCGGGACGTCGTTCGTGCCCGAGGCCGGCGACGTGCTCCTCGGACCCATCCGCGACGCGGCGGTGGCCGCAGGGCGCGACCCGGCGACCATCGACATGCAGGCCGGCGGCTCCCTGGCCTTCGGTGACCTCGAGCAGTTGCTCGACCGGTTCCGGCCCGGGTTGGCCTTCCCCATCGGCGCCATGGGCTCGCGCCAGCACAACTTCTACAACGCCGCCTTCCGCCGGGCCGGTTACGACGGTGCCTGCGAGGAGATCCAGCAGTTGTGGTTGGACGGCAAGCGCGACGAGGCCATCGCCCGCGTGCCTGACGAGCTCGTGGCCCAGACCACCCTGCTGGGCGACGACGACCACGTGAAGTCCCGCATCCGGGCCTACCGCGACTCGGGCATCACCACCCTGCGCCTCCAGCCCGAGGGGTCCACCGTGGACGAGCGCCTGGCCACCCTGGCCCGAGGGCTGGACCTGGTGCGCGAGGTGGACGCCGAAGCCCCGACCCCGGCGTCGGCGTCGTCCCCGGCGTGACGGTCCTCGCCGGCCCTGACGGCCACCTACCCGTGCCCATGGTGGTGGACTGCGACCCGGGGCACGACGACGTCCTCGCCATCCTCGTCGCCGCCCGCCACGCCGAGCTCGTGGGCCTGACCACGGTGTCGGGCAACGCGCCGTTGGCCGACACCACCCGCAACGCCCTGCGCATCTGCGAGCTGGCCGGCCTCGACGTGCCCGTGCACGCCGGGGCGGCGCACCCCCTGGTGGCCGAACCCGCCCACGCCACCCACATCCACGGCGAGGGTGGGCTGGGCGGGGCGCCCGCGGCCTCGACCGGAGGCCGCGCCGTCGACGGCGACGACGCCGGCGCCTTCATCGCCGGGGCGGCGGTGGCCAACCCCGGGCTGTGGGTAGTGGCCGTCGGCCCCACCACCAACGTGGCCACCGCCCTCACCGAGTACCCCGCGCTGGCCACCGAGCTGGCCGGCGTGTCCTACATGGCCGGCGCCGCCGGGCCGGGCAACCGCACGCCCACGGCCGAGTTCAACGCCTGGGCCGACCCCGAGGCCCTGCAGGCCGTGCTGGTCAGCGGGGTCACCCCCTTGCGCATGGCCGGGCTCGACCTGACCCGCCAGTTCCTGCTCGACGGTGCCTTCGTAGCCCAGCTGCGGGCCGCGGCCACCCCGGTGTCGACGTTCTGCGCCGACATGCTGGACTTCCACCTCGACCGCCAGCTGGCGGCCACGGGCCGCCGGGCCGCACCGGCCCACGACGTGTGCGCCGTGTTGGCCGTGACCCACCCCCAGCTCGTGCGGCGGCGGACCCGCTTCGTCTACGTGCAGCTGGTGGGCCACCTGACCCGGGGCATGACCGTCATCGACGCCAACCCCCACCCCCGCCGCCCCACGGCCGAGGTCGAGGTCGGCTACGCCATCGACGCCGACGCCGCTCGGGCCGTCCTCCTCGACGCCGTCATCACCGCCGGCACCTGACCCGCCCGTGGGCGTCGATTCGTGGCCGTAGCGGACTGCGGTCGGCCACGGGCATCGACCGGTCGGCTCAGCGGTTGAAGGCCAGCTCCAGGCCGGGACGGGCCCAGCGGGTCTTCACCAGGCGGCCGGTCATGGACAGGGTGATGTACGCGTCGGTGAGGTCGGCGCCGCCGAAGCAGATGTTGGTGGTCAGCGTGTCGTCGGTGGGCACGTGGCTCACCTCGCCCTCGGGGCTGATCACGGTGATGCCACCGTTGCGGATGGTGGCCACGCACACGTTGCCGCCCGAGTCCACGGCCAGGGAGTCCAGCAGCTGCCAGCCACCCAGGCCGGCCAGCAGCTCGGGGCGGTGCTCGGGCCCCCGGTACTCGGACACCTGGCCCGGCCCCGACAGGTTCAGGTAGAAGACCCGGCCCTGGTTGGTGTCGGCCCAGTACACCCGGTCCCCGGCCGGGGACAGGCCTACGCCGTTGGGGGAACCCAGGGGGAAGGCCACCTCGGTCACCGACGAACCATCGGGCTGGGCGTAGTACAGGCCACCGCGGTCGAGGTCCCGGGGCCGGGTCTTGCCCAGGTCGGTGAACCAGAAGCCGCCGGTGCTGTCGAAGACGATGTCGTTGGGGCCCTTGAGCCGTTCCCCACCGCAGTCGGTGTAGAGCGTCTCCACCTCACCGGTGTCGAGGTCGACCCGCTGGATGGACCCCCCGGCGTAGTCCTCGGGCTGCTCACCGGGCACCAGGCCGCCCTTGGACGTGCGGTGGAAGAGCATGCCGCCGTTGTTGCAGACGTAGACCTTGCCGTCAGGCCCGATGGCGGCGCCGTTGGGGCCACCACCGAGCTCGGCCACCACGTCGACCTTGCCGTCTGCGCTCACCCGGGTCAGGGTCTGGCGGGCGATCTCCACGAGGACGACGCTGCCGTCGGAGAGCCAGATCGGCCCTTCCGGGAACTGCAGGTCGGATGCGATGAGTTCGAAGTCCCCCATGGCCGGCGACACTAGGCCAGCACCCCAGGGTGGCCGCCAGCCCGCTGACGGCGCCGCCGGGGGTGGGCCCGACGCTAGGGTCCGCGACGTGCGCCCTGCTGATCTCGAGCCTGCCACCGGCGACGTGGTCGAGCTGCTCCAGCAGCTCATCCGCAACGCCTGCGTCAACGACGGCACCCCACCCTCGGGTGAGGAGTCCCGCAACGTGGACACCCTGGCCGACCACCTCGGCGGCTCGGGCCTCGACATCGAGCGCTTCGAGCTCCAGCCGGGCCGGGCCAACCTGGTGGCCCGGCTGGCCGGGCGCGACCCGTCCGCCCCCAAGGTGTGCCTCATGGGCCACACCGACGTCGTCCCCGTCAACCGCGACGGGTGGCGGCGCGACCCGTTCGGCGGCGAGCTGGTGGCCGGCGAGGTGTGGGGGCGCGGCGCGGTCGACATGCTCAACCTGACCGCGGCCATGGCCGTGGCCGCCAGCCACATCGGCCGCTCAGGCATCCGTCCCGCCGGCGACCTCATCTTCCTGGCCGTGGCCGACGAGGAGGCCGCCGGCACGTGGGGCGCCGGTTTCATGGCCGAGCGCCACTGGGACGCCATCGCCTGCGACTACGTGCTCACCGAGAACGGCGGGCTCATCTCCGGCCCCGTCGGCGCCCCCACGGTGACCATGAACGTGGCCGAGAAGGGCTTCGCCTGGCGCCGTCTGGTGGTCAAGGGCACCCCCGGGCACGGGTCCATGCCCTACCGGACCGACAACGCCCTGGTGAAGGCGGCCGAGGTCGTGTCCAGGCTGGCCGCCTACCGCCCCCGCACCGAGATCGGCGACCTGTGGCGGCGCCGCGTCGCCGGCATGGACCTGCCCGCCCAGCTGGCCGCCGACCTCGTCGACCCCGACCGCATGCGTGACGCCCTGGCCTCCCTGCCCAGCACCGGCGCGGCGGGGCACTTCCACGCCTGTGCCCACACCACGTTCTCCCCCAACATGGCCCACGGCGGCATCAAGACCAACGTCGTCCCCGACCGCGTCGCCCTCGACGTCGACATCCGCACCCTGCCCGGCGAGACCCCCGAGTCGGTGGCCGAGCACCTGGCCCAGGCCCTGGGCGACCTGGCCGCCGACGTGGACATCTCCCCCCTGGCTCCGGACAGCTGGGCCACCGAGTCCCCCATCGACACCCCCATGTGGCAGGCCATGGACGCGGCGGTGGCCCACCACCACCCCGGCGTCGACCTGGCCCCGGGCCTGGTGGTCGGCTTCACCGACGCCCGCTTCTTCCGCCGGCGCGGGGTGGTCGCGTACGGGGCGGGGCTGTTCTCACCGTCCATGTCCGGCGCCGACTTCTCGTCGCGCTTCCACGGCAACGACGAGCGGGTCGACGTCGAGTCCCTGGGCCTGACCACCGACTTCTACCTGCGCACCCTCGATCACCTCTGGACCTGAGCACGACGCGCTCCTCCGCAGGCCCGACGACCAAGCTGGGGCCGTGGACGACGCGGTGGATGACGCAACTGACGACGCGGTGGATGACGCAACTGACGACGCGGTGGATGACGCAGCTGACGACGCGGTGACCGACTACGAGGGGGCGGGGTTCCGGGGCCGGCTGGGCTGGGGGACGAGCCCGGCCGTGGTCGTCATCGACCTGTGCCACGCCTACCTCGATCCCGGCTCACCCCTGTACGCCGGCATCGAGGACGCGGTGGCATCAGCCGCGGCCCTGGTGGCCGGGGCCCGCGATCGTGGCATCCCCGTCATCTTCACCCGGGTCGAGGTGGCGCCGGGCGGGCTCGACGGCGGGCTCTTCTACCTCAAGGTCCCTGCGCTGAAGCTCTTCGAGCGGGGCCACCCCCTGGCTGCGTTCCTCGACGACCCCGCCCCCCGGCCCAGCGAGGTGGTGGTGACCAAGCAGTACGCCTCGGCCTTCTTCGGCACGTCGCTGGCCCCGACGCTGCTGCGCATGGGCATCGACACCGTCGTGCTGTGCGGGGGGTCGACCTCGGGCTGCGTGCGGGCCACGGGCAACGACGCCCTGCAGTACGGCTTCCGCCCCATCGTCGTCGGCGACGCCTGCGGTGACCGCTCCCGCCGCCAGCACGACGCCAACCTCTTCGACCTCGAGGCCCACTGCGCCGACGTCGTCACCACCGCCGCGGCCCTGGCCCACTTCGACGCCCTGTTGCCGGAACCCGGCACCGGCTGAGCGCGCCCTGGGCGTGCGGACGCGAAACGACCCCCTGCCCGACAGGGCAAGGGGTCGCGGCGCACGAGCGTCAGCCGTTGAGGACCACGGTGGCGGTGCCCGGCGTGGTCTTGGCGCCCTTGGCGTCCTCGGTCCAGATGTCGAGGTCGACCAGCTTGCGGCCGTCCTCCTCGCGCTTGGCCGTCACCACGCCCTTGCAGGTGAAGGTGGCGCCGCGCATGTCCATGCCCCGGTACTGGCAGGCGATGGCCCGCACCCAGCCCGAGGGGCCCACCCAGTTGGCCACCAGCTCACCCAGGGACGCGTACTTCATGCGCCCGTGGATGATGTTGTCCCCGATCTGGATGGCCTGGGGGAAGTCGGGATCGAAGTGCAGGGGGTTGTAGTCACCGGAACCAGCTGCGTACTTGACGAGCTGGGAGCGGTCGGGGGCCTTGGTGAGCTCGGGCAGCTCGTCCCCCACGTTGACGTCGGCGAAGGTGGGCACGGGGCTGCTCCTCAGTAGAAGATGGCCTGGGCACGCTGCGTGGCGACGAGTGACCCGTCGCTGGCGTCGCGTGCCTCGGTCTCGCTGGTGCTGATCAACATGACCCCCAGGCCCTTGGAGGCCCGGGTGGTGAGGGCGGACAGGCGGCTGGTCACGGTGAGCACGTCACCGGCCACGATCTGGCGCTCGTAGACGGTCTCGGTGCCACCGTCGAGCAGCCCGTCGAGGCCGTAGTCCCGGGGGTTGAGCTGGGGGCCGGTGGCCTTGGGGCCGGAGAAGGTGTCGTTGGAGCGACCGGGGATGAACACCGCGGTGCCCAGGTAGGTGGGCGGCGCCGGCAAGCTGGCGTAGCCCGCGGCCTTGGCCGCCTCCAGGTCGAAGTAGACGGGATCCGTGTAGCCGACGCCGCGGGCGAAGGCGCGCACGCTGGTGGTGGTCACCTCGTACGTCCACGGGTCCGACTCGATGCCGATCAGCGATCGCATCTCGTCGGTGATCTCGAAGGACTCTGCCATGGGCGGCACCATAGCAACGCTCGCCGACCCGCTTCCTCGTGACGTCCCGCCCGGTATCGACGGCGGCGCGCCCCGCCCTTCGCCGCAAGGCTCAAGTAGCCTCCCCCCCGCAACGCTGTGTAGATGCATGGGCGCGGAGGGCGGTTACCCGATGAGACTGATGCGGAGAGCGACGACTGTCGCGCTCATGGCCTTGCTGGCCACCATCCTGGTGACCGTGGGCGGTTCCGCAGCCACGGCTGGCGCGGCGCCGGGTGACCTGCCCGTCGGTGGCCTGGAGACAGCCACGCCGCTACCGGGGGCCGTGCGCCTGACCGGCTGGGCCCTCGACGGCAACGACACCTCCCCGCTCGACATCCACGTGTACGCCGACGGCCAGTTCCTCGGCCTGGGCCGGGCCGACGAGACCAGGGGCGACATCGCGGCGCGCTACCCGTGGGCCGGGGCCGACCACGGCTTCGACCTGACCCTGGCCCTGTCCCCGGGCCGCCACGTGGTCTGCGCCTTCGCCATCAACCTCGGCCTCGGCGACCAGAACCCCCAGCTCGGCTGCATCGTGGTGGCCAACGACGTCCCCTTCGGCTGGCTCGACGTCGCCGAGCGGGTACCCGAGGGCATCCACCTCAAAGGCTGGTCCATCGACCCCGCGGCCCCCTCGTCCTCCCCTGACGTCTACGTCGAGGTCGGTTGGGGCTTCGCCGGCACCATCCCCACCGGCGTGCCCAACGCCGGCGTGGCCGCCACCTACCCCGTCGGCGGCAACCACGGGTTCGACGCCATCGTGCCCGTCCCCTCCCGTGACGGCGCCACCCCCGTGTGCGTGTACGGCTACCGGGGCGGGGCCACCTCGGTCATCGGCTGCGCCGAGATCGGTGTGCAGACCTCGCCCGTCGGCTCCCTCGACGGCGTGCGCACGGGCACCGGTGACGTGCGCATCAGCGGCTGGGCCTTCGACCCCGACCAGCGTGGTCCCGTCGAGGTGCAGTTCCACGCCGAGGACGGCACCGTGTTCGGCGTCCTGGCCAGCGGGTCCCGCCCCGACGTGGCCGCCAGCTACCCCGCCTACGGCGACGCCCACGGCTTCGCCCTCGAGATCCCCGCCCGCTTCGCCGGCCAGTCGGTGTGCGCCATCGCCATCAACGTCGGCCCCGGTGCCTCCAACCTCGACCTGGGGTGCAAGCGCTCCGGCAACTTCATCCCCGCCAGCTCCGGCGTCGGACGTCGCATCGTCTACGACAACATCGGCCAGCACGTGTGGCTGGTGGCGGCGGACGGCTACGCCGACCGGGACTACCAGGTGTCGGGCCGCTACCGCGATCCGGGTCCGGGCAACTACATGGTCTACGCCTTCCAGCGCTACGCCGACGCCGGCCACGACGGCATCACCATGGACTACTTCGTCGCCTTCCACCCCGCCGGCGTGGGCTACGGCTTCCACACCATCCCCGTGTTCGCCGACGGCACCCCCCTGCAGGACGAGTCCAAGCTCGGTTCGTTCCAGTCCGCGGGCTGCGTGCGCCAGGCCATCCCCGACGCGATCTTCCTGTGGAACTGGGCCCAGATCGGCGACACCGTCGTTGTCATCTAGCACCGCCGGACGCGCGTCGGTGGCCGGTCGGGCTGGCGGCGGACGCTGGCTACGCTGCCCCCGGTGAGCAGCAGCTGGGGAACGCTCTTCCGCCTGTCGACGTTCGGCGAGTCCCACGGCCCCGCCGTGGGCGTCGTCGTCGACGGCTGCCCGCCGCGCCTCGAGCTCGACGTGACCGAGATCCAGCACGACCTCGACCGACGCCGCCCGGGCCAGAGCCGCCTGGTCACCCAGCGCCAGGAGGGCGACCGGGCCGAGGTGCTCTCGGGCCTGTTCGAGGGCCGCACCACGGGCACCCCCCTGGCTGTCGTCGTGCGCAACGCTGACGCCCGCTCGGGCGCCTACGACCACCTCAAGGACCTGTACCGACCCTCGCACGCCGATTGGACCTACCAGGCCAAGTACGGCGTGCGCGACCACCGCGGCGGGGGTCGGTCGTCGGCTCGGGAGACCATCGGTCGGGTGGCCGCCGGAGCGGTGGCCCGCAAGCTGCTGGCCGCGGTGGCGGGCATCGAGGTGTTGGCCTGGGTCAGCCAGGTCCACGACGTGGATTGCGTGATCGACCCCGACGAGGTCGACCTGGCCGCCGTCGAGGCCCATCCCACCCGTTGCCCCGTCCCCGAGGCGGCGGCGCGCATGGAGGCGGCCATCGAGGCCGCCCGCCGGGCTGGGGACTCCCTGGGCGGGGTGGTGACGTGCGTGGCCCGCCGGGTGCCCCCCGGTCTTGGTGAGCCCGTGTTCGACAAGCTCGATGCCGAGCTGGCCGCAGCCATGCTGTCCCTGCCGGCGGCCAAGGGCTTCGAGGTGGGCTCGGGGTTCGCCGGGACCCGCCTGACCGGCCTGCAGCACAACGACCCCTTCGTCCCCGGCCCCCACGGTCGCCCCCGCACCACCACCAACCACTCGGGTGGCATCCAGGGCGGCATCAGCAACGGCGAGGACGTCGTCCTGCGGGTGGCGTTCAAGCCCACGGCCACCATCTCGTCGGTGCAGAAGACGGTGACGACCACGGGCGAACCCGTGGTCCTGGCGGCCAAGGGCCGTCACGACCCCTGCGTCCTGCCCCGGGCCGTGCCCCTGGTCGAGGCCATGACGTGCCTGGTGCTGGCCGACCACCTGCTGCGCCAGCGGGCCACCGATCTCCTGCCCCCGCTCCCGGGCACCTGATCAGCGTCGTTCAGCTCGGGTGACCGGTCACACACAATTCCCCTGACAATTCCTGATCCAGGGGCTCGGAGACGGCGGCACTGGTCCTAGGATGCCCCGCGATCTTCCCGGGGTCCGGGTGAAGGGTCATCAGCTGATCATGAGCGAAGAAGAGACCAACGAAGAGAGTCCCGAGGAAGACCTCGAGGACGAGGAGTTCGAAGAGCCCGAACTGGGCGACGACATCGACGAGGACGACGACCTCGATCCCCTGGTGGGGGACGACGAGGAGACCGACTTCGTAGATGAGGTCGTCGAGGACGAGGCGGTCGTGGCCGTTCCCCCCAAGCCGGCCGGCAAAGGCGCCGCGAAGCGCGACCGACCTGGTGATGACAAGGAGGACGAGGACGAGGACGAGCTCGACCCCGACGATGTCGAGGCCGATCTGGACACGATCCTCAAGGACCGGCTGGAGGCCTACGACGAGAGCGACGACGACGAGGAGGAGGAGAGCCCCGTCATCTCGACGGAGGAGGGCGACCTCCCCCAGAAGCGGGAAGGCGAGTTCCCCTGCCCCTCCTGCTTCCTGCTCGTGAACTCGAAGCAGGTCTCCCGCACGGGGTACTGCCCGCACTGTGGGGACCCAATAGCGGTCCCCGCCACCCTGCGCTGAACGACGAGCGGGGACGGGGTGGTCCCGACCGACAGGTCGGGACCACCCCGTCCCCGCCGTTAGCGTCGCTGTCGATGGTGCGCCCCTGCTGCTGCCCGAGTGACCCGCATGGGGCCTGCTGACGTGGCGCCCTCCCGCTTCGACGCCACCCTGCGCCTGGTCAGGTCCCGGGCCGTGGCCCCCGCCACCCGCCTGTTCCGGGGGTCGAGCCCCTCGCCCCAGCTGGGCGACCGCGACCAGCGCCGCCTGGCCGAGCAACTCGACGCCTGTCTCGAACCCCACCTCGGCGGTGTGATCGCCCGGGGCCGGGCCGCCGTGGTGGCCGAGCTCTACCGGTCGCTCGACGACGTGGGGCGCCGGCGCTTCTTCGAGCTGTTGGTCGAACGGTGCGGGGTCGACCAGGACGCCGTCAGCGTGGCCATCGCCGACCACGAGCGCGTCCGGGCCGCAGCGGGCGGTCCCCAGGCGACCGCCGAGCTGATCACCGCCGACCGCGCCCTGCGCAACGCCCTGCAGCCGGGCTGGGACCGCCTCTTCCGGCTCTTCTGCAGCCTCGACGAGGGGGTGAAGTTCACTGTCGACCTACGGGCCGACCTGCTGGGCGCCGCCGCCGCCGACACGGCGGCGGCGCTCGCTCCCCTCGACCACGACCTGCGGGGGGTGCTCGAAGCCACCTTCGACGTCGGCCTCCTCGAGTTGCGTCGCATCACCTGGGACACCTCGGCCTCGGTGCTCGAGAAGCTCATCGCCTATGAATCGGTGCACGAGATCACCTCGTGGGCCGACCTGAAGAACCGCCTCGAGGCCGACCGACGCTGCTACGCGTTCTTCCACCCGGGCATGCCCGACGAGCCCCTCATCTTCGTCGAGGTGGCCCTGGTCGACGGGATGGCCGCCTACATCGCTCCCCTGCTCGACACCACCGCCCCGGTGGCGGACGCCGCCGAGGCCGACACGGCCATCTTCTACTCGATCTCCTCGTGCCAGGCGGGCCTGGCCGGTGTCAGCCTCGGTGACTTCCTCATCAAGTGGGTGGTGTCGGACCTGGGGGCCGAACTGCCCGGCCTGCGCCGCTTCGCCACCCTGTCCCCCATCCCCGGGCTGTGCTCCTGGCTCGTGGCTGGCTTGGCCCGGGACCCGGCCGCCGTGGTCGGCCTGCTCAGCGAGGCCCACCGCCACGAGCTGGCCGCCCTGGCCGACGGCGGCCCCGCCGCGGCTCTGTCCCGGCTGGTGGACACCCCCGACTGGGTCGACGACGTCGCGGTGGTCGAGGTGGCCCGGGGTCCATTGCTGCGCCTGGCCGCCCACTACCTGGTGCAGGCCAAGCGGGGCGAACGGGCCCGGGACCGGGTGGCCAACTTCCACCTGACCAACGGGGCCCGGGTCGAACGCCTGGACTGGTTGGGCAACCCCTCGCCCGTGGGCATGGCCGAGTCCCTGGGCATCATGGTCAACTACCGCTACGAACCGGGTCGCATCGAGGTCAACCACTCCGACTACGTCGTGCGGGGGCGCATCTCGACATCGGGCGCGGTCACCCGCCTGCTGAACTGATGGCCGGCCGCTCCCGGGCCCGAGATGCGGCCGGTAACATGTCCGACATCGATGCGGACCGCAGCGGCGAGGTGTCCCGCGGCCAGGTGCGCCGTGGCGGACGAGATCCCGCCGCCGTGAGGACGGCCCGCCCCCAGGCCGCGGTGGGCGCCGCCGCCCTGCTCCCCCGCCTGTCCGGCACGTTCGTCCTGGTCGTGGGCACGGCCAGCCTGCTGCTGGCCCGGCTCAGCCTTGGCGCGGGCCTGGCCATCACCGGCGCCGAACTGGTCCTCCCCGTGGTGGTGGCCGTGGCCCTGGCGGTGGCCTGCTGGTTCGTCCCCTGGGCCCGGCTGCCCGCGGGCAGCACCCTGGTCGTCCCCGTGAGCGCCCTGGGCCTGGTGCTGTTCCTCGACGGCACCACCGACTTCACCTCCACACCGGGCGCGGCGGTGGCCTACCCCATCTACGTCATCCTCCTGCTGGCCTGGGTGGGGGTGAGCGAGCCCCGGGTGACGGCCCTGGCCTTCTCGCCCTGCGTGGGCGCGGTGATGGCCTACGTGCTGACCCGTCACGCCTCCACCGGGCTCACCGCCTGGTCGCTGGTGGTGGTGCTGCCCATAGGTGTGGGCGTGGGTGAGACGGTGGCGTGGTTCGCGGCCCGCAGTCGGGCCCTCGACGGCCGCGAGGTGCGTCGGGCCGACGACCTGCGCCGCCTGGCCCGCCTCCTCGGCGGCCTGGCCGGGCTGAAGGACCTGGACCTGGCGGCCACACTCGTGGCCCGGGAGGCCACCGGGCTGTTCGGCGGCGAAGCCGCGTCCGTCGAGCTCGTGGCTGCCGACGGCAAGACGGCCCGGGCCGCCTTCGGCCACGGTGGGGCCCACGCCACCTCCATCGCCCTCATCGGCAGCCAGCGAACCGTGGGTCGGGTCGAGGTCGTGTCCGGCGCCCATGCGACCGACGACTACTTCGAGCGGCTGGCCGAACTGTTCGCCATGCAGGTCGGGGCCACCGTCGAACAGCTGTACACCATCAGTGAGCTCGATCGCGACACCCGTCGGGATGCCCTGACGGGCACGGGCAACCGCCGCCACGCCGCCGACCTGCTCGACAAGCTCCGCCCCGGTGAAGCCCTCATGGTCATCGACCTCGACAGCTTCAAGTCGGTCAACGACACCTGGGGGCACCGGGCCGGCGACGAGGTGCTGTTCAGGCTGGGCGTCTACCTGCAGACCTGCGTGCGGGGCGACGACGACGTCGCCCGACTGGGTGGGGACGAGTTCGTCGTGGTGACCCGGCGGGGCGACGACCCCATGCGCATGGCCCAACGCCTGCTCGAGGGCTGGCGCCAGGAGGGGCACCCCACGACGCTGAGCATCGGCGTGGCCCGACACCATGTCGGCTCGGAGGCCGACGACACCCTGGACCGGGCCGACGCCGCCCTCTACCAGGCCAAGTCTCTGGGCCGCGACCAGGTCGTCCTCGCCGCCGGCTGAGCGGCCGACCGGCGGCGGACGTGGGGGGTCCGGCCGAGGCGGCTGGACCTCAGCCCGCGCCGCCAGCGCGGCGCCGGGAACGCCGGGGCGCCTCGCCCCCCTCGGCGGGGGGCGCAGAGGGTGGGGTCGCGGCCTGAGGGTCGACTGACGACCGCTCGACCGGCAACAGGAGGATGGCCGCGTCGACCTCTTCCTTGACGTTGCCCAGGGGGAGGATGTTGAGCACGCCCTGGCCCTGCTGGAGCAGGTCGATGATCTCCTCGCCGGTGCGGACCAGCACCACCGAGCGCCCGCTGATGACCAGGCTCACGCTGGTGACGTCCTCGCCCAGGTGTTCGCGCAGGTAGTGGAAGGCTTCGCGCACCGACTCGAGACGGATGCCGGCGTCGAGCAGGTTCTTGACGACCTTGAGCTCGAGCAGGTCGCGGTACGAGTAGCGCCGACGTGAGCCGGAGCCGGTGGCATCGGTCAGGGTGGGGCGGATCAGGTCGGTCCGGGCCCAGTAGTCGAGCTGGCGGTAGGTGATGCCCACGATCTCGGCCGCTCGGCGACCGCTGTACCCATCATCCACGTCAGGCTCCTTCGCCCCGGCGGCGCCACCCCGAGCCCGGCACGCCAGTAGGTCACACCGACGAAATTACGCGGGTGTCGGCCCGCCAAGGGTAGGTGTCGGAGCCCGAGCCGTCAACGATGCCCGCCGGCGCCAGGACCGCCCCCGGTCAGCTGGCGAAGTCCTCGGGGTTGACCGAGTCGATGAACTGGCGGAACTGCTCGACCATGTCGTCCTGGTCGTCACCCTGGCGCTCTTCGGGGTAGGCGGCCTCGTCGAGGACGGCCGGGGCCACGAAGATGGGGGTCCCGGTGCGGGCGGCCAGGGCGATGGCGTCCGACGGACGGCTCGACACCGTGTGGGGCCCCTTGGGGGTGCGCAGGTGGAGCTCGGCGTAGAACGTGCGGTTGCGCAGCTCGGTGACCACCACCTGCTCGACGGAGACGCTGAGCTCGTCGAGCACGTCCTTCATCAGGTCGTGCGTCATGGGCCTGGGCGTCTCGATGTGCTCGAGCGCGTAGGCGATCGCCGTAGCTTCGGCGTTGCCGATGAGGATGGGCAGCAGCCGCCGGGCGCCGCCCCGCTCGCGCAGGAGCACCACGGACGACGTCGCTTCCACCCTCACCGTGACGAGCTCGACTTCGACCATCGTCCTCAGAACCTACCCTGCCGCCGACCGGACCGCGACCCGGTCCCGGCAACGTCGTCCAGCCTTGGTCAGTCTCCGCCGAGGTAGTCACGCGACGCCTTGCGGAACAGCACGCGTCGCACCTCGTCACCGAGTTGGCCCAGTTCGGCCAGCAACTCGGCCGCCCGGGTCCCGTCACCACGACCCCGCTTGGGCAGGAAGGGGGCCACCACCTGCTGGAACAGGGCGAGCTCGCGGTCGGCCGCGCTGCGGTACAGGCGCAGGTGGCGGGCCTCGATCCCGTGTTGGCGGAACCGGGCCGCCAGCTCGGCCACGGCCAACTCGTCGGCGTCGTAGAGCACCTCGTCACCCACGTGGCGACCGACGAGCAGGCCGAAGCGCTCGAGCTCGCCCAGTTCGGCGTCGTCCAGGCCGGTGCGGGACCCGAGCTCGTCGCGCGTCAGCTGCACCTCGGCGTCGAAGGCGTCTCCAGGGGCGTCCACAGGCTCGACGACGTCACCGACACCGTCACCGGGGCCCTCGTCGGCGCGGCCATCGGCACCCTCGTCGGGGGCGGGCACCACGACGGCGCCATCCACCCCGTCGGCCTCGCCCGACCGGGCCATGGGCTCGGGCTCGTAGCGAGCCGGGCGCGTACCGTGGCGGCTCGAACGCCTGGCCACGGGCTCGGCGTGGTCGCGACCGGTCAGACCACTCCACTCGGGCAGGGCCCCCGGGCCGGGACCACGGCTGCCGGGCTCGACGGGAGCGTCGGTGTCACCGCCGGTCCCAGGGTCGACGGTCCCGGGGTCGGCCGACTCCGGCTCGGCCACGTCGGGGAACAGGGACTGGCTGATCGGAGCCCCCAGGGAGCCGTTGCCCGCGGCGGGCTCCACCTCGCCGTCCGTCACCACCGTCGGGATCACGGGGTCGGCCCCGCCGGCATCGACCGGCTGGTCACCGCCCGGCTCCCCGCCACCGGCGGGATCGGCCGCCGCGGTCACCTCGGGTCGCACCGACCCGTCGCCGGGCTCGAGAGGTTCGAGGTCGAGGGGACCGGCCTCGAGGCGGTCCTTGATGACCTTGAGGGGCAGGAAGTGGTCCCGCTGCTGGGTGAGGATCCAGCGCAGGCGGGCCAGGTCGACGTCGTAGAACTTGCGGTAGCCCGAGGGGGTGCGCTCGGGCTCGAGCAGGCCCTGGCTCTCGAGGAAGCGGATCTTGGAGATGGTGACGTCGGGGAACTCGCCCTGGAGGAGGGCCAGCACCTCACCGATGGACAGGTGGGGTCGATCGCTCATCCGAACGCCGATCCGATCCCTGCTGCGACGGCCACGGCTAGTGCCCACCAGACTCGACCGGGGCGATGAACACGAGCTTGAACTTGCCCACCTGCACCTCGTCGCCCGAGGTCAGCCAGGTCTGGTCGACCCGCGAGCGGTTCACGTAGGTGCCGTTCAGCGAGCCCACGTCGCGCAGCAGGTAGCGGCCACCGGTGAAGCTGATCTCGGCGTGGCGGCGGGACACGGTGACGTCGTCGAGGAAGATGGCGCTCTCCGGGTGCCGGCCCAGGCTGACCAGGGCCTGGGTGAGAGGGATGCGGGCGCCCACGTTGGGGCCCCGGGCCACCACGAGCACCCCCTCCTGGCCCGCCTCGGGCGCGCTGAGCACCGCGGCGGTCTCGTCGCCCTCCAGGCGGAGGCTGATGGTCGCCGTGTTGTCGTCCCGGGGCGCCTCGAGCGGGGCCCCGCACGAGGCGCAGAACTTCGACCCTGCGGGGTTGCGGTTGCCGCACCTCGGACATGGCACCTCGGTCACGCCCTCCACCTCCTGGCCGCTCAACCCTCGATCAGCGCTCGGTAGCCCTCGGCGTCGAGGAGGCCGACGACCTCGTCGGGGTCCGTCAGTTCGATCACGCAGATCCACCCTTCGCCATAGGGCTCCTCGTTGATCTTCTCCGGGTTGTCGACCAGATCGGTGTTCACCTCGACCACCGTCCCCCCCACAGGGGCGTAGATCTCCGAGACGGACTTGGTGGACTCGACCTCGCTGAAGGAATCGCCCCCGGAGACCACCCGACCCACCTCGGGGAGCTCGACGTACACCACGTCCCCCAGGGCATCCTGGGCGTAGTCCGTGATGCCGATGCGGACCTTGCCGTCCTCCAGCCGGGTCCACTCGTGATCCGGCGAGTACCGGAGCTCCTGGGGGATGTTCATGGGCATCGACGCTATCGGACGCGCCCCCCCGCAGGACGGTCCGTGACGTCGCGCCAACGGCGCAGCCTGGACGTCAGCGCACGAGCTGGCGGATCCTGAGCACGTACTCGCGGGCCAGGCGGCGGGCGTCGGCGTCCGAGCGGCCTTCGGCGTAGACGTGGGTGATGGCGTCCTCGGGGTCGGGCAGGGCCAGGACCCAGCCCTCGTCGTGGAGGACCTTGACCCCGTCCACCAGCACCGTGGGCCGCCGTGCCGTCTCCACCAGGGTGCGCATGACGGTGCCCTTCTGGTCCCACGGGGTCACCACCGTCTCGTGGACCACGTGCACCCGGGGCAGCTCGTCGACCACCTCGGACAGGGGGATGCGGTGGTGGGCCAACAGGTCCAGCATCTTGACCAGGGCCGCAGCCGCGTCGAAGGAGGGCAGGAAGCCGGGGATGATGTAGCCGCCGTCGAGGCTGGCGGCGAAGCCCACCCCGGGCACGGTCGAGGCCTCGTTGAGGGCGGGGACCGACATCTTGGTCAGCTCGACCGAGACCCCCCGCTCGCCGGCCAGGCGGGCGGCCACATCGGTCACCCCCACGGGCAGGGCGATGCGGTCCCCCAGCAGGTGGTCCGACACCAGGCGCACGAAGGCCAACAGCGACGAGGTGTCCGACAGCACCCGGCCCTGGTCGTCCACGAAGGTGATGCGCTCGCCGTCGGGGTCGAGCACGGCGCCGAGCTGTGCCCCCGAGGACCGCACCAGGCTGGCCACCTGCTCGGCGTGGACCCGGGCGTCGAAGTCGATGACCCCCGAGGTCGACGTGTAGGGGTTCACGGCCAGCACCTCGGCCTGCAGCTTGGCCAGCACGTTGGGCATGACCAGGGAGGCGGTGCCGTAGGAGTAGTCGACGACCACCTTGAACCGGGTGGCGGCGATGAGGCCCACGTCGACGGTGGCCTGCAGGGCCGACGCGTACTGCTCGACGATGCGGGAGGGGAAGCCGATGTCGCCGATGTCCGAGGGCAGGACCCGGCGGAAGTCCTCGCGGTGGAACAGCCGCTCCACCTTGCGCTGGGTGTCCTCGGACAGGTCGGCGCCGTTGGGGTCGAAGAAGCGCACCTGCACCGACTGGGCGTCGCCGTCGTTGATGCGCACGGTCAGGCCCCCCGAGGCCCACCCCTGGCGGATGGCGAAGCGGGTGACGGGCACCGAGGCGACCTCGAGGTCGACCACGTTGACCCCGCCCGAGTTCAGCCCGGCCATCAGGGCCCGCTTGAGCATGCGGGCCGAGCGCGACGTGTCCCGGGAGGTGACCACGGTGGCGTCGATCTTGAGGGCCGACGCGTAGGCCATGGCCAGGCGCACGGTCAGCTCGGGGGTGATGTCGACGTTGGCCAGGCCGCTGACCCCCTCGCGCCCGAACAGGCTGCGGGCCCCCTTGGACTCCCACACGATGGACGAGTTGATGACGGCACCGGTCTCGACCGTCTTGAACGGGTACACCTTGACGTCGGTGCCGATGAAGGCGTCGTCGGCCACGAAGCACTCGTCGCCGAGCACGGCACCCTCGTCGACCCGCACCCCCCGACGCAGGTCACAGGCCCGGCCCACGATGGCGCCCCGCAACCGGGAGCCCTCGCCGATGTAGGTGTTGTCGTGCACGACCATGCGGTCGAGGTCCACGTCACGCCGCACCCGCACGTTCTGGCCCAGCACCACGTACTCGCCCAGGCGGGCCCCCGCGGTGATGCGGCAGTTGTCCCCGATGAGGGCGGGGCCCTCGACGCGGGCGTCGGGGTGGATCTCGGCCCCCTCCCCCACCCACACCCCGGGGCCGATCTGGAACCCGGGCAGGTCGACCCGGACCTTGCCGTCGAGGATGTCCTTGTGGGCCCGCACGTAGGCCTCGAGGGTGCCCACGTCCTCCCAGTAGCCCTCGCCCACCGAGCCGAAGATGGGAGCGCCCGCCTCGAGCAGGGCGGGGAACACCTCGGCGGAGAAGTCCACGGGCCGCCCGCTGGGGATGTGGTCGAAGATCTCGGGCTCGAGGACGAAGATGCCCGTGTTGATGGTGTCGGAGAACACCTGGCCCCACGTCGGCTTCTCCAGGAAGCGCTCGATGGAGCCGTCCTCGCGGGTGATGACGATGCCGAACTCGAGGGGGTTCTCCACCCGCACCAGGCCGATGGTGGCCAGGGCGCCGGCCTTCTCGTGCACGGCCACGATCTTGGACAGGTCGATGTCGGTGAGCACGTCGCCGGAGATGACCAGGAAGCGCTCGTCGAGCTCGTCCCTGGCGTTGAGCACCGACCCCGCCGTGCCCAGGGGGGATTCCTCGGTGGCGTAGACCATGCGCACGCCGTACTCGGACCCGTCCCCGAAGTAGGTGCGGATGGCGTTGGCCCGGTAGGCCACGGTGACGACGATCTCGTCGAAGCCGTGCTTGCGCAGCAGGCCGACGACGTGCTCCATCATGGGCCGGTTGGCCAGGGGGATCATCGGCTTGGGCAGGTTGGAGGTGAGGGGGCGCAAGCGCGAGCCTTCACCGCCGGCCATGATGACGGCTTTCACGCGCGCACAACCTACTCGGGTGCCGTGCCCGCTCCCCAAGCTGGCCCGACCGCGCTCAGCCCGCCCGGCCCGCCTTCACCGCAGCGCGGGCCAGGGGCACGTACAGCACCAGGGCCACGTAGCTGGCCACCAGCCCGGGGATGGCGAACACCCAGGCCAGCACGTCCATGGCCGGCGCGTAGGACAGCGTCGAGGCCCCGGCCAGCCACAGCGGGAAGGCGAACATCATGGCGAAGGTGCCGGCCTTGCCCCACCAGGTCACGTCGATGCGCCGGGCCCCCAGGGACGCCAGCACCAGGGCGGCCGCGGCCACCAGTGCCTCGCGGGCGAGCACGACCACGCCGAACCACAGGGGGGCCGAGCCGTCGACGAGGATGGAGGTCGTGCCCACGATGAGCAGCAGGCGGTCGGCCACGGGGTCGAGCACCTTGCCCAGCTCGGACACCTGGTGCAGGTGGCGGGCCAGGTAGCCGTCGACGAAGTCGGTCATGCCCAGCACGGCCAGCAGCCAGGCCGCCGCGGCCCGGTTCTCCCGGCCGAAGAGCAGGTAGACGAAGACGGGGATGCAGCACAGCCGCAGCACCGACAACACGTTGGGCACGGTGAGCACGGCGCTGGTGTCGGTGCCCGACGCCTCTCCCCCCGACCGGTCCCCCGGAGCCACGGTCGACGACACGGCCAGTGAGCGTACCCCAGGGGGGTGGGTGCCCCCGGGCCCGGCCTGTCCGAAGGGCTACCCTGCGCCGCCATGGCCAGCCTGTTAACCCGCATCATCGAGGGCGAGCTCCCGGGGCGCTTCGTGTGGCGGGACGACCGCGCCGTCGCCTTCCTCACCATCAACCCCGTGCAGCCCGGTCACACCCTGGTGGTGCCCCGGGTCGAGGTCGACCACTGGCTCGACCTCGACGACGAGACCGTGTCGCACCTGACGCTCGTGGCCCGCAGCATCGGCCGGGCCCAGCAGGCGGCCTTCCCCTGTGTGCGGGTGGGCCTGCTCATCGCCGGGTTCGACGTCCCCCACGTCCACCTGCACGTCCTGCCCCTGCAGTCCATGGCCGACATCGACCTGGCCCGGACCCAGACAAACCCCGACCCCGCCGACCTCGACGACGCCGCGTCGCGCCTGCGGGCCACGCTGACCGCCCAGGGCCACACCCAAGCCCGCCCCTGACGACCTTCGGGCGCCCCGGGGCTCGTGACCGGGTCAGCCGGGGGGTTCGGGGGTGCGCTCGTAGAGGAGGATGCCGCCCCCGGTGTACGCGGTGCTGAAGTCGGTCGGGGGGCCCTCGACCAGGGGATCGTCGGGGGGCAGCTCGGCCACCTCGAGGAGGAGGAAGTCGATGCCACTGCCCCCGGGGGTGATGTCGCGTGACGAGCGCAGCAGCTCGATGACCTCACGCCGGGCCACCAAGGCCAACACCCCCGGGGTGGCCTGCACCGCGGCCCGGTCGGGGATGCGGGACACGGCGTCGAGGCGGGCCCTGTCGGCCTGGTCACGCGCCCCCCAGCCCCAGGGGTGGGCGTAGGGCGAGGCCACCGACCAGGCCACGTTGAAGGTCAGCGCCACCAGCACCAGGGCGGCCACCACCCGTGTCGGCACCGACACCCGCTCGAGCGTGGGCCGGCCCAGGCGCACCAGGCCGAAGGCGGCGCCGGCCACCAGGAAGGGCAGCATGGGCGCGGCCAGGGTGGTCATGCGCACGTCGGGGGGCACGTCGGACACGGCCACGAAGAACGCCCACGGAGCGACGAGGGCCAACCACCGACCCGACAACAGGGGCAGGAAGCCCAGGGGCACCAGCAACTCGACGGCCAGGTCGAAGTTCTCCCGCCGCACCAACCGCTCCACGGTGTCCACGGGGTGGGCGACGAGCCGGCCCAGCACCTCGAGCACCCCATGGCCGAGTTGCGCGTAGGCCCCCGGTTCGAGGGCGGAGCCGTCCCCGGCGCCGAGGAAGCCGATGCGCATCGAGGCCAGCAGCCACACGAGGGCCAGGCCCGTGGTCAGACCGCCGGCGACCCGCCGGCCCCGCACCACCAGCAGGATCCCGAACGCGGCCACGAGCAGGGCCAGGTCGGCCCGGGCGGCGACCACGACCACGGCGGCGGCCCCGTAGCGCACGGATGAGCCCGTCAGGCCCCGTAGGGCCAGTACCAGGAGGGCAGGGATGGCCAGGGCCTCGGGATGGAAGTCGGCCAGGTTGAAGTTCTGCAGCACCGGGTGGAGCCCGTAGGCGATGACCAGCGCCGTCGTGGCCCCCACCCGGAGCAGCGCCACCCGTCGGGCCAGGCGCCACAGGGGAACGGCCCCGTAGGCCACGGCCGCCGACTGGGCCACGAGCAGGGTGGGCTGTATGGGCAGGAAGCGGGTCACCCAGGCCAGGGGGTAGAAGGCGAAGGACCCGTGCAGGTCCAACAGGTGGGTGCCGGGCACGGTGAGCTCGGGCGGTCGGCCGTGGCTGATCTTCCACGCGGCCTGGGTGTAGTTGGCCAGGTCGATGCCGTGCTCGAGCATGCGGTTGCGGGCCAGGGCCAGGCCCACGGTGAACAGGAACAGGACCCCGGCCAGGATCCACGGCAGGCTGCGATCGGCCCAGTCGCTGTCCAGCCGGGCGTGCCAGCGCAGGCTGACGACCTCGACACGTCGGCGCAGCCGCCGCCAGACCGGTCGCTTCACCCCTCGTCGCCGGCCGGCGGCAGGTCGAGCAGCAACTGCCCCCGGTCGCCGCGCCCGTCGGGATCGATGTCCTCGACGGGGTCGATCAGCTGGGGCCCCTCGTTGCGCACGTCGCTGACCAGGGTGCTCACCGGGTGCACGGTGAGCAGGCCATCGGGGGCCGGCGCCAGCAGGCGGGACAGGTCTTCGACGTCGTCGACGGTGGGGTCGAGCCAGTGCTCCCAGTGTGAGGGGGCGAGCACGACGGGCATGCGGTCGTGCAGGGGGGCGATGGTGTCGTTGGCCGTGGTGGTGATGATGGTGCAGGAGCGCAGCCAGACGTGCCCACCGTGGCCGCCGTGGTCGGCCCCACCGTCGCCGGCGGTGGCGTCGCCCTCGGCCGCGTCGGGCGCGCTGCGGTCGCGCCACAGCTCCCACAACCCGGCGAAGGCCAGGGGCTCGTCGTCGACCCGGTGGATGAAGTACGGCTGCTTCTTGCGGTGCCCGGCCACCTTGGACCACTCGTAGAAGCCGTCGGCGGGGATGAGGCAGCGTCGCCTGGCGAAGGGGCGCTTGAAGGCCGACCCCGTGGTCAGCCCCTCGGCCCGGGCGTTGATCATGCGGTTGCCGACGGACACGGCCTTGGCCCAGCTCGGCACCAGGCCCCAGTGGAAGGCGTCGAGCCGACGGGTGCCCCGCTCGCCGCGGCGACCGTCGTCGTACACGACGTACACGTCGCTCGTCGGGGCGACGTTGTAGTTGGGGCCGCCGAGCTCGACCTCGGGCGGTTGGGCTCCGAAGTACCTGGCCAGCTCGTCAGGCGGCGACGACGACACGAAGCGCCCGCACACGGGCGCTCACCGTACCGGTTCCACGGCGTCCATGGCTGCCGCCCCGACGGGAGGTCGCGGCTGCTACCACGCCGGACGCTGGGCAGATTCACCCATTGTGACCAAATGACCACAAATCGCAGTGTTTCCTCACCCTCGGCGCGCGCCGGCGCCCCCGCCATGGCCGTCGGCTGCGGGAGCTAGGTTCTGGCCGAGCGGGGCTGCCCGGATGGCCCCCGGAAGGGGACGGCACATGAAGCTCGCCACCAGCATCGGGTTCTTCGACGGCAACCCGCAGAAGTTCGCCCAGCGGGCCCGCGACCTCGAGTCCGCCGGCGTCGACCTGCTGTGGGGCGGGGAGATCTACGGCTTCGACCTGGCCACGTCGTTGGCCTACCTGGCCGGCCAGACCGAGCGGGTCGAGCTCATGTCGGGCATCTTCCCGGTGTACTCCCGCACCCCGGCCCTGATCGCGCAGACCGCGGCCACCATCGACGCCCTGTCGGGCGGGCGCTTCAACCTGGGCCTGGGCACCTCGGGTCCCCAGGTCATCGAGGGGTGGCACGGCGTGCCCTTCAGCAAGCCCCTGGCCACGACGCGCGACGTCATCGAGGTGTGCCGCAAGGTCTGGGCCCGCGAGCCGCTCGTGCACGACGGCAAGGCGGTGAAGCTGCCGCTGACCGGCGAGGGCACCACGGGCATGGGCAAGCCGCTCAAGTTCATGGGCACGCCCTACCGCACCGACCTGCCCATCTGGATCGCCGCCATCGGCCCCAAGAACGTCGAGCTGGCCGCCGAGGTGGCCGACGGCTGGCAGCCCATCTTCTTCGTGCCCGACAAGTTCCGCGAGGTGTGGGGCGAGTCCCTGGCTGCGGGCCAGGCCAAGCGCAGCGGCGAGCTGGGTGACCTGAAGATCATGGCCGGGGGCACGGTGGCCCTGGGCAGCGGGCCCGAGGTCAAGGAGGCCCGCGAGGCGGCCCGGGCCAACGCCGGCTTCTACGTCGGCGGCATGGGGGCCAGGGACAAGAACTTCTACAACGACCTCTTCCACCGCTACGGCTGGGCGGACGAGGCCAAGGAGATCCAGGACCTGTTCCTGTCGGGCAAGCGGGGCGAGGCCATCGCCAAGGTGCCCGACGAGTTCCTCGACCAGAACACCCTGTGCGGCGACGAGGGCTGGGTGCGTGAGCGCATCAGCGTCTACAAGGAGGTCGGGGTGACCTACCTCGACATCAACCCCGTGGGCGAGGACCGCATGGCCATCATCGAGAAGGTCAGGGCCTGGGCCGAGTGACCGGGAGGGTCCGGGGGCCACGGCTGCGGCTGCGGCGAGGGACGACACATGGACGCTGACATCGTCTGGCGGGTGCTCGTGGCCGTGGCCCTGGCCACCCTCATCGGCGCGGAGCGCGAGGCCGCGGGCCAGCCCGCCGGCTTACGCACCCACGTGACCGTGGCCCTGGGGGCATGCCTCTTCGGCATGATCTCCACCCTGGGCTTCCAGGAGTTCTACATGCGCCGGGAGCTCACCAACGTCCAGGTCGACGTGACCAGGGTGGCCTCGAACGTGGTCGTCGGCATCGGCTTCCTCGGGGCCGGGCTCATCTTCCGGGCCGGGGGCAAGGTGCGCAACCTGACCACGGCCGCCAGCATCTGGTCCACCGCCGCCGTGGGCCTGGCCGCCGGGGTGGGCAACTTCGCCGCCGCCACCGCCACCACCGTGGCCATGGTCGGCGCCCTCGTGCTGCTGCGGCCGGTGCGGACGTTGATCGTGCGCACCCTGGTGCACGAGCGACGGGACGTCACCATCCTCGTCGTGGCCGGAGCCGACCCCACTGACGTCCTCGACGCCGCTCGGGCCATCCCCGGGATCGCGGTCGACGCCCCCACGGTGACCAAGGAGGACGGCGCCCCCCTGGTCCGGCTGAGGCTCTCGGCCCGTCCGGGCGTCGACCTGGGCGGCGTGGTCACCACCCTGGCCGCCAGGGACGACGTGCGCACCCTGCGTGACGAGCAGGCCGAGTAGGCCGGCTAGGACGGGGGCAACTGGTCGAGCAGGACCAGGGTCCACCCGCCGTCCTCGACGTGCAGCTCGTTCCAGCACCCCGTGCGCTGGGAGGTGGTGGCCGGGTCGAGGGCGAAGAGGCGTTGGAGGATGGCCCGGTTGACGGCGTCATGGGCCACGATCACGCCCGGGGTGTCGCCCTGTTCGGCCACGAGCTCGACGAAGCGTCGGGCGCTGCGCTCGCTGAAGGCGGCCCACGCCTCGACGCCGGGGGCGGCATCGACGGAGCCGAAGCGGGCCACGACCTCGGCGGTGACCTGTCCGCCCCACTGGCCGTAGTCCCGGTCGTTCAGGTGGGGGTCGGCGAAGGGCTGGAGCTCGTGCGGTTCGGCCACGGCCGCCGCGGTCTGGCGGGCCCGGCCCAACGGGCTCGACGCCACCCAGCGCAGGGGCACATCCAGGAAGGCCCGACCCAGTGCCGCGGCCTGGGCCCGACCGGCCTCGTCGAGGTCGGGGTCCTCGAGACCGCGGATCCGGCCCTCGGCGTTGAGCGCGGTCTGCCCATGGCGGGCGAGGTAGACGACCTGGCGAGGCATCCGTGCAGCCTGCCAGGTTTCCCCTGCCGGCCAACAAACGCCCAGAGTGGGGATTGGGTGATCGTGCGCAGTTTCGGCGTCGCCACACCGATGACGCTCAGGAGATGACGCCAGCGTGCCGATGACCAGGGCGTGAACGCGCCCGCCCCTCGACGTCGACACCAGCACGACGACGGCTTCACCCTGGTCGAGCTGCTCGTCGTCATCACCATCCTGGGCGTACTCGCCGCCGTGGTCGTCTTCTCGGTGAGCGCCATCTCCAACCGGGCCGACGCCAGCGCGTGCCGGGCCGAGCTGACCACCCTGCAGCGGGCGGTGGAGATCTACCGGGTGAGCCACCCCGGCAACGTCGTCACCGATGCCGACCTCGTCTCCGGGGGCCTGTTGCGGGCCACGCCCAAGCTCTACACGGTGACCGCGGCGGACACCATCACCGCCCGCGCCGGCACCGCCTGCGCGACGACGGCCACCACCACGGCCGCCGCGGCCGCAGCCATCACCGCGACGACGGCGTCGGCCAAGTCCACACCCGCGCTCGTCGCCGCCAGCGACTGGTCGGTGCTGCGGGGATCAGCCACCATCACCGACAAGCTGATCGACGCCCGCCAGGGCGGGTACCTGACCCTGGTGCTGAAGTCGCCGGGCACGTCGACCGACCAGGCCATCTCCACTGCGGGCACGCTGTACTACGGCTCCGGCTACGGCCTGTGGATCCGCAGCACCTTCGATGGCGCCGGGGCCGCCCAGACCGGCTACTCGGTCCAGCTCGACCAGGCCTACGGCAAGCTGGTCGTGCGCCAGTGGAGCGGCGGCAAAGAGTGCACCGTGCCCCTGGCCACCGCGGACTGGGCCAAGGGGTTCAGCCCCTTCGGGGAGCACACGCTGGGCGCAGCGGCGTCGGGGGACGCGCTCACCGTCACCCTCGACGGGGCCACCGCCCTCACCATCCCCAGCCTGGCCAGCGCGGTGGCCAAGAACACGTGTGGCTACCCAGTGGCCACGGGCACGAACATGGGCCTGCGCACCTGGGGCGGTGCCGAGGCCACCTTCACCGGCACCTCCGTCAGCTGACCAGGTGACCCATCAGTCGACGACCTGCCACGAGGTGTCCCAGGGCTGGTTGGCGTCGTCGTCGGGCTTGTCGCCCCGGGTCCACCACTTGGCCTCGAAGCCGACACCGTCGAGCGAGACCCTGTCCCCCTTCTGGTACACCGCGTCGGCCGACCACAGGGGCAGGTCGCTGGTGGCCACCACGGGGGCGGTGGTGCGGGGCCGGTCCGAGGCCAGCACGGGGCCCACGTAGCGCCACGGCGTGTCCCAGGCGTTGGCCACGGGCTCGTCGGGCAGCGCGCTCTGGGTCCACCACTTGGCCTCGTAGACACCGCCGTGCCACACCACCTTGTCGCCCACCTCGTAGATGCGCTGGGTGCGCCATATGGGGTACGGGCTGGTGGTGGGATCGTCGGCCACCGGGGCGGCGGCCGGCGCCACGCTGGTGACGGTCTCGGCCGCCGCCGAGGTCACACCACCCAGATGACCGAAGGTGGTGCCGAAGGCCAGGGGGTCCTGGACCACGCCGCTGCACGTGTTCTGGGCCACGTTGAGGTCGAGCTGGGCCCCGCAGGCCCCGTCGCGGTTGGCCGACCACATCGACACCCGGCCCATGCCGTGGGCGGTGGCAAAGGTGGTGAGGCGCTTGGCGTCCTCCAGGCTGAAGACCTCGCCGGGGGCGTCGTTCTGACCGATCATGGGGGTGGCCCCCACCTTGGCCCACACGGCGTCGTCGGTGAGGGTGACGCCCGCCCGCCGGTAGGCGTCGCCCACCCGGCGCCAGGTGGCCTGCAACGATGCGGCCACGGCGTCGGCCATGCCCACGCCGGAGGGGCGGCTGGCCCCGTAGTTCATGGTCATGACGTTGACGCCGGCCAGGTCCACCCCGGCGGCCAGCATCGAGTCGACGACACCGATGCTGTCGGGCGTCATCCCGGTGTAGGCCACCGGCAACCTCAGCCACACGGCCAGGGGCCGGCCCTCCGCCGTCGCCGCGTCCTGCAACGCGGCCGAGCTCACCAGCTTCGAGCGCAAGAGCTACGCCTCGCTCTCCCACGAGCTCAACAAGGCCATGAACCTGAACAGCCACCTGGGCCTGATGGGGGGCCGCTATCGCGAGCAGCGCACCCCCAGCGGCCGGGTGCTGATGCCAGTGGGCAATGACCCCGCCGACGGCTCTACGTCACTGATCGTCGTGCCCGACAGCGACTACGTGCTCACCCTCTACGCCGACTCCACCCTGCTGCCCGAGTACTGCCTGCGCCTCGTGTACTTCATGGAGCAGCCCGAGAACAGCCGCATCGCCGTGGCCCAGACCCCCTACAGCTCCTACCCCGGGGCCCGCACCCGCATCGAGCGCATCTCGGGGGCCACGACCGACCTGCAGTTCCTCGTCCACCAGGGCCTGACCCGCCACGGGGCCACCTTCTGGGTCGGCGCCAACGCCGTGCTGCGCAAGAAGGCCCTCGACGACATCGTCGAGGTCGAGGACCGGGGCGGGTTCAGCACCCGCCGCTACATCCAGGACCGCACCGTCATCGAGGACACCGAGTCGAGCATCGACATCCGGGCCCACGGCTGGGACCTGTACAACTTCCCCGAGCGGTTGAGCTACAGCGCCACGTCGCCCGACTTCGGTTCGCTGTGCACCCAGCGCCAGCGTTGGGCCAACGGTGGCCTGGTCATCATGCCCAAGCTTTGGCGCATGCTCCGCCTGCGTCGCAAGCAGGGTGAGCGCTTCCCCTTCATCGAGGGCTACCTGCGGGCCAACTACCTGGCCTCCATCTGCTGGGCCAGCTTCGGGCTCATCGTCCTGTTGGCCTATCCCTTCAACAGCAGCCCGCTGAGCCCCTTCGCCCCGCTGGCCGCGCTCCCCTACTTCGTGGCCATGTCCACCGATCTGCGCCGGGCCGGCTACAGACGCCTCGACGTGTTGCGCATCTACGGGTTCAACTTGTTGCTACTGCCCGTGAGCGTGTCCGGTGTGGCCAAGTCGGTGGCCCAGGCCATCGGTGGCCAGAAGATCGCCTTCGCCCGCACCCCCAAGGTGCGCACCGCACCGTCGCTCCGTTGGCCTTCGTGGTCATCCCCTACGCCATCGTCGGGCTGTCGCTGTACACGGTGTGGCGCGACGTGCTCCACGGCCACCACGTCCACGCCATGTTCGCTCTCGTCAACGCCGTCCTGGCCGGCTATGCCATCGTGGCCTTCGTCGGCTTGCGCAACTCGGTCGTCGACGTGTGGATGAACGTGCTCGAGCGCCTCTACAAGCCGGTTCGGGCCAGCGACGGTGGCGATGCCTGGGCCCCCGACTGGGTCACGGTGCTCTACCACGGTGGGTCCGAGACCGGTGACCCCGCCCTCACCGCCCCCCGGGCCGCCGCTGGTGCTGGTGCTGGTGCTGGTGCTGGTGCTGACGATCCCGGTGACGGGGTCGATGCCGTGGCGGTGGCCTTGAGCACCTACCTGCGTCGCCTGCAGGGCTCGGGCCGCATGGTCGTCAAGCTCGACGGTGACGCCCTCGAGCTGCGCCTGGGCGACGACGAGCGAGCTGCCTCCTGACCGGGGCCGGGGATGGCCCATCCGCCATCCCCGGCCCGTGCCCCCGCTGCGATCTAGCGTGCCGCGGGTTCAGGGATTCGTCAGGGGAAGGCCGGCAATGCAAGAGAACGCACGCATCTTCGGTGCCGAGATCATCGGCACCTTCGTGTTGATGATCATCGGTCCGGGCAGTGCCATCATCGCAGCCGACAAGATCGGCGCCTACGGCGTGGCGTTCGCCTTCGGCCTGGCGTTGTTGGCCATGGCGTACACCATCGGACACGTGTCAGGGTGCCACATCAACCCGGCGATGACCCTGGGCTTCGTGCTGGCCAAGAAGATCACCGCCATGGAAGCGGCCTACTACTGGCTGGCCCAGGTGGGCGGGGCCATCCTCGGCGGCCTGGTGTTGTACGTCATCACCGAAGGCGGTGACCTGGACCAGACCGGTGTCTTCGCCGCCAACGGCTGGGGGGAGAAGATCGGCAGCTCGTTCGGGATGGGCTCGGCCATCCTCGTCGAGGTCATCTTCACCGCCCTGCTCATCTTCGTGGTGCTGTCCACCACCACCGAGGGCTACCCCGGTGGCTTCGGCGGGCTGGCCGTGGGGCTGACGCTCACCATGATCCACCTGGCCACCATCCCCGTGGACAACACGTCGGTGAACCCGGCCCGTTCGCTGGGCGCCGCCCTCTTCTCGGGCGCCGACGCCCTGTCCCAGCTCTGGGTGTTCATCGTCTTCCCCCTGGTCGGCGCGGTGCTGGGGGTGCTGGCGTGGATGGCCATCCACGACCACAAGACGGTCGAGGCCATGGACACCCGCCAGTAGCCCTCCGGCGCTGAGGCCCGGCCGGGTCGTGGCCGTACTGACGGTGGTGCCGGCGGCGTGCCCTGGGCACCACCGTCTGGCACGCTGGACCCATCGTGGCCGACCTCACCCCACCACCCCAGGAACCACCGTCCCCGGCCCGCCCGCTGGCCATCGGCCCCCACGTGCTGTGGCCACCGGTGGTGCTGGCCCCCATGGCCGGGGTCACCAACGGACCGTTCCGGGCCCTGTGCCGGGCCCGGGGGGCCGGGCTGTACGTCAGCGAGATGGTGGCCGCCCGAGGCCTGGTCGAGGGTGACGAGAAGAGCCACCGCCTGGCCCGCTTCGAGCCCGGCGAGACGCCCCGGTCCATCCAGCTCTACGGCACCGACGCCGGGGTGATGGGCGACGCCGTCCGCCACCTGGTCAACGACCTGGGGGCCGAGCACGTCGACCTCAACTTCGGCTGCCCGGTGCGCAAGGTGACCCGCCACGGCGGCGGGGCGGCCCTGCCCTGGCGGCGCCGGCTGTTCCGCGACGTGGTGCGGGCCGCGGTGGCCGGTGGCGGCGACGTGCCCGTCACCGTGAAGCTGCGCACGGGCCTCGACGCCGGGCACCTCACCCACCTCGAGGCCGGTGCCGTCGCCGAGGCCGAGGGGGTGGCGGCCATCACCCTGCACGGGCGCACGGCCGAGCAGCTGTACTCGGGCCGGGCCGACTGGACGGCCATCGCCGAGCTCAAGGCCCAGGTCACGTCGGTGCCCGTGCTGGGCAACGGCGACATCTGGGTGGCCGGGGATGCGCTGAGGATGATGGCGGAGACGGGGTGCGACGGCGTCGTCATCGGGCGGGGCTGCCTGGGACGACCGTGGCTTTTCGGCGACCTGGTGGCCGCCTTCGACGGACGGCCGGCTGAACCCGCCCCCACCGTGGCCGGCGTGGTGGCCACCCTGCGGGAGCATGCCCGCCGCCTGGTCGAGTGGCACGGGGAGCGCACGGGGATCCGTGACCTGCGCAAGCACGTGGGCTGGTACCTGCAGGGCTACCCGGTGGGCTCGGCGGTGCGCCGCCAGCTGATGGACGCCACCACGCTGGCCCAGCTCGAGGCCGGGCTCGACGAGCTCGACCCCACCGTCGAACTGCCCCCCGAGGCCGTGGGCATGCCCCGGGGCCACCAGCACGGGCCCAAGGCCATCACCGTGCCCGACGGCTTCTGGCGCGACCGCGACGACGCCACCCCCCTAGCTGCAGCGGCCGGCGCCTTCACCTCAGGCGGCTGAGCCCGCCGCCGCCCGGCCGCCGCCCGGCCGCGGCGCGATCTGGGCCCGCTGAGCGGCAAGGATCGCACCGAGAAGCGCGCCGGAGGGTGGGCGGTGGCCGGCACACCCGCAGCGCGATGGGTCAGCCGGCCAGAGGGTCGATGCCCACGGTGGCCAGCAGGCGGCGGGTGGCCACCAGCGGTAGGCCGACCACGTTGTCCCAGCTGCCGGCGATCCGGTCGACGAACAGCCCGCCCCGGCCCTGGATGGCGTAGGCGCCGGCCTTGTCCCGGGGTTCGCCTCTGGCCACGTACCAGTCGATGTGGGCGGCGGGCAGGACCACCATGGTGACCTCGGTCGTCACCACCTCGGCGAGGACCCGGGCCTCGGTGGGCGGTGCGCCGACGGCGCGGACGGCCAGCGCCACCCCGGTGAGCACCCGGTGGGTGCGGCCCGAGAGGGCGCCGAGCATGCGGCGGGCGTCGGCGTCGTCGACGGGCTTGCCGAACACCTCGTCGCCCAGGGCCACCACGGTGTCCGCGGCCAGCACCACCAGGGGGCCAGCCGAGCGGCCCGTCACCGGCGAGGCGGCGGCCACGGCCGCGGCCTTGGCCCGGGCCAGGCGCAGGACCAGTGCGGATGCCCCTTCACCCGGCTGCGGCGTCTCGTCGAGGTCGGCCGGTCGCACGTCGAAGGGCAGGCCGAGAAGGGCCAGCAGCTCCCGGCGGCGGGGTGAGGCCGAGGCCAGCACGAGCGTCGTCACCGCCGGCACCGTACCGGGCGGTCGGCGCCACCACCGGCGCGGCTATGGTCCATCTCCTGACGAAACGGACGAGGCCGGGGCAGCCGTCGCCGGTCCGGCCCAGGGAGCAGCCATGGCCCAGCCCGAACCCTCCCCCACCCCAGCCGCGACCGGGGACGCCGCCGCGACCGCGGACGCCGTCGCCACGGTCGACGCCGTGCTCAGCACCACCCGGGCCGTGCGCCGCCGCCTCGACCTCGAGCGTCCCGTGCCCGACGAGCTGCTGCTGCGCTGCATCGACGTGGCCGAACAGGCGCCATCGGGGGCGGGGCAGGCCAGCCGGCGTTGGCTGGTCATCCGCGACCCCGAGGTCAAGGAGCAGCTGGCCGAGCTCTACCGCCGGGCCGGGGGGGCACGCCTGGTCGAGGCGGTGGCCCAGGCCGACGCCGCGGGCACCCACCCACCGGCGACCACGGCCTCGGCCGCCCACCTGGCCGAGCACCTGGCCCAGGTGCCGGCCCTGGTCCTCGTCACCATCTGGGGCATCCACGACGGCAGCGGCAACCCCGGCCTGTTCGACTCGGTCATCCAGGCGGCGTGGAGCTTCTGCCTGGCCCTGCGGGTCCGGGGCCTGGGCAGCGCCTGGACCACCCTGCACCTGGCCGAGCGCGACGCCGCCGCCGAGCTGCTGGGCCTGCCTGCGGGCGTGAGCCAGATCGTGCTGCTGCCCGTGGCCTGGACCATCGGCACCGACTTCCACCCCGTGGCCCGCCGGCCCGCCTCCGAGGTCACCTACCTCGACCACTGGGGCCACACCGCCACCCGGCCCCCCGCCAGTGCCCGCCTGCAGCTGGCCGACGGCCCCGGGGCCACCGCCGAGCTCGACGTCGCCGCCAGCCCGGCCGCGGTGTGGGCGGCGCTGGTGGCGGCACCATGGTCGCCGCTGGGCGACGCGCCGGCCGTCGGCGAGGGGGTCGTGGCCACGCCGCCCAGCCACCTGGCCTGGCGGGGCGGCGCGGGGGCCGGACCCGACACCAGCTGGAGGATCGAGCTCGACGGGATGGGCGGCCGCCGCACCCGGCTGCGGCTCCACGCCACCCTGGACCCGGCCGACCCCACCCTGGCCACGGCCATCGCCGCCGACCCGGGAGCGGAGTCGACCCTGATCCGCCAGCGGGTGACCGGGCTGCTCGCCGTGCTCGACGACCGGGCCGCCGCCCTGCGCCTGGCCGCCGAAGCCTGACAGCAGGGGCGGGCCACCGGGCCACGGCCCTCAGCGCCGGGCGGCCTCGTCGGGGCGTTGCGGGTCGTGCCAGCCCCCGGGGCCGGCCACGATGGCCTCGGCGGCGAGGGGGCCCCAACTGCCCCGCTCGTAGACGTGCACGGGACCGGGGAGGTCGAGCACGGGCTGCACGATGCGCCATTGCTCCTCGACCAGGTCGGCCCGCGAGAACCGCGAGTGGTCGCCGGCCACGGCGTCGGAGATGAGCCGTTCGTAGGCCTCGCGGCGATGACCCAACACGTCCTCGAAGTCGACGTCGAGCTCCACGGGACGGGCGGCCAGCCGGTCGGGCTCCTTGGCCCCCATGTGGAAGGTCACCCCATCCCGCTGGCCGAGGCGGAAGCGCAGCTGGTTGGGCTCGGGGCGCACGGCGCCGTCGCTGAACAGCAGGCGCGGGGGCTGGTGGAACTCGACGACGGCCTCGAGCGACGTACCGGCCAGGGCCTTGCCCGCCCGCAGGTAGAAGGGCACGCCGGCCCAACGCCACGAGTCGATCTCCAGGCGCAGGGCGGCGTAGGTCTCCGTCGTGGAACGCGGTGCCACCCCGGGCTCGTTGAGGTAGCCGGCGTACTGGCCCCGCACGATGTCGCCCTCGCCGACCGAGGCAACGGCCTGGAGCACCTTGGCCCGCTCGTCGCCCAGGGCCCGGGCCGACGCCAGGACCGGGGGCTCCATGCCCAGCAGCGTCACCACCTGCAGCAGGTGGTTCTGCACCACGTCGCGCACGGCGCCCACGGCGTCGTAGAACGATCCCCGGCCCTCGATGCCGAAGGACTCGGTCATGGTGATCTGCACGCTGGCCACGTAGCTGCGGTTCCACACCGGTTCGAGCAGGGCGTTGGCGAAGCGGAAGATGAGGATGTTCTCGATCGACTCCTTGCCCAGGTAGTGGTCGATGCGGAAGACCTGGGACTCGTCGAAGGAGGCGTTGACCACGGCGTTCAGCTCCAGCGCCGAACCCAGGTCGCGCCCGAAGGGCTTCTCCACCACCAGGCGGCTGCCCCGGTGCAGGCCCACCTCGGCCAGCCCGGGCACGACCCGGTCGAACAGGCCGGGCGGGATGGCCAGGTAGAACACCGGCCTCGAGCAACCGGTCAGGGCGGTGCGCAGGTCCCGGTAGGTCGACTCGTGGCGGTAGTCGCCCGTGACCATCTTCAGGCGACCCTCGAGCCGGTCGAGGGCATCGTGGTCGGGTTGGGGGATGACCATCTCCACCGACTCCCGGGCGTAGCGACCGAGAGCCTGGTCGTCCCAGTCCGAGTCGGCCACGCCGAACACGGGTACGTCGAGCACACCCCGCCGCTCGAGGTGGTACAGCGCCGGGAACAGCTTCTTGCGGGCCAAGTCGCCGGTGGCCCCGAAGAGCACCAGCACGTCCCCAGCGTCGTCTGACACGGGGTGATCCTACGTACGCTTCGTGGTGTCTCGTACGCTGCTAGTGGTGAGTGGCGCCATCCGCGAGGCAGATGTGCCGCACAAGTTGGTGCTAAAGGGTGAAGGCCGACGTGCCGATGACCTTCGCCATGGTGCGGCTGCAGCAGGGCGCGACGCCCGACGGGCATTGCCGTCGAGCAGCGCGCCCGGGGCCGGATGGGACTGCCGTGGGAAGTGGGTGGCCATGAGCTGGCTCGACAACGTGCGCGTCGGCACCCGGCTGGGGGTGGCCTTCGGCCTGATCTGCGGACTGCTGGTGATCGTGGTCGGCGTGGGCCTCACCAGCCAGGCCAGCCAGCAGGACGCCGAGCGGGCCATCCTCCAGAACGCCACCGTCAGCCGGGACGTGCTCGAGCTCAAGGCCCAGGCCGCCGTGCTCAACGGCTCGCAGAACGCCTACGCCCTCGACGTGCTACGGGGCACCGTCGGGGCCCTCGACGACAACGCCCCCTACCGGCGGGCCAACCTCGACGCCGTCGAAGGCTTCCGCTCGGCCCTGGCCGTCGTCGATCAGGACCCCCTCGGCGCCGAGGAGCGGGCCCTCGTCGCCGACATCCGGGTCGACTTCGAGCACTTCCTGGCCCTCGACGACCAGATCGTCGCCCTGTTCCGCCAGGGCACGCCCGACGCTGCGGCCCAGGCCGGCGACCTCGTCCTCGGTGAGTCCCAGGAGACCGCCGGCCACGTCCAGGACGACAGCGACACCCTGGCCGACTCCCTCATCGCCGACAGCGTTCGCAGCGAGCGCGACGCCCGGGCCGCGTCGCGCCGGGCCGACGCCCTCATGCTCGGCGCCGGGGCCCTGGCCCTGATCCTGGCCGTGGCCCTCGCCGTGGTGATCACCCGATCGCTGACCATCCCCCTGCGCCGCACCATGGACGTCCTGCGGGCCGTGGCCGGGGGCGACCTCACCCCCCGCCTCGGGGCCCACCGCCGCGACGAGGTCGGCCAGATGGGGGCGGCGCTCGACGAGACGCTCGAGCGCATGGGCGGCACCATCACCACCATCGCCGGGGGCTCGTCCCTCCTGGCCGCCTCGTCCGAGGAGCTGTCGGCGGTGAGCCAGCAGATGGGCTCGGCCGCGGCCGAGACCGCGGCCCAGGCCGCCACGGTGTCCGCCGCCGCCGAGCAGGTCTCCACCAGCCTGCACTCGGTGTCCGCGGGGGCCGAGGAGCTGGGCACCAGCATCCAGGAGATCGCCCGCAACACCTCGGAAGCGGCCACCGTGGCCGCCCAGGCCGTGGGCGTGGCCCTGGGCACCAACGACACCGTGCTCCAGCTGCGGGCCAGCTCGGTGGAGATCGGCGAGGTCATCAAGGTCATCACCTCCATCGCCCAGCAGACCAACCTGCTGGCCCTCAACGCCACCATCGAGGCGGCCCGGGCCGGCGAGGCGGGCAAGGGCTTCGCCGTGGTGGCCAACGAGGTCAAGGACCTGGCCCGCAAGACGGCCCGGTCCAGCGACGAGATCGCCCGCAAGATCGAGAGCATCCAGGCCGACACGTCCGAAGCGGTGACGGCCATCAGCCGCATCACCGCCATCATCCACCAGATCAACGACATCCAGACCGTGATCGCCGCCTCGGTCGAGGAGCAGGCCGTCACCACCCGGGAGATCGCCCGCAGCGTCAGCGAGGCGGCCATGGGCTCCACCGAGATCGCCCGCAACATCACCGGGGTGGCCGAGACGGCCGAGACCACGACCCAGGGGGCGTCGGAGACCCAGCGGGCGGCCGGCGAGTTGGCCCGCCTGGCCACCGAGCTGCAGGTGCTGGTGTCCCAGTTCCGCCAGGACGACGGGGCGCGGCCCGGTGACGACCCCCGCGGCGACGGCTCCCTGTCGGCCACCGACCGCTCCGACCGGGGTGGTGCCCGTCCCCTGGCCCTGGCCGGTGCCGGGTGGGACCACCGGTGACCGAGGACGAGGAGATCCTCGAGGCCTTCCTGGAGGAGAGCCGGGAGAACCTCGACCAGATGGCCCGGGACCTGGTCGACCTGGAAGCCGACCCCGGCGACGCCGCCCTGCTGGCCCGGGTGTTCCGGGCCGTGCACACGGTCAAGGGCACCTGCGGGTTCCTCGGCCTCCACCACCTCGAAGCCCTCAGCCACGCCGGGGAGAACCTGCTCGGCGCCCTGCGCGACGGCGAGCTGGTCCTCGACGCCGCCACCACCACGAGCCTGCTGCTGCTGGTCGACGCCATCACCGCCGTGCTCGACCGCGTCGCCGCCACCGGGACCGAGGGTGGGGACGACCACGCCGAGATCGTCGCCCGGTTGTCGCTCCACCTCGACCGACCGGCTCCGTCCCCCGAACCCGCCCCGGCTCCGTCCGCCCCGCCTCCCCCGTCCGCCCCGCCTCCCCCGGCGTCGACTTTGACCCCGGCGTCGACGATGACCCCGGCGTCGACGATGACCCCGGCACCGGCGGCCGGTTGGACGACCCCGGTGGCCGACCCGCGGCCGGGCCCCGACGACACGGCCCCGCCGGCCGAGACGACGATCCGCGTCGACGTGTCCGTGCTCGACAAGCTCCAGGACCTGGTGGGCGAGCTGGTGCTGGCCCGCGACCAGATCGGCGAGGTGGCCCTGACCGACGAGGACGGCCCCCTGACCCAGCCCTACCGCCAGCTGCGCCTCATCACCAGCGAGCTGCGCGAGGGCGTCATGCGGGCCCGGCTCCAGCCGGTGGGTGCCGTGCTCGGCCGCTTCCACCGCGTCGGCCGCGACCTGGCCACGGCGCTGGGCAAACACGTGGCCGTGGAGATCACCGGTGAGGACGTCGGGGTGGACAAGGCCGTCAACGAGGCCCTGCGCGACCCCCTCCTCCACCTCGTCCGCAACGCCATCGACCACGGCATCGAAGGCCCGGCCGAGCGCCTGGACGCGGGCAAGCCCGCCCTGGCCCGCCTGCGCATCCGGGCCAGTCACGAACGGGGCCGCCTGCAGGTCGAGGTGGCCGACGACGGCCGGGGCATCGACGTCGACGCCCTCTGCGCCCGGGCCCTGGCCCTGGGCCTGGTCACCGCGGAGCAACTGGCCACCGTGGGCCCCGCCGAGCGGCTGGAGCTGATCTTCGTGCCCGGCCTCTCGACCCGGGGCGACGTCACCACCGTCTCGGGCCGGGGCGTGGGCATGGACGTGGTGCGCACCGACCTCGAGCAGGTGGGAGGCACCATCGACGTGACCACTGTGGCGGGCCGGGGCACGACGTTCCGCATCGACGTGCCCCTGACCCTGGCCATCGTCGGCGCCCTCGTCGTGCGCGGCGGCACCGGGCGCTACGCCATCCCCCAGGTCGACGTGCAGGAGGTCGTCCACGTCGAGACCGGCGACCTCGGCCCCGTGCTGCGACTGCGGGGGCGCCTGGTGCCGGTGGTGGACCTCGCCGCCCAGCTCGGCCTGCCCCGGTCCCCCGCCCCCGCCGCTGACGAGGGGGGCGACGTCGTGGTGCTGCGCAGCGGGGGGCGTCGCTTCGGGCTGCTCGTCGACGAGGTGGGTGACACCACCGAGGCCGTCGTCAAGCCCCTGACCAGGGCCATCCGGGCCGTGCCCGTCTACTCGGGGGTCACCCTCCTCGGCGACGGCCGTCCCGCCCTCATCCTCGACGTGGCCGGCCTGGCCACTGCGGCCGGCATCGTCGACGAGCGCGACCAGCTGACGGCCGACGTCATCGACCTGACGTCGTCGTCGGCGTCGGCGGTGGGCGCGGCGGCGCCGGCGCCCATCGATGCCGAGGTGCTGCTGGCCACCGGCACCGACGGTGGGCGCCTGGCCATCCCCCTCGAGGTCGTGCGCCGACTCGAGCACATCGCCACGGGACGCATCGAACGCCTGGGCGCCGGCGAGGTCGTGCAGCACGACGACGGCATCCTCCCCTTGGTCAGGGTGGCCGCCATCGACCCCGGCCGCGGTGTCGGCATCGGCGTCGGCGTCGGCGTCGGCATCGGCATCGATGCCGACCGCGTGGCCGGGGGCGACGGGGCCTGGCTGCACGCCGTGGTGTGCGCGTCCTCGGTCGGGCTCGTCGGCGTGCTGGTGCGCGACATCGACGACGTGGTCGCCCGGCCCGCCCAGGCCGGGCGGCCCGCCACCCGACCGGGGGTGTCCACCTGCCTGGTGCTGGCCGGACGGGTCACCGAGGTGCTCGACGTCGAGGCCCTGGTGTCCGAGGCCGGTCTGCGGAGCCCGGTGTGACCGCGCCCCCGCCCACCACCGCCACGGCCGGCGACCGGGCCCGCATGGCCACCTTCGAGGCCGACGGCCTGCTCCTCGGCGTCGACGTCGCCCGGGTCCAGGAGGTGCTGGGTGGGGGCGACGTCACCCCCGTGCCCCTGGCGCCCCCCGCCGTGCTCGGCCTGCTCAACCTGCGGGGCCGCATCCTCACCGTGGTCGACGCCCGCCAGCGACTGGGCCTGGCCCCCAGGCCCGTCGGCGACAACGACGACGCGCTCGTCCAGGTGGTCCTGGGCAGCGGGGGCGAGGCGGTGAGCCTGGTCGTGGACCGGGCCGGCGACGTGGTCGACGTCGACCTGCGTTCCCGGGAGCCCGTGCCCGTCACCCTCGACGCCACCATCCGCACGTTCGTCACCGCCGTCCACCAGCTCGCCGACGCCCTCCTGCTGGTGCTCGACGTCGACCGGGCCCTGGCCGTGGGCGGTTCCAAGTGGGAGGTCACCGGTGCAGGCACTGGTCATTGACGACTCCCGTGCCATCCGGGTCATCCTCGGCCGGATGCTGCGGGAGCTGGGGATCGAGGTAGCCGAGGCCACCAACGGCCGCGACGGCCTGGCCCGCCTCGACGAGGGCCTCGTGCCCGAGCTCGTGCTGGTCGACTGGAACATGCCCGAGATGTCGGGGATCGAGTTCGTCGACGCCGTGCGCCGGCCGCCCTACAGCTCACAGGCCCGGGTGGTGATGGTGACCACCGAGACCGAGCTGGAGAACGTGGCCCTGGCCCTCGAGCGGGGGGCCGACGAGTACGTGATGAAGCCCTTCACCAGGGAGGCCATCGTCGAGAAGCTCCGCCTGCTCGGACTGGGCATCTGAGGGTGGCGGTCCCGCTCAGGCCCGTGTCGCTGACCCGGGTGCTGGTGGTCGACGACTCGGTGGTGGCCCGCCAGATGGTGGCCCGGGCCCTGCGCGACGAGGACGGCCTCGAGCTGGCCGGCCTGGCCGCCAACGGCCGCGTCGCCCTCGACCGCGTCGCCTCCCTGCATCCCGACGTGGTCGTGCTCGACCTGGACATGCCGGAGATGGACGGCTTCCAGACGCTCGAAGTCATGCGGCGCGACCACCCCGACATCCCCGTCATCGTGTTCAGCAACCTCACCGCCCGGGGGGCCACCTCCACCTTCGACGCCCTGGCCCTGGGGGCGCGGGCCTACGTGCTCAAACCCAGCACCCAGCCCGGTGGGGCCGAGGTCGACAGCGTGCGCGACCAGCTGCTGCCCCTGATCCGCTCCCTGGCCCCCCGGGGCACCCCCCTGCCCGCGAGCGCCCCGACGACCGCCCCGCCGCCGACGACGAGGACGGCCATGGCCGCCGTCGCGGCGCGGGCACCGGCAGCCAGCGCCCGGGTGACGGCCATCACCGTGGCGGCGTCGACCGGTGGGCCCAACGCCCTGACCACCATCATCACCGCCCTGCCCGCCGATCTGCCCGTGCCCGTGCTCGTCGTGCAGCACATGCCGGCGGTGTTCACCCGGACCCTGGCCGAACGGCTCGATGCCCTGGCCGCGGTGTCCGTGGTCGAGGCGGCCGACGGCCAACCGGTGCGCCCAGGCCGGGTCTACATCGCCCCCGGGGGCCACCACCTGGCCGTGGCCCGCAGCCTGGCCGGTGCCGTGGGCGTCTTGATCCACGAAGGGCCACCGGAGAACTCGTGTCGCCCCGCGGCCGACGTGCTGTTCCGCACGGCCGCCGCCGTCTGGGGCGCTGGGGTGCTCGGCGTGGTGCTGACGGGCATGGGCCGCGACGGCCTGCGGGGGGCGGAGGACGTGCGGGCGGCCGGGGGTGCCGTCGTCGCCGAGAGCCGGACCACGGCCGTCGTGGCCAGCATGCCCGGAGCGGTGGCCGACGCCGGGTTGGCCGACGTCGTGCTGCCCGTCGAGCAGATCGCCGCCGAACTGGTGCGCCGGGCGAGGGGGACCTGGTGACGGCGCTGTCGGGGGCCGACTTCGAGTTCGTCCGGCGCATGGTGCGCGAGGACAGCGCCATCAGCCTCGACGACGGCAAGGACTACCTGGTCCAGGCCCGGCTGGCCCCCGTGGCCGCCCGCGAGGGCCTGGCCTCGGTGAGCGACCTGGTGGGTCGGTTGCGCACCGGCCGCCCCGGCCTGCGCGACGACGTCGTGGAGGCCATGACCACCAACGAGACGTCGTTCTTCCGCGACGTGGCCCCCTTCGACGCCCTGCGCGACCACATCCTGCCCACCCTGGCGGCCACCGAGCGCCGCCCCCTGGCCCTGTGGTCGGCCGCGGCGGCCACCGGCCAGGAGGCCTACAGCCTGGCCATGTTGGTGCGCGAGCGCCTGCCCACGGCCGTCGACCCCACCATCCTGGCCACCGACCTGTCCCGCGACGTGCTCGAGCGGGCCCGGGCCGGTCGCTACAACCAGCTCGAGGTGAACCGGGGCCTGCCCGCCCGGATGCTGGTGAAGTACTTCGAGCGCGACGGCACGGCATGGCAGCTGAAGGAGGCCATCCGCCGGCTGGTCACGTTCCGCCAGCTCAACCTGGCCCGCCCCTGGCCGCTGCTTCCGGCCATGGACGTGGTGCTGCTGCGCAACGTGCTCATCTACTTCGACGTGCCGGCCAAGCGGACCGTGCTGGCCCAGGTGGCGCGGGTGCTGCGGCCCGGCGGCTACCTGTTCCTGGGCAGCGCGGAGACCACCTTCGGCCTCGACACCCGCTACGAGCGGCTCGAGGTCGCCGGCGCGGTGTGCTACCGCCTGGCCGAACGGGGAGCGTGATGAGCAGCACCGACAGCCACATCGAGCGCCACATCGAGGAGATCGGCGGGGCCATCTGGTCGACGCTGTGCGACCTGCCCTTCGAGCGCACCTACGGCCCCGGACCCACGGGCGACGTCGGGGCGTCCACCGTGACCAGCCTGGTCCACATCGAGGGGACCTGGCAGGGGGCGGTGCTGGTGCAACTGCCCCTGTCGCTGGCCACCACGTTGACCGGGGCCATGCTCCAGGGCGAGGAGGCGCCGGACGCCGAGGAGGTGCGGGACGCCATCGGCGAGCTGGCCAACATGATGGCCGGCAACCTCAAGGCCCTGCTCCCCCAGCCGTCGCGCATCTCGCTTCCCGCGGTGGTGTTCGGTCGGGACTACCACCTCAGCCTGGTGGGGACGACCCCGGTGGCCCGGGTCACCTTCCGCAGCGGGGACGAGCCCGTGGTCGTGTCCCTGCTGCAGCACCCGGGCACCGCCGGTGGGCCCGAGGCGGCGGCGTGACCGCCGGCACTGCGGCCACGGTGTTGGTGGTCGACGACTCGCGCACCACCCGACGCATCCTGCGCCGGGCCCTCGTCGGCGCGGGGTACCTGGTGGTCGAGGCTGGCGACGGGGTCGAGGGGCTGGCCGCCTGTCGCTCGGAGCGGCCCGACCTGGTGCTGTTGGACATCGACATGCCGGTGATGGACGGTCTGGCCACGCTCGAGGCCATGAAGGCCGACGACGAGCTCAGGTCGCTTCCGGTGTTGTTCCTCACCGCCCGCACCGGGGGCACCGACGTGGCCGCGGGTCTCGTGCTCGGCGCCCAGGACTACCTGCGCAAGCCGTGCGACCCTGCCGAGCTCACGGCCCGGGTGGCCACCGCCCTGCGGCTCAAGGCCCAGGAGGACGCCCTGCGCGAGCAGGCTCGGGCTCTGACCGACCTGAGCTCCACCGATCCCCTCACCGGCCTGGGCAACCGGCGCCGGCTCGAGCACCAGACCCAGCGCCTGATCCTCCGGGCCGGGGCTCAGGCGGCGGCCGGCCTGCTCATCGTGGACGTGGACCACTTCAAGCGGGTCAACGACACCGAGGGCCATCCCCTGGGTGACCGCGTGCTGCGGGTGGTGGCCGATCGGCTCCAGGTCGCCCTCGACGAGCCCGGACCGGACGGGGATCGCTCCCTGGTGCGCTGGGGTGGCGAGGAGTTCGTGGTCCTGGCCATGGGGCTGACCGGGGCTGCCCTGGTGGCGCTGGGCGAGCGCCTGCGCCTGGCCGTGGGCAGGACCCCCTTGACCGTCGACGTGGGCAAGCGCCTCGACATCACCGTCAGCGTGGGCTGCGGATCGGGGACGGTGGGCGGGATGGAGGCGCTGCTCTCGGCCGCCGACCAGGCCCTCTACGAGGCCAAGGCCGGCGGTCGCAACCGGGTGGTGGCCCGGGACGGCACCTGAGCTTCCCTCAGATGACGCGCAGGGTGACGTCGATGTTGCCGCGGGTGGCGTTGGAGTAGGGGCACACCTGGTGGGCCTTCTCGGTGAGGGCCAGCGCGGTGTCGTGGTCGAGGTTGGGAGCGTGGACGTCGAGTTCGACGGCGAGGCCGAACCCCCCGCCGGGCAACTTGCCGATGGACACGCTGGCCGAGACCTCGGTGCCGGTGAGGTCGGCCTTGTCGGCCTTGCCCACGACCTTGAGCGCCGAGTGGAAGCAGGCCGCGTAACCGGCGGCGAAGAGCTGCTCGGGGTTGGTGGCGCCGCCGGGGCCGCCCATCTCCTTGGGGATGCGCACGTCGACATCGAGGATGCCGTCTTCACTGGCGGTGTGGCCGTTGCGGCCGTCGCCGCTCGCCGTCGCCGTGGCGGTGTAGATGGCGTCCATGGGGGTCCTCCGTCGTCGCGATCTGTGTTGTGGCAAACCATATCTTGCACGATCTAATCGCGCAAGAGACAGCTGGTAGCGTGGCCGTCATGGACGGTCGAATCCCCGAGCTGGAGCTGGACAACCAGCTGTGCTTCGCCCTGTACGACGCCAGCCGCGCCGTCGTGCGGGCCTACGGTCCCCTACTCGGTGAGCTCGGGCTCACCTACCCCCAGTACCTCACCATGCTGGTGCTGTGGGAGGCGAACGGACCGGTGTCCATGGGCGCCCTCGGGACCCGCCTCCACCTCGACAGCGGCACCCTCACCCCGCTGATCAAGCGACTGGGTCAGCTCGGCCTCGTCGAACGGCAGCGGGACCCCGGTGACGAGCGCCGCGTGCTCATCGCCCCGTCCGATCAGGGCCGGGCGCTGCGCGAACGCGCCGCCACCGTCCCCGCCGCCATCTCCAGCCGGTTCGGGCTCGACCTCCACGCCGCCCGGACCCTACGCGACGAGCTCAATCGCATCGTCGACGCCATGGAAGGCCGCCCTCCGTCTCCGACGGCGTGAGCGGGGGCCGGAACGCAAAGAGCCGGCGCCCGTGGCACCGGCTCTTTGCAGGACAACATCCGTCGGGCTGGGGAGATTTGAACTCCCGACCTCCTGACCCCCAGTCAGGCGCGCTAACCAAGCTGCGCCACAGCCCGTGGACCAGGTCACCCTAGTCGGGCCGAGGCCCTGGACCCAAACCGCCCCCCGACCTCCAGGTCCTCGGATCAGAACCCATGGGCCGCCCACACGATGCCCTGCACCAGGCGGTAGCCCAGGTAGATGACCGTGGCCACGATCAGCACCCAGAAGTGCCAGGGGATGCTGCGCTTCTCCTTCGCGGGCTTGGCCAGCTCGGTCCCACACGACGGGCAGGCACCGTCGTCGGTCAGGCTCGTCTGGGACAGGTAGCGGCTACAGGGCTCGCACCAGGGCACGGGGGGACCGTAGTACCGGCCCCGTGCCCGACCCCCGTCACCCCCGGTGCGGGCCGACGGGGACGGCGACACCCGTCATACCGGGGGCACACCGTGGCGACGGTCGGAGAAGGACCGGTCGCGGTTGCGGCCTCGCTCCAGGCGGCGGGCCACCTCGCTGCGCAGGTCGGGGAAGTCGATCACCGCGTCCACCACCAGCTCGGATGCCAGTCGCAGCAGGTCGACGTCCTCCTCGTAGAGGCGGCGCTGCTCGGCCACGAAGGCAGCCCGCTCGTCGAGGTCCTCGATGGCCTGGATCTTGTTGTAGTAGACGGCGTTCACCGCCGGCTCGGGACCCATCACCGCGATGTTGGCCGAGGGCAGGGCGATGGTGGCCACGGGGTCGAAGGCCGGGCCCGACATGGCGTACAGCCCGGCGCCGTAGCACTTGCGCACGATCACGCACACCTTGGCCACGGTGGCCTCGCTGATGGCGGTGATCATCTTGGCCCCGTGGCGGATGATGCCCATCCGCTCGACCTCGCTGCCCACCATGAACCCGGGCACGTCGGCCAGGAAGATCAAGGGGATGCTGAAGGCGTCGCACAGCCACACGAAGCGGGCGGCCTTGTCGGCCGAGTCGACGAACAGCACCCCACCCTTCTGCATGGGGTTGTTGGCCACGATGCCCACCGGCCGACCCTCGAGACGGCCGAAGCCGACCACGAGCTCGGGGGCGAAGCGGGGCTTGATCTCGAAGAAGCTCTCGGCGTCGACGAGGCCGTCGATGACGGTGTGCACGTCGTAGGCCTGGGTCTCCTCCTCGGGGATGATGCCCCGCACCAGGTCGACGGCGGGGCCGGCGGGCACGTACTCGGGAGGCTCCTCCCGCCACGTGCGGGGCAGGTAGGAGAAGTAGGCCAGGGCCTGCTCGATGGCGTCCTGGTCGTCGCTGGCCAGGTTGTCACCACACCCCGACACGCTGGTGTGCATGCGGGCCCCGCCCATGTCCTCGAGCGTGGTGATCTCGCCGATGACCATCTCGGCCATGCGGGGCGAGCCCAGGTACATGGACGCGTTGCCGTCGACCATGATCACGATGTCGCAGAAGCTGGGGATGTAGGCCCCGCCGGCGGCCGAAGGACCGAACAGGCAGCAGATCTGGGGCACCCGGCCCGACAGCTTCACCTGGTTGTAGAAGATGCGCCCCGCACCGCGACGGCCGGGGAACAGCTGGACCTGGTCGGTGATGCGGGCCCCGGCCGAGTCGACCAGCCAGAAGACGGGCAGCTCGTCACGCAGGGCCATCTCGGTGAGCCGCACGATCTTCTCCACCGTGCGGGCCCCCCACGAACCGGCCTTGACGGTGGGGTCGTTGGCCATGATGGCCACGGGGCGGCCGTCGATGGTGGCCGTGCCCGTGACCACGCCGTCGGCGGGCAGGTCGGCGGCGGCGGCGTTGGCCAGCAGCCCGTCCTCGATGAAGGACCCCGGATCGACCAGCAGGTCGATGCGGTCGCGCACGAACAACTTGCCCTGCCGGGCCAGCTTCTCGCCCTCACGGGCCAGGTTGCCCTGCACGGCCCGGGCCCGGGCCACCGCGATGGCCTCGGCCGTCCCCTGCGCCAGCGTCTCGGGCTTCACCGTCTCACTCATCGAAGGCCACTCATCTCGACCGTCCCCATGCCTGTCCCCCGTCGGTGTGCGGTTCTTCTTGTCAGCTGCGACGCACGGCCAGGATGGCCACGTCGTCGGTGATGGGCGTGGTGGCGAAGTCCTTGGCCTGTTCGAGCAGGTCCTTGCAGAGCACGTCGGCCGGCGCCCCCGGATCGCGGCGGATGGCGGCGGCGATGCGCTCCTCACCGAAGAGCTCGGCCCCGGCTCGGGCCTCGGCCAGCCCGTCGGTGTACACCACCACCAGGTCGTTCTCGTCGAGGTCGACCTCGCGGCTGTGGTAGCTGGCCGTGGGATCGAGCATCAGCAGCGGCCCCGTGGCCCGCAGCGGGCGCACGTCGCGCCCGTGCCACAGCCAGGCCGCAGGATGGCCGGCCGACGCGTAGCGCAGGGTGCCGGCCTCGGTGTCGAAGACGACCAGGCACAGCGAGATGAACTCCTCGAGGCGCTGGCCAGCCGACATCTGGGCGTTGAGCTGCTCGACGGCCTGGGCCGGGTCCCGGTACTGCTGGAGGAACACCCGCAACAGGTACTTGGCCTGGAAGGCGGTGATGGAGGCCTCGATGCCGTGGCCGGTCACGTCGCCGATGACGGCGGCCACCCGGGTGGGGCTGAGCTTGAAGACGTCGTAGAAGTCCCCGGCCATGAGCCCGGTGCCGGCCTGGTACACCTGGCCCACCTCGAAGCCGGGGATGGCGGGCAGGTCCTGGGGGGCCAGGCGCTCGGCCCAGCGCTTGGGGGCCAGCTCCTCCTGGGACAGGGTCTCCTCGGCCCGCCGCTCCAGGTCCCAGCGGGCCTGGGACAGCCGGGCATGACGGCCGAAGCCCCGGGCCAGCACCAGGCTGGCCACGGCGGGCACGGCCAGCAGCACGAGGAGCAGGCGGGCGCCGCCGCCCAACAGGGCGACGCACACGGTGACGAAGGCGGCGATGGCGAAGGTGGCGCCGATGAGGGCGTGGTTGACCGTCGTGGCCCACGACAGCTGGGCGGCGTCGCTCTCCAGGCCGAAGTCGCGGCGCACGCGCATGGCTATGCGCTGGCGGTAGCGGGCGGAGCGGGCCCAGGCGACCGCGGCAGCAGCGCACACGGCGGCGGCGAGCGCCAGGAGGATCCGGTCCATAGGGTTCGCCGATGCTAGCCGAGCACCCCGGGGGCCGATAGCCCCCGTGAGGTGGTCACGACCGTCGCCGCACCCGGAGCTTGAGGGGTACCGAGCCCAGGTCGCACCCCTCGCGCAGCTTGCGCTCGAGGTAGCGGAGGTAGGTCTGGGGCAGGTCCCGGTTGGTGAAGAGGGTGAACGTGGGGGGCTCGCTGGCCCCCTGGGTGGCGTAGAGGACCCGGGCGCCGGCCGGCGCGGCCTGGGCGGCCTGGGCGGCACGGATGACCTTGTTGACCTTGGCCGTCGGCACCCGGGCGTGGTAGTCGGTGATGGTCTCACCCAGGGACGGCAGCAGCTTGTGGACGCCCTTGCCGGTGAGGGCGGACATCTTGAGGATGGGCGAGGTGCCCACGAAGCGCAGCTTGTCGGCCACCTGCTTGGTGACCTCGAGGCGGCCCTCGGCGTCGAGCAGCTCCCACTTGTTGAGCACCACGACCACGGGACAGCCGGCGGCGTCGACCCGCTCGGCCAGGCGCTGGTCCTGATGGGTGATGCCCTGGGTGGCGTCGATGACGAGCAGGGCGACGTCGGCCTTGTCGATGGCCCGCAGGGCCCGGACCATGGAGAAGTACTCCGTGTCCTCGTCGATGCGCGAGCGACGGCGCAGCCCGGCGGTGTCGAGGAAGCGGATGGGGCCGAAGTCCGTCTCCACCACGGTGTCGATCACGTCGCGGGTCGTGCCGGGCATGTCGTGGACCACGGAACGGTCCTCGCCGATGAGCCGGTTGAACAGCGTGGACTTGCCCACGTTGGGCCGCCCGACGATGGCCACACCGAACAGGGTCTCCGTGGCGTCGACATCGTCGGCGCCCTCCCCGTCGAAGCCGCCGGGACCGTCGTCGCCCGAGGCGCTGCCGTTGGTGGCGCTGCCGTCAGCAGCACCGCCGTCGGCGTCAGTGGCCCGCTCGGGCTCGGGGGGGAACACGGCGAGCACGGCGTCGAGCAGGTCGCCGGCGCCCAGGCCGTGCAGGGCGCTGACCGGCCAGGGGTCGCCCAGGCCCAGGGACACGAACTCCCACGCCTCGGCCTGGCGGTTGATGTGGTCGACCTTGTTGACGACCACGAAGGTCTGCTTGCCCATGCGGCGGAGGAGCTCGGCCACCCGGGCGTCCTCCTCGGTCATGCCGATGCGGGAGTCGACGACGAAGAGGAGGACGTCGGCCTCGTTCATGGCCCGCTCGCTCTGGGCGGTGACCTTCTCGTCGAGCACGGTGCCGCCGGGGAGCCAGCCCCCGGTGTCGATGACGTGGAACTCGCGGCCCTGCCACTCGGCGTCGACGATCTTGCGGTCCCGGGTCACGCCCGGCCGCTCCTCGACGATGGCCTCGCGGCGGCCGACGATGCGGTTGACCAGGGTGGACTTGCCCACGTTGGGCCGCCCCACGATGGCCACGGTGGGCAGGGGGGCGCCGGTGCGGACGCTGCGTTCTGTACTCATGTCGCGTTGCTCGTGTTCTGCTGCTGCGGCGCGGTTGCGTGTAGCTCTGCCGCGGGGTGTTGCGGGTGGTCCGGGGGTTCGGCGCGAAGGGGTTCGGCGCGAAGGGGTTCGGCGCGAAGGGGTTCGGCGCGGAGGAACGGGCGGGAGGGGTTCATCGGCGGAGCGCCTCCCGCAGGGCGATGCCGTCGGTGGCCACGACCTCGACGGGGCGGGGCAGGTCCTCGACCGTGGTGCCGTCGAGGAAGCGGCCCTCGGACAGGCACACGTCGGGCAGCAGGTAGCGGTGGCCCTCGGGCTCGGCCGCCAGGGTGCGGGCCAGGTCCTCGCCCACCATGAGGCCGGTCACGCCGATGTTGCCCCCGAAGAAGCGGTTCTCCACGGTGACGATGCGAACGTCGGTCCGGTCCAGGGTGGCCAACAGGGGGGCGAGCACGGCGGCGCCGTAGGGGCCGGTGAGCACGCCCACAGGGGCTCCGCGGCGAGCCCGCAGCGTGACGCGCCCGGCGGTAGCGGCGTCCGCGCCACCGTTCCCACCGGGCTCGGCGGCGGTACCGACCCCGCAGGCCGTGCGCGGTGCCCGGTAACCGGTGGCGGGGGCGCCGTCGACCCAGGCGAAGAAGCCGGGCTGGGTGCCGGTTGCCGCCTGGCGCTGGCCGGTGAACTCGGCGGCGAAGGTGGCGGCCATGCCGATGCCGTCCTCGTGGAGGGAGGCGTCCTCGTAGCTGTCGAGACCGGGGAAGGGGCGGCCGGCCAGCAGGTGGTACTCGTCAGCGGCGAAGACCAGCCGCCGCCCCAGCACGTCGAGGAAGGTGTGCTGCCAGCGATCCACGCAGTCGAGCACGGCCTCGGCCTCGGCCCGGGTGTGGGGGCGCATGCGGGCCTCGTTGCTGTGGTCGCTGACGCCCAGGGGCACCACGGCCACCGCGGCCAGCTCGGGGTACTCGTCGAGCACCCCGCACAGGGTGTCGTCGAGCACGTCACCGTCGTTCACCCCCGGGCACACCACGACCTGGCCGTAGACCTGGATGCGGGCGTCGAGCAGGGCCCGCAGCCAGCGCAGGCTGACCCCACCCCGCCGGTTGCGCAGCATCTCGGTGCGCACCACGGGATCCGTGGCGTGGATGGACACGTACAGCGGGGACAGGCCCTCGGTCACCACCCGCTCGAGGTCGGCCTCGGTGAAGCGGGTGAGGGTGGTGAAGTTCCCGTAGAGGAAGGACAGCCGGTAGTCGTCGTCCTTCAGGTACAGGCTGCGGCGCATGCCCGGGGGCAGCTGGTAGATGAAGCAGAACTCGCAGTGGTTGTCACACGTGCGCACCTGGTCGAAGAGCGCCGATTCGATCTCGATGCCCAGGGGCTCGCCCGCCGCTTTGACCACCTCGAGCTCGAGGTCGAGCCCGCCCCGGCGCACCTCGAGGGTGACCTCGGCCTGGTCGGCCAGCACCCGGTACTGGATGATGTCGCGCAGCGGTTCGCCGTCCAGGCTGAGCAGTTCGTCGCCCACCACGACCCCGGCGCGCGCTGCGGGAGAGCCGTCGACGAGGACGGACACCCAGGCCCCGATGGGAGGCGCCGAGGGCGAAGGCCCGGACAGGGGCGCGGCAGGGGACATCGTGGACATCAGGCACCCATGCTAGGCGGGGGGTGTGACGTGGCCCGGGACCGCCCTTCGGGCCCACCGCCACCCCGCACCCCCGACCGTCAGGCCCAGGTCAGCCGCAGACGCCGGCCGCCGCGTTCCAGGCACACAGCGAGGACTGGCCCGAGAGCTCGACGATGGACTGCACCTCCCAGCGTTGGTTGGCCGTGCTCCACTGGGAGAGGTCGGCGCCCTCGATCAGGTAGGCGTCGGCGTTGCCGTTCATGTTGAACTTGACGCCTTCGACCATGGAGGGGCTGGTCATGTCCATGGCCCGCCAGGCCAGGTTGAAGTTGGTGCGGGTGAGGCCGCCGGGCAGTTCGCCGGCCAAGCGGAGCACCTGGACCATCTGCCAGCCCAGGGCGATGCCGAAGCCGTAGTTGCCCGACGTCTTGTGATCGAAGCCGGCGTCGGCGAGCATCTTGCGGGTGAAGACGACCCAGGAGTCGTCGTCGAAGTCGGTGGCGTTGTAGTCCTTCAGGCCGCCGCCGACGATCCACCAACCGTCCGAGACCGAGCCGTCACCGCCGACCTTCTCCTTGGAGAGAAACGACGACGCCTTGCAGACCGAGGGCAGGAACGCCGCCTTGATCTGTTCCTTCATGCCGTTCTCGGCCGCTTCGGTGATGGACTGGGTGCACGACGTGCCCGTCAGCATGGCGATGTAGACGTCGGGCTGCTGGGCGGCCAGCGTCGTCATCTGGTCCTTGATGGTGGGGGCGGCAGGTTCGAGGCCCTCGGTGACGTATTCGATGTCCGCCCCCCGGGGGGACTGGGCGATGAAGGCCTTGAAGGCCGAGTCATAGGCCCGACCGAAGTCGTTGGACATGACCAGCGCGGCCACCTTGGCCTTGCCGCCCCACTCGTCGAGGTGCTGCTCGATGAAGGCACCCCAGAGGATGGCCTCGGTGCCGTAGCTCAACAGCATGCCCGTGGTCCACGGGTGGTTGACGGGATCGCCCCAGGCCGGGTGGCCGGTGGTGATGAACTGGGGCACGCAGCGCTGGTTGACCTTGTTGTAGGTGTTGAGCCCACCGGGAGAGATCATGGTGGAGACGGCGAAGACCCTCTCCGAGTCGAGCATCTCGTCGACGAGAGGGATGGTCTTGGCCGTGTCGTAACCGTCGTCACGGATGACGACGTCGACGGTCCTCGTCTTGCCCGCCGAGTCCTTGAAGGCCCCTTGGGCCCCGTAGTACTGGAGCAGGGCGGTGGCCGCCTTGGGCAGGGCGGCGAAGTCGGCCTGAGGGCCGGAGAGCGGCCCCGGCCAGCCGAGCTTGATGGTGGTGTCGGTGAGCCCTTCGGTGTTGGACCACTCGGCGGGGCACGTCGACAGGTCCACCTTGTAGCCCTCGGGCCCCGTCACCGTCTTGCCGTCCGCCGACAGGCCCCAGCCACCCGCCTTGGCCTTGGCCACGATGTCGGCCCGCTGCTCGGCCCACAGCGCCTCCCACCCCGCCATGGTGGTGGGCTGGGCCTCCTCCTTGGCCGTCGTGGTGGTGGACGCGCCCAACTGGGCGGCGATGCCCGCCTTCACGCCCTGGTCGATGGACGCCGCGGTGGCGCTCCCACCATCGTCGTCACCGCCACCGCAGGCGGCAGCCACCAGGCCGCACAACACCGCGCACGCGGTCACCGCCACTCGTCTCTTGCCCACGACAACCCCCGTCTGATGGTGGACCAGGTGTGGCACCTGGCACGCCGTGTGTCGTTCGACACATCTCGGGGATTGAAGGTAGCCCAGCGACCTGACCCCTGGGGTCGCGCCCGGCGCCCTGCCGGGATCTACGCCGTGGCGGCCACGGCGGCGACGGCCCGCTGGCGAAGCAGGATGCCCACACCGGCGGCCACGGTCCACAGGGCGATGCCCGCGGCGGCCGGGAACAGGGGGTCGAGGGCGTCGGTGAACAGGAAGGTGGCCCCGGCCAACCCGTAGCCCACACCCCCGAGCACGCCGAGCACGGCGGTCAGCCGGTTGCCCAGGGTGCGGGTGTGGGCCCCGACCGCGGCCAGGGCGGCCATGGCGAACCCGAACACGGGCACGGTGATGGTCTCCACGACGACCTGCACGTCGCTGAGGGGGGTGCTGCGCCCGGCGGCGATGCGGTCGGCATCCACTGCGGCCACCAGGTGCAACAGGGTGGCCGGCGCGGCGAGCACGGCGGCGGCCGCGGCCACCACGGCCACGGTGTGGACCCGGGGCACGCCGGACAGGCTGCCGCCGCGGACCAGGGCCACCAGGGAGACGGCGATGAGGACCGTGCCCACCAGCAGCAGGGCGTGGGAGGGGTACCAGGCCGGGTCCTCGAACATCACCCGCAGGTGCTCCTTGACACCGACCCCGGGTGGATCCTCGTGGGGGTGGAGGGGGCCGCCGGCGAAGAAGAGCACCCCACCGGCCACCAGCCCCCAGGCCACCAGCGGGTTGGTGCGGCGGGCGACGAGCTCACCCTCGGTCATCGTCACCCCTGGGGCCTGAAGCACGGTCGACATGGCTGCTCCCTCGCTCTGCGTTGCCAGGGACGGTAAGGAGGTGGGTGCCGCGGTTCATCAGGGCAAACCCTCCACGTGGTCGAGGGGCAGCCCTGATGCCGGGACCGGGGATGCTGTGGGACCATCGCCGGGTGGGCCGGACCGTCGTCATCGTCGATGACCATGCCGACTTCCGCGCCCGAGCCACCGAGCTGCTCGAGGCCGCGGGCTACGAGGTGGTGGCCAGCTGTGCCGACGGGCGCTCGGCCATCGTGGCCATCGGGGCGCTGCACCCCGACGTCGTCCTGCTCGACGTGCAACTCCCCGACATCGACGGCTTCGCGGTGATGGCCGAGGTGGGCCTGGGCGGTGGTCAGCGGTCAGGGGCCCCCGCCGTCGTGCTCGTGTCCAGCCGGGAGGCGGCCGACTACGGCGGCCGCATCGGGCGCAGCGGCGCCGCCGGCTTCATCACCAAGGCCGAGCTGTCAGCCCGGGCCATGGCCCAACTGGTGGTCGGCCCGTGACCGTCGACGCCCGGCTCGCCAGCGACGAGGTGGGAGAGGCCGGAACCGCGCTCGACGCCGGGGTGGGCGCCGCCGCGGCCGGCGCCACCCGGGGCGGCCGCGGGCACCGTCTGGGGCGGGCGGCGCCGTGGGCCGTGGGTGCGGTCGTGGCCGCCCTGGTGGTGGCGGGCTCCGCCCTCGGCCTGCACCTCTCCAACGTGCACAACGGGCTCATCGCCGCCTCGTTCACCGCCGTGGGGGTGGTCGTCGTGAGCCGGCGCCCGGGCCACGGCGAGGGTCGGCTGTTCCTGGCCACCGGGTTGGCCCACGCAGTGATGTTCTTCGGGCGCCAGTACGGCGCTCACCTCACCGACGGGGGTGGGACGCTGCCCGGGGCCACCTGGGTGCAGTGGGCCGGTGTGTGGCCCCTACCCCTGGTCCTCGTGCTCACCGGCGTCACCCTGCTGTGCTTCCCCGACGGCCGGCTGCCGTCGCCCCGGTGGCGGCCCGCGGTGGCGGCCATGGTCGTGGCTGGCGGGGCGCTGTCCCTGACCTCGGCGTTGTGGCCCGTCGAGTACGCCGACGACTCCCTCTCCCTGCACCATCCCCTCGACATCGGCGGCTACCCCACCGCCCAGCAGCTGTGGAACGGGCCCGGTCGCACCGCCTACCTGCTGTTCCAACTGGCCTGGGTCGTCGGCGTCGTCGTGCGCCTGCGTCGGGCGCACGGGGACGAGGCCCGCCAGCTGCGCTGGTTCGCCTGGGCCGTGGCCGTGGGCGCCGGGGCCATGGTGCTGGGCCTCGTCCTCTTCCGCTCCCCCACCCTGGGCGTGCTCGCCGTGCCCGTGATCCCGCTGACGGCCGGGCTGGCCATCGTCAAGTACCGCCTTTACGACATCGACCTGGTCATCCGCAAGACCCTGGTGGTGGGGGCCATGGCCGTCCTGGTGACCGTGGGCTACGTCGCCGTCGTCCTCGGCGTCGGCCGGGTGCTGGGCGTGTCCGCAGGTCCCAGCCCCCTGCTCTCGCTCGTGGCCACGGCCATGGTGGCCGTGGCCTTCGAGCCCGCCCGGCGCCGGGTGCAGGTGGCCGCCGACCGCCTGGTCTACGGCCGCCGCGCCTCCCCCTACGAGGCGTTGGCCCGCCTGTCGGCCCAGCTCAGCGGAGACGTGCCCCACGTCGACCTGTTCAGCGGGCTGGCCTCCACCGTGGCCGCGGGGGTGGGGGCGGCCGAGGTGACCCTGTGGGTCGGTGCCGACGGCGAGCTGGTGGCCGTGGCCTCGTGGCCCCCGCCCACCGTGCCCGGACCGCCGCTGAGCTCCACCCCCCGGGCGCTGGCGTCGCTGGGGGACGGTGGCCGCACCCACGTCCGCCCCATCGTCCACCAGGGTTCGTTGCGGGGTGCCATCACCGTGACCCGGGCGCCGGGAGACGTGCTGGCCCCGTCCGAGGACCGCCTGTTGGCCGACCTGGCCGCCCAGGCCGGCCTGGTCCTCGACAACGTGGGCCTGGGCGTCGAGCTCCAGCACCGCCTCCACCAGATCTCGGTGCAGGCCACCGAGCTCCAGGCCGCGGCCAAGCGCATCGTGGCCGCCCAGTACGAGGCCCGCCAGCGCATCGAGCGCGACCTGCACGACGGTGCCCAGCAGCGCCTGGTCACGCTGGCCCTCAGCCTGCAGGCCGTGGCCGACCGGGCCGAGGCCGGTGGCGACGCCGACCTGGCCGCCCGGGTGGCCGACGCCCGGGCCCAACTCATCGCCGCCCTGGCCGAGCTGCGGGAGATGGCCCGCGGCATCCACCCCGCCATCCTCACCCAGGAGGGCCTCGAGGCCGCTCTGGGCTTCCTGGCCGAGCGGGCCCCCCTGCCCGTGCGCGTCGACGTGGACCTCGATCGGCGGCTGGCCCCCGACATCGAGGCCACCGCCTACTTCGTGGTCAGCGAGGCCCTGACCAACGCGGCCAAGCACTCGGGAGCGTCGGCCATCGCGGTGACGGCCACCGCGATGACGTCCACCTCGGGCACGTCCACCGCGATGTCCACGTCGGGCCCGGGCGGCGGTGGCGGCGGTCGCCTGGTCATCGAGGTGAGCGACGACGGACGGGGTGGGGCCGACGGGCACTGGGGCAGCGGCCTGCAGGGCCTGGTCGACCGGCTGGCCGCGCTCGACGGGCGGCTCACGGTGCACAGCCCCCCCGGCGGCGGCACCCGGCTGGAGGCGGAGATCCCGTGCGGGTGATGCTGGCCGACGACGCCGTGCTCTTCCGCGAGGGCATGGCCCGCATCCTGCTCGAGGCCGGCTTCGACGTGGCCGGCCAGGCCGGGGACGGAGCCCAGCTCCTCGAGCTCGTGCTGGCCCAGCCTCCCGCAGTGGCCATCATCGATCTGCGCATGCCCCCGGGCCACGCCACGGAGGGCATCGACGTCGCCGTCGAGATCCGCCGGCAGGCCCCCGACGTCGGCCTCCTGCTGCTCTCCCAGCACGTCGAGACCCACTACGCCGTGCGACTGATGACCGAGTTCGACGGCGGCGTTGGCTACCTCCTGAAGGACCGGGTGTCGGACCTGGCCGCCTTCGCCGGCGACGTGCGGCGCGTCGCCGCCGGTGACTGCGTGATCGACCCCGAGCTCGTGGCCAGGCTGGTGGACCGCAAGCGGGCGGGGGACCCCCTGGCCGCCCTCACGGCGCGGGAGCGCACCGTCCTCGCCCTCATGGCCCAGGGCCGTTCCAACCGGGCCCTGTCCGACGAGCTGTACCTCAGCGCCAAGACCATCGAAGCCCACGTGCGCAACATCTTCACCAAGCTCGACCTGCCCCCCGACGCCGGGGACCACCGCCGGGTGCTGGCCGTGCTCGCCTTCCTGCGCTCATGAAGGCGCTCATGAAAGCGCTCATGAAAGCGCTCATGACGGGGAGGGTCGCCGGCGGGCGGCGGGGCCCAACCTGACGGTGAGCACGGCCCCCACCAGAGCGACGGCGGCGGCGATGGCCCACGACAGGGCCAGGGGGGCACCCAGGGACCACCCGCCCCGCTCCCCCGCCGCCACCAGGGCGCCGGTGACCGCAGGGCCGAAGGCGAAGCCCAGGCCGTCGAAGAGGGACAGGGCCGAGGCGTCGTGGCCCTCCTCACCGGCCCGGGCCACCGACAGCACCGCCTCGGACAACGGCGAGTACGCCAACCCGATGCCCAGGCCGGCCACGGCGGCGCCGGCCAGGCCCACGGCCAGGGGCACGCCGTCGACCACCAGCAGCAGCTCGAGGACGAGGCCCCCGGCCAGCACCACGAAGCCCAGCCGCACCAGGTTGGCCGCTCCCCAGCGGGGCAGCTGGCGGGCCGAGACCCAGGCCCCGGCCGTCCACGTCACCGTGGACAGGGTCACGGCGACGGAACCGGCCAGCACGCTGCGCCCCCGCACCGTGGTCACCGCGTAGGGCACGAAGGCGTCGGCGCACACGAAGGCATAGGTCAACAGCCCCCGCACGACCGACGCCGACGCCAACCCGGGACGGAGGCGCAGCACACCGGGGGGCAGCAGCGACCGCCCGGAGACCGCAGCCAGGGCCACGCCGGCCACCCCGCACCCCAGCGCCAGGGGCCAGGGCCGTACCTCGAGGCCCACCAGCACGAGGGCGGCTCCCCCGGCGAAGCCCAGGGCCCGCAGGGTGTGGGCGGGCGGACCGGCACCCGGGACCCGACCCAGGCGACGCAGCGGGGCTAGGCACACCAGGGCCGCAGCCAGCACCAGGGGGATGAGGCCGAGGAAGACCCAACGCCAGCCCGCGGCCTCGGCCACCACCCCGGCCAGCCCGGGGCCGACGATGCCGGGCACGACCCAGGCCGTGGACACCACCGCCAGCATCCGGGGCCGGGCCGCGTCGGGGTAGGCGCGGCCGATGGTGGCGTACACCAGGGGGTTGACCGCCCCCGAACCCACGCCCTGGGCCAGCCGGCCCACCACCAGCACCACCATCGTCGGCGCCGTACCCCCGATGACCAGCCCCAACGTGAACAGCGCGACGGAGGCCAGGTAGGGGGTGGACGGTCCCAGGCGGTCGGACGACGGACCGCCGAGCAGGGTGCCGAGCACGCTGCCCAGGAAGAAGGCGCTGAAGGCCAGCCCGTAGCCCGAACGGCCGAGCTCGTCGGCCACCAGGGGCATGATGGTGGCCACCGCCAGGGCCTCGGACGCGAACAGCGTCACCGTGGCCACCAGGCCGGCGGTCAGGCGTCGCCGCTCCGGCGCCCAGACGCCGGCCCCGGCCGCCTCACTCTGTCCGACGGTGGCGGCGTGCACGGCGGAGGACGGTACCGCCCTGGCTAGCGTGTCGCGACGTGGATGTCGACCGCGTGCTGCTCGCCGCCCCCCGGGGCTTCTGCGCCGGGGTGGAGATGGCCATCAAGGCCCTGGCGTGGATGGTGCGGGCCTTCGAGCCGCCCGTGTACTGCTACCACGAGATCGTCCACAACCAGCGGGTGGTGGACCGCTTCCGCGCGCTGGGCGTGGTCTTCGTCGACGACATCGCCGAGGTGCCGGCCGGTCGTCCCGTCATGCTCTCGGCCCACGGCTCCGCACCCGAGGTGGTGCGGGCGGCCATCGGTTCGGGCGGCTACGTGGTCGACGCCGTGTGCCCCCTGGTCACCAAGGTCCACCACGAGGTCAAGGTGCGGGCCGGGCAGGGCTACCGCATCGTCTACGTGGGCCACGAGGGCCACGAGGAGGCCGTGGGCACCATGGCCGTGGCCCCCGACGCCATCGACCGGGTGCAGAGCCGGGCCGACGTCGAGGCCCTGCCCCTGACCGAGCAGCCCGTGGCCGTGCTGGCCCAGACCACCCTGTCCCATCGGGACTGGGCCGACGTGCTCGAGGCCACCCGGGAGCGGTTCCCCACCCTGTGGCAGCCGGGACGATCCGACCTGTGCTTCGCCACCACCAACCGCCAGTCGGCGCTCGAGGCCATCGCCCCCCGGTGTGACGCCATGATCGTCATCGGCTCGGTCAACTCGTCCAACACCATGGCCCTGGCCCACCTGGCCCGGTCCTCGGGCTGCGCCCGGGTGTTCCGCATCAACGACGCCGCCGAGCTCCCCGACGACCTGACCGGCACCGTGGGGGTCACCGCCGGCGCGTCGGCCCCTGACGAGCTCGTCCAGCGGGTCATCGAACGGCTCGCTCCCCACAGCGGCGTCGAAGAGGTGCGGGTGGTTCCCGAGGACGAGTACTTCCCCCCGCCCCGCCACCTGCGCGAGCTCATCAGCAGCCTGGGCACGGTGCTCACCCTGGGGCTGGGCGGCGATCCCGACGCCCAGCCCGCCCTCGAGGACCGCTCCGTCGCCGCCAGCGACGTGCTCTCGTCGCTGGCCACCTGACCTGGGCCGGACCGGCTCGGGCGCTCCCCCTCAGCGGGCCTTGGCCTCGTCCTCGGACTCGATGAGGTCGAGGGCCACCACGTCTGCAGCCTCAGAGGCTGCGACCGAAGCGGGGTACCCGGAACATGGGCAGGTCCCCGGGGCTGGTGCTGAGCACCCGGCGTCCGTCGACCTCGAAGGCGATGGCGCCGCCGGGCTCGGGCCAGCCGTCGACCTCGATGGGAGCACCGTCGGCCAGGCTGGACAGGTCGAGGTCGCTGGGTACCTCGAAGATGGCCCGGGGACGCTCACCCCGCTGGGCCTCGGAGTGGTAGACGGCCACCCGCTGCACCCCGCCGACCTCACCCTCGGCCGCCGTGGTCGTCCCCTTGCGCCAGTGGCGCAGGCGGACGACGTAGCGCTCGACGTCGTCGTGCTGGGCCAGGCGGACCAGCTTGTCCTCCCACTCCTCGAAGGAGAAGGGCGTGGGTGACGTCGGCGGGATGGGAGGGGTCGGTGGTGTGGGGACGGTCACAGCTTGGCCTGGGCCTCGTCGAACAGACGCTGCAGGGCGTCCTGCAACTGTCCGGTCAGCTCCTTCACCGCCCGCCGCGACGTGGCCCGCCCCTCCCCCGCCACCACGGGCACGATGGGTTCGCCCACGATGACCCGCACCTTGACCGGGCGGATGAACTTCTGGCCCCGACCCTGGGCCCGCTCGGAGCCGCCGATGCCCACGGGCACGATGGGCACCCCCGTGCGCAGGGCCAGGAAGGCAGGGCCGTCCTTGACCTCGTCGACCAGGGGGCCGCTGCGCCGGGAGCCCTCGGGAAACAGCACCAGGGGCTGGCCGGCCCGCAGCACCGCCTCGCAGCGGCGCAGGGCCTCACGGTCGGCGTTGCTGTCGCGGTGCACGGGAAACCCACCCAGGGCGTTCATGACCCAGCCGAAGGCCTTGCTCGGCCCCCACAGGCTGGCCTTGCCCATGAAGCGCATGGGCCGGCGGGTGACCGAGGCCACCACGAAGGTGTCGATGTTGGAGCGGTGCACGGGGGCGAGGATGAAGGCGCCGGTGCTGGGCACCCGCTCACGACCCTCCACCCCGGTGCGGAACAGCAGGTAGGCCAGCCCCACGGTCAGGTTGCGGCCCAGGGCGTAGAAGGCCCGGGCGGCCCGGGTGGGCTCCGCCGTGTTCCAGGCGGCGTCGATCCGACGTTTCGCGATGCTGTCAGAGGAGCTGTCAGAAGAGCTGTCAGAGGACGTGCCAGCGGGGCTGTCAGCGGGAACGGTGCGGTCGGGACGATCGGCCATGGCGGCGGGAACGCTAGTGCCCGTGCCCGCCCCAACGGCGGAGGGCGACCCGGGTCGCAGGGTCAGCCGGTGGGGTCGGCCAGCAGCCCGAGGATGTGGCCGACGACGCCGTCGGGGTCGAGGTCGCTGGTGTCGACGACCACGGCGCCGGCCGCCTCGTGCAGGGGGGAGTCGGCCCGGCTGGAGTCGGCCCGGTCCCGTCGGGCCAGGTCGGCGGCCACCGCGGCCACGTCACCCCCCGCCTCTGCGGCCCGTCGCGACGCCCGCACCTCGGGCGACGCGGTCAGGTACACCTTGAGCTCGGCGTCGGGGAAGACCACCGAACCGATGTCGCGCCCTTCGAGGACACCACCGCCGTGGGCCACCGTCCACGCCCGCTGGCGGGCGACCAGGTCGGTCCGCACCGCAGGCACGGCCGAGACCGCGGAGACCGCAGCGGTCACCGCCGGGCCCCGGATGGCCCGGGACACGTCCTCGCCGTCGACGCGCACGACGCCGTCGTCGAGGTCGAGGGCGGCGGCCAGGGCGACAGCCGTCACCGCGGCGGCGTCGGCGGGGTCGACACCCTGGGCGAGCACGGCCCAGGTGACGGCGCGGTACATGGCCCCGGTGTCGAGGTGGGCCAGGCCCAGGCGCCGGGACAGTTCCCGGGCCACGGTGGACTTGCCCGTGCCCGCGGGCCCGTCGATGGCCACGACCCTCACCTCAGACCAGCTTGCGCATCGACGCGGCGAAGCCCCGCTCGGCCAGGGCGGCCCGCAGCTCGTCGGCCCGGGTGGACTCCACCACCAGGTGCATGACGCCGCTGTCGCCTTCGGCGTTGTGGGCGATCTCCAGGTCCAAGATGTTGACCAGCAGCTCACTGGCCGTGTTGGCCACCTCGGCGATGGCCCCGGGGCGGTCGGGCACCGGCACCCGCAGCTCGACGAGCTGGGTGGGCCGAGCCGCCCGCACGGGCAGGTTCATGCGGGCTTCGCGGGCCCCTTCGAGCAGCTTGCGCAGCTGGTCGTTCTCGCCGTTGGCCACCACGTCGCGCACCTCGCCCAGGTGGGAGATGAGCCCGTCGAGGGCCTCGAGGATGGCCACCTGGTTCTCGGCGCAGATGTCGGGCCAGATGGCGGGGTGGCCCGAGGCGATGCGGGTCATGTCCCGGAAGCCGCCCGCAGCCAGGCGCAGGAGGGCCCGGTGGTCGGTGGAGCGCTCGCTGGCCAGGGTCATGAGCGTGGCCGCGGTCAGGTGGGGGACGTGGGACACCACGGCCACCATGCGGTCATGGGCCTCGGGGGGCATGGACACCACCTCGGCCCCCAGGGCGGAGGCCACGGCCCGGATCTCGGCGAAGGCGTGCCCGTCGGTGCGCTCGGTGGGGGTCAACACCCACACCGCACCCCGGAACAGGTTGGGGTCCGAACCGTCGACGCCGTCGCGCTCCGAGCCGGCCATGGGGTGCCCGGCCACGTAGCGGGGCTCGTCGCCCACGGCGTCGACCACGGCACCCTTGACCGAGCCCACGTCGGTGACCAGCCCCGTCGTGGTGGCCAGGGCCCGGCGCACCTCGTCGGCCACGGCCCGCACCGGGGTGGCCACGAAGGTGATCTGGGCGTTGGCATCGTCGCCCACCGCGTCCACGGCTCCGAGCTCGAGGGCCCGGGCCTCGTGGGTGGGCTCGCGATCGCGACCCGTCACCGTCCAGCCCCGCTCCCGCAGGGCCATGCCGATGGAGCCCCCGATCAGCCCCAGGCCCACCACCTGTGCCCGCCGTCGTCCCAACACCAGCGTCAGGCCTCGGCCAGGTCGGGGCGCAGGGCCCGGGCACCCTCGAGGAACACGTGGCGCATCTCGGCCCGGGGGCGGTCGGTGTAGACGTGGACCATGACCCGGATGCACCGGGGCAGAGCGCCGACCACGTCGATCTCCTGGCAGGTCATCAGGGGCACGTCGTCGAGGCCCAGGGCCAGGCGGGCCGCGGTGGGCGGGAACGTGGACCGCAGGTCGGGCGTGGCACTGAAGAGCATGCTGACCACGTCGTCAGCCTCCAGTCCGTTGCGATCGAAGAGGGTCCGCACGAGATCGGCCACCCGCGCGGCGATGTGCTCCGCGGTGTCCTCCTCGACGGTCGTGGCCCCTCGGAGGGCCCGCACGACGGACGGCATGGCGGGAGAACCTAGCGCCTGGGGGCCGACCCCCCAGAAGCCCCTCCCGAAGCCCCTCCCGAAGTACCCGACGGCGTGGTGGCCCGTTCCAGGGCCCGGACCTCCTCGGTGGTCAGCTCGCGCCAGGCCCCCGGTTCCAGGCGCCGGTCGGCCAGGGGGCCGATGCGTACCCGGATGAGGCGCACGACGGGGTGGCCCACGGCTTCGAGCATGCGCCGGACCTGGCGGTTGCGGCCCTCGTGGATGACCAGGCGGATGGTGTCGTTCTCGACCAGGGCCACCTTGGCCGGGGCGGTCACCCCGTCCTCCAGCTCGACGCCGTGGCGCAGCTGGCGGATGGCCAGAGGTGAGGGGGAACCGTGCACCTGGGCCAGGTACTCCTTGTCCACCCCGAAGCTGGGATGGGTGAGGCGGTGGGTGAGCTCGCCGTCGTTGGTCAGCAGCAGCAGGCCCTCGGTGTCGATGTCGAGACGACCGACGGGGAAGACGCGGGGGCCGGGGGGCAGGCCGTCGAGCACCGTGGGCCGGCCCTGGGGGTCGTGCGCGGTGGTGACCGTTCCCGGCAGCTTGTTGAGCAGGAAGTAGACGAGGCCGGGCTTGATGCCCACGGCGGCCCCGTCGATCTCCACGAGGTCCTCGTCGATGTCGACCCGCTGGCCGGTGACGGCCCGCTGGCCGTTGACCTGGACCCGGCCGGCCTCGATCATCTCCTCGACGGCGCGGCGGCTGGCCACCCCGGCCCGGGCCAGCACCTTCTGCAACTTCTCACCCGAAGGGGGTGTGAGCACGTGGGGGGCGTGGCGTTCGAGCAGCTCCCGCAGGGCGTCACCGGGGTCGGGTCGGGGGGCGGGGTACGCCGGGGGCGGAGGGACGCGCCGTCCCCTGGCGTCGGTCGGGCCGGGCTTGGCTCGGCGGTCAGGCGGGCGGGGCGATGGGGCCACGGGTCTTCCTCAGCTCACGGCCGTCGTCACCGGCCCGCAGGCCGTTCTCCAGGGCCTCGACCACGTCGGCACCGGGCACGTGCTCACCCAGGGGCGGCAGCTCGGCCAGGCTGTCCAGGCCCAGCTGCTCGAGGAAGGCCCGGGTGGTGCCGTAGAGCACGGCCTGGCCCGGTCCCCCGTCGCGGGCCACCTCGGCCACCAGGCCCCGGTGCAGCAGGGTGCGGACGACGCCGTCGACGTCGACACCGCGGATGGCCGTCATCTGGGCCCGGGAGATGGGCTGCTTGTAGGCCACGATGGCCAGGGTCTCAAGCGCAGCCGGCGACAGCCGGGCCGACTGGCGGCCGATCACGAAGCGCTCGACGTAGGGCGCCAGGTCGGCGTGGCTCTGGTAGCGGTAGCCGCCGGCCACCCGGGCCAGGGTGAAGCCCCGGCGCTCGGCCTCGTAGCGGGCGGACAGGTCGGCGCAGCGGCGCTCGACCTCGCTCACGGGGATCTCGATGAGCTGGGCCAGCAGCTGAGGGTCGACGGGGTCCTCGGCCACCATGACCAGCGCCTCGATGGCCCGGTCGGCATCGTCGAGGGACACAGGCTCTCCTTCGCTGTCGGTGGGGGGTCAGCCGTCGTAGCGGTCGGCAGCCACCAGGGGGGCGACCTCGGCGTCGACACCGTCGCCCAGCCAGGTGACCAGGATGGTGGCGAAGCTACCGCCCTGCTGGTCGACGTCGACGAGACCGGCCTTGACCAGCTCGAGCACGGCCAGGAAGCGCACCACGACCTCGACGCGCTCGGCCAGGCCGGCCACCAGGGTGCGGAAGGTGACCCGGCCCGTGCGCCTGACCTCGTCGGCCACCTCGGTGATGGCGTCGGCGACGGACGCCCGCACCACGGTGACGTGGTCGACGGAGACGACGGGCACGGGCTTGGGGGCGGTGGCCCGCAGGTAGGCGGCCCGTAGCGCCTCGGGGGCGATGCCGACGAGCACGTCGGGGACCAGGCCCACGTAGCGGTCGTCGGGCCCGGCCACCCGGGGGGAGGAGCGGGCCGCGGCCACGACGTGGGCGTCGAGGACCCGGGCCACGTCCTTGAACGTCTTGCACTCGAGCAGGCGGGAGAGGAGCAGGTCACGCTCCTCCCACAGGCCGAGCTCCTCGTCGAGGTCGATGTCGGCCTCGTCGGGGAGCAGACGGCGGGCCTTGAGCTCGACCAGGGTGGCGGCCACGAGCAGGAACTCCGACGCCACCTCGAGCTCGAGGTGCTCGAGGGTGTCCATGTGGGCCAGGTAGGCGGCCACGATGTCGTTGAGGCGCACCTCGAAGAGCTCGACCCGGTGCTCGAGGATCAGGTGCAGCAGCAGGTCGAAGGGCCCTTCGAAGACCGCCGTCTGCACCTCGTAGGGCTTCGCCGGCGTGGCCATCACCCCAGTGTAATTACACCGCTGTCATCGTGGCATGGTCGGCCCCCCCGGCCTGTGACCGGCTACGACGGCAGCGCTTGCACGGGCAACCGGTTCGGCGGTCGCAGGGGGTGCCGGTACCATCTGGCGCCATGGCACGAGTCCTGTCGGGCATCCAACCCACCGGCGCCCTCCACCTGGGCAACGTCCTCGGTGCGGTGCGCAACTGGGCCCTCGACCAGCACCGGGCCGACGCCTACTTCGTGGTCGTGGACCTCCACGCCCTGACCATCCCCCAGGACCCCGTCGTCCTGCGTCGCACCACGCTGGAGCTGGCCACCCTGCTGGTGGCCTGCGGCCTCGACCCCGACGCGTGCACCCTCTTCGTGCAGTCCCACCTGTCGGCCCACAGCGAGCTCAACTGGGTCATGCAGTGCACGGCGTCGGTCGGGGAACTGCGACGCATGGTGCAGTTCAAGGACAAGTCCGACAAGGCCGACTTCGTGTCGGCCGGGCTGTTCACCTACCCCGCCCTGCAGGCCGCCGACATCCTCCTCTACGACGCCGACCAGGTCCCCGTGGGCGAGGACCAGCGCCAGCACCTCGAGCTGACCCGCGACCTCGCCGTCCGCTTCAACTCCCGCTACGGGCCCACCTTCACCGTCCCCGAAGCCACCATCCCCCCCGAGGGGGCCCGGGTCATGGACCTGCAGTCCCCCACCGACAAGATGTCCAAGTCGTCCTCGGCCGAGACGGGCATCGTCTACGTGCTCGACGACCTCAAGTCGGTGCAACGCAAGGTCAAGCGGGCGGTGACCGACTCGGAGAACGAGGTGCGCTACGACGTGGCCTCCAAACCCGGCGTGTCCAACCTGCTCTCCATCCTCGCCGCCTGCACCGGGTGCGAGGCGGCCGAGCTGGCCGGCTCCTACACCCAGTACGGCCCCCTCAAGGCCGACACCGCCGAAGCCGTGGTCGAGACCCTGCGCCCCATCCAGGCCCGCTACGCCGAGCTGTCCGCCGACCCCGGCGCCATGGCCGCCATCCTGGCCAAGGGGGCCCTCAAGGCCGCAGCGGTGGCCAACCCCACCGTCGACCGGGCCCGCGAGGCCCTGGGCCTGCTCCCCCGGGCCTAGGCGTTGGCCTAGGCGCCGCGGTCGGCGTCGACCAACACCTGGCCCCACTCGACGGGGACCGTCCAACACTCGGCCGGCTCGTGGTGCTCGCGGGCCCAGGCCACCACCTCGTCCGACGCCCCGGCCGCAGCCAACGACGTCGCCCCGCCCTCGGTGTAGTGCAGGTAGCGACCCAGCCGTCCCGGGGCCCAGCGCACCCGGGCCAGCTCCAGCACGGTGGCGACGGTGCGCCCCACCACGCCCAGAGGGGCATCGGCCTTGCCCACGTCGTGGAGCAGGGCGGCCTGCTGCACCCACACCGGGGCGTCCGGGCCAGCCACGGCGTCGACCTGCCGGGCCACGGCCACGGTGTGGCGACGGTCCAAGGGGTGCTGTGCCGACCACAACGCGGCCAGGGGGGCAGGCAGTCGGGCCTCGGCCCAGGCGTCGTCCTCGGCGGGCGGCGGGGTGGCCCGCAGGGTCCACCAGAAGCGGTGGGCCAGGTGACCCAGCTCCCCCGTCGTGCGCACCCCCGATCAGACCCCGAGGCGACGGGCGGCCAGCAGCAGGCCGATGATGGTCTTGGCGTCGATGAGCTCGCCCGACGCCACCAGGGTGGCCACGTCACGTAGGGCGACGCGCTCGACCTGCAGGAAGCGCTCCTCGACCCCATCGGCGGCCGAGGGCACCTCGGACAGGCCCGTGGCCAGGTAGATGTGGGTGCGCTGGTCGGTCATGCCCCCGGCGTTCACGAACACGGTGAGCAGCTCGTAGCTCGCCGCGGCCAGGCCCGCCTCCTCGGCCAGCTCCCGCGATGCGGTCAGCTCGGGGGGCTCGCCCTCCTTGTCCCGCAGGCCGGCGGGGATCTCCACCAGCCAGTCGTCGAGGGCCGGCCGGTACTGGCGCAGCACGACGATCTCGGGCCCATCGGGGGTGTCGACCACGGGCACGACGGCCACCGCACCGGGCGAGCGCACGACGTCGCGGTCGAAGCCCTCACCGTCGGGGCTGGTGAAGTGGGCCGAGACCAGGTGCATGACGTGGCCCCGGTAGATGGAGCGCTCGTCGCCGGCCACGAAGCCCCCGGCCGCCGAGGGCGGCTCGACCCCGGGCCCCGCGCCCGTCATCGCCGGGCCAGCTCGGCGGCGTCGTCAGCACCGTCGGAGCTCGCCGCGGTGCCATTGGCGACCTCGGCGACCGCGCCCTCGTCGGACGACAGCGCGGCGGCGCCTCGGGAGCGCACCAGGGCGGCCCGCACGAACTCGCGGAACAGCGGGGCGGGGCGCTCGGGGCGGCTCTTGAACTCGGGGTGGGCCTGGGTACCGACCCAGAAGGGGTGGCCCTGGAGCTCGATGAACTCGACCAGGCGCCCGTCGGGTGACACCCCCGAGCACGTGAACCACCCGTCCTCGAAGCGGCTCTTGAAGCGGGGGTTGACCTCGTAGCGGTGGCGGTGGCGCTCGGAGACGACGGTGGTGCCGTAGGCCTCGGCCACCTGGCTGCCCGGGGTGAGCTGGGCCACGTACGCACCCAGGCGCATGGTGCCGCCCAGGTCGGTGATGCCTCGCTGGGCCTCCATCAGGTCGATCACCGGGTAGAGGGTCATGGGGTCCATCTCGCTGGAGTTGGCCCCGTCCATGCCCAGCACGTTGCGGGCGTACTCGATGACCATGGCCTGCAACCCCAGGCACAGGCCCAGGCAGGGCACGCCGTGCTCGCGGGCCCAACCGGCGGCGGAGATCTTGCCCTCGACCCCCCGGGGACCGAAGCCGCCGGGGATGACGATGCCGGCCAGCCCGGCCAGGCGCCCCTCGGCCAGCAGGCCCTCCACGTCCTCGGCCTGGATCCACTCGAGATCGATGCGGACCCCGGCGAAGAAGCCGGCGTGGTTGAGGGATTCGACGACGGACAGGTAGGCGTCGGGCAGGCTCACGTACTTGCCGACGACGCCGATGCGCACCGACTCGGTCGACGCCTCGATGCGACGCACGAGCGAGCGCCACGTGGACAGCTCGGCCGTTCGGTCGAGGCCGATGCCCAGGTAGCGGCACACGAAGTCGTCGAGGCCACCGTCGTGGAGCATGACGGGCAGCTCGTAGATGGACCGGGCATCCGGCGCGTTGACGACGCCGGGCACGGGCACGTCGCACAGGTTGGAGATCTTGCGCTTGAGCTCGTCGGTCACGGGGCGCTCGGAGCGCAGCACGATGGCGTCGGGCTGGATGCCCCGCCCCCGCAGCTCGGTCACCGAATGCTGGGTGGGCTTGGTCTTGAGCTCGTGGGAGGGGCCGATGAAGGGCACCAGGGTCACGTGCAGGTAGAAGACGTTGTCGCGGCCGACATCGAGGCGGATCTGGCGGATGGCCTCGAGGAAGGGGAGGATCTCGATGTCACCGACGGTGCCACCCACCTCGGTGATGACCACGTCGACGTCGTCGGTGGCCAGGTAGTGGATGCGGCGCTTGATCTCGTCGGTGATGTGGGGGATGACCTGGACGGTCTTGCCCTGGTTCTCGCCCCGGCGCTCGGCCGACAGCACCGACAGGTAGATGCTGCCCGTGGTGGCGTTGGACTGGCGGGTGAGCTCGACGTCGATGAAGCGCTCGTAGTGGCCCAGGTCGAGGTCGGTCTCGCCACCGTCG
>JBBSLP010000020.1:0-77287 GCA_038255145.1 Acidimicrobiales bacterium
GCCCATCCGACCCGGCCGTCGCCGCGTTCCTGCCATGTCCGTCACCTCCCCACCGAGGCCACACACCCCGGCCCGGGCAGGCTCAACCCGCCGCGACTATCCCGACAACCACAACCTCCACCCCCAAGTCAGCCCACCCCAACGACCACCAGGTCGGGATAGTCGCCGGGTCGGCATAGGTCGATCAGGACGAGCTCGGAGCTGAGGATGCGGGCGACGGCCCGGGTGACGGTGTCATCGGCGCGGTGGCGGCGGACGAGGGCGCCGAGGTTCTCGAGCGCGAACCAGGCGACCTTCATGCCGGCTTCGACGGCGAGCTGGCCTAACGGCTTCGAGGAACATGGTCTTGCCGGTGCCGGAGGGGCCGCACACGACGAGTTTCTCCCGGCGGTGCACCCATTCGAGGGTGCGCAGGGCGGACTGGGTGGGAGCGGGGATCGACGACGCGGCGGGGTCCCAGGTGTCGAAGCTCTTGCCGGTGGGGAACGCGGCCGCGGCCCGGCGGGTAGCGAGCGAGGACCGTTCCCGCCCGGCGAGCTCCTCGGCGAGCAGGGCGTGGAGCACTTCGGCGGGTTCCCAGCGTTGCGCCCGGGCGGTGGCGATCACCTCGGGGGCGCAGCGGCGGATGTGGGGCAGGCGCAGACGTCGCAGCAGCGTCTCGAGGTCCTCCGCCAGGGGTGGCGGCTCGGGGGTCCTCACAACGGGACCGTGGTGGTCAGGGCCGCGCTGTGGCGGGCCAACGCGTCGAGGAGGACCGTGGGGGCGTCGGGCCCGCCGCCGTGGTCGCTGAGGCTGGAGGTCACCGCAGGCGGCGCCCCGGTGAGCCACTCGCTGATGTAGTCGAGGATCTCGGCCAGTTCGACGGCGTCGAGCACGTCCACGCCGACGACGGGGCCTTCCAGCCCGGCGGGGTCGCCGCTGTGCAGCCCGGCGGGGTCGCCGCTGTGCAGCCCGGCGGGGTCGCCGCTGTGCAGCCCGGCGGGGTCGCCGCCGTCGAGTTCGGCGGCGGCGACCAGTTCGGAACACGCGGGGCACTCCCCGCCCGGGCCGATCTTGACGCAGAACAGGTTGCAGTCCTCGCAGCGGCGCCCCAGCGTGCGGGTGCTCCCACCTTGGACCGAGCAGTCGAAGCCAGTGAGATCGTCGAGGCGCTGAAGCCGTTCGGCGTCACTGAGGTAGACGTCGCCGCGGTCACCCAAGTCTCGGACCGAGCGGTACGGGCCTGGCGGACGAGCGACATCCGCCCCGACCGGTACGACCGGCTCGCTCAGCTTCGCGACCTCGTACTCCTGCTCTCGGACTCGCTCACCCCCCGGGGCGTCGGCCAGCGGCTCCATGCCAAGAACCGACTCCTCGAGGGCCAGCGCCCCGTCGACTTCCTCGCAGCAGACCGGATCGAGGCCGTTCGTGAGGCGGCGGAGTCCTTCGTCGACGGGGCGCATGTGTGAACGCTCGCCGGGGTCGTGCCAGGCGAGTCATCGAATGTGGGGTAGTCGAGGGTGTGATTTGTGGTTACAGTTGCTTCAGTTTGAGGAGGCGATATGACCGACCTGCACACGACGACTTCGGAGCGACCGGCACCCACTGCTGTTCGGCGCGCCGACGGCTCCGAGGTCACGCTCACCCGGGAGCAGGCTCGACTCGTCGAGCTGGTGCTCGAGGATGAGGAGACGGTCTCGCCCCAGGACGCAGCCTTCCTGCTCGGCGTGTCGCGACCGATTGTCGTCCGGTGGATCCGTGAGGGCCTGCTCGAGGACCGCAAGACCGGAGCGCATCACAAGATCCCGTTGACGTCGGTTCATGCGTTGCGGGAGCGGCGGGTGGCTGCGGGCCGGGATGCCGTTGCGGCGGCCCGAGGCGCGACGGTCGATGCCACCGCAGCGCGGAGGACGGCGGCAGCTCGGAAGCGTGCTCAGGCGAGAATCGCTCGGCGCGACTACACCTCCTGATCGGTGCCCGACGACGGACCCGACGAGGGCGAACCACCATCCGGATCGCTGTCGTACGAGCTGCGCTTCACGATGCGTGCGCTCGACGACCTCGACTGCCCGGCCGACACAGCCCCCGGTGACCTCGACGGGATCGAGCAGGCCACCCGCCAGCGGGCGATCGTGAAGAAGTTCCGGGCACTGCGCCGCGACGTTCCGACGGGGACCCAGGCACCGATGCGCGACGTCGGACGACCCGACATCTACTCGTTGCACGGACCTGACGGTGACCGGGCCTGCACTTGGTACGACGATGAGGCCGAGGTCTGCTGGTTCCTCGGGTGGGTCGCCCAGCACGACTACACCGAGTTCGAGAATCGGGCCCTCAACAGCGAGCTGCTGCCCGACGAGGACGACTACACCGTGCTCGAGGTCGAGCGCGAGAACCTCGACTTCGACCACCGGATCGCGCCGGGCATACGCCAGATGGTCGGCGAGGCGATCGAATCACCGAACTCCCCGGTTCGTCGCACCGTCGGTGACCTCCTCGCCCTGGACGTGACCGTCGAGGTCGTTCCCGTCGATGACGAGGTCATCGCCGACCTCTACATCACGGTCGGCGTGCCACCGCTCGACGACCCGCCGGAAGGATGGCCCGGCCGGGAGCTACCGATCCGCCTGGCCGAGCTCGCAACCCAACTGCCGGCGGACGACCTGGTCCTGGCCTTCCCCACCGAGGTTCCTGCGAGTGATGGAACGCAGCGGCCGATCGACTTCGGCTCGGAACTGGCCGTGGTCGTCGAAGGTTGGGAGCCGCCGATACCGGGCTGACAATCGAGCCGATCGGCGAATGCCGCGAAGTGCCGACGGCCTGCGGGTGCCGTTAGATCTGTTAGATCCCGTTAGAGGTCAGGAGACGACAGCGGCGTGCCCCAGCCCCCGCCGCCGGGCGTCAGCATGCGGAGGACGTCGCCGGCCTTCAGCTGGATCGTGCACTTGTCCGGCAGCGCCTCGATGAGCGACTCGTCGCCGCCCGGCAGTAGCCAGTTCTCTCCCACCGCTCCCGGCTCGCCGCCGGCCAGGCCCCACGGCCGCGATACCCGCCGCTCGGTGATCAGCGACACGGTGGCGTCGACGAGCACCTGGAGGTCCCGCTCGATCCCCTCGCCGCCCGGCGCCGAGCCCGCTCCCCCGCTCCCGTGTCGCAGCCGGTAGCGCAGCACCCGCATCGGGAACGCCCGCTCGAAGGCCTCGATCGGGGTGTTTTTCGTATTCGTCATGGCGGTGTGAATCCCCGACATGCCCGGTGTGCCGGCACCGCCCTGACCGGTAGCCGCTTGACCTGTGTTGGTCATGGCCGTCTGCACCCCGGACATGCCCGCCCGTCCGGGACGGCCTCCCTGCCCACCGGCCACCGTCTCGTAGTACACCCAGCCCGTCCCCCCGATGAGCAGGTTGTTCATCGTGCCCTGACTGGCCGCACCCACCCGCTCGGGCACGGCTCGGGCCAACGCGCCCAGGCACACGTCGGCCACCCGCTGGCTGACCTCGACGTTGCCCGCCCCCACGGCGGCGGGCACCCGGGCCGCCAGCAGCGAGCCCGCGGGCACCACCACCTCGACGGGACGCAGGGCCCCGCCGTTGGGGGGGATGGTGGGGTCGGTCACGCTGCGCAGCGCCCAGGCCACGGCCGACACGGTCACGGCCTCGGGGGCGTTGACGTTGCCCGGTCGCTGGTCGGCCGAGCCGGCGAAGTCGAAGCGCACCTGTTCGCCGGCCACGGTCAGGGTCAGGCACACGGCGGCGGGCCGCTGGTCGGCGGCAGCCGAGCCCGTCGAGTCCAGCACGTCCTCGAAGGTCCACGTCCCGTCGGGCACCGCGGCCAGGGCGGCCCGCATGCGCCGCTCGCCGTAGGCCAGGACCTCGTCGAAGGGGGCCCCAGCTGCAGCCAGGGCAGCCAACCCGGCCAGCCCCACCCGGTTCGAGCCCACCTGGGCGTCGAGGTCCCCCCGGCGCTCGAAGGGGGTGCGGGTGTTGGCCAGCAGCAGCTCACGCACCTCGGCGGTGAGCAGCAGCGGCGGGATGCGCAGCCCCTCCTGGAACACCTCGGTGGCGTCGGCGGGCAGGCTGCCCGGCGCCGCCCCGCCCACATCGGCGTGGTGGGCCCGGTTGGCGGCCCAGCCCACCAGGCGGCCGTCGACGAAGCACGGCGCCACCAGGGTGATGTCGTTCAGATGGGTGCCGCCGGCGAAGGGGTCGTTGAGGATGACCTGGTCAAGGGCGGTGATGGTGGCCCCGAAGCGGTCGATGGCCGCGGCCACCGACGCAGGCATGGAGCCCAGGTGCACAGGGATGTTCTCGGCCTGGACCAACAGCTCACCGTCGGCGGTGAAGAGCGCGCACGAACAGTCGGCCCGCTCCTTGATGTTGGGGCTGAAGCTGGCCCGGCGCAGCACCGAGGACATTTCCTCGGCCATCCCCGCCAGCCGGGCCAGCAGCACCTGCAGGGAGGCGGCGTCGAGGCTGGGGGGTGGGGGGCTCATGGCGGTGGGGCTCATGACCGTCGCAGCACCAGGGCGCCGGCCTGGCCGGGGACGGCCGTCCACCCCTCGGGCACCCAGATGGTGCAATCGGGTTCGACGAGCACGGCGGGCCCGATGGCCCCTGCCCTCGTCGGCGCCTCGAGCTCGTCGAGGGCGATGGGTGAGGGCCGCCGGGCCGACGCCCGCAGGGCCACGACCTCGATGGCCACGTCGTCGAGGGCATAGCCGTTGCGGCGCTGGTGCTCGGTGGCGAATTCGCCCACCTTGGCCACCGTCAGCTCGTGGCTCTGGCCGGCATAGCGACAGTCCAACGTCGTGCTGACCTCGGTAGCGGCGACGCTGTCCACACCTCCCACCAGGGCCGCGGCCTGGGAGCCCAACTGTTGGAGGGCGTCGTCGAGGCCTTCGTGGTCGGCCAGCCCCGGCCACGAGCGCACCAGGTCGCGCTGGCGGGGAGCGGCGAGGATACCCGCGGCCGACAGCACCCCGGCCCGGGCGGGCACGACCACGGCCACCATGTCGAGGGCGTCGGCGAGGGCACAGGCGTGCAGGGGCCCGGCACCCCCGAAGGCCACCAGGGCCAGCTGGCGGGGATCCACCCCCCGTTGCACGGACACGTGGCGCAGGGCCAGCTCCATGTGGGCATCCACCACCTGGATCACGCCCTCGGCCGTCACCCCGGCGGCCTCCAGGGCGGCGCGGGCGGCGTCGATGTCGAGGACCCCCAGGTCGGGTAGGGCGGTGCCCTCGGGGATGCGGCCCAGGACCAGGTTGGCGTCGGTGACCGTGGGCTCGGTGCCGCCCCGGCCGTAGCACGCCGGCCCCGGCTCCGAGCCCGCCGACCGGGGTCCCACGGCCAGGGCGCCACCGGCGTCGATGCGGGCGATGGAACCACCGCCGGCACCCACGGTGTGCACGTCGAGCGACGGCAGTCGCACCGGGTAGCCCCCCACGCTGCGCTGCCCGGCGGGCGCGGGCCGACCGTCCAGCACCAGGCACACGTCGGTCGACGTGCCCCCCATGTCGAAGGTCAGGGCGTCGTGGAAGCCGTTGGCCGCCGCCGCCGCCGCGGCCGCCCCCACCCCGCCAGCGGGACCGGACAGCAGCAGGGCTGCGGGCAGCTCGGCGGCCTCCTCCACTGGTACCAGGCCTCCGGCCGACGTCATGACCAGGACCTCGGCGGCCAGGCCGGCCAGGGAGCGCAGGTAGCTGCGGCACAGGGGACGTAGCGAGGCGTTGACCACGGTGGTGACCGTGCGCTCGTACTCGCGGTACTCGGGGGACACCTCGTGCGAGCAGCTGACGTCGAGCCCGGCCTCGCGCAGCACGGCGGCCACGGCCTGCTCGTGGTCGGGGTGCAGGTCGGCGTGGAGCAGGATCACGGCCACCGCCGGACCGCCACCGCCACCGCCGTCCCCGTCACCGCCGCTGACCAGGACCCGGGCCAGTTCGCCGACCCCGTCGAGGTCGGGGGCGGTGAGCACGGCACCGGTGGCGTCGACCCGTTCGACCACGCCGTGGCGCTGGTCCCGGCCCACCAGGGGCGGAGGGCGGTCGGCGAAGGGGTCGTAGAGCGAGGGGCGGTCCTGGCGGGCGATCTCGATGACGTCCTCGAAGCCGGCCGTGGTCACCAGCGCGACGGACGCCCCGCGGCCTTCGAGCAGGGCGTTGGTGGCCACGGTGGTGCCGTGGGCCAGCACGTCGGGGCGATCGTGGCCCACGGCGTGCAGGGCGCGACCCACCGCGGTGGCCGGGTCGGTGCGGGTGGACAGCACCTTGGCCACGGTGCCGTCCTCGGCCACCACGTCGGTGAACGTCCCGCCGCTGTCGGTGCCGACCCACATGGCCGCCGACGGTACCGCGGCCCTCAGCCGAGGAGCGCGGCCGAGACCGACAACGCCGCGCCGATGGCGGTGACGTCGTCGACCGCCTCCAGTTGCAGCCCCACGGGCAGGGCCATGCCGGGAAGGGGCAGGCTCAGCGCAGGCAGGCCGGTCAGGTCGGCCAGGCGGGTGAAGGCCACCAGGCGCCCGGCGACGGCGGGGTCCTTCGCCTCGTCGAGGGTGGGGGCGACCATGGGGACGGTGGGGGTGAGCACGGCGTCCACCCCGGCCAGGGTGGCCAGGCAGCGGGCCCGGATGCGGAGCCGGGCAGCCCGGGCCCCCAGGTAGGTGGCGGGGCTGATGGCCGCACCCTGCACCAGGCGGTTGCGCACGTCGGCGCCGTAGCGCTCACCCCGGGCGGCGAGCAGGTGGCGGTGGACCCGGGCCCCCTCGGCGAACATGATGGCCGTCGTCGCCGCGAAGACCTCCTCGCCACCGGGCCAGTCCACCTCGACGAGCTCGATGCCCGCGGCGCCCAAGGCCGCGAGGGCGGCGATCACGGCGTCGGCCACCGCGGCGTCGGCCACGTCGAGGGCGCCCCGGGCCACGCCGAGGCGGACGGCGGCCGGCGGGTGGCCGTGGGCCGGCAGCAGACCCAGCACCCGGGCCGGGGCCACCAGGGCGGCGGCATCGGCCACCAGGTAGCCGATGTGGTCGAGGGTCGCCGACAGGGGGAAGGTGGCCTCGGTGGGCACCGCGCCCAGGGAGGGCTTGAAGCCGAGCACCCCGCACAGGGCGGCGGGGATGCGCACCGACCCCCCGGTGTCGGTGCCCAGGGACAGATCGGCCTCACCGGCGGCGACGGCGGCGGCCGCGCCCGAGGAGGAACCCCCGGGGATGCGGCCGGGGGCGGCGGGGTTGGTGGGGTTGCCGTTGGCGTTGACGCCCGAGGCACCGAAGGCGAATTCGTGGAGGCGGGTGGCGCCGACGACGACGGCCCCGGCATCACGCAGGGTGGTGACAACGGGGGCATCGTGGGGCTGGGGGCGGGCGTCGTCGCGGGCCCGTGACCCGGCCCGGATGGGCTGGCCGCCCACGGCGATGATGTCCTTGACGGCCAGGCGCCAGCCGTCGAGGGGTCCGTCGGGGGCGTCACCCCGGGGCTCGGCCACCCGCCACACCCAGGCCGATCCCGGCTCCGGTCCCTCCCCACCGCGCCAGCCATCCCCACCGCGCCATCCATCCCCATCGCGCCAGCCATCCCCACCGCGCCAGCCATCCCCATCGGGCGAGCCGCCGCCCACGGGCGAGCCGCCGCCGACGAGCGATTCGTCGTCGATTCGCCGACCCCCATCCCCGGCCGGCGCCACGGTCCCGTCGAATCGACGTCGAATCGGCGGAACGGGTCCGGCCAGCGGGGCCCCGAGGTCGGCGGCGGGGACCGGGCCCTCATCGACGTCCAGCGCCCCCACCCCGGCCTCGACCCGAGCCACCAGCTCAGCGAGGGTGTAGAGCAGGGTCGGTGGGACGCCTCCCGCGCCGCCCAACGATCCCACGGCGGCGGCCACGCGCTCGACAGCGTCCACGGCGGGACGATAGGCGACGATCGGCAGGATCCGGGCCTCGACGTACTACCGTCGGGGCCCATGGGCAGCGTCGGCGGACAGGGAACCTCGGGAGAGCCGGGGAGGGTCACCGCCCACCGCGCCGCCTCGCCTTCGCCCGTTACTGAACGCGGTCGGCGAACCCGGGCTGCCCTGGTCGGCGCTGCCGGCCGGGTTTTCTCCGAGCGGGGCTACCACGACGCCACCGTCGGTGACATCACCAGCGCCGCCGACGTGGCCCACGGCACCTTCTACACGTACTTCGACTCCAAGCGGGACCTTTTCCGCGAGGTGGTCGAGGCCGTGGTGGCCGACTTCCAGGAAGAGGACCGCTCCACCCCCCGCCAGGGTGACGACCCCTACTCGGGCATCGAGGCCGGCAACCGGGGCTACCTGCGGGCCTACGCCCGCAACGCCCCCCTCATGGGTGTCCTGGAGCAGGTGGCCATCGCCGATCCCGACCTGCGCGACATCCGCTTCGAGGCCCGCCGCTACTGGGTCATCCGCGCCGCCAAGCGCTTCGACCGCTGGAAGGCCGAGGGCGTCATCCGTCCCGAGGTCGACACCCAGTACGCCGCCAACGCCCTCGGCGCCATGGTCGACCGCTGTGCCCTGCTGTGGTTCGTGCTCGGCGAGAAGGGCTACGACGAGGAGCGGGCCGTCACCGCCCTCACCGACCTCTACGCCCACGCCCTGGGCCTACCCGAACGGGTCACGGCCGAGATGGACGTGCCCACCGGCAGCGGCGGCATCGGCTGAGCGGCGTGGCCGGCCCGGGCCATCCCGCCCCCGGCGGACAGGCTGCCTTTCCCATCACGTCGGATGCCGCAGCCAACGAACTGCTGGTCACCGATCCGTTCGCCCTGATCGTGGGCATGCTGTTCGACCAGCAGGTGGCCATCGAGTGGGCCTTCTACGCCCCGTTCCGGCTCCGGCAACGCCTGGGCGACCGCTTCACCCCCGGGGCCATCGCCGCCATGGACCCCGACGAGCTCGTCGCCGTGAGCGTGGCCAAGCCCGCCGTGCACCGCTACCCCGCGGCCATGGCCCGACGCCTCCAGGCCCTGGCCCAGGACCTGGTCGCGCACCACGACGGGGACACGGCCAGCCTGTGGCGCGACGTGGACGACGGTGCCACCCTCCACGGGCGCCTGGCCACGCTTCCCGGCTTCGGCGACGAGAAGGTGCGCATCTTCGTCGCCCTGTTGGGCAAGCGCTTCGGCGTCCGACCTCCGGGGTGGGAGGACGCGTGTGCCCCCTTCGCCGACGACCAGCCCCGATCGGCGGCCGACGTGGGCAGCCGTGCCGAGTTCGAGCGGGTCAAGGCGTGGAAGCGGGACATGCGGGCCAAGGGTCGGGGCAAGGCCGACACCCCCTGAGCCGACGCGGCCGACGGCGCCGACGGGGCCGACGGGCCCATGGACCTGCGGTCAGCCCCCGGACGCGGCCTGGTGCCGGCCCCACTGGCGGTCCAGCCAGCCGATGAGGACGGCCACGGCCCGGGGGTCGAGGTGCAGGTCGTGGCTGGCCCCGGTCACGATGCGCAGCTCGGCGGCGCCGTGGGCGTCGGCCAGGATGCGGGCGTCGAGCACGGGGACGTTCTTGTCGTCCGAACCGTGCACCACCATCAGGGGCCGCGGCGCCAGGGTCTCGGCGCAGGTCACGGCGCGGATGGCCCGCAGCTCGGCCGACCACACCTCGAGGCGGGCGGGGAAGCCCGCGGTGGTGATGGCCCCCACCTCGCGGGAGAACTCCCGCAGCCGGCGGGGGTGGCTGGCCCAGTCGTCGAAGTCGGCGGGGGCGGCCATGGTGGCCACGCCGAGCACGGCGGGGTCGTTGGCCGCCGCGCACACGGCCAGACCGCCCCCGGTGCCGAAGCCGGTCAACCAGGTGCCGACCACGTCGGGCTGACGGCGCAGCTCGTGGGTGGCCGCGCCGATGTCCTCCAACCAGCCGGCCAGGGAGAAGTCTCCTTCCGACGCGCCGCAGCCCCGGAACGAGAAGCTGAGCACCACCCACCCCAGGGCGTCAGCGATGCGCTGGGACAGGGTGGGCAGGGTCGAACCCACCACCGCGGCCCCGCCCACGGCCTGGGGGAAGCCATGGCACAACACGACGCCGGGCCGGGTGCGGCTGGCTCCCGCCGGGCGGGCGAGGTGGCCGGCGAGGCGCAGCCCCCCGGCCTCGAACCACAGTTCCTCCACCTCAGTCGGCGAGGTGGCGTTGGCGCGCCCACAGCTTGTACCCGCGGTTGCGGGCCTCGGCCAGGGTGTCGGGGCCGAAGCAGATGTAGGCCTCGGAAGCCATCAGCTCCTCGATGACCGGCGCCTGGGACTCGTCGAGCGCATCGACGTCGTAGACGCGCTGGATGCGCTTGTCCCCGACGTAGCGGTGGTGCTCGAACCGGGTGGGGCGTTCCATCGCTTCGATGTGTAGCACGGGGCGTGGCGACAGACCCAGCCAAGGTGCCCGGGTCCGGACGCGAACGAGAGGAGGCCGAAGCCTCCTCTCGCCCGAATTGTTGAACTTCACTGGTTGACGTCGGCTGGTGTTTGGTTGCGTCGGGCGGGACCGGACCCGACCACCAGGTGTCGACGCGGGCGCTGGCTGGGTTTCGCCAACTGGTCCAGCAAGCCGTCTAGCGGCCAGCGACCTCCGAGATCCCAAGACTTCTACCGTGCAGTTGGACCACCTCCTTCCTTCGGTATGGATCATCCAAGCACACCTCCGCCGCTACGGCGACACCTTTCCTGACCGTTCTGTGGCCCGTTCACGATCCCGACACAGAAGGGTCGGCGAAGGCCGACGTCAGGCCGTCGAGCGGCCGTGGCGCGGCGGCGGAGGGTCCCGGGAGTTGTGGGGGGGTGGCCGTCGGGCCTGCGGAGGACGGCGCTAGCGTGACTCCGACCCGGAGCCCGGCCCATCGCTGGTCGGGCCACAGCGGCCGCGGTTGCCACGGCATCCGGCGGCCCCACGTCCCCGTCCCCGTCAGCAGCGAGAGTCTTGGGCGCCACCGGAAAACGCATCACCCTTCCCATCTCTGCCGTCGTGGGCATCATCGCCCTCGTGGTGGTCGCCATCGGTGCCGCCGGCGCCTTTACGCTGGCCCGTGGGGGTGGGTCGGCCGCCTACGAGGTGGACATGTCCATGTCCGAGCCGACCCGGGCCAACCGCCTCCTGCCGGAAGCGGTGACCTGCCCCACCGGTGGTCGCTTCGACGGCGAGCCCGACGCCGCTCCCCTGCCCGGGGCCAGCTACGCCCCCACGGACAAGACGCTCGACGCCAACTTCGCCCCCGGCCAGGTCGTGGCCTTCCAGTACGCCGTGCGCGTCGGCGCCGACGCCCCACCCAACGGCGCTCTCGACCTCGAGCTGGCCTTCCCCAAGGCCACGTCCCGCCAGATGGGCTTCGACCCCGACCGCAACGTGATCTGCGCCTTCGTCGACTCGAGCGACCCCGCCTACCGCGGCGGTGACGAGTCGGCGGTGGCCAAGGCCCAGGTCCAGGACCTGCCGGCCACCCCGGAGTCCATCCGCACCCAGCTGGCCGTGACCGGGCTCGACCCCAACGACCGCGTCGTGGTAGAGCTGTGGGTGGTCACCCCCCGGGGCATCCCCGAGACCAGCCCCACGCTCGAGACCACCATCACCAGCGCCGAGGCCGACAAAGATGCCGGGGTCAAGCTGGTGCGCGACACCGTCGCCTTCCGCATCAACTTCTTCGACCGCAGCGAGCAGCCCGTCCTCACCCTCGACGTGAACGACACCCCGCCCGAGGGCGCCAGCCGCACCGATCGCGTCGACTACAACCTCACCGTCACCACCACCTCCAAGGAGGCCCTGGCCCCTGCAGCCCGCCTCGACACCTACCTCGATTCCCAGCTCACCCTGGCCGCAGTGACGCCCGCCGACCAGGAAGGGGCGGCGACGACGTGCGTCAAGAGCGAGAAGGGCTTCGCCTGTGACCTGGGGTTCGTCAACCCCGGCGAGGTCGTGCACATCACCGTGCAGACGGCCCTGAAGCCCGAGGCCGAGCGGCGCTTCACCAAGGAGGACCGGGGCTGCGAGGGCGAGAACGTCGACGTGTGCAGCCGCATGGTCCTGGCCTGGTTCCGCACCGCCGAGGCCCAGGACTCCATCACCTGGGAAGAGCCCAGCGACATCCCCGACACCGAGCCGCTGTCGATCCTCAAGCTGGCCCCCAAGGCGCCCTACGCGTACCCCGGTTCCAAGGTCGACTTCACCTACCAGGTGTCCGACGCCGGCACGGGCAGCTACAGCCGCCTGCTGGTCACCGACACCGCCTGCACCCCCGTGATCTACGTGTCCGGCGACCTGAACGGGAACGGCACGCTCGATCCCAAGGAGACCTGGACCTACAGCTGCACCGTGCCGGCCATGACCGAGGAGACGTCGCGGGGTGACTCGCGGGTCGAGGCCCTGACCGACGTGGGCATACCCGTCACCGACACGGTGTCGACCAAGATCACCCTCATCGCCCCGAGCCTGGCCGTCGACGTGCAGGCCCTGGTCAACGACCCCGGCTCCCGCTCGATCGTGGTCACCAACACCGGGGACACCCCGTTGACCAACCTGGCCCTGGCCGCCACCGGCTGCGCCCAGCCTCCGACGCTCGACGGAGCGGTGAGCGGCGAGGTGCTGGACACGGGCTCGTCGTGGTCCTACCTGTGCCCGGCCGAACCCGCCCAGGTGGTCAGCATCCGGGCCTACGCCGCGGACCCGTTGGAGAACGCCGTCACCATGGTGGCCACCTCCACGAGCTGAGGGCCGCTCGGGCCTGGCTCAGCCGGCGTCCTTGTCACCGTCACCGGGGCCGGGGCCGACCTCGGGCCGGAGCTCGTCGGTGGCCGGAGCCTCGATGGCCCGCTGCTCGGCCTCGAGCTGTTGGAGGTCGGGGCCGTCGACCTCGGCCACGGCGCCGATGGCCTCGAAGTAGGCCAGGTGGCCGGCGATGACCTCCTCGACCTGCCGCCGCGACGGGTAGTGCGACGCCAGACCGGCCCGCCACTGCACGTAGCGCACGACGTCGTCGGGGTTGACCACGGTGACGCCCGGCGCTTGCTGGAGGTCCCCCCCGCTACGGGCGATGCCCTGTTCGTGCAGGTAGTCGATGTGCAACCGCATGATGCGCTGCACCTCCTCGTAGGCCAGCTCGGCGGTGAGATCGTCGGGTAGGGCCTGGGCCACGAACTCGAGGGCCTCGTCCTGTTCGAACACCTGCCGGGGCGGTTCGACCCGCAGCCGTCCCACCACCCCGCCCACGGTGAGCAGGGCGATGACGACCACGAGGACGACACCGACGACGAGGGCGACCACGAGCAGCACCCGCACAGGGTGGCTCGCCCGTGCCCACCAGGGCAACGCAGGCACGACGCGACGCGGAACGGGCCCGCCCCCCGGTGGGGAGGACGGACCCGTTCAGTCGGTCGTGGCAGGTTCCTGCCGATCGGCCGCAGGGCGGCCGGGGCGCTGGCTCAGAGGCCGATGCGCTGGGCCAGGAGCTCGCGGTGGTAGGTGGGGTCGCCGAACAGCAGCTCGGAGGATTTGGCCCGCTTGAAGTACAGGTGGGCGGGGTGCTCCCAGGTGAAGCCGATGCCACCGTGGATCTGGATGTTCTCGGCCGCGGCGTGGAAGTAGGCCTCGGAGCAGTACGCCTTGGCCAGGGAGGCCACGGCGGGCAGCTCGTCGTTCAGCTCGGCGGCGCACCAGCCGGCGTAGTAGGCGGCGGACTTGGCCGACTCGACCTCGAGCAGCATGTCGGCGCACTTGTGCTTGATGGCCTGGAACGAACCGATGGGCCGGCCGAACTGGACGCGGACCTTGGCGTACTCGACCGACATGTCGAGGCACTTCTGGGCGCCCCCGACCTGCTCGGCGGCCAGGCCCACGGCGGCCAGGTCGAGGATGGTCGACCAGCTGTCCCAGCCGAAGCCGTCCTTGCCGATCTCGGTGGCCTCGACGCCGGCGAACTCGAGCTTGGCCTGCTTGCGGGTCTGGTCCATGGTGGACAGCGCCGTGCGGGTCAGGCCCGCGGCGTCACCCTGGACGGCGTACAGGCCGAGCCCGCCGCCGGCCTTCTTGGCCAGGACGAGGACGAGGTCGGCGGTGTGGCCGTCGAGCACGAAGGACTTGGTGCCGGTGAGCTTGCCGCCGTCGGCGACCAGCTCGACACCGGACTCGTCCCAGCGGCCGTTGTCCTCGGTGAAGGCCACGGTGGCCTTGGTGGCGCCCGAGGCGATGCCGGGCAGGTAGGACTTCTTGGCATCGTCCGATGCGCCCACCAGCAGGGTGTTGGCGGCGAGCACGACGGTGGAGAAGAACGGAGCCGTGAGCAGCGCCCGGCCCATCTCCTCGAGCACGACGACGAGCTCGACGTAGCTGTAGCCCGAGCCGCCGAACTCCTCGGGGATGATCAGGCCCTGCAGGCCCAGCTGATCGCCCATCTGGGACCAGACGGCGGGGTCGTAGCCCTCGGTGGTGTCCATGAGTCGCCGGACCTCGGTCTCGGGCGACTTGGTGTCGAGGAACTGACGAACGACCTTGCGGAGCTCTTCCTGCTCCTCGGTGAAGGCGAAGTTCATGCCGGCAACGCTAGGCACGGTCGACGAGGCCGTCGAATCCCCGTGTGTACACCGGTGCTACGGCGGCCCGGTACCGTGGGCGAGGTGGAACGGATCGGGGTGCGTGAGCTGCGCAACAACGTGGCCGCCGTGGTGCGACGGGCGGCGGCGGGCGAGCGGGTGGTGATCACCGTGGACGGGGTGGCCACGGCCCAACTGGGCCCGTTGGAGCCCATGGGCGGCCCCACCCTCGACGACCTCGCGGCCAGCGGGCTGGTGGCCCCTCCGCCGCGGCGGGGCCGGGTGGTGGCCGAGCCCCCCGCCGGCTCCATCCCCGTCGACGTGCGCATCGACCGCCTCCTCGACGAGTTGCGGGGCTGAGCGGCCGTGCCCCTGGCCCTCGACACCTCGGCCCTGCTGCGCCGCTACGTGCGGGCCCCGGGCCGCGACCTGGTGCTGGCGGCCATGGCCGAGGACGAGGACTGGTGCGCGTCGGCCGTGGCCCTGACCGAGACCCTGGTCGTGCTCCACCGCCTGGCCCTGCGCCCCTCCGAGCAGGAGGGCCTGTGGCGGGCGGCCAGGGAGGACTTCGAGTCGTTCTGGGTCGTGCCCACGGACGCCCGCTGCCTGTCCCGGGCGGCGGAGATCGGCGCCACCTACGGCACCCGGATCGTCGACGCCCTCCACCTGGCTGCGGCGGACCGCCTGCCCGGCCCCGTGCGCTACTGCACCTTCGACCGCCACCAGATCCCCGCCGCCGCCGGCCTCGGCTTCGAGGTCCTCACCCCCCTCGACAGCTGAGGCCGGGCCGCCCCGCCCGACGCGCCCGGCTGGCGGGGTGGTCGGTAGCGTCCAGCGCCATGCACGGTCCCCTGCCCCTGCTGCCCGCCTTCCACCAGGCCCGGCTGGTGCGCGACGGCCAGACCACGGCCACCGAGCTGGTCGAGGCCCATCTGGCCCGCATCGAGCGCATCGACCCCGCCCTGCGGTCCATCTGCACGCTCGGCGCCGACGCCGCCCTGGCCGCGGCGGCTGCGGCCGACGCGCAGGCGGGACCCCGGGGGCCGCTGCACGGCGTGCCCATCACCATCAAGGATGCCTTCGACGTCGACGGGCTGCCCACCGCCTGTGGCACCACCGCCTTCGACGGTCGCACCGACACCTTCGAGGCCCCCTCGGTCACCCGGTTGCGGGCCGCGGGGGCCATCGTTTTGGGCAAGACCAACGTGCCCCCCTTCCTGGGCGACATCCAGACCACCAACGACCGGTTCGGCACCACGGTCAACCCCTACGACCCCACCCGGTCCGCCGGGGGCTCGTCGGGGGGCAGCGCCGCGGCGGTGGCCGCGGGCCTGTCCGCCCTCGACCTGGGCAGTGACCTGGCCGGCTCCATCCGCGTCCCCGCGGCGTGGTGCGGCATCTGGGGGCTGAAGCCCACCATCGGCCTGGTGCCCAAGCACGGCCACGTGCCCGGTCCTCCCGGGGGGCTGGGCGAGATCGACATCTCCGTGGCCGGCCCCCTGGCCCGCCACCCCGCCGATCTGGCCCTGACCCTGCGCATCACCGCGGGGCCGGCCGACCCCGACAGCCCGATGCGGGCCGAGCTGCGCCCGCCCCGGGCCCTGCGCCTGGCCGACTACCGCCTGGCCGTGTTGCTCGACGACCCCTTCTGCCCCGTCGACGACGAGGTGCTGGGCCCCCTGACCGAGCTGTGCGACCAGCTGGCATCCTTGGGGGTGCAGCTGGACCTCAAACCCCGGCTACCCGTGTCCCTGGAGCAGTCCCAGACCCTGTTCGAGCAGCTCTACGCCTCGGAGATCGGGGTGGGCCTGGCCGAGGACGCCTGGGCCCTGTCTGCGGCGGAGGCCGCGACCACCCCCCGGGGTGACGACGAGGCCCGGCCGTTGCGCATCACCCGGGCCCACGCCCTCAGCCACCGGCGCTGGTTCCAGCTCGACGTCCAGCGGCTGCGCATGCGCGCTGCGTGGTCGCAGTTCTTCACCGGCTACGACGCCGTGCTCACCCCGGTGATCGCCCGGGCCGCCATCGAGCACGACCACACCCCCGACCACCAGGACCGGCGCATGGTCGTCAACGGCCAGCCCCGCCACTACTGGGACCAGGCCGCCTGGGTGGGCTACGCCTCCCTACCCGGCCTGCCTGCGGTGTCGGCCCCCGTGCGCTGGACCGCCGACGGTCTCCCCGTGGGCCTGCAGGTCATCGGCCCCTTCGGCGACGACCTCACCGCCATCGACGTGGCGGCCAAGGTGTGCGATGCGGTCGGCGGTGGCTACCGGCCCCCACCCCTCGACTGACCGCCCCGCCGACCGCATCAGGCCCGAGCAACACCGATGCGGTCGGCGGTGGCTACCGGCCCCCACCCCTCGACTGACCGCCCCGACGGAGCACGGGGTCGGGGAAGTCGCGGTAGAGACCGAAGCGGACGTTGGTGACCTGGCGGTACACGGCGCTGTGGCGGGCCTCGGTCTCTCCGGCCCGGGTGGCTGCGGCCTGGAAGGCCAGGTCGAGCTGGCCCAGGTCGGCGGTGCGGATGTCGAGGTGGAACTCGCCCAACCCGTCGGGGCCCAGGCCCAGCTTGCGCCGCCACAGCTCCCAACTGTCGATGCGGCCCTCGTCGCGCAGCCAGCCCAGCCACCCTGTCAGGGCGTCGTCGAAGTCGAGGGCGTCGGCCCCGGGCACGAGATCGAACCAGATCACGTAGTGGTCCACGCCGGCAGTCTGGCCCCGGCAGCCACGGCGGCCAGCTAGCTTTTCGCCATGGCCACCGGAGCACCCCGCTACCTGCACTACGAGGACAGCCAGGCCCTCATCCACAAGGTCGTGGTGGGTCCCTACGCCAACAACGTCTACATCCTGCGCTGCAAGGCCACCGGCGAGGCCGTGCTCCTCGACGCGGCCAACGAGCACGACATGCTGCTCGAGCTGTGCCGGGAGCTGAAGGTGGGCAAGGTGTTCGAGACCCACGGCCACTGGGACCACATCCAGGCCGTGCCCGCCATACGCGAGGCCGGCTTCGAGGTGGGGATCACCAAGGAGGACGCCGGCATGCTGCCGTCCTACGACTTCCTCCTCGAGGACGAGTCCGTGCTCCAGGTGGGCCGCCTGCGCCTCCACACCATGCTCACCCCCGGCCACACCCCGGGTTCGATGTGCTTCCTGGTCGAGGGCTCGCCGGTGCTCTTCTCCGGCGACACCCTGTTCCCCGGGGGTCCGGGCAACACCAGCTTCGAGCACAGCGACTTCCCCACCATCATCCGCTCCCTCGAGGAGCGCATCTTCTCCCCCCTCGCCCGCCAGACCATCGTCATGCCCGGCCACGGTGTGGACACGACGGTGGGCAAGGAGCTTCCCCACCTGCAGGAATGGGTCGACCGGGGCTGGTGAGCCCGCCTCCGTCGCCACCCCCTGACCGCTGATGGCTCCCACCCCGCGCTCGCAACGCCCCCTCGACATGACCCCGGTTCGCACCGAGGACCTGCCCCTCACCCCACCGGCGGACCGCAACATCCCCGCCGAGGCGTGGACCGACGCCCCGCCCCAGCTGCTGCGCCTGGGCGACGAGATCGGCGAGCCCACCGTCCTCTACCTGCGCCAGATCGGCCCCTACCTGGTGTGGCGGGCCGGGGCCGGCACCAGCCGGGCCGTCACCCGGTGGATGGCCATCGACATCGGTGACCACGAGCGCCGCTTCACCTTCGCCCAGGACGCCGAGGGCCGGAGCCACGGCGTCGGCCCCTCGGGCGTCGGGCACGAGCGCTTCCGCACCTGGAAGGAAGACCTCCACTCCTCCGACTGACCCTGCTCCTGGTGGCCTAGCTTGCCCCTGGGGTGGGGCAGCAACCACGGGGGGCATGGGGATGAAGGTCGGGGTCCTGCAGTTCTTCAGCTGGCCTGATCGCCGGGTACCGCTGCCCGTCGTCTACGAGCGGGCCCTCGAGCGGATCGAGGTCATGGACCGATCGGGCTACGACGCCGTGTGGCTGGCCGAGCACCACTTCTCGACCTACTCGGTGTGCCCGTCGGTCCACCTCATGGGCATGCAGGTGGCCGCCCGCACCACCAACCTGCGGGTGGGCATGGCCGTGACCCTGGCCGCCTTCTACCACCCCCTACGCATCGCCGAGGAGGTGGCCCTGCTCGACGTGCTCTCCGGGGGCCGGGTGAACTGGGGAGCCGGTCGGGGCTTCGACCGCACCGAGTACCGCACCTTCGAGGTGGCCGACGACGAGAGCTACCCCCGCTTCCGCGAGCACGTCGAGATCGTCCTCGCCGCCTGGTGCAACGAGCGGCTGACCCACCACGGCCGCTTCTGGGACTTCGACGACGTCGAGGTGCTGCCCAAGCCCATCCAGGCCCCCCACCCGCCGACCTGGGTGGCGGCATCATCGCCCGAAGCGGTGGAGTGGTCGGCCAACCAGGGCCTGTCCATCCTCATGGACCCGCACTCGTCCCACGAGGAGATCGCCCGCAAGCGGGCCCTGTGGCAGACCACGCTGGAGGCGACGGGAGCCAGCGCAGCCGGCCGGGACATCCCCATGGCCCGCCTGCTGGCCATCGCCCCCACCACGGCCGAGGCCGAGGCCGTGGCCCGCCGGGGGGCATCGTGGATGCTGGGCTCCTACGCCGGCGGTGACCGCAAGGGCGTGGGCCCCTCCGCCGACCTGACCACCAGCCGCAAGGGCCCCGACGTCGACCCCGTGGAGCGCTACGTGGACGAGGTCATCATCTGGGGGACCCCGTCATCGGTGTGCGACCAGCTCGACGAGCTGGCCACCACCCTGCCCCTCGACTACCTGCTGGCCGCCCCCCTCAGCCAGCAGACCTTCGAGCTGCTCACCGACGAGGTCGTGCCCCGCATGGCTACCGTCGCCGCCTGACGGCGGGCACCGGCACCGGGAGTGGCTCAGACCGGCTCGGGCACCACGGTCGCTGACGCCACGTTGGGCACCGACGCCGCACGGGCGTCGCCGCGCTCCGCCAAGGCCCGCAGCAACGGACCCAGCTCGCTGACCTCGACCTCGGCGGGAACTGTCGTGGCGCTGGCGGGGTCGAGCACGGCCAGGAAGCCCCGGGGGCTGTGCTCGCCGGTCCGCAGGAAGGGCAGGGGACCGACCCGACCGACGACGGGGTGCTCGAGGGCGTCGACGGCCCGGGCCCCCAGGGCCACCAGGTCGGCTGGAGGGCCGTCTGTGCCCAGGGGATCGTCGGCCCGGGGCCGCACGATGTCGGCGAACACGGGCAGTCCGTTGCGGGGGTCGCGGCACTGGCGCAACACGTCTTCGAGGCGGTCGAGCTCAACCCCGTAGCCGTCGAGGGGGACGATGCCGTGGGCCTCGCGCCCCTCGAGGTTCACCCGCAGGTGCAGGTCAGAGAAGGTGGGCAGAGCGAAGCTGCGCTGGTAGGGCCAGTAGCGCTGGTACAGGCTGGTACCCAGGTAGTCGATGGCACGACCCTCGCCCACGTCGATGGCGCCGTCGCCGTCGTGGGCGGCCTCGGCGGGGGCCACCGCCTCGATCCGGTACCAGGGCGTGACCTCACCACCCCGGTCCCGAAGCGGGCCGAGCAGACCGCCGGCCACCTTGGCGGCCCGGCGGGCCACGTCGGTGGCCCGGTCGACCACATCCGGGGCCTGGTGGGGGTCGGGGTGGCGATGGCCGACCAGGCCCCGGCCGATCAGGTCGAAGGCCTGCTGGGCGCCCTGGGGTTCGGCCCAGCCGCCGGTCTCGATGGGGTCGTGGCGGGGGTTGCGCTGGCGGGCCCAACCGAACTCGAGGCGGTGGAGCAGCTCGGGGACCAGGTTCAGACCCAGCAGGTCACCCTGGTTGGACTGCGAACCGTGCACGGCGAACACGGCCACGGTGGCCTGCGGTCCGGCCTCGTCCACCAGGGTGCCGATGGCCTCGTCGAGGCCCTGGTAGATGGCCTCGAGACGGGCGGCGGCCGCCGGGGCACCCGGGTGGCGGTGCAGCGGGTGCTCAGGGTCGATCCCGTGCCACAGGTGGTGACCGGCCGAGTGGGGCTCGGAGAACACGGTGATGGCCAGCTGCCAGCCGGGGCGGCTGCGCATCAGGCGCACCATGCCCTCGGCCCGACGGCGGGCCCCTTCGAGCATGGCCGCGGTCAGCGAGCACAGGTAGGGGTCGCTCCACCACCCGGGCTGGCTGTCGGCGTCGAAGGCGGGGTGGGGCCCGAGGGCGGCGTCGAGCTCGGCCAGGGCGCCCCTGGGCATGGCCGCCCGCGGGTACTGGGGCGAGTGGGCACCCCACGCCGTCACCTGGATGCCCGTGACGGTGGACGAGAGGGTCGAGTGGGGCACGTCGAAGGCGATGACGTCGAGGTCGCCGCCGGCGTAGAAGGGCTCCGCGGCGTGGGCGCCCTGCTCGGTGGTGGCGTAGGTGGCCGGGTCGAAGCGCATCGTGCCCCAGTAGCCGTCACCGCCGGACGGCGCCGCGGTGACGAACGCGGTCCACGGCAGCTCGGCCCGGTAGGCCCAGGCCTGGGTCACCCGGGCCCGGGCGCCATGGCCCAGGATCCGGGCCAGGTGGGGCAGCCGGCCCTCACCCACCAGCCGCTCGATGAGGTCGAGGTCGGCTGCGTCCAAGCCGATGCACAGAACCTGGGACATGTCGGACAAGCCTACGGGCGGGTGGCCCGCAGCCACTCCACGGCACCCCCCAGCTCACGCCCGGTGGTGGTCAGGGCCCACAGCAGGTGGCGGGGACCGGGACCGACCCGTCGGGCGGCGGCTGCCGCCCAGCTGCTGACGTAACCGGGATCGCCCTGGCGCAACCGCTCGGCCCAGAAGGCACCCCGGGCGTGGTCGTTGTGACGTTCGAGACCTGCGGTGTGCTGCACGTCACGGCCATGGGCGTGGCGGACGACGGCCCCGGGCACGTGGGCCCCGACCACCCCCTCGGCCAGCAGGCGGGCCACGAGGTCCACGTCCTCGCAGCGGAACGGCGTGCCCGCACCCAGGCGGTCGTCGAAACCCCCGACGTCGACCAGGGCGGTGCTCCGTACGGCGAAGTTGGCCCCCTGCACCTGGCCTGGGCGCACCGGCTGTGCGAGCCGCAGGAAGCGGAACGAGGTGGCCACCTGCAGGGCGGCCGGGGCCTCGCCCTCGTCCGCGGGCAGCACGCGGCCCGAGGCGAAGCCGATGGGCAGCTCGGCAAAAGCGGCCAGCAGCTGCTCCAGGCAGTCGTCGTCCACCAGGCAGTCGTCGTCGGTGAAGGCGAGCACGTCACCGCAGGCGGCACCGGCCCCGCGGTTGCGGGCCCGGCCCAGGCCGGCGACGGGCTCGACCACCGCCACCACCGGGTACGGCGCGGCGGCGGCGTGGCCGGCCACCACCTCGGGCGTGGCGTCAGTCGACCCGTTGTCGACGACCACGAGCTCGAAGCCGGGGGGCCGGCGGGCGGCGTCGACGCTGGCCAGGAGCCGGGTCAGCCGCGGGGCACGGTCCCGGGTGCACACGATCAGGGACAGCGTCGGCTTCGGGGACGCCACGGTCGCGATGGTGGGAGCGATGCCGTGGAGCTTACCGGTGACCCTCCACGGCCCCCTCCCCCGGGAGCGGCCCCGGGCTGCGGACGGACCCCTCTACCTGGAAAGACCGTCCTGGCCGTTCGGAGCAGGACGAATGACACAGCGATAACCTTGAACCGGCGGCGGGTCGACCGATGTGTGGTCCACGCAGCACTCGATGCGGTGCGTCGCACGATGTGCAGCACACGGTGCGCACCATGGGTGGCAGGAGCCCGCCCGGCCGTGAGGGCGGAGAGGGATCTGCTGGTGACCAACTCGACCGTGAGGCCGACCGACCAGGACGGTCAGACCGACGGCCAGGATGTCGGAGGGCGCCGGCTCCGGGCGGCTCCTCGCCTGGTCAGCGTGATCATGCCCGTGCGCAACACCGGGCCCATGGTGGCGGGGCAGTTGGCGGCCGTGGCCGCCCAGGACCACGCCGGCGAGTGGGAGCTGCTGGTGGTCGACAACGGCTGCCAGGACGCCACCCTCGACATCGTGGCCGCCTGGGCCGACCGCCTGCCCGTGGTGGTGGTCGACGCACGGGACCGGCCCGGCATCAACGTGGCCCGCAACCGGGGCGCGGCCCGGGCCCGAGGCGACCTGCTGCTCTTCTGCGACGGCGACGACGAGGTCGGTCCCGGTTGGATCTCGGCCATGGCCCGCGAGGCCACCCGTTGGGACCTGATCGGCGGCCGGCTGGACGAGCTCACGCTCAACCCCCCGCCGCGGCCCTCGCCCCGGCCCCGCCTACCCGAGGACCGGCTGCCCCTGGCCCTGGGGTTCCTGCCCTTCGCCCCCGGCGCCAACCTGGGCGTGTGGGCCGACGTGCTCGCCGAGCTGGGTGGCTTCGACGAACGGTTCATCCTCGGCAACGACGACGTGGAGCTGGCCTTCCGGGCCCAGGTCCAGGGCTTCGAGATCGGCTTCGCCGCCGACGCCGTCGTCGCCTACCGCCACCGCGTCGAACCGGTGGCCGTGTTCCGCCAGTTCCGCAACTACGGCCGCGGCGAGCCCCTCCTCTACGCCGACTTCCGCTCCGCAGGCATGACCCGGGCCCCCTGGCCCCAGGTGATCCGCCGCTACGGCCGCCTCGTCCTCCACGCCCCCCGAGCCGCCCGCTCCCCCCGCCACCGCGGCCGCTACGCCATCACCGCCGGCTTCACCCTCGGCCGCCTGGAAGGCAGCCTCCGCCGCCGCGTCCTCTACCTGTAAACCCGGGGGGCTCCGCCCCCAGGCACCCCCACACCCGGAGGCTCCGCCCCCGGGCAGGGCAGGGACATGCCCCGCCCCGGCCCGACGGCGGTGAGCGCAGCGAACCCCGCCGGGCCCGGACCGACGGCGAGCGCAGCGAGCCCTGTCGGGACGCACAGCAGTCAGCGCGCCGCAGGCGCACACCGCCCTCCCAGGGGCGGAGCCCCCGGGGGTTTCCCCCGGGGCGGAGCCCCGGGGGAAACCCCTATTTCCACTACGGGTATAGGGCAAATACACTGGAGGCCATGGTCAGCCCCCTGTTCGAGGTCGACGATCTCCACGTGGCCACCGCCGTGGGCGGGGTCCCCATCCTGCGGGGGGTCACCCTCACCGTGGGCGTCGGCGAGGTTCACGCCCTGATGGGACCGAACGGTTCGGGCAAGTCCACCCTGGCCCACGTGCTCCTGGGCAGCCCCGACTACGTGATCACCGGCGGCTCGGTGCGCCTGCTGGGCGACGACATCACCGACTGGGACCCCGACGTGCGGGCCAAGGCCGGGCTGTTCCTGGCCTTCCAGTACCCCCAGTCCATCCCCGGGGTTTCGGTCACCAACTTCCTGCGCCAGGCCATGTCGGCCCGGCGGGGCATCGACCTGTCCGTGCTCGAGGTGCGCCTGGCCCTCATGGAGTGGATGGGTCGCCTGGAGATGGACCCCGCCTTCGCCGACCGCCACCTCAACGAGGGGTTCTCGGGCGGCGAGAAGAAGCGGAACGAAATCCTGCAGATGGCTGTTCTCCAGCCCGAGATGGCCATCCTCGACGAGACCGACTCCGGCCTGGACATCGACGCCCTGCGCGTCGTCGCCCGGGGGGTGCAGGAGGTGCGGCGTGACCGCACCGAACTGGGCGTGCTCGTGATCACCCACTACCACCGGCTGCTCGACCACCTGGCGCCCGACGTGGTGCACCTGATGTTCGAGGGTCGCATCGCCGAATCGGGGGGACCCGAGCTGGCGGTGCGGATCGAGGAAGAAGGCTACGACGCATGGCGCTGACCCTGCCCACGCTCGACACGGCCACCATCCGAGCCGACTTCCCCCTGCTCGGTGGGCTGGAGAACGACCGCCCCATCGTCTACCTCGACTCCGCGGCGACCTCGCAGAAGCCCCGGGTCGTGCTCGACGCCATGACCGCGTACTACGAGACGGTCAACGCCAACGTCCACCGTGGCGCCTACCGGCTGGCCGAAGAGGCCACCGATGCCATGGAGCAGGCCCGGACCAAGGTCCGCCGCTTCGTGGGCGCCCGCCACGACCGCGAGCTGATCTTCACCCGCAACGCCACGGAGGCCGTGAACCTGGTGGCGCACAGCTACGGCCGCCACTTCCTCGAACCCGGCGATGTGGTCCTGCTCAGCCTGCTCGAGCACCACGCCAACATCGTTCCCTGGCACCAGCTGGCCGCCGAGCGGGGGGTGCAGGTGCGCTGGATCCCCCTCACCGCCGACGGTGAGCTCGACCTGACCGACCTCGACCGCCTGCTCGACGGGGTCAAGCTGCTGAGCGTGTCGGCCCAGTCCAACGTGTTGGGGACCCTGCCCCCGGTGCGGGAGCTGGTCGACGCCGCCCACGGGGTGGGGGCCAGGGCCATGATCGACGCCTGCCAGTTCGTGCCCCACCACAGCACCGACGTGCGGGCGTGGGACGCCGATTTCGTCACCTTCTCGGCCCACAAGATGTGCGGCCCCACCGGCATCGGCGCCCTCTGGGCCCGCGAGGAGCTGCTCGAGGCCATGCCCCCCTTCCTGGGTGGGGGCAGCATGATCCTCGACGTGACCACCGAGGGCTTCCTGCCCACCGAGCTGCCCCACAAGTTCGAGGCCGGCACCCCCGCCATCGCCGAGACCGTGGGCTTCGGCGCCGCCGTGGACTACCTGCAGGGCATCGGCATGGACAACGTGGCCGCCCACGAGCGCACGCTCACCGCCTACGCCCTGGCCGCGCTGCGCGATCGCTACGGCGACCGCATCACCATCTACGGGCCCCCCTCGGCCGAGCGCCGCGGCGGGATGGCCAGCTTCAGCTTCGGCGACGCCCACCCCCACGACGTGTCCCAGGTGCTCGACGAGGCCGGCGTCTGCGTTCGGGCCGGCCACCACTGCGCCAAGCCCCTGGTGCGGGCGCTGGGCGCTCCGGGGGGTGCGGTGACACGGGCGTCCTGGTACCTGTACAACGATGAGTCCGACATCGACGCCCTCGTCGACGCCCTCGCCGGCGTGGACGAGCTGTTCGGCCTGTGATGGCCGTCCGTCCCCCGACCGCGGCTGAGCTGCGAGGTACCCATGGCCGGTCTTGAAGACCTCTACCGCGAGATCATCCTCGATCACTACAAGAGCCCCCGCAACCGGGGCGAGCTCGAGCCTCCCGCCCGTCAGACCAAGGGCTTCAACCCCCTGTGCGGCGACGAGGTCGTGGTCAGCGTGCTCGTCGACGGCGACAAGGTCGTCGACGTGCGCACGACGGGACAGGGCTGCTCCATCAGCCAATCCTCGGCGTCGATGATGAGCGTGGCCGTCAAGGGCCTGACCGTGGAGGAGATCACCAGCCTGACCGGGGCGTTCAAGTCCCAGCTCGGCATCCGCGACGATCATGACGACGACCACGATCACGACGAGGACGACACCGCTGCGGTCGAGGCCGAGGTGGCCGAGGCCGGTTCGTTCGCCCTGGGCGAGCTCGAGGCCCTCAAGGGGGTCATGAAGTTCCCCTCCCGCATCAAGTGCGCCACCCTGGCGTGGAACACCCTGGTCCAGGCCCTCGACGCCCCCGACGGCGAACGGGCCTGACCGCTAGCTCACGCCGCCTTCGAGCCAGCGGCGCTCGCAGCGGCCCAGCCACACCAGGTCGGCTTCCAGGCGCAGGATGGCCCCCTCCAGCAGGAGGGCCGAGGCCTCGTCGCCGGCCACCTCGTCGGCCAGCTCCCTGACCTCGCGCAGCTCGCGGGCCACCTCCTCGCGCTGGGCCCCGATGAGGGCCAGGGGCGGGGCCAGGCCCGAGCGTGACGCCACCAGCAGCTTGAGGTGGAAGGCGGTGGGGGCCGAGCTGGGCCAGGACAGGTCCTCCAGCCACCGGGCCACCTCGAGGTGGCCGTCAGCGGTCAGCGAGAAGATCCGCTTGTCGGGCCGGTCGGCCAGCTCGCGGCCGTCGTCGGTGGTGGTGACCAGGCCGGCGCGCTCCAGGCGGCCCAGGGTCTCGTAGACCTGGCCCACGTCGAGCTCGCCGGCCAACGGGCCCAGGGTGGCCCGCCAGCGTTGGCGCAGCTCGAGTCCAGCCACGGCGTCGTTGGCCAACAGGGCCAACATTAGATCCCGCACGCAGCGCCCTCCGTCAGGTGAGCAGGGCGTCGACCCGACGGGCCAGCTCGACGTCGAAGGTGCTGAGCCCGCCCAGGTCATGGGTGCTCAAGGCGATGCGCACGGTGGCCCAGCTGTTGGACCAGTCGGGGTGGTGGTCGAGCTTCTCCGCGGCCAGGGCCACCCGGCTCATGAAGGCCCACGCCTCGCTGAAGCCACCGAAGCTGATCTCGCGGTACAGGGCGCCGTCGCGGACCTCCCACGCCGGCAGGGTGTCGGTGACCCCGGCCAGCTCGTCGGAGGTCAGGGCTCGACGTTCAGGAGCATGTTGCGCCATGGCCGGCAGGCTAGGTCGTCAGACCTCGGCGAAGGCGGCGTAGCCGTCGGCCTCGACGACCTTGGCCAACTCGGGGCCGCCCTGGGCCACGATGTGGCCCTTGACGAACACGTGGACCTGGTCGGCGTGCAGCTCGTCGAGCAGGCGGTTGTAGTGGGTGATGGCCAGCACGCCGAGGCCGAACTCGGTGGTGGCGGCCTCGACCCGGCGGGCCACGGCCCGCAGGGCGTCGATGTCGAGGCCGGAGTCGATCTCGTCGAGCACGGCGATCTTCGGCCGGAGCACGGCCAGCTGCACGGTCTCGTTGCGCTTCTTCTCGCCGCCGGACAGGTCGACGTTGACCGAGCGCTCCAGCAACTTGGGGTCGAGGCCGATGCGGTTGGCCTCGACCCGGATGCGCTCGGGCACGTCGGACAGGTTCCCGCCCGCCGCCCGCACCGATTCTGCCAGGAGCTCGTCGAGGCTGACCCCGGGGACCTCGGTGGGGTACTGCAGGGCCAGGAACAAGCCGGCCTGGGCCCGCTGCCAGGGCTCGAGGCCCAACAGGTCGACCCCGTCGAGCAGCACCCGGCCCCCGGTGACCTCATAGCCGGGGCGTCCGGCGATGACGTGGGACAGGGTGGACTTGCCCGAGCCGTTGGGGCCCATGACGGCGTGGACCTCGCCGCTGCGCACGGTCAGGGACACGCCGCGCAGGATCTCACGGCCCCCCGCCTTGGCCCGCAGGTCGTCGATCTCGAGGACGCTCATGGCGTCGCCTCCGTTGGCTGGTCGGTGGGGTGGGGCCGGGAGCACGGCGGAAGGTGCCGCGTCGCGCTCACGTCAGCCGCACGAGGACGTCGGACCCGTCGAGGACGACCTCGTAGACGGGAACGGGACGGGTGGCGGGCAGGCTCTGGGGCTCGCCGTCGAGCAGGGAGAAGGTGCTGCCGTGCTTCCAGCACTCGATCTCACGATCGGCGATGAGCACCTCGCCCTCGGACAGGGACACGTCGGCGTGGGAGCAGGTGTCGCCGATGGCGTAGACGTCGTCCCCGATGCGGACCACGGCCACCTTGCGGCCGGCCACGTCGAAGCGTCTGGCCTGGCCCGAGGCGATGTCGTCGATCGAGCACACCCGCACGGCGGCACCGCTCGAGGTCAGGTCGGGGGTGGGCGCGTCGCCGGTCACAGGAGGGGGGCGGCGCCCAGGTCGCCCAGCTTGGCCTTCACCTCGGCCCGCACCAGCGGGGCCAGGGCGGCCACGGGCAGGCGGTCGATGACCTCGTCGAAGAAGCCCTTGACGATCAGCCGGTCGGCCACCTTGGGGGGTACGCCCCGGCTCTCGAGGTAGAAGCGCTGCTCGGCGTCGATGGGCCCGACGGTCGAGGCGTGGGAGCACTTGACGTCGTTGTTCTCGATCTCGAGGTTGGGCACCGACTCGGCCCAGGCGTGCTCACCCAGCTTGATGTTGCGGTTGGTCTGGAAGGCGTTGGTGCCCCGGGCCTCGGGCCGAACCCGGATGAGGCCGGTGTAGACCGAATGTGAGCTGTCGTCGACCACGCCCTTGAACAGCAGGTCCGACGTGGTATCGGGGGCCTGGTGGTCCTGGAAGGTGCGGAAGTCGAGCATCTGGTCGCCGTTGCCGTAGTACAGCGACAGCAGGTCGCCGTGGGCGCCCCGACCGACCAGGCGGCAGTCGGCCCGCACCCGGGCGTACTCGCCGCCGAACGCCGCGGTGGACGACACCAGGGTGGCCTGGGTGTCCACCGTGGCCACCTGGGAGGCGATCTGCCACACCCGGGGGCCCAGGCGCTGCACGTTGAGGTAGCCGAGGTGGGCGTCCCGCTCGGCCGCCAGTTCGACGACGGGGGCCACGAAGCCGGCCACATCGTCGGAGGCCACGATCTCGACCACGGTGAGCCGGGATCCCTGGCCGGCCCGCACGACGAGACGGGGGAAGATGGCGGCACCCTCGGTGGACAGCCAGTGCAGGATGACCACGGGGGCGGTTGGTGTGCGTCCGGCCTTGACCTCGACGAGTACGGGGTCGGCCATGAAGGCGTCGTTGAGCTGGGCGAACAGGTCAACGGGCTCGCCCATGACCGAACCAAGGGCATCCTCGGGGGCGGGGCCGATGCTGATGTCGCCCCCCTCGGGGGCCTCGAGGGTGACCACCCGACCGTCGACGGTGACGACGAGGCCGCTGCGCTCACCGATGGCCTCGAGCCACCCGGCGGCGGCCGCGGGCATGGCGGGCGCCTCGCCCTCGACGCTGGGCTGGAAGCGGTCGAGGTCGAGGGACTCGATGCGGGAGTAGCGCCAGATCTCCTCGTCGGCGTGGGGGAGGGGGCGCTCGGCGGCGGCCGCGGCGGCGACGTCGCGTCGCTTGCGGAGCCAGTCGGGCCCGCCGAGGGCGGCCGAGGCCAGCGGGGTCAGGGTTGCCACGATCGGGAGCACCTCGGATCGGCCGGTGGCACGGGGGCACCTACCGGGGAAGACGTCGCCGGCAGCGTAGTGCGGGCCGGGCGGGGGGAGATCGACGATCGACGGACGATCGACCGAGGAGATCAGCGCAGGTCAGCGGCGGCCGAACAGGCGCTTCCAGAAGGAGGGGCGCTGGCTGTCGTCCTGGAACTCGGCCAGGACACGGGGGCCAGCGGCGTTGATGATGTCCTCGGCCTCGTCGAGCAGGCGGGCGACGCGCTCGTCAGGCTCGTCGAGCCCGTCGGGCTCGGGCGGGGTGGGCGGGGTGATGAGGGAGCCGTGGGCCCAGTTGACGTCGGCCAGGCGCCGTTCGTACTTCGGGCACTCCTTCGGGCAACGCCATGGGGCTTCGGGGGCGAGATCCAGGTCGCACTTCCGAACCGCATCGCCGTTGCCGTACGTGCGACTCTCGAAGTGCTTGCAGTCCTGACGCATGGGCATCGGACCAGTATCACGTCTGCGCCCCGCCTGCCCGTAGCGACCCTGTGTCGACCTCGCCGTCGGGCACCGTCGGGCCGACCGGGCGAACCCGGTCGGCCGGCGCGATCAGCCGACGCTGCCTTCCATCTGCAGCTCGATGAGGCGGCTCCACTCCACGGCGTACTCCATGGGCAGGGTGCGTGTCACCGGCTCGATGAAGCCGTTGACGATCAGACCCATGGCCTGCTCGGCCGAGAGGCCACGGCTCTGCAGGTAGAAGAGCTGCTCATCGGCCACCTTGGAGATGGTGGCCTCGTGGCCCACGACGGCGTCGCGGGGGCCGATCTCCATGTAGGGGTAGGTGTCGGAGATGGACTGCTCGTCGAGGATGAGGGCGTCGCACTGCACGTGGCTCTTGCAGCCGTAGGCGCCGTCCTCGATGCGCACGAGGCCGCGGTACGACGTGCGGCCGCCGTCCTTGGAGATGGACTTCGACACGATCTTCGAGGTCGTCTCGGGGGCGGCATGGGTCATCTTGGCCCCGGCGTCCTGGTGCTGGCCGGCACCGGCGTAGGCCACCGAGAGCACCTCGCCCGAAGCCTTGGGTCCCACCATGACCACGGCCGGGTACTTCATGGTCAACCGGGAACCGATGTTGCCGTCGATCCACTCCATGTGGCCCTCGGCTTCGACCCGGGCCCGCTTGGTGACCAGGTTGAAGACGTTGTTGGACCAGTTCTGGATGGTGGTGTAGGTCACCCGGGCGCTGGGCTTGACCACGATCTCGACCACGGCCGAGTGCAGGGAGTCGCTGGTGTACACGGGGGCCGAGCAGCCCTCGATGTAGTGCACCTTGGAGCCTTCGTCGGCGATGATCAGCGTCCGCTCGAACTGGCCCATGTTCTCGGCGTTGATGCGGAAGTAGGCCTGCAGGGGCATCTCGACCTCGACGCCCGGGGGGACGTAGATGAACGAGCCACCCGACCAGACGGCCGAGTTGAGGGCGGAGAACTTGTTGTCGTTGGCGGGGATGATCTTCCCGAAGTACTTCTTGACCAGCTCGGGGTGCTCACGCACCGCCGTGTCCATGTCGGTGAAGATGACGCCCTGCTCTTCGAGCTCGACCCGGTTGCGGTGGTACACCACCTCGGACTCGTACTGGGCGGTGACGCCAGCCAGGTACTTGCGCTCGGCTTCGGGGATGCCCAGCTTCTCGTAGGTGTTCTTCACCGACTCCGGGAGCTCGTCCCAGGCGTCGACCTGCTTCTCGGTCGGCTTGATGTAATAGAAGATGTCGTCGAAGAAGATCTCGGACATGTCCCCGCCCCAGTTGGGCATGGGACGCAGCTGGAAGTAGCGCAGCGCCCGCAGGCGGTAGTCACGGACCCAGTCCGGCTCGCCCTTCATCCACGACATCTCGTTCACGAGGGCCTCGTCGAGGCCGCGTCGCGGCTTGAAGACGTAGTTCTGTTCGTCGCTCCAGCCGAGCTTGTAGCGGCTGAGGTCAACGGCGAGCTGTGTGTCGGTCATGCTGGTTCACGCTCCAGGTGGGGGACCGGGGCGGTACGGTCGCTGGCAAGGATCCTCGGGACGAGGCCGCCTGGCGGGACACGCCCGCCGGCCCGTCCGTCGAGCAATTTCTCCTACGGCCATAGTAACAATGCCGATGCCCCATGTCATCCCGGACGGTGACGAAGCAGGTCGGAAGTTCAGATGACCCCGGACCACGATACGTCCAGCTCTCAGATCCAGCCCGTGGCCACGGTGCCGGCCTACCGCCCCGGTCCCCGGACGCGTCCGTGGTTGGGCCCGCTGGGTGTGGGACTGGCCGCGCTGGGTGCATGCGGCGCCCTGGCCCTGTCGCACCGGGCTCTCGAGCTGGTGCCCGATTGCCCGTTCCGGGCCGTGACCGGCCTGGATTGCCCCCTGTGCGGTGGCACCCGCGCTGTGCGGGCCCTGGCCGGTGGCGACGTCTTGGGCGCCGCGGGCCACAACCTCGTCGTGGTGGCCATCCTTCCCCTCCTGGCCTACGCCTACCTGCGCTGGGCCGGGGCGGGCGTGAGCCTCTCGCTTCCCCGCCTGCGCCTGCCACCGTGGTTCCCCCGGGTGGTCGTGGCCGTCGTCGTGGCCTTCGCCGTGGCCCGCAACCTGCCCGTCCCCGGCCTGTCCTGGCTGGCCTCGGGCTGACGCGGCGTCGCTAGAGGGCCCGGAGGCCGGCCTTGTAGCGGTGGACCCGCTCGACGTAGCGCTGGGCCGAGTCGGCGATGTCGGCGCGGTCGGCCCGGCCCTCCTTGATCACCGCGGGCACGCCGACGGCCTGGGCGCCTCCGGGCACGACCTTGCCCGGGGGGACGAGGGCACCGGCCCCCACCAGGGACCACGAGGACACGATGGCCCGGCGCAGCACGACGGAGGCCGAGCCAACCAGGCAGTTGTCCTCGATGATGCACCCCTCGAGGTGGGCCAGGTGGCCGATCACGCAGTCCGAGCCGATGCGGGTGGGGTGGGGCTCCCAGGTGTGGATGATGGCGCCATCCTGGATCGACGTCCGCTCCCCCACCGTGATGGGTCCGTCGTCCCCCCGCAGCACGGCGCCCGGCCACACCGAGCTCAGGGCACCGATCTCGACGTCGCCGATGATGGTGGCCTCGGGGTGCACGAAGGCATCGGGGTGGATGCGGGGGACCAGCTCACCGAGGGCGTAGACAGCCATGGGGCCGAACCTAGCTGAGCACGCCGAGGCCCGGCGCCGGGTCGCCCCCCGGGCGCGGTCAGGATGGGGGGCATGGGCCTCTCGGCGGTGAACCCCAAGATCTGGCTGGTCATCCTGGCCGTGTTCGTGCTGGCCTTCGCCTGGCGGCGGCTGCGGGTGCGGTGGTCCCGACAGCGCACAGGGCTGGCCGCGCTCGTCGCTCAGATGCTCAGGGCGCGAAGCGGCCGTAACCGCCCTTGAAGAACAGCAGGGGGCCGTTGCCCTCGTCCTCGGACACGTCGAGCTCGAGCACCCGACCGATGACGATCCAGTGGTCACCGGCCTCGTGCACGACGTCGACCTCGCAGTCGAGCCAGGCCACGCAACCGGCGATCATGGGCGAGCCCGTCACCGGGGACGGCTGCCAGGGGATCTCGGCGAACTTGTCCTCGGCCTTGGAGGCGAACGTGCCCGAGACGTGCTCCTGGTGGTCACCGACCACGTTGGCGCAGAACTTGCCCGCCTTCTCGATGACCGGCCACGAACGCGACTTGCGGTCGGGCAGGAAGGCCACCAGGGGTGGGTCCAGGGACACCGAGGTGAAGGTGCCCACGGCCAAGCCGACGGGTCGGCCCTCGTCCATGGCCGTCACGATCGTGACGCCCGTGGGATACCGGCCCAGGACCTTGCGGAAGTGCGCCGGGTCGTGGGCAGGAGGTCGGGGTTCGTTCGCCACGGGACGGGACTGTAGTCGCGCCTCCGACCCGGCCGACGGGCCTGGCGGGACCCCGGCGACATCAGGCGGGAGCGGCCACCTTCAACGGCGACAGCGCCACGGTCAGACCCTCGTGCGCGGCCAGCACCTCGAGGGGGCGGCACCCCCGGTGGGCCCGGGCGTCGGCGGTCAGGCGGTCGACGGTGGCGTCGTCGTGGTTGGGGTCGTGGTGGTAGAGGGCCAACATGCCCGCCCCCGCCTGCAGGGCCACATCGACCGCGTACTCCACCGTCGAGTGGCCCCAGTCGCGCTTGGCACTGAACTCGTCCCGGGTGAACTGGGCGTCGTGGATCAGCAGGTCGACCCCGTCGGCCAGGGCCAGCACCGACTCGGCCACCTCACGACCGCCGTCGAGGGGCTGCTGGTGGTCGGGCACGAAGGCCAGCGACCGCCCCCGCCAGTCGAGCCGGAAGCCCACGGTGGGTCCGTTGTGGGGCACAGGGGCCACGGTGACCTGGACCTCGCCCACGGTGAATTGGCCGGTGTCGCGGGCGTGGAAGCTGATCTCGCCCCGCAGGTCGGACAGGCGCACCGGGAAGTACGGCGGCCGCATGCTCTGGTCGAACGCCTCTTCGAGGGTCAGCCCGCAGCCCGGGTGGGGGGCGTAGATGTCGAGGTGGCTGCCCGGCCGCAGGACGGGAGCGAAGAAGGGCAGTCCCTGGACGTGGTCCCAGTGCAGGTGGGTCACGAGGGCCACGGCCCGCAGGGGCTGGGTGGGTGGCAGCGTCTCGCCGTAGAAGCGGACGCCGGTGCCCAGGTCGAGCAGGATGGGCGGCGAGCCCGGTGCCTCGACGACCACCGAAGAGGTGTTGCCTCCGTAGCGGGCGTTCGACCCGCAAGAGCACGGCGTCGAGCCCCGTACGCCGTAGAACGAAACGTTCACGCGAGACCCCCCGAGGTCATGGACGGGACAGTACCCGTTCATTCCCTACCGCACAGCGCGTGTGACTGGGATCACCGGATCTGAGGGGCAAGGTAGTGTCCAGGCGTGCCCACGTCGATGGTCAGCGAACGACCGAAGCTGCCTGACGGCATCATCGCCGTCGTCAAGGCCGACTGCCCCACCTGTGTGCTGGTGGCGCCGGTGCTGGGGGAGCTCGTCGAGCGGGGGGTGGCACTGACCGTCTACACCCAGGACGACCCCGCCTTCCCCACCACCGTGCTCGACCCCCGCCACGACGCCGACCTGGCCGTGTCCTGGCACTACGACATCGACGCCGTGCCCACGCTGCTGCGCATCGAGGGTGGGGTCGAGGTCGAGCGCACCGAGGGTTGGCTGCGTCCCCTGTGGGAGCGCTTCACCGGTGTGCACGGCCTGGGCGAGGGGCTGCCCGAGCACCGTCCCGGGTGCGGGTCCCTCAGCGTGGACCCCGACCGGGCCGACGAGCTGCGCATCCGCTTCGAGGGCGGCATCCTCCACTCGCGCCGACTGCAGTTGGCTGCGCTGGAGGACGAGATGGAGCTGGCCTTCGAGCGGGGCTGGAGCGACGGCCTGCCCGTGGTGCCCCCGACCGAGGCCCGGGTCCTGCGCATGCTCGAAGGCACCACCCGGGACCCCCAGGAGATCGTGGCCATCGTGCCCCCCGACCTGGTGCCGGTCACGGTGGAGAAGGTGGCCATCAACGCCGTGCTCGCCGGGTGCAAGCCCGAGTACCTGCCCGTGGTGCTGGCTGCGGTCGAGGCGGCGTGCACCGACGAGTTCAACATCCACGGCCTCCTGTGCACCACCTACTTCTCCGGGCCCGTGGTCATCGTGAACGGGCCCATCACCAAGCGCATCGGCATGAACAGCGGGGTGAACTGCCTGGGCCAGGGCAACCGGGCCAACTCCACCATCGGGCGGGCCCTGCAGCTGGTGGTGCGCAACATCGGGGGCGGTGAGCCCGGCGGCATCGACCGGGCCGCCCTGGGCAGCCCGGGCAAGCTGGGCTGGTGCTTCGCCGAGGACGAGGACGGTTCGCCGTGGGAGTCCCTGGCCACCGAGCGCGGCTTCGCCCCGGGGACGTCGACGGTCAGCCTGTTCCCCGGCCACGGCCCCAGCTCGGTCGTCGACCAGATCTCGCGGCGACCCGAATCCCTGGTGCGCACGTTCGCCGCCAAGTTGCGGGCGGTGAACAACACCAAGCTCGTCGGGGGCATGGGCGTGGTCATGGTCATCACCCCCGAGCACGCCCGGGTGTTCAGCGACGCCGGCTGGGACAAGTCCCGGCTGCGGGACGAGCTGCTCGGGCTGTTGCAGATCGACGGGGCCGAGCTGGTGCGGGGGGCGGGCGGCATCGACGAGGGCGTCCCCGCCGAGATCGCCCTGGGCCGCACCCTGCCCAAGTTCCGGGCCGAGGACCTGACCTTCGTGCACGCCGGCGGGCGGGCGGGCATGTTCTCGGCCATCATCGAGGGATGGGTGTCGGGCAAGACCGGTAGCCAGCTCACCACGTGGGAGGTGCGGACATGACAGCGACGTCCAGCGTTGCGACATCGGAGCCCCAGGCCACGACGGCCCGGGTCCTCCTCGACCCGACCGGCGAGCGACGGGCCGCGGTCCGCGAGCGGGTGGCCCGGCCCGGCACCATCGACGGGGCGGTGATCGGCCTGCTCGACATCAGCAAGCCCCGGGGACGCCAGTTCCTCGACCGCCTCGAGGAGCTGCTGGTGGCCGAGGGGGCGTCGGTGCGGCGCTACGCCAAGCCCACCTTCACCAAGCCCGCTCCCGCCGACCTGCGCTACCAGATCTCCCAGGAGTGCACGCTCGTCATCGAAGCCCTCGCTGATTGAGGCAGTTGCACGTCGTGCAGTGTGCACGACATCACCGACCTCGAGGCTCGAGGACTGCCGGGTGTGTTCCTGGCCAGCACGGAGTTCGTGGCTGCGGCCATCGCCCAATCCACCGCCCTGGGCTTCGACCCGGCGCGGGTCTTCGTCCCCCACCCCATCCAGGACCGCACCGATGACGAGATGCGGGCCCTGGCCGACGGTGCCTTCCCGGAGATCCTGAGCCACATCCGCGCCACCGGCACCTGAGCTGGTGGCCTCCCGGGCGTTGGTGTCGACCCTGGCCATCACGGCCCGGTCGACACCTGACCCGGGGATCGGGCTCGATGACGAGGGGGTCGTCCAGGGCGGCTGGAGCTGGACTGTCGTACCCGTCAGGGATCATGGGGTCATGGCGAGGCGGAGCGACAGGTGGCGGCCGTGGCGCGCCGCCAACATGGGTTGGTCACGAGAGACCAAGCCGTGACGGCAGGGATGTCGGTCAGCCTGGTACCGGGCCCTGGATCGGGGTCGCTTCGAGCTCGTGCACTCCGGGGTGGCCCGGGCCGCCGGCGCCCCCATCAATGATGGGCAGCGCATCCTCGGCTCGGTGTTGGCCTGCGGCGGCGGCACGGTGGCATCCCATTCGGCCGCAGCGCGGGTCTGGGGTCTGCAGCTCCCCCGCTGGCGCCTGGAGGTCATCTCGGCGCAGCGGGACAGCCGACGTGCTCCAGCCGGGGTGCTCGTCCATCGGCCCAGTGACCGGGTCGACCTGTGGCCGGCCCGCCGGGGCGGCATCCCGGTCACGAACCCACTCCGGCTGCTCGTCGACCTAGGGGCTGTCGTACCGCTCGGCTCACTCGAAGCTGCGCTCGACCAGTTCGTCGTGGCCGGGACGGTGGACGTCGCCGCCGTGCGGACCACCCTCGACCGTCACGCCGGGCGCGGGCGGGCCGTCGCGCACCATCCTCGATCGATGGTGCCTCGCTGATCAGCGTCCCGATTCGGTGGCCGAATCGGCAATGGCCCGCCTGCTCGACGCTGCGGGGGTCCCCACCCCTGCCTGCCACCTCCCGATCGGCCCCTACGAGGTCGACTTCGCCTGGCCCGAAGCGCTCGTTGCTCTCGAGGTGGATGGTTGGGCGGTCCACGGCCGACGGGAGGCCTTCGAGGCAGATCGGCGACGGGACCTGCACCTACAGGCCCTGGGCTGGCGAGTTCTCCATGTCAGCGCCGCAGCTGCGCTCCGTGGCTCGTTGGTGACGGCGCGCCACGTGGCCGAGGTGCTCATGGTCATCCAGGCGGCCTGACTCCGTTCTCGGGTAGATGCATCGTTCTCGGGCAGATGCGTCCCACCTTCGGGACAGGATTGCCCGAGAAGCTGGATCGCCGTCCCTTCCGGCCCGGCGGGTGGTTCTCGGGTGATTGCGTCCCAGAATCGGGACGGGATTGCCCGAGAACCGCCAGCTCCGGTGCGCCTTCCGGCTGGACACCGTCGGACAGCTGGGTCAGCTGTGGAACATGGCGTCGTGGGTGTCTTCGGTGGTCTGGCCGGGGACGTGGCCGTAGGTCTCCATGAAGACGCGGCACATCTCGTCCCAGGGGAACTCGACGAACTCGCCCCGCTGGTTGACGTACTCCATGTGCTGGCGGCCGTCGACGTCGAACTCGTGGTAGAGCGAGTCGTTGACGCCGTCGAACTCGATGGGCTTCACGCCGAAGCGCTCGCACATCTCGATGTTGAAGGCCGACGTCGCCTTCACCCACTGGCCGTCGATCAGGAACGTCGAGTAGCCGTGGAAGGCGAACAGGTCCGTCCCCACCCGCTCGAGCAACTTCTCCGAGGCCAGGTGGTTGCGCACGTCGGCGAAGCCCAGCAGCGACGGCACCCCCACGGCCCGGGCCCCCGCCGTGAGCAGGATGGACTTGGGCACGCACCAGTTGCGGTCCTGGCCCACGATCACCGACGCCCGGTAGTCCTCGGCATCGGGCGACGACGAGTAGGGGTCGTAGCGCACCCCGTCACGCACGGCGTAGAAGAGGGCCACGGCCTTGTCGCGGTCGCTCGTCTGGCCCCGCACGGCGTCATGGGCCCAGTCCTGCACCGCGGGCTGGTCGCTGTCGACGTAGTGGGTGGCACGCAGGGCGTCCTCGCGGCTCGCCTTCGGGGGGCTCGTGGTCATGGGGCGGATCGTAGGCCGGGCAGGGACAGCTCGCCCTCCGGCCCCACCTCGGCCAGCCCGTCCGCCACCACGCCCGCGGCCACCCGGGTGGCCCGCTCCACGTCGTCGGGCCAGCCCATGACCGCAGCCAACTGGGCCCGACCGACCACGCCCACCCGCAGCGCGGCCACCAGCCGGCCCCGGCCCTGGCGGTCGGACCCCACGAAGCGGGACTGGCCGCCAGACACACCGGCCGAGCCGATGGCGGGGTCAGGGGTTGGCCAACCCGCCGCCGCCCAGGCGCAGCCGTCACGCACGGGGCACTCGCCACAGCGGGGTGTCCGGGCCCGACACACCGTGGCCCCGAGGTCGAGCGAGGCCTGGTTCCACGCCCACCCCTGCCCTACGGGGACGGCGGCATCGGCCCGGGCCTGGGCATCGCCCGCGGCCAGGCGGCGGCCGGCCCGGCGGGCCAGGACCCGGGCCACGTTGGTGTCGAGCACCCCCACGTCGGCCTCGAAGGCGAAGGCCAGGACAGCCCGGGCCGTGTAGGGCCCGATGCCGGGCAGGGCCAGCAGCGAGGCCAGATCGGCGGGCAGGCCGCCGTCGTGGCACTCGACGACGGCCGATGCCGTCCGCCACAGGTTCAGGGCGCGGCGGTTGTAACCGAGACCGGCCCACTCCCCCACCACGTCACCGGCCGGCGCGGCCGCGCACGCGGCGGGCGTGGGGAAGCGGGCCAGGAAGGCGTGCCAGCGGGGCACGACCCGATCCACCTGGGTCTGCTGCAGCATCACCTCGCTGACCAGCACCTCCCACGGGTCCCGGGTCCGCCGCCAGGGCAGGTCCCGGGCCCGTTCCGTCGACCACCACGTCAGCAGCCTGGTGTCGACGCCGGCATCCCCGACATCGTCGCCGGGCGTGCTCAGCCCCAGATCGTGTCGCTGTCGTAGGGGCGCTGGCGGACGGGGCCGTCGGCCTTCTTCCAGATCATCACCCGGCGCTTGAAGTAGCAGACCTCTTCGCCCCGCTGGTTGATGCCCTTGGTCTCCACCGTCACCACGCCCCGGTCGGGCCGCGACGCCGACTCGCGCTTCTCCAGCACCCGGGTCTCGGCGTAGATGGTGTCGCCGTGGAAGGTGGGCATCTTGTGCTGCAGGGTCTCGACCTCGAGGTTGGCGATGGCCGCACCCGACACGTCGGGCACGCTCATGCCCAGGACCAGGGAGTACACCAGGTTGCCCACGACCACGTTCTTGCCCTGCACGCTCTCGTGCTCGGCGAACCACACGTTGGTGTGCAGGGGGTGGTGGTTCATGGTGATCATGCAGAACAGGTGGTCATCGGCCTCGGTGATGGTCTTGCCCGGCCAGTGCTTGTAGACGTCCCCGACCTCGAAGTCCTCGTAGTAGCGGCCGAAGGGGCGCTCAAAGCTGGTCATGGCGGGGCAGCGTAGGGACTGGGCGCCCTCCTTCGTCAACCTGCCGCCGACCTGCCGCCGACCTGCCCGCCGCCTGTTCGTCCCGCCCGTCCCGCCCGGCGGCCAACCGTGCCGCGGTGGAAGATGTGTTGGAGGGCACGACCCCTCGGTATTCTTCGCGCCATGAGCAGCGTCGATCTCCAGGAAGCCGCCGCAGCGATCGAGGCCGCCCACGGCGTGGTGCGCAAGGGCATCGATCAGCTGAAGGCCGCCGGCCCCACCGCGGTGGACACCCAGCAGGTGCTGGCCTACGACCTGGCCCACGCGGCCTCGGCCCTGGAGGCGGCCCGGGGCATGCTGGACTACGGGTCCCGGGGCGACGTCGAGGGCCGGCTGGCCGTGGCCTTCGTGGCCGACGCCGTGGGCGACATCGCCGCCAAGCTGTGGGGGCGCGAGGCCCAGTGGGGGGTGGGCCCCGACGCCCTCGACGCCGCCCGGGCCTTCGTCACCGCCTACCGGGACCCCGAGTTCCTGTCCGCCCTGGCCGGCGAGCCCGGCCCCCGCCACCTCGACCCCGACTTCGAGATGGTGCAGGACGCCTTCCGGCGCTTCGCCGAGGAGAAGATCGCCCCCCGGGCCGAGCACATCCACCGCCAGAACACCGACATCCCCGAGGACATCATCTCCGGCCTGGGCGAGATGGGGGCCTTCGGCCTCTCCATCGCCGAGGAGCACGGTGGCTACGCCTCGGGCGGCGAGAGCGACTACCTGGGCATGGTCATCGCCACGGAGGAGCTGTCCCGCGCCTCGCTGGGCGCGGGCGGGTCGCTCATCACCCGGCCCGAGATCCTGGCCCGGGCGCTGGAAGCCGGGGGGACCGACGAGCAGAAGGCGGCCTGGCTGCCCCGCCTGGCCACCGGCGAGATCATGGCCGCGGTGGCCCTGACCGAGCCCGACTACGGCTCCGACGTGGCCGGCCTCAAGGTCACGGCCACCCGCACCGAGGGCGGCTGGCTCATCAACGGCGTCAAGACCTGGTGCACGTTCGCGGCCCGGGCCGACGTGCTCATGCTCCTGGCCCGCACCGACCCCGACCGGTCCAAGACCCACCGGGGCCTGTCCATGTTCATCGTGCCCAAGCCCCGGGCCGAGGGTCACGGCTTCCGCTTCACCCAGGAAGCCGGCGGTGACGGCGGCGCCCCCGGCGGCGGCGTGCTCGACGGACGGGCCATCGACACCATCGGCTACCGGGGGATGCACTCCTACGAGCTGGCCTTCGATGCCTGGTTCGTGCCCGACGGCAACCTCATCGGCGGCGACAGCGGGCTGGGCCGGGGCTTCTACTACCAGATGGCCGGGTTCGAGAACGGCCGCCTGCAGACCGCGGCCCGGGCCGTGGGCGTCATGCAGGCCGCCTACGAGGTGGCCCACGACTACGCCGCCAACCGGGTTGTGTTCGGCACGGCCATCGGTGACTACCAGCTGACCCGGGCCAAGCTCGGCCGCATGGCCGTCACCATCCAGGCCGCCCGCCAGTTCATGTACTCGGTGGGGCGCATGATGGCCAAGGGCGAGGGCCAGATGGAGGCCTCGATGGTGAAGGCCTACGTGTGCCGGGCCGCAGAATGGGTCACCCGTGAGGCCCTGCAGATCCACGGCGGCATGGGCTACGCCGAGGAGTTCACCGTCAGCCGCCTGTTCGTCGACGCCCGGGTGCTGTCGATCTTCGAAGGCGCTGACGAGACCCTGTGCCTCAAGGTCATCGCCCGCCGCCTCGTCGCCGAGTGACCTGAGCGAGACGCGAAACGGGGCCCGGTCGGCAGTTGCCGACCGGGCCCCGTCGCGTCCGGACGTGCTTAGGAGTGGACCATCTTGTTGCGCTCGCCGCGGGACTTGATCTTCAGGCACACCTTGCGGCTGGCCTCGTCGATCATCTCCTCGCCGAACATCACCGCCCCCTTGCGGTCGCCGGTGGTGGTGGCCTCGTCGTAGGCGTCGAGCACGTCGAGGGCCTTGTCGAACTGTTCCTGGGTGGGGCTGAACACCTCGTTCAGGATGGTCACCTGGTCGGGGTGCAGGGCCCACTTGCCGTCGAAGCCGAGGATGTAGGTCCGGGTGCAGTAGTCCCGGAAGCCCTCGGGGTCGCGCACCTTGACGTAGGGACCGTCGATGACCTGCAGGCCGTTGGCCCGCCCGGCCATGAGGATCTTCATGAACACGTAGTGGAAGTAGTCGCCGGGGTACTCGGGGATCTGCAGGCCCCCGGACAGGTTCGGCATCTCCATGGAGGCCGAGAAGTCGACCGGACCGAGGATGACGGTCTCGAGGCGGGGGGAGGCGGCGCAGATCTCCTCGACGTTGATCAGGCCCCGGGCCGTCTCGATCTGGGCCTCGATGCCGATGTGGCCGATGGGGAGCCCGGCGTTCTTCTCCACCTGGGTGAGCAACAGGTCCAGCGCCACCACCTCGGCCGCGGACTGCACCTTGGGCAGCATGACCTCTTCGAGGCGCTCGCCGGCGCCGCCGACGACCTCGATGACGTCGCCGTAGGTCCACTTCGTGTCCCAGGCGTTGATGCGGACGCAGAGGACGGTCTCGCCCCAGTCCTGGTCGCGGATGGCGGCGACGACCTTCTTGCGGGCCGACTCCTTCTCGAGCGGCGAGACCGAGTCCTCCATGTCGAGGAACTTCATGTCGGCCGGCAGGCTGGGACCCTTGGCCAGCATCTTCTCGCTGGAACCGGGGATCGAAAGACAGGACCTACGCGGCAGGTCTCGGGAACGTGCTGACATGGGTCGGCAGCGTACGTGCCGGACGCCACGGTCGGCCAACGGTCCTGACCGCGCGGTAGCTAGCGGCGCGGCCGCTCCCCGTTCACCAGGGGCGGGACCAGGTGGCCCAGTCGAAGGGCTCGATGCCGTCCTCGGTCAGGCGCCAGATGGAGGGCGTGGGCACCCCGTCGGTGATGTCGAGGTAGCCGATGGTGCCCAGCTGGGTGTTGAGCTGGTGGGGGTAGGTGGGCGAGCCCGGGTTCACGCACAGCACGCCGTCGAGGGTGAGGATGGACTCGACGTGGGTGTCGCCGTAGACGATGACGTCGGGGCTGTTGCCCTCGAAGTGGCGGTCGACCCAGCGGGCCACGGTGTAGTCCGGTGGCCGGGGGGGCATGGGCAGGTCGTGGATGAGGCCGATGTCCACCCCGCCCAGCTCCAGGCGCCAGGTGTAGCGGACCAGGGGGTGCTCGGGCTGGATGGGCCGGCCGCCCGAGCCGTCCTCGCCGTCGCCCCGGGCTACCCACAGCGGCGCCACCTCGGCCAACTGGTCGACCACGAAGAGCTCGTGGATGTCCCCGGCGTGGAGGATGGCGTCGACGTCGCGGAAGGCCTCGAAGACCTGGGGCCACAGCTGGGGCCGGGATTCGGGGATGTGGGTGTCGGCGACCAGACCGATGCGCATGGGTCGGGAGGGTAGCCCCCAGCTGTGACGGCGCGGCTAGAGGATGCCCTCTTTGAACAGCTCGGGGGCGATGGGCGTGTCGACATGGCGTAGGGCCTCGGCCACGTCTTCGGCGCCGCGGGCGCCGACCACCTTGGTGATCAGGTCGAGGGGGACGATCTCCTCGTCGGCCTCCCAGGGCTCATCGGCGCCGTCGAGGCGGCTGTCGATGACCTCCCACAGGCGACGGGGCACGAAGCGCCCGACGCCGGCCACCAGCCACACCTGCTTGCCGGCGTGGAGGGCCACGGCGGCGGCGGCGTGGGAGCCGGCCACGGCCACGAAGGCGTCGGGGCCGACCACGGAGGCCTCGATGAGGACCACGTCGGCTGTGGCTGCGGCAGCGCCGAGACCGGCCTGGGGTACGTCCTGGGCGTCGACGTCGGAGCGGCGCAGGCGGCGGACCAGGCCACCGCCCTCGCCCAGGGTGTCGACGACGAGCACGTCGAGGTCCCCACGGGCGGGCAGGGCCTCGGCGATGACCTCGGGCCAGCCCAGCACGACCACGGTGGCGTCGTCGGGCAGGGCGTGGGACAGGTGGCGGGCGGTGCGGTCGGCCTCGAACTCGTCGGCGGCCAGCCACGCCTCGCGCATGGCGTCGGGGGCGGTGCACGCCCGTGACGTCAGCCACCAGAGGGGTCCAGAGCTGAGGTGGCGGGCCAGCATGCGCCGACAGGCCATGACCAGGCCGGCGGGGTCGTCACGGAAGGCGCCCAGGGAGCCCGCCGTCTCCCTGACCAGGGACGTTTGATCGGCGCCGGAGGCTCGGGCCACGTAGCGCAACCGCTCGATGGGATGCACAGGGCCACGCTACCCCCGCCCCACGGCGGGGCCGAAGGCGGCCGGACGGCCGTGATCTGATCGAACCGGCCCGGCTGGGGTACCTTTCCACCCGTGGTGGCCATCGACGTTCCCGCCGGCTTGAAGCTGCAACCGATCGGCGCCGAGGCCCGCCCGGTCGAGGAGTGGACGATCACGTTCCAGCTCCTGGCCGTCGTGCTCGACCCCTACACCTACGAGAGCGCCTGGGTGCTGGAGACGGCCGGTCGGATCCTGGAGCACTTCCAGGGGGCCAGCGTGCGCAACGCCTTCGTGCTCACCTGCGACGAGGCCGACGCCAAGGCGTTCCTGGGCCCATGGGCCAAGAAGGTGCTGACCTTCGTCGATCCCGAGCGCGAGTTCGTCAAGGCGTGCGGGCTCGACCGCCTGCCCGCCCTGGTCCACCTGCGCCAGGACCTCGTCATCGAAGCGGCGGCCGAGGGCTGGCAGCCCATGGCGTGGCGGGCCATCGGCCACGAGGTGGCGCGCGAGCGCAACTGGACCCGGCCGACCATCCCCTCCCCCAAGGACCCCGACCCCTTCGAGGGCAGCCCCGCCCTGGGTCGCACCGCCCTCGGCGCCTAGCACTCGCCTGCGGCCTGCCAGCGCCGCTGCCCGGTCACCGGCGCCGGCGGCGTCACTGCCGCCGGGGACCAGGTCCTCGATCGGTTCCGCATCACGGCGAATCGCTCGTCGCGCCACGTCCGACGAGCCCTGCGCCCGCTCTCGCTGGGCGTGACCCGGCGGTGGTTTCTCGGCGCGTTGTTGCCCGGCCGGGTCCCAGCTGAACGCATCCTCCTATGCGAGCCGTACGCCCATGCGTCCGGCTCGCCGGCCAGGCGGTTCCGGGCGGCACCTGAACGCATGCACCTACGCCAGCGGTAGGTGCCCGCGGCCGCGACGGGGTCCGTCGCCGGTCAGCGGGGGTGCGACGATTGCCCAGCAGCCTGCGAGCGGGCCGGATGGCGCCGAGAACGGCACCAGGCGGGTGGTCGAGGACACGCAGCCCGCCGAGTCGACCGATCAGCGAGACCCGTCGAATCGCTGGCGATTCGACGTGGTGACCGCCGCCACGAGGATCGAGCCCGGCGTGATGCGTCGATGGCGCTCGGCACGGTTCCTGGACCCTGTCCCCCGACCATCCGGGCGTCATCCGGCCGCCCTGGGTGGCGCAGACCAGGTCAGGCCGAGGTGCGGCCGGGGAGCAGGGCCTGGAGGGCCTCGAGGGTGTCGGCCTGGGCCGGGGCCTTGTCGGGGCGGTAGCGGCGCACCCGGGCGAAGCGCAGGGCCACGCCGCCGGGGTAGCGCACCGAGGCCTGGACCCCGTCGAGGGCGATCTCGACCACCAGCTCGGGGCGCACGTGGACGACGATGCCCTCGGTGGCCACGGCCAACGCCTGCAGGGCCTCGGTCTGCCACGTGAGCAGCTGGTCGGTCAGGCCCTTGAACGTCTTGCCCACCATGACGAAGCCGCCGTCAGCCCCCCGGGCCCCCAGGTGCAGGTTGGACAGCCAGCCCCGACGGCGGCCGTGGCCCCACTCAGCCGCCAGCACCACCAGGTCGACGGTGTGCACGGGCTTGACCTTGCGCCATGCCCCACCCCGGCGGCCGGCGTCGTAGGCCGCATGCAGAGCCTTGACCACCACGCCCTCGTGACCGGCGGCCACGGTGGCGTCGAGGAAGGCACCGGCCTCGACCGGATCAGCGGTGACCAGGCCGGGCACCAGCAGCGGCCCGACCAGGCCACCGAGTGCCGCCCGGCGCTCGACCAAGGGGCGGTCGATCAGGTCGTCGCCGCCCAGGTGGAGCACGTCGAAGAACCACGGTCGCAGCCCCCGGGCCCGGGCCGCGGCCACGGCAGCGTCGGCTGCACCGCCCGCAGGACCCTCGTCCCCGGCCCGCTCGGTGCCGAAGCGGCTCATGGTGTCCTGGAAGGCGTGGGGGCGGCCGTCGTCGTCGGCGCCGATGACCTCGCCGTCGAGCACGAAGCGGTCCACGGGCAGGCTGCGGGCCAACTCGACCACCTCGGGCAGCCGGGACGTCACCTCGTTGAGGGCCCGGCTGTAGATGGCCACCTCGTCCCCGGCCCGATGGACCTGGATGCGGGCACCGTCCAACTTCCACTCCACCGACGCCTCGCCGGTGGCGGCCAGGGCGGCGGCGACGTCGTCGGCCCCCGCCGCCAGCATGGGCTGCAACGGCCGACCGACCACGAGCCCCACGCCCGACAGGCCGGCCTCGCCCTGGGTCAGCGCGGCCAGGGCCACGTCGCGCAGGTCGCCATCGAGCAGGTGGGCCCGACGCACGATGGCCAGGGGAACCTCGGCGGCCTTGGCGAGGGCGTCTGCCATCAGACCCTCGAGCGCCCCCTGGCGCAGGCCGCCGGTCAGCAGCTGGCGCAGGAAGTCACCTTCGGCAGCGGTGGCCTGGTCCAACACCCCACCGAGGACCGCAGCCCGGCGGGCCACGGAACCAGGCCCACTGGTCGCCGCCAGCTCGCTCAGCGCGGCGTCGACCTCGCCCACGGTCAGGCTGGGCTCATCCGCAGGCGTGGACCCGGGGCGGTAGGCGGTGGCCCAACCCACACCCACCCGACCCTGGCGCGGCTGGCCGGTCAGGAAGCCCACGCCGGCGGTGATCTCGGCCGGGGGCAGGTGGCGCAGCAGCTCGGCCAGGGCCGCCACCTTGGCCGTGCGGGAGCGCGTCGCCCCCACCACGGCCGAGGTGGCCACCAGTTCGGCCAGCAGCACGTTCAGCGCACCGCCATCACGACGGCGGCGGCCAGACCGGTGCGGATCACGCCGACTTGAGGTCCTCGAGGACCCGCAGCCAACGCTCGGGGTCGGTCTTGTAGGGGGCGTAGAAGGAGATGCGGCTGATCACGTCGCCGTAGCGGCGGTGCAGCTCGGGGGCGAGCTGCTCGGGCTCACCGACCACGGCGAAGGTGTTGAGCACCTCGTCGTCGATGAGCTCGGCCATCTCCGCCCACTTGCCCGCCTTGGACATGGTGTTGAGCTCGTCCTGCATGCCCCCCCACCCGTGCAGGTCCAGCACGGTGCGGTAGGCCGGCGTGGAGCCGTAGAAGGCGATCTGCTGGCGGGTGTCGCGGGCGTTGCTGGCCAGCTCGGCCTCGTCCTTGCCGGTGACCACGAAGGACGGCCCGACGATCTCGAAGCCCTCCATGGTCTTGCCCACCTTGGCCCGGCCCCGCTCGAGCGCGGGGATGGTGACCTCACGCAGGTAGCGCTCGGTGGTGAAGCCGTGGCAGAGGAAGCCGTCGCACACCTCACCGGCGACCTCGGTCATGAGCGTGCCCACGCCGGCCAGGAACACCTTGGGCGGCCCGTACTCGGACGGCCCCGGGTTGAAGAACGGCGTCATCAGGGTGTGGGTGTAGAAGTCGCCCCGGAAGTCGAGCTTGGTGCCGTTCTGCCAGTTGTCCCAGATGGCCCGCATGGCCAGCACGAACTCGCGCATGCGGGGGGCGGGGTGCGACCACGGCATGGAGAAGCGCTTGGTGATGTGGGGCTTGATCTGGCTGCCCAGGCCGAGGATGAAGCGGCCCTTCGAGTACTGCTGCAGGTCCCACGACGTGTTGGCCGTCGTCATGGGGCTGCGGGCGAAGGCCACGGCGATGGACGTGCCCAGGTCGACCGTGCTGGTGTGCTCGGCCGCCAGCAGCAGGGGCAGGAACGGATCGTGACTGGTCTCCGCCGTCCAGATGCCCGAGTAGCCGGCCTTCTCGGCCTCGGCCGCCTGCTCGCCGGACTTGGTGAGATCGAAGCTGATGCCCCCGTCAACCTTCATGGCCGGCAACCTAGCCCGGGGCTGACGCCGCTGTCAGAGCCCGCGCTCACAACACGCCGCCCTTGGTCATGTCCAACACGTTGAGGGCCCGGTCCAGGTCCTCCTCGGACATGAGGCTCTCGTCGAGGACCAGGTCGCGGATGGAGCGGCCGGTCTTGACCGACGTCTTGACCAGCTCGGCCGCCTTCTCGTAGCCGATGTAGGCGTTGAGGGAGGTGCCCAGGGAGGGCGACGACTCGGCGTAGGCCTTGCAGCGCTCGACGTTGGCCTCGATCCCGTCGATGCAGCGGTCGGCGAACAGCACGCTGACCGAGCCGATCAGGCGGATGGACTCGAGCAGGTCGTGGGCCATGACGGGCAGGTAGGTGTTGAGCTCGAAGGAGCCCTGGCTGCCGGCGAAGGCGATGGTGGCGTCGTTGCCGATGACCTGGGCCGCGACCTGGGTGACGGCCTCGGGCAGGACGGGGTTGACCTTGCCGGGCATGATCGAGCTGCCCGGCTGCAGGTCGGGCAGGCGGATCTCGGCCAGGCCGGTGCGGGGGCCCGAGGCCATCCACCGCAGGTCGTTGGCGATCTTGGTCAGGGCCACGGCCGCGGTGCGCAGCTGGCCCGACAGCTCGACGAGGCCGTCGCGCGACGCCTGGGCGGCGAAGTGGTCCGACGCCTCGACCAGGGGCAGGTCCAACCGCTCGGCCAGCTTGGCGATCACCGCGCCGGCAAACTCGGCGGGGGCGTTGATGCCCGTGCCCACGGCCGTGCCCCCCAGGGGCAGGCGACACACCCGGGGCAGGGTGGACAGGAGCCGCTCGACGCTCTCGTCGACCTGGGTGGCGTAGCCGCCGAACTCCTGGCCCAGGGTGACGGGGGTGGCGTCCATGAGGTGGGTGCGGCCCGACTTCACCACGGTGGCGAACTCGGCCTGCTTGGCCCGCAGCGAGCGGGCCAGGTGTTCCAGCGCGGGGACGAGCTCGGCCCTGGTGGCCTCGGCCGCGGCCACGTGGATGGCCGTGGGGAACACGTCGTTGGAGCTCTGCGAGGCGTTGACGTGATCGTTGGCGTGGATCGTGGTGGAGCCGGCGAGCTCGGTGGTGGCCAGGTGGGTCAGCACCTCGTTCACGTTCATGTTCGACGAGGTGCCCGAACCCGTCTGGAACACGTCGACGGGGAAGTGCTCGTCCCAGCGACCTTCGGCCACCTGGGCGGCGGCGGCGGTGATGGCCGCGGCCCGCTCCTCTGTCACCCCGGCCACACCCAGGGAGGCGTTCACCTCGGCGGCCGCGCCCTTGATGAGGGCCAGGGCCCGGATCAGGCGGCGGTCGAGGTGGAGGCCGGAGATGGGGAAGTTCTCCACCGCCCGTTGCGTCTGGGCGCCCCAGTGGGCCCAGCCGGGGACCCGCACCTCCCCCATGGTGTCGTGCTCGAGGCGATCGGGGAGATCGCTATCAGGGGCGTCGGTGCGGGCGGGGTCGGCCATGCCCGCAAGCTACGGGGGCCCGGACGGACCACGCCGCGAACATCAGCTCGAGCGACCTCGTCCCCGTCCCCGGGCTCGGCAGCGGCCGGCGACGGCGCGGCCACCGGTGCCAGCGCGGCGGAGGCGTCCCTGCACGTCGATCTCGGGCCAGATGCGCTCGCAGAAGGTGCTCGCGGTGACGATGTGGCGGTGGTCGTCGCAGGTCATGGCCGCTCCCGGGGTGTGTTCGCCTGTGCTGACGGCAGGCTACGCGACCAATTCGCCGGCGGGCTATGGGTAGAGCTCCACGCACGCAGGGTGGCCGCAGTGACAGTGTGCGTCACCGGCGACCGCCCTGCATGAGCGGAGATCACGACCGCGTACCCATCAGGGCCGCCCGGTCACGAGAGCGCCACCAGGTCGAGGAGATCGTCCTTGAAGTAGTCGAGCTCACCGTCGGGCATCATCAGGACCCGCTGGGGCTGCAGCTCGCGCACGAACTCGGGGTCGTGGCTGACCAGGATCATCGATCCCGGCCAGTCGGCCAGGGCTTGGCCCACCGCAGCCCGCGACGGCGGATCGAGGTTGTTGGTGGGCTCGTCGAGCAGCAGCAGGTTGTGGCGGCCGGCCACCAGGGAGGCCAGGGCCAGCTTGGTCTTCTCGCCGCCGGACAGGGTGCCGGCGTGCTGGAAGGCCTTGTCACCGGTGAGGCCGAACATGCCCAACATGGCCCGCAGGTCGGCGTCGTCGAGGCCCACGGCGTGGTCACGCAGGTTGTCGAGCAGGGTGCGTTGCGAGTCGATGCCCTCGTGCTCCTGGGCGTAGTAGCCCACGTTCACGTTGTGGCCGAAGCGCACCTCGCCCAGGGCGGCTTCGCTCTCGCCGGCCAGGATGCGCAACAGGCTGGTCTTGCCCGCCCCGTTGAGGCCCATGACCAGCAGGCGCTCGCCCCGCCCCACGTCGAAGGTGACGTCGGTGAACACGACCAGGTCGCCGTACGCCTGGGCCAGGTCGTTGGTCTCGAGGACCACCTTGCCGGCGTGGGGAGGCTCGGGGAACCGGTAGCGCACGTCCTTGGTGGCCTTGGGGGCGTCGACCTTGTTCGCCTGCATGCGCTCGGCCTTGCGGTCCCACACCATGGCCTTGCGGGCCATGGTCTGGTTGGAGTGGCGGAACTTGTCGGCCAGGGTCTTGAAGCGGTCGATCTCGCCCTGCTGGCGCACAGCCAGGCGGGAGAGGCGCTCCTCGTCCTTGGCCCGGGCGCTCAGGTACTGGGTGTAGGTGCCCTTGTACTCGATGATCTCGCCGACGGAACGCTCGGCGGGGCGGTCGAGGTGCAGCACCCGGGTGATGGCCTCGTCGAGGGCCTCGATGTCGTGGCTGATGACGAGCAGGGCGCCCCGGTACGCCTTCATGAACTTGATGAGCCAGGCCTTGGCGTCGGCGTCGAGGTGGTTGGTGGGCTCGTCGAGGAGGAGCACGTCGCTGCCGGCGAAGAGGATGCGGGCCAGCTCGACCCGGCGGCGCTCACCACCGGAGAGGGCACCGAGGGCGAGGTCGAGGCGGTCGGAGCTGATGCCCAGGCCCGACGCCAAGCGCCGCACCTCGGACTCGGCCGCGTAGCCGCCCTCGGATTCGAAGCGTTCCTGGGCCTTGGAGAAGCGGGCCACGTTGGCGTCCGACGGCAGCTCCTCCATGCGCAGGCGCAGCTTCTCGAGGCGCTCGACGGCCTCGTCGAGACCCCGCCCCGACAGGACATGGGTCAGGGCGGCGACGTGGTCGTCGACCCCCTCGCCCCGCAGGTCCTGGTTCAGGTAGCCGAAGCCGCCGGTGCGCACCACCTTGCCGCTGGCCGGGGGCGCGGCGCCGGCCAGGACCTTGAACAGGGTGGTCTTACCCGCCCCGTTGCGGCCGACGAGCCCGACCTTGTCGCCGGCGCGCACCGCGAAGTTGACGCCGTCGACGATGGTCTTGTCGTCGACCTCTACGAGGAGGTCGCTCACCTGAAGCACAGGCCCAGTCAACCAGTGCTGGGGCCCGTGGGCATGGTGATAAGCCTGTCGGTCCTGTGACACCCGCCATGCTCAGGCCCGTCACCAGCGGTTACGACCGTGAGAGCCCGGACCCGCCCGGCGCCCGGGAAACCGGTTCCGGGGTGGGGAACGGGTGGCACTACCGTCTTGGCTCGTGGACGAGCTCGAAGAAGGCACGGAGCTCCGGCTCGATTGGGACAAGCTGGGCAAGATCGGCGCCACCGGTGCCCAGGTGGTGCCCGTGGTGCTCCAGGAGGCCGACAGCGGCGAGGTGCTCTTCGTGGGCTACGCCAACGAAGAGGCCCTGGCGGCCACGCTCGACCGGCGCAGCGCCGTCCTCTGGTCGACCTCCCGCAACGAGCTCTGGCACAAGGGCGCCACCTCGGGCGACACCCTCGAACTGGTCGACGTGCGCATCAACTGCGAGCAGAACTCGTTGCTCTACCTGGTACGACGCCAGGCCGGGGGCGCCTGCCACACGACGGATCGTGAGGGCGCCACCCGGCCTGGTTGCTACTACCGCCGCCTTGGTGCTGACGGCGTGCTCGAGTTCGTCTGACGTCTTTCGCCACGAGCGAGAAGGTCGTCTGCCTCTCCCTGGAGAAACGTCTCAGTTGTGGGCTGAGGCGGAGTAGTACGCCCCGAGGTCGTCCTCGAGGTGGGTGGTGAGGGCCACCGGGGTGGAGACCTTGGGGGCGTGCTTGACCACGTCCTTGTTGTAGGGCACGACCAGGTCGCCGCCCTCGGAGCGGTAGGCGTCGTCCAGCGGCACCAGCACGTGGTGGTTCTTCAGCATGCCGAAGTCGACTCGGACGTAGGCGGGCTCGGCGGTGGCGGTGGCGTAGATCACATCGGCCACCTTGCCGATGTGGTCACCGTCAGCGTCCACGATCTCATGACCCGTGAGTTCAAGCATCTCGTCGCGCATGTGAGCCTCCTCGTAACGTGTCTGCAACATATGGTACCCGATGCGCACGAGACGACAAACAAGATCCGCCCCCGATCCGGTCAGTTGATCTGGCGCTCCCGGCCTTCCCAGTAAGGCGCCCGCAGCACGAACTTCTGGAGCTTCCCCGTGGCCGTGCGGGCGAGCTCGTCGCGGAACTCGACCGAGGTGGGGCACTTGTAGTGGGTCATGCGGTCACGGGTGTAGGCGATGACGTCGGCCTCGCTGGCCTCGGCTCCCGGGTTCAGCACGACCAGGGCCTTCACCGTCTCCCCCCACTTCTCGTGGGGCACGCCGATGACGGCCACCTCGGCGATGGCGGGATGGGAGAAGATCACGTCCTCGACCTCGATGGAGGACACGTTCTCGCCGCCGGAGATGATCACGTCCTTCTTGCGGTCCGAGATGGTGAGGTAGCTCTCCTCGTCGATGAAGCCGCCGTCACCGGTGTAGAACCACTCGTTGTCCGGAGCCTCGGGCAGGGCGGGGTCGGCCTTGATGGCCTCGGCCGTCGCCTCGGGCTGGGCCCAGTACCCCTGGAGCACGACGTTGCCCCGGGCCAGGATCTCGCCCTCCTCGGACACCCGCAGACGGATGCCGAGGGCGGGGGCGCCAGCCCGGCCCAGGCGACGGGCCCGCTCGGTGGGGGTCAGCTCGTCGTACTCGGCCCGGCGCCGGTTCATGGTCAGCAGCGGCGCCGTCTCGGTCAGGCCGTAGATCTGGATGAACTCCCAGCCCAGGTCGGTCTCGACGCGCTCGATGGTCCTGGTGGGCGGCGGCGCCCCCGCCACCACCACCCGGGTGCGACCGGCACCGGGGATGGGCCCGTCCCACTCCGCCGCAGCGTCGAGGATCATGCTGACCACGGCCGGGGCCCCGCACATGAGGGTCACGCCGTGGCGGTCGACCCGACGCAGGATCTCGGCCCCGTCGATCTTGCGGATGACCACGTTGGTGGCTCCCATGCCCGTCACCGCGTAGCCCATGCCCCAGCCGTTGCAGTGGAACATGGGCAGGGTGTGCAGGTAGACGTCGCGGTCGTCGACCCCCGCCTGCCAGCCGAAGGTGGCGGCGTTGACCCACAGGGCCCGGTGGGTCTGCTCGACGCCCTTGGGCCGCGCCGTCGTGCCCGACGTGTAGTTGATGGTGGCGGTGACGTCCTCGTCGGGCACCCAGGTCCTGGGCTCGGTGTCGTACAGGAACAGCTCCTGGTCGGACTCCTCACCGATGACGAACGTGCGCCGGGCCTCGACGCCCTTGAGGGTGTCGGCCACCTCGGGGTCGATGAGCAGCACGTCGGCGCCGCAGTGCTCGACGATGTAGCCCACCTCCTCGGCGTTGAGGCGGAAGTTGATGGGCACGAAGACCCGGCCCCAGTTGCTGACCCCGTAGTACGAGCAGAACAGCCGGGCCGCGTTGTGCGACACCATGGCCACCCGGGCGCCGGCGGGCACCCCCATGGCGTCGAGCGCCGCGGCCTGGGCCCGGGCCCGGACGTCGAGCTCGGCGTAGGTGAGCGACCCCCACGAGGTGGCGGGCTGGTCCGGCTCGTCGACCACCGCGGTCCGGTCGGGGTAGACGGCCACCGCCCGGTCGAGGTGATCGCGCAGCGTCAACGGCACCTTCATCGTGCAAGAACCCCCAGGGCGCGACCGTGCAGAGATGGGTGCGCGGCTTCCGGCCGCCACCGAGCTAGACCGTAGTGCATGGTCAGTGCGCGGGCGCCCGAGCTGGTGGGCGCAGGTGGATGGGTGGGCAGCGGGGACCGGTTGCAACTCCGCGACCTGCGGGGACGCGTCGTGGTCGTCCACTTCTTCGCCGTGGGTGGGGCGACGGGGCACCGCGTGCTCGACGACTTGGCCGAGGTGGAGCGCCGTTGGCCCACCGAGGTGGCCGTGGTCGGCGTGCACTCCCCCAAGTTCCCCCACGAGGGCCGCCACCGCACCGTCGAGCAGGCCGTGCGCCGCCTGGGCGTCAGCCACCCCGTGCTCGACGACCCCGAGATGATCACCTGGCAGCAGTACGGGGTGCGGGGCTGGCCCACCATCGTGGTCATCGACCCCCGGGGCAACGTCGTCGGCGGCATCACCGGGGAGGGCAACCGGCCCCTGTTGCTGCAGGTGGTCACGGACACCGTCGAGCGCCACACCCGTCGGGGCTCCCTGCGCCCCCTCGAGCCCGACACCCCACCCCTGGCCCTGCCCTCGGGTTGGCGACCGCCCCGGGCCACGCCGTGGTCCTTCCCCGCCAAGGTGGCCACGGACCGCAGCGGTCGCCTGGTGGTGGCCGACACCGGCCACGACCGCGTCGTGGTGCTCGAGCTGGGCACGGCCACCGCCGACGCCGTCCCCGCCCGCATCACCCACGTCGTCACCGGTCTGCGTTCCCCCCACGGGGTGCGCCTCTACGGCAGTGACCTGCTCATCTGCGACACCGGCAACGACCGGGTGGTGCGCATCGACCTCGATACCCGGCCCACGCCCGACGAGGAGATCGAGCCCGATCCCGCCGGAGTGATCCGGCTCCGGGCCCGTCCGGTGGACGCCCTGCAGGTCGATGTGGCCTCACCTCTCGACGTCGTGGCCGACCTGGATCGCTCCCTGGTGGTGGCCGAGGCCGGGCACCACCGGTTGTGGCGGGTCACCCAGTTCGGCGCCGCCCCCGGGCCCATCGCCGGCACCGGCTACGAGGGCCTGGCCGACGGCCGGGCCGACTCGGCCGAGCTGGCCCAGCCCTCGGGCCTGGCCCGGGTGCCGGCCGGGGTGGCCTTCGTGGACGCCGAGTCGTCGTCGCTGCGCCTGCTGACCGACAAGGGCAAGGTCCGCACCCTCGTGGGCGAGGGCCTCTTCGACTGGGGCCTACGGGACGGCCGGGGCCTGCGGGGGCGGTTGCAGCACCCCCAGGGGGTGGCGGCCAGCCCCGACGGGGCCACCCTCTACATCGCCGACACGTACAACAGCCGCATCCGGGACTGGTTCCGACGGGACCTGGGCACCCTGCCCATCGACGGCCTCGACGAGCCCGGTGGGCTCGACGTGCTGGCTGATGGGCGTCTGGTCATCGCCGACACCGGCAACCACCGCATCGTGGTGGCCGACCCCGTCACCGGAGCGGTGCTCCCCGTGGTGGTGGCCACGACCACCCTGCCGGCGGTGGTGCCCCTGGTGGAGCCGGGCGCGGTGCTCGAGGTGGCGGCCGGGGCCCGCTTCACCGTGCCCTTCGGCGTCGACCTGGGATCCTTCGAGCTCGACCCGGCCGAGGAGCGCCCCGTGCGCATCGTGGTCGAGGCCGATCCCGGCTGGCTGTTGGCCGAAGGACCGCGCCGGTGGCGCCACGCCACGGCCAGCGGCGAGCTGGCCCTGGGGGCGGGGATCACCGGAGCGGGCTGGCTGACGGTGTCGGTGTCGGCCGCGGTGATCAGCGACGGGGCGGCGTCGGTGCGACGTTCGGTGACCCGCCACCACCTGGCCCTGCGCTCCTAGCTGGGCTCAGCGGGCGAGCCAGCCGCCTTCGACGGCCACGACCGAACCCGTCATGTAGCTCGATGCGTCCGAGGCCAGGTAGAGCAGGGCACCGTCGAGCTCGTGGACGGCACCGGCGCGGCGCATGGGGGTGTTGCGCTGGATCCAGTTGACGCCCGACTCGGCGGCGAACATCCCCTCGGTGAGCTCGGTCTCGAAGTAGCCGGGGGCGATGGCGTTCACCCGGATGCCGTGGCGGGCCCACTGCAGGGCCAGCTCCCGGGTCAGGTTCTCGAGCCCACCCTTGCTGGCCACGTAGCCGGCCTGGTTGTTGGGCGAGGACCCCACCCGGGCGTGCACCGAGGTGATGTTGATGATCGACCCACCGCCCGAGGCGATCATGGACGGCGCCACCAGGGACGACAGCACGAACGGCGCCGTCAGGTTCACGTCGATCACGTCACGGAAGCGCTTGGGATCCTGCTCCTCGGCCTTGTCGGGGGCGTCGCTCAGGCCGGCGTTGTTGACGAGCACGTCCACCTGGCCGAAGTGCTCGATGGCCGTGGCCACCAGGGCCCGGCAGTCGTCGTCGGAGGTCACGTCGGTGCGCACCGGCACCAGGCCGGGCACCTCCGCCGCCAGGGCTTCAAGGCGCTCGAGGCGGCGGGCCGCAGCCACCACCTTGGCCCCCGCCGCTCCCAGCAGCCGGCAGAAGCGGTCGCCGAAACCGGACGAGGCCCCCGTCACGATGGCCACCCGGCCGGACACGTCCCACAGGCTGCTGATGTCGATGTCGCTCACGAGGGCGGGATCGTAGGCGACCCACCCAGCAGGGCGCGCACCTCGCCGGCGATCTGACGGTCCTCCCGGGCCGTCACCACGGCCACGGCCAGGGCCGAACCTGCCGGCGAGATCACCGCGTCACCGGTGGCCGCGGCGTTGGCGGCCTCGTCGAGCTCCACCCCCAACCAGGCCAGACGCGCACAGGCCGCGGCCCGCAGCGACGGTTGGTGCTCCCCCACCCCGCCACTGAACACGAGCAGGTCGAGGCCGCCGGCCGAGGTGGCCATGGCGGCGATGGACTGGACCAGCCGGTGGGTCCACACGTCGAGGGCGGCGACAGCCACGGCGTCGCCGCCGGCCGCTGCGGCCACGATCGACCGAGCGTCACCGTCACCTCCCGTCAGCCCGGCGAGGCCGGAGCGTGACTCGAGCCCGTCCTCGACCTCGGCCACGCCCAGGGTGGTCTGCTGCAGCAGCCACAGGATCAGGCCGGGGTCGACGGTGCCACTGCGGGTGGCCATGACCAGGCCTTCGAGGGGGGTGAAGCCCATGGTGGTGTCCACCGAGCGGCCCTCGAGCACGGCGCAGCACGACGCCCCCGACCCCAGGTGGCAGATGACGGTGCGCAGCGCGTCGGGGGCCACCCCCACCAGCTCGGGGGCCCGGTGGGCGGCCCAGGCGTGGGCCAGGCCGTGGAAGCCGTAGCGACGCAGCCCGTAGCGCTCGCGCCACGCCAGGGGCAGGGCGTAGGTCGACGCCTCGGCCGGCATGGTGGTGTGGAAGGCGGTGTCGAAGCAGGCCACGGCGGGCACGCCGGGCAGGGCGGCGGACACGGTGTCGATGCCGTGCAGCGCCGCGGGCTGGTGCAACGGCGCCAGGCTGGTCAGCTCGTCGAGCTGGCGGCGCACCGCCGCGTCCACCACCACCGGGGCCGAGTACACCGACCCGCCGTGGACCACCCGGTGGCCCACGGCGTCGACCGGCCCCACCGAGCGGGCGAAGTCAGCGGCGCTGGCCCCCGACCCCGTCCCCGTGGCCAGCACCTCGTCGTCGGGGCCCAACAGGGACAGCTTCAGGCTGGACGACCCGGCGTTGACCACCAGCACCCTCACGGGCTGGCGGGCCACACCCACGACACGATGTCGGGGTGGTCCTCACCGTGGGTGCGGGTCCAGGCCCGCGCCGCGAAGCGACGGTCGGCCATGTCCTGGCGCACCTGGGCCCCCCGCGCCCCCAGCGACGGCACCCGGTCGATCACGTCCTCGACCAGGCGGAACCGGTCGAGGTCGTTGAGCATGACCATGTCGAAGGGCGTGGTCGTGGTGCCCTCCTCCTTGTAGCCGTGCACGTGGAAGTTGGCGTGGTTGGCCCGGTTGTAGGTCAGCCGGTGCACCGCCGTGGGGTAACCGTGGTAAGCGAAGATGACCGGCCTGTCGAGGGTGAAGATGGCGTCGAACTCGCGGTCGGCCATGCCGTGGGGGTGGGAGCGCTCGGGCATGAGCCGGAGGGGGTCGACCACGTTGACCACCCGCACCACCAGCTCGGGTAGGTGCTGGCGCAGCAGGTCGGCCGCGGCCAGGGTCTCCACGGTGGGCACGTCGCCGGCGCAGGCCAGGACCACGTCGGGCTGGTCGTCGTGGCCCTCGGTACCGGCCCAGTCCCAGATGCCCAGGCCCCGGGCGCAGTGGAGCACGGCCTCGTCCATGGTCAGCCACGACGGCGTGGGCTGCTTGCCGGCCACGATGACGTTGACGTAGTCCACGCTGCGCAGGCAGTGGTCGGCGACGGACAGCAGGCAGTTGGCGTCCGGCGGCAGGTACACCCGCACCACCTCGGGCTTCTTGTTGAGCAGGTTGTCGATGAAGCCGGGGTCCTGGTGGGTGAACCCGTTGTGGTCCTGGCGCCAGACGTGTGACGTGAGCAGGTAGTTCAGCGACGAGATCGGCGCCCGCCACGGCAGCTTTCGGGTGACCTGGAGCCACTTGGCGTGCTGGTTGACCATCGAGTCCACGATGTGGCTGAACGCCTCGTAGCAGCTGAACAGGCCGTGGCGACCGGTCAGCAGGTAGCCCTCCAGCCAGCCCTGGCACACGTGCTCGGACAGGATCTCCAACACCCGACCATCGGTGGCCAGGTGCTGGTCCAGCTCGATGGTGCGGCCCAGCCACTGCTTGGAGGTCACGTCGTAGACGGCGCCCAGGCGGTTGGACTCGGTCTCGTCGGGACCGACCAGGCGGAAGCTGCGCCGATCGACGTCGCGGCGCATGATCTCGCGTAGGAACTGGCCCAGGAGCCGGGTGGGCTCGTGGGACTCGGCTCCCGGGGATTCGACGGCCACGCCGAAGTCCTGGAAGTCGGGCAGGTCCAGGGGCCGGCGCAGCAGACCGCCGTTGGCGTGGGGGTTGGACGCCATGCGCCGGGTGCCCTTCGGCGCCAGGGCCACGGTGGCGGGGAAGGGGCGGCCGTCCTCGTCGAACAGCTCCTCGGGCCGGTAGCTGTGCAGCCACTGCTCGAGGGCGTGGAGGTGCTCGGGGTTGGTGCGCACCTCGGACAACGGCACCTGGTGTGCCCGCCACGTGCCCTCTACCGGCAGGCCGTCGACGACCTTGGGCCCCGTCCACCCCTTGGGGGTGCGCAGGATGAGCATGGGCCAGCGGGGCCGCTCGGTGACCGTGGTCGTGCGGGCCTGGTGCTGGATGGCGGCGATCTCGTCGAAGATCTCGTCGAGGGTGTCGGCCAGCTGGCGGTGGACGTCCAAGGCGTCCTCCCCCTCGACCAGGTAGGGCTTGTGCCCGTAGCCCTCCATGAGCTTGGTGAGCTCGCCGGGGGCCAGGCGGTCGAGCACGGCCGGGTTGGCGATCTTCCAGCCGTTGAGGTGGAGGATGGGCAGGACCACGCCGTCGGTGCGGGGGTCGAGGAACTTGTTGGCGTGCCAGCTGGCGGCCAGCGGGCCCGTCTCGGCCTCACCGTCGCCGATGACGCAGGCGGCCACCATGTCGGGGTTGTCGAGCACGGCCCCGTAGGCGTGGGCCAGGGAGTAGCCCAGCTCCCCGCCCTCGTGGATGGAGCCGGGGGTCTCGGGGGCGGCGTGGCTGGGGATGCCGCCGGGGAAGGAGAACTGGCGGAACAGCTTCTGCATCCCCTCCCCGTCACGGGAGATGTCGGGGTACACCTCGCTGTAACTGCCCTCCAGCCAGGCGCTGGCCACGAAGGCCGGCCCGCCGTGACCGGGCCCGCAGATGAAGACCACGTCGAGGTCGCGATCGTTGATGAGCCGGTTGAGGTGGGCCCACAACAGGTTCAGGCCCGGGGTCGTCCCCCAGTGGCCCAGCAGGCGGGCCTTGATGTGCTCGGGCAGGAGCTCGTCACGCAGCAGGGGGTTGTCGAGCAGGTAGATCTGGCCGGCGGCCAGGTAGTTGACCGCCCGCCACCAGACGTCGAGCGAGGCCAGCTGCTCGGGGCTGGCCCGATGGGTGCCTGTCGGTGGGGCGGTGGGGGTTGCACTGTCGACCACGGGGACCTCCAAGGGTCGTGTAGGTCTCGTGGCACCCAGTGTGGTCGCTCAGACCCGTACAGGACGGAGCTGGACGAGCTTGGCCAGCCGTTCGACGTGCTCGCGATCCCCCGTGCCCAGGCCATGGCGGGTCACGTTCAGCGAGCCCGCAGCTACGGCCAGGGTCAGGGCGTCGTCGAGGTCCTTGCCCCAGACCAGCCCGGCGCTGAGCCCGGCGGTGAACGAGTCGCCGGCCCCCTTGGGATCAGCGGCGACGATGGTGGGGCCGACGATCTCCACCACACGGTCGTGGTCGGGACCGACCAGGGCCAGGGCGTGCTCCTCGGCCCGGGTGACGGCCACCCCGCCGGCGCCGTCGGCCACCATCTTGCGCATGGCCTCGACCAGGGCCTCCACGCTGTCGTCAGCGGCGCGCCCGTCCCGCAGCAGCTCCTCGTGGCTGACCTTGGCGAAGGCCACCCCACCCTCGAGCGCAGCTTCGAGCTGGTCCCCGGACAGGTCGATGACGACCCGCTTGCCGTTGGCGGTGAGGTCGGCGGCCAGACGGCGATAGGTGTCCGCGGGCAGGACCCGGGCGGCGTCGGGCCCGCCCAGCAGGCACAGGTCGGCCTCGAGGCCCTCGACCAGGGTGACGCCGAACAGGTCGTCGACCTCGTGGCGGGACAGGCGCCCCCCGGGCAGGGTGATGATGGGCTCGCGCTCACCCGAGCGGCGGTCGTGCAGGTAGGAGCCGTTGGCGGCGGCGGCATCGATGGCCCGCACGGTGATGCCGCTGGCTTCGATCAGGCTGCGGGCGACCTGGCCGGTCTCGCCGCCGAAGGTGGCACACAGCACGACGTCGGTGCCCAGGGTGGCCAGCATGCGGGCGATCCAGAAGCCCTGGCCGCCGGCGTGGACGTGGAGGTCGCCCTCGTCGGTCTCTTCCTCGTCGCCGCGGCCCTGCGCCCGCTCCTGGGCGGCTTCATCGGGCTCCACGGTCACGGTGAGCAGAGGGGCGGGGGCGAACACGACCACGCGCGGGGTGCGGTCCTGGGCGTGGGTCTCGGCGTTCTCATCGTTGGAGGCTTCCATGTGCCCGGCGCCGTACCCCGGGGCGGCGGGGGTCAAGCCCGGCGTAGTCTGCGTCGCGTCAAGAGACCCGGGGAGGTCGACAGGTGGTCAAGATCCGCGTCGGGTACGGCTTGGGCGTCAACAGCGCCACCAACGACCAGGAACGCTTCGGTGGGTTCGTCGACGACCTCGAGCGCCTGGGCTTCGATTCGCTGTGGGTGTCCGAGCGCATCTCGGGCCAGTCCCCCGACCCCGTCGTGGCCATGGCCTTCGCCGCGGGGCGGACCCGCAAGCTCAAGTTCGGCATGTCGGTGATGGTGCTGTCGGGCCGCAACCCCGTGCTGGTGGCCAAGTCGCTCGCCTCTTTGGACCTGCTGTCCAACGGTCGGCTGCTGCCCGCGTTCGGGCTGGGGGCGCCGGGCCTGGCCGAGTGGCAGGCGTTCGGCATCGAGCGCAACGAGCGGGCGCCGTGGTTCGAGGAGGCCCTGCCGTTGATGCGGCGGTTGTGGACGGAGGACAAGGTCACCCACCACGGTGAGCGCTTCAACTTCGACGACCTGACCGTGCTGCCCAAGCCCACCCAGCGGCCGCCGGACGTGTGGCTGGGGGGTCAGGCCCCGTCCGAGCTGCGCCGCGTCGGCCGGTTGGCCGATGGCTGGCTGCCCTCGTTCACGGTGCCGTCGGAGGTGGCCACGGGCATCGACCGCATCAAGCAGGTGGCGGCGGAGAACGGGCGGGAGATCGAAGAGGACCACTACGGCGTGCTCGTCGGTTACCGCCGGGGGCCGTTGTCGGACGCCTACGTGGCTGCGTCCCGGGCCCGCCGCCCCGAGCTCGACCCCAACGACGTCATCCCCGAGGGCCTGGACAAGCTGCGCGAGCGGCTCGAGGGCTTCATCGACGTCGGGGCATCGAAGTTCGTGCTCGTCCCCGTGGCCGAGCCCGAGGACTGGACGGCCGAGCTCGAAGAGGTGGCCCAGGCCGTGGCCCGCCCCCTGGAGAACTGAAGCCGGCGGCGGCATCCAGCCGCCGACGTCGAGCTCCAGAGCACCCGGTGTTCGCCGCCACCACCGTTCAAGCGAATCGATGTCGAATCGCCGTGGTGACAGGCAGGCGGCGAGGTGTACCGCAGCGCGCACTCCACAGCTACGGACCAGACCACCGGCTGCGATCGGACCCGTCCTGACCAGCTCGTTCTGGGTGCACTGGCGGCTGACAGGAGGCGATGCGCCCTCATGTCCACCGCCAGCCAGGAACCACGGCCCGGCCGACGGGCGGCCCGGCCGGGAGATCAGGCGACGGAGTTGTCGCGGGTGATCGTCGAGCGGACCCGGGGCACGGGCACACCCAGACGCACGGCCACCTCGGCGAACGTCGCCGGGGCCCTCGGCGGCCAACCGGCGTCGACCACGGTCAGGTAGGTGCCGACGATGTCGTCGTCGGGCACGGCCAGGGCCGCGTCAGGGCGCGAACAGCGCCACAACGAGCGCACGGCCAGGAACGCCACCACGGGCGAACCGAACTGCACCAGCACCGCCAACGGCGCTGCCATCACCGACCAGCCGCTCATCCACCGCTCCTCCGCCGCCGTTCCCATCGGCGGCTCGCGGGCGGGCATGAGCCCTGCGGTCAACTCGCGGTCAACTCAGGCTGAGCTGGGCCTCGTCGGACGCCGTGGCCAGGGACACGGCGAACAGGCTGGCGTCGACCTGGAGCACGGCCTCGACCAGGCGGGCCATGCCCTCGAAGGCGGCGAACACGCTGGCCGAATGGTCCTCGGGCCCCACGTTGGACAGCATCTCCACCCCGATGAACAACGCCGTCACCGCGTAGGCCAGGTCGTCGACGGGCAGGGTGGCGGCCAGGGGGCTGGCAGCCAGGGCCCGGTGGATGGCCTTGCCCACCACGGCCACCCAGGGCTGGACGACCTCGGCCACCGACGCGGCCAACGCGGCGTCGCCCGAGGCACCGGCCATGACCTGGGCCAGGATCTTGATGTTGCCGCTCTCGACGTCCTCGCGGTGCAGCTCGGCCGCCACCACCACCAGTTCGCTGAGGCTGGTGACCTGGGAGACCCGCTGCTCGTAGCGGTCGAGGCGCATCTGGCTCATGTGCTCGATGGCGGCGAGCATGGCGTCGTGGATCGACCCGAAGTGGTAGTAGATCGACGCCTGGTTGAAGTTCCCGTGCCTGGCGATGGCCCGGGCCGAGGCCCCGACGATGCCCTCGGTGCGGATGGTGACCAGGGTGGCCTCGAGGATGCGGGCCCGGGTCTCCTCGCTCGATGACGAGGGCTTTTTCGGCTGGTTCGCTCTCCCCCTCACCATGCGTCCTGCCAGCCTCCGGCTCGTGTCCCAACGCACGACCAGTGTCCACCACCCGCCGGCTGGACCAGAAGTCGTACGCTCGCCGCGGTGACGAGCCACATCACGAGCGACCTCACCGACTACCCCTTCATACCTGGCCCTGCGCCCCTGATGATCGTGGGTGGCGAGGGCAGCTACCTGATCACCGCCGACGGGCGCCGCATCCTCGACGCCGCCGGCGGCGCCCTGGTGTGCAACATCGGCCACGGCCGGGCCGAGGTGGCCGAGGTCGCCGCCAGCTCGTTGGGCCAGATCGACTACGTGGTGCCGCCGTGGGCCACACCGGCCCGGGCCGCCCTGCGTGACCGGCTGGTGCGCAACTGGCTCCCCGAGGGCCTGACCCAGGTGGCCTTCGTGTCCGGGGGGTCCGAGTCGACCGACAGCGCCATCCGCCTGGCCCTGGCCCACCACCAGAGCGCGGGCCGGCGCAACAAGTGGAAGGTCATCGGCCGCTGGCCGTCCTACCACGGCGTCACCCTGGCCGGCCTGGCCGCCGGGGGCCACCACAACCGCCGGACGGGCTACGACGCCCTGCTCCTCGACTTCCCTCACATCACCTGGGACGACCCCGATGCGCTGGAGGCCATGATCATGGCCCAGGGGGCGGACACGGTGGCCGCCTTCATCGCCGAGCCCGTCATCGGTGCCGCGGGCGGGTCCCTGGTGCCCCCGGACGACTACTTCGGACGGGTGGCCGAGATCTGCGCGGCCAACGACGTGCTCTTCATCGCCGACGAGGTCATGTGTGGCTTCGGGCGCACCGGACGCAACTTCGCCATCGACCACTGGGGGGTCGTGCCCGACATCCTCGTCGGCGGCAAGGGCCTGGCCGGGGGCTACGCGGCCATGGGCGGCATCTACGCCAAGGCCTCGGTCACCGCCCCCATCGCCGAGCGCGGGCACAACTTCATGTTCTTCACCTTCGGCGCCCAGTCGGCCCACTGCGCCGTGGCCGACAAGGTGCTCGAGATCATGGAGCGCGAGGACCTGGTGGCTCGGGCCGCGACCATGGGCGCCCGCCTGCGAGCCCGCCTCGATGCCACCCTGGGTGACCACCCCAACGTGTCGGCCATCCGCGGCCTGGGCCTGATGCAGGGCATAGAACTGGTGGCCGAACGCGACCCCCACACCTGGGGCACCCCGGGCTTCGCCGCCCGGGTCGGCGCCGAGGCCCTCCAGCGCGGCGTGTGGGTCTACCCCGCCGGTGGCGGGGACCCGGTGCAGGATGCCCTGCTCCTGGGCCCCCCCTTCACCATCAGCGACGCCGAGATCGACCAGATCATCGACGTCCTCCCCGACGCCATCACCGCAGCCGCAGCCGGGAGCTGACCGAGGTTCCGATCAGCCCCCGAGACGCCGGGCAGGACGGGAGCGGGTCAGCCGCCGAGGACGGGGCAGCCGGGCTCGTCGGGGAGCACGGGGCGGACGACGACGTGGTAGGTGACATCGGCCTGCTCGAAGCGGGTCAGCTGGTTGGCCTGGGCCACGAGCGCACCCACGGCATCGGCGTCGGCACCCTCGACGGCCAGGCATTCCTGGGCCCCGGCCAGGTCGACGGCGTCGATGGGCCAGTGCCACACCGTGGGCTGGGGCTCACCGGGCACGGTCGACGTGGCTGTGGGATCGGGCAGGGGCTGGACGGGGCTGGACACGGTGCCGTTGGGGTCCGCCGAGGTGGACGAGCCGGCGCCGCCGGGCACGACCGTGGTCGTGGTGGGCTGGGGGGCAGGCAGGACCGGCGTACCCGGGGCGACGTCGTAGGCCACCTGGGCCCAGATCCGGTAGCGGGCGGGGTGCCAGGGGCCGACGGGACTGATGCCGTCGTCGCCCACGATGGCACCGAGGTCGCTGACCTGGTCGATGAAGGCGGCCAGCTGGCGGCGGGCGGCCCGCTGCTCCTCGGTCAGCCCGGGCACGTCGTCGTTGCCCAGCTCGCTCAGGCCCAGGGCGGCGTGCACGTAGCGCTGGCCGTCGGCCACCACGGTCAGGGTGGTGGTGTGCACGTCGGCCACCGGGGGCTGGCCGTAGTCGGGCGGGGTGGCGGCCAGGCCCGAGCTGGCGATGGCCTCCCGCAGGGCGTCGAGGCCGGCCGGCGTGAGCTGGGAGGCGTTGAGCACGGGCAGCGCCGGACCGGGGTAGATCATGATCGTCGGCGCCGGCTGCAGCACCAGGCCATCGCTGTAGATGGTGATGGGGGGCAGGTTGCGCAGGGCGCTGTCGACGGGGACGAAACCGCCGCTGATGTCGACCCGCAGGACCAGCTCGCGGGCGGCGCCGTCGACGGGTAGGTCACCGCTGGCGCTGTCCTCGGTGGACACCGTGGTGGTGTCCCCACAGGCGGCGAGGCCGAGCACGGCAAGGCTGGCCAAGCTGACGACGGCGAGGCGGGCGGCGGTCCCCCGGCGGGATCTCGTTCGGATGCGCATGGTGGTTGTGACGAAGCGTGACCACCGTCCGGTTCCCGCTCGTCCTCCGGCGTTCCCCGAGTCGGCCATCATGCCTGGTCCAGGGCCTGGGTCAGATCGGCCACCAGGTCCTCGACCGACTCGATGCCCACGGACAGGCGCACGAGGGCGGGGTCGACCTCGAGGGGGGAGTCGGCCACCGACGCGTGGGTCATGGCCCCGGGGTGCTCGATGAGGGACTCCACACCACCCAGGGACTCGGCCAGGGTGAACAGCTTCGTGGCCGCCACGATGCGGTAGGCCGCCCCCTGGCCGCCCCGGGCCAGGAACGACACCATGCCCCCGAAGTCGCGCATCTGCTTGGTGGCCACCCCGTGGCCGGCGCAGTCGGGCAGGCCCGGGTACAGGACCTCCTCGACGGCGGGGTGGGACGACAGCAGCTCGACGATGGCGGCGGCGTTGGCGCAGTGGCGGTCCATGCGCACCCCCAGGGTCTTGATGCCCCGCAGGGTCAGGTAGCAGTCGAGGGGTCCGGGCACGGCCCCCACCGCGTTCTGCAGGAAGGCGATCCGCGACGCCACGGCCTCGTCGTTGGTGGCCACGAAGCCGCCCACGGTGTCCGAGTGCCCACTCAGGTACTTGGTCGTCGAGTGCACGACGATGTCGGCCCCCAGCGCCAGGGGCTGCTGCAGGTAGGGGGTGGCGAAGGTGTTGTCGACCACGCAGCGGGCGCCGTGGGCCCGGGCCACGGCCGACAGGGCCTCGATGTCGACCACACCCAGCGTGGGGTTGGTCGGCGTCTCCAGCCACAGCAGGCGGGCACCCTCGGGCCAGTCGCGGTCCACCGAGACGGGGTCGTAGAGGTCGAGCACCGTCCATCCCACCCCCATGGGCCCGAACACCTTGTCGATGAGGCGGAACGTGCCGCCATAGGCGTCGTCGCCGAGCACGACGGACTCCCCGGGCACCAGCATGCGCAGCACGGCGTCCTCGGCCGCCAGGCCCGAGGCGAAGGCCCGGCCGAACCGGGCCCCCTCGAGGGAGGCGATGCACGCCTCGAGCGCCGTGCGGGTGGGGTTGCCGGTGCGCCCGTACTCGTAGCCCCGGTCCTGGCCCACCCCGTCCTGGGCGTAGGTCGAGGTCAGGAACACGGGCACGTTCACCGCCCCGGTGAGCTGCTCGGGCTCCTGGCCGGCGTGGATGGCCCGGGTCTCGAAGCCCCACGGGTGGGCTGCGGCCGCCTCGCCAGAGGGGCCTTCGGTGGTCGACATGGCAGCTCCCGGATCCGGTTCACGGCCCCCCGCTCCCTGTCCCCCGCACCGTCGGCGCGAGGTGGGGGCCAGCCCGGCCGAGGCTAGGCCCGTGCGTCCTGCCGGTTGCGTCGGATGGCCTGGACCACCACCACCGCCAACCCCAGGGACAGGATGGCCACGAAGATCGCCGCGTCCAGCGCCCCCCGCTCGGGCGCGCCGCGGGCCGACAACGGTGGCGGCGCCGCCCCGTCTCGCCGGCCCGGGGCGCCCACCGGGCCCTCCCCCTCCCCACCGTCCGCCGCCGACCCTCCCTGCGACGCCTCCTCCGAGCTCGCCCCTGCGGGCGGCCCCGCGGTCGACGCAGGTCCGGCGGTCGATGCCGGCCCCGCGGCACCGTCGACGCAACCCGCCGATGCGGTGACCCCGGCGATGCGCAGGGCCGAACGGCGCAGGGCCGCGGCCGACAGCCGCCCGTCGGCCACGGCGTCCACGACGGCCCGGTGGGCGACAGGGGCATCGGCCACGTCGACGATGGCCAGGTCACCTCCGGCGGCCAGGAAGCGGACCACGGCGCCGGCGGCGTCCTCACGGTCCCGGATGGCGGCCATCCCCAGGGAGTCGCTGACCACCAGCCCGTCGAAGCCGTACTCCGTGCGCAGCAGCCCGTCGATGGCGGCACCGGAGAGGGAGGCGGGCTCGCCGTCGGTCAGGCCCGGCACCACCAGGTGGCCCACCATGACCGCCACCTCGGACCCGTGGGTCTCCAGTACCGAGGCGAAGGGCAGCAGGTCACGCTGCTCGAGCACGTCGAGGGAGGCCACGCTGGCCTCACCGTCGTGGGTGTCGGCGCTGGCCCGGCCGTGGCCGGGGAAGTGCTTGAGCACGGGCACGACACCGGCGTCGAGGTAGCCCTCGACCACGGCGTTCCCGTAGCGGGCCACCACGTCGGGGTCCTCGCTGAAGGACCGGGTGCCGATGGCCGGGCCCCCACCCACGTCGAGCACGGGGGCGAAGGCCATGAGCACCCCCGCGCCGCGCAGCTGACGGCCGTAGCGGGCGAAGGTGGCCCGCACCTGGGCCGGGGTCTGCGTGGCCGCCAGGGTCTGCGCCGCAGGCAGGGCGCCGAACACGGGGGCGAAGCGCTGCACCTCGCCGCCCTCCTCGTCCGAAGCCACCAGCACCGGCCCCACCCCGGGCATCGACGCCAGGCTCCGCACCGTGGCCGCCTCGGCCGGGGTCACCTCACCCGATGGCGTGAAGCCGCTGATGGTGCCGGCCGCCAGCCCGTCCCGGGCGCTGTCGGGATCGCCGACCAGGGCCAGCAGCACCCGGCCGGCGAGGTCGTCAGGGCCGAGGCCGTCCACGTCAGGGCCGTCGACGGCAGGGCCGTCGACGTCGGGGCGGTCGCACGCCGCCGTGGTGGCCGCACCGGCGGCACCGGCCCGGCCGCTGACGACCGAGACCAGCGGGGCGAGGACAGCCAGGAGGGCCATGACCAGTAACGACGCCGCCACCGGACTGCGCTCGGCAGGCCGGCGGCGGTGGTCACCGCGTCGTCCACCCCGGTCACCGGTCGCCACGCTGGGAGAAGGGTAGTCAGCGCAGCGTGGTCATCAGGGGCGACCCCCAGCTCAGCCGTCGAGGTCCTTGGAAGCGGAGAGGAAGCTGAGGATGTCGCTGCGGGACAGCACCGAGCACGGTCGACCGCCGTCGAGCACGAGCAGGGCGGGGGCCGAGTCCAGCAGCTCGACGGCCAGGGCGATGGGCTGGCCCGACCCCACCGTGGGCAGGGCCGGGCCCATGACCTGGGACACGGGGCGGCCGACCACCGAGGCGTCCGAGAAGGCCCGCTCCATCAGCCGCAGCTCGTCCACCGCCCCCTGCACCTCGGCCGCGGCCAGGGGCAGTTCCCCCCGGGCCACGGGCAGCTGGGACAGGCCGTGCTCGTGCATGAGCCGCACCGCCTCCCGCACCGGGGTGTCGGGGCGCACGTAGACCAGCGAAGGCAGGGCGTTCTCCCCTGCGGCCCGTGAGGCGAGCACGTCGGCCACGGTGATGCCCTCGGACTCGAGGAACCCGTAGCGGGCCAGCCACTCGTCGTTGAAGACCTTGGACAGGTAGCCCCGGCCCGAGTCGGGGATGAGCACCACGACGAGGTCATCGGCGGTGAGGCGCTCGGCGACCCGTAGGGCGGCGGCCACGGCGGTGCCGCAGGAGCCGCCGATGAGCAGGCCCTCCTGGCGGGCCACCCGTCGGGCCATGAGGAAGCTGTCGCGGTCGGAGACGGCGATGACCTCGTCCACGATCGACTTGTCGTAGTTGGGGGGCCAGAAGTCCTCGCCGATGCCTTCGACGAGGTACGGACGCCCACTGCCCCCGGAGTAGACCGAACCCTCGGGGTCGGCGGCGATGATGCGCACGCCGGGGTTCTGGGACTTGAGGTAGCGCCCCACCCCGGTCAGGGTGCCCCCGGTGCCGGCCCCGGCCACGAAGTGGGTGACGGTGCCGTCGGTCTGGCGCCAGATCTCGGGCCCCGTCGACGCCTCGTGGGCGGCGGGGTTGGCCGGGTTGAAGTACTGGTTGGGGCGAAAGGCGCCCGGGGTCTCCCGGGTCAGGCGCTCGGCCACCGAGTAGTACGAGGCAGGATCCTCGGGGGGCACGGCCACGGGGCACACCACCACCTCGGCCCCGTAGGCCCGCAGCAGGGCCACCTTCTCCGGGGCCACCTTGTCGGTCATGACGAAGACGCACGAGTAGCCCCGCTGGGCAGCGACGATGGCCAGACCCACGCCGGTGTTGCCCGACGTCGGCTCGACGATGGTGCCCCCGGGCAGCAGGAGCCCAGCCCGCTCGGCCTCGTCGATCATGGCCACCGCAGGGCGGTCCTTGACGCTGCCGCCGGGGTTGGTGGTCTCGAGCTTGGCCACGACGGGGCAGGCGAGGCCCTCGGCCACGCGGCGCAGGCGGACCATCGGCGTACCGCCGATGAGGGACAGCACCGAGTCAGCGATCTCCATGTCGCCAAGTGTGGCGCGCTCCACGGGCCCAGGCCGGCGTCAGCGAGCAGCCGACGCCGGCAGCGGGGACCAGCCCTCCCGGCTCAGCGGTGGGTGGCGGCGGGGCGGGCCGGGGGGCGCACGGGGGCGGGGCAGCAGCCGTCGGGGCAGCGGTCGGGCCGGGCGCCCAGCCGGCCGATGGCCACCCGCCGGCCGTCATCGGGCTGGGACCGCTCCTCGATGAGCTCACGGATCATGGAAACGAAGCGGGGGTGGGTGCCCACGGTGGGCACCCGGTGGAAGCCCAGGCCCAACTTGGCGGCGTCGGCCGCGGCCACGATGTCGAGGTCGTAGAGCACCTCGACGTGGTCGGACACGAAGCCCACGGGCACGACGACGACTTCGTCGACCCCCGCGTCGGCCAGGGTGACCAGGTGGTCGCTGACGTCAGGCCCCAGCCACGGGACCTGGGGAGGACCGGAGCGGGACTGGTACACGACGTCGAAGGGCACGTCGGTGCCCGTGGCCTCGCTGACCAGGCGGGAGGCCTCGAAGAGCTGGGCCTCGTAGTCGCAGCGCTCGGCCATGGCCCCGGGGATGGAGTGGGCCGTGAAGATCAACCTGAGGGTACGACCGGAGAAATCTCCCCGGCCACCCAGAACACGGTTCAGGAAATCGGCCTGGGCGCCGATGAAACCGGGGTGGTTGAAGAACGGACGCAGCTTGTCGATCTGGGGAGCGGTGGGACCCACCGCGTCCCTGGCGCCGGCGATGTCCTCCCGGTACTGCCGGCACGACGAGTACGAGCTCCACGCCGAGGTGGCGAAGGCCACCACGCGCTGCACCCCGTCGGCGGCCATGCGGGCCACGGTGTCGGCCAGCATGGGGTGCCAGTTGCGGTTGCCGAAGTACACGGGCAGATCGATGCCCGCGGCGGCCAGTTCGACCTCCAGCGCGGCGATCAGAGCCCGGTTCTGGTCGTTGATGGGGCTGCGACCCCCGAAGAGGTCGTAGTGCCGGCCCACCTCCACCAGCCGTTCGCGGGGCACGCCCCGACCTTTCGTGACGTTCTCCAGGAAGGGAACGACGTCCTCGGGACGCTCGGGCCCCCCGAAGGACAGCACGAGCACGGCGTCGTAGGGGACTTCGGCCACCACCCGATCCTCACCGTCGCCGGATGCCTGCGCCAAACCATGGGCCTGCCAGGGCGTATCCCGGTAGGGAAACCTACCCGCGAGGGCCTCTCAGCAGGTCCGGCGGCGCGTGGCGGATCAACCCGACCGTTACGATCGAAGAAGTTCTGAAGGGACGATCGCGACCCACAATGCAACGCTTCTTCCGTGACATCGCCGCCGGCGTCCAGACGCTGCGCTTCCTCACCGCCCTCGTGATGTCGGCTGCGGTCACCACCGCCGTCGCCGGGCCCATGGCCTACCAGGCGTTGTCCTACGACCCGCAGGCCGCCGTCCTCGGCCAGGCCTCCAGCGCCACCCGCCCCAACGGCCCCGTCGACGGCGGTGCGGCTCCGCAGACCACCACCAGGCCCACACCCTCGTCGGCCGCGGCCACCACCGGCGCCTCCACCACCGCCGCTCCGACCACGGCCGCTCCGACCACGGCCGCTCCGACCACGGCGGCGCCGACCACGGCCGCTCCGGCCACGACCGCGGCGCCGCGGACGACGACCACGCTGGCCATCTACAACCCCCCGACCACGGACACCTTCGCCGAGGTCACCGTCCCCACGTTGCCCGCCCCACCGGTGGTGACCGCGCCCACGACGCCCCCACCCGTGGTGACCTCGCCGGTGACGCCCACCACCATCGTCGGCCCCGTCGTGACCGCCCCTCCCATCACCAGCCCGTGGTGGTACGCCAAGACGGACTGCGGGGACGGCACCGCCCACGAGCTCGACGAGAACCAGTCCGGCAACTGCGACCAGCAGGGCTGACGGTGACGATGGGGTGGGGCCTGCGTCTGCTGCGGTAGGACCCACGGCGTCTGTGTGGCCCATGGCGGCACTAGCGCCGCTCAGCGTGGCACTATGACCACATGCGCAGGTTGCTGGCTGGCTTCGCCCTGACCCTCGGCCTCGTGGCCGCGTCGTTGGCCTGGTGGGGGTTCACCCTCGACCGCACGGTCGGCGACCCGGCCCGGACGGCCAGGGTGACCGACGTGCTGTTGCAGGACGAGGCCGTGCAGAACGGCTTCGTCGATGCCACGGCGACGGCCATCAACCAGACCCTGCCCCCCGAGGCCCGGGGCCTGATCAGCCGGGCCCAGATCGACGCCGCCGCCCGGGCGGCGGTGGAGAGCCCCGCCACCCAGGACGACCTGAGGGCCACGTTGGCCCAGGTCCACAGCTACGTGGTCGGGGCCGCCGACCAGCCGCCCCTGCTCAGTGCCGGGGCGCTCGACGCCGCCGTTCGCCAGCAGCTGGTGGCGTTGGACCCCGCCCTCGCCCCCAGCGTGGCCGCCATGGCGCCCCTGGCCATCCGCCTTCCCGACCAGGGCCTCGAGGTGGCCCGCACGTCGCGTGAGTGGCTGGCCGACGCCACCCGGATCGCCGCCATCGTGGCCTGCCTGGCCGTGGCCGTGGCCCTGGTGACCAGCCCCCGCCGCTCGGCCATCATGCGCCGTGCGGGCTGGTGGGCCCTGGTCACGGGGGGTCTGTGGGTGGTGCTCCGCTTCGCCGTGCCCCCGCTGGCCGCCGAAGTGCTGCCGGCGGGCGCTGGGCTCATCGGTGGGCTGGCCACGGCCGCGTCCGAGTCCATGCTGTGGCCGGGCCTGATCCTGGTGGCCGCAGGCAACATCCTGTTCCTGGGGGGGAGCCTGGTCGACTGGGGCGCCCGCGAACGGCGGGCCCGAGTCGACCATCGCCCCACCACGTACGGGGACGCGGGGTGGGCCACGACGGTACCCGAGGCCTGGCAGACGACGTACGTGGACGACGGCGCCAAGCCCGCCCAGCCAGCACCGGCCGCCCAGCCCGCCGCCCAGCGTCGCTCGTAACCAGACCGGTGCGGGCGAATCGACGTCGAATCGACGGCCGGGTCTCCACAGCCCTCCTGGTGCTGGTCATGGCCGTGCTGGCCGCGGCGTGCACCAGCGGCGGCTCGTCGTACGCCGGACTGGGACCGACGGCCGAGTCGGCCCCCGTCACCAGGGCCGCCCTGGTGCCAGGGCCGGCCACCGGCCCGACCGGGGTCACCGGTGGCTTCCCCGTCACCGTGCAGGGGGCCAACGGCACGGTGACCCTCGACGCCCAGCCCCGCCGCATCGTGTCCCTGTCGGCCTCGGCCACCGAGACGCTGTGGGCCGTGGGTGGGGGGCCTCAGGTGGTGGCCGTGGACGACGGTTCGAACTACCCCGACGGCGTACCGGCCACGACGCTCTCCGCGTACCAGCCCGACGTCGACGCCATCGTCGGTTACCAGCCCGACCTGGTCATCCTGGCCGACGACGTGGACGACATCGCCGCCGCCCTGGGCCACGAGGGCATCGCCGTGCTCGTACAGCCGGCCCCCCTCGACCTGGCCCAGGCCTACGGCTACATCACCCAGCTCGGCCTGGTCACCGGCCACGCCGCCGAGGGGGCAGCCACGGCCACCGCGCTCGAGCAGGGCCTGGCCGACGCCGCGGCCACGTTGCCGGCCCGGACGACGCCGCTGCGCTACGTGCACGAGCTCGACGACAGCGGTTACACGGTCACCTCGCCCACCTTCATCGGCCAGGTGTACGGCCTGGCCGGCCTGGTGAGCATCGCCGACGCCGCCGACGACGGCACCGGCCTGCCCCGGCTGTCGACCCAGTTCGTGGTCCAGGAGGACCCCGACCTGATCGTGCTGGCCGACACCGTGTGCTGTGCGCAGAACGCGGTGACCGTGGCCGCCCGGCCGGGGTGGGGGCAACTGACGGCGGTGACCCAGGGCCGGGTGATCGCCGTGGACGACGACGTGGCGTCGCGGTGGGGGCCGCGGCTGGTCGAGCTGCTGCAGGCCGTGGTGCACGCCGCGGCCACGGTGCCATCCGGCTAGACAGGCGGGCGCGCAGCCAGTGGGCACCACGGGGGTGGAGGGGCCATGGACATCGAGCAGGCGCGGGCCGCCGCGGCGTCGGGTCGGCTCCCCGCGGGCATCTACAGCGACCCCGGCGTGCACCAGCTCGAACGGGACCGCCTGTTCTCGCGCACGTGGCAGTTCCTGGCCCACGAATCCGAGATCCCCGAACCCGGGGACTACGTGGTCCGACGCATCGTCGACGATTCCTTCATCGTGGTCCGTGATGAGTCGATTGCAACTGGAAGATCGGGGCCGAGAACTTCTGCGGCGACTCGTACCACACCCCCCACACCCACGTGAGCGTGGTCGAGATCGGCCTGTTCCTCGAGCCCAAGGGCCACAAGCGCAAGGAAGGGGCGCTGTGGTTCGCCGGGGTGGGCGGGGGCACGACCTACAAGCTGCCCACGACGGATGTCGACGAGAACCTGGCCTACATCGGCTACCCGCCCGAGATGGTGGCGCGCATGAAGGCGGTGTGGTCCGAGGCCCAGCTCGACCTGGTGGGGCGCAAGGGCTTCGTGGTCTCGGCCACGACGGTGTTCCCCAACCTGAGCCTGGTCCACAACTGGCCCAAGGTGCATCGGGGTGGGCACGTGGTGCCCTTCATCTCGCTGCGGTTGTGGCAGCCGCTGGGACCGACGTCGACCGAGGTGAGCTCGTGGTTCGTCGTCGATCGCCTGGCGCCGGACTGGTACAAGGAGGCGTCGTACCGGGCCTACCTGATGTCCTTCGGGACGTCGGGCATGTTCGAGCAGGACGACGTGGAGAACTGGACGTCCATGACCTCGGTGGCCAAGGGCCGCTTGGCGGCGTCGGTCGAGCTCGACGGCTCCATGGGCCTGGCTCCCGGGGGTGGCACCCTGCGCCCACCGCTCGAGGACTGGCCCGGCCCGGGCACGGCCCACGTGGGCTACGGCGAGTACAACCAGCGCCAGTACCTGGGCCTGTGGGCCGACCTGGTGTCCCCTTCGAGGCCGCCGGGCTGCCGGCCCCGGCCGACACCGTGGCCCAGGTCGAGGCGACCCGGTTCCTGACCGTGGAAGCGCGGTTGCTGGACCTCGGGCGCTACCAGGAGTGGCTGGGCCTGCTGCATGCGGATGTGCGCTACCGCATGCCCGTGCAGGTGACGGCGGCCCGGGGGTCGGTGGGGGGCCTGCTGGGGGCCATGGACCACTTCGACGAGGACCACTACTCCCTGGCCAAGCGGGTGCAGCGGCTGGTGGGCAGCCATGCGTGGACCGAGGACCCGCCGTCGCGCATGCGCCGCTTCGTGACCAACGTGTGGGTGGGTGAGGCCGTCGAGAGCGGCGGCGGCGGGGTCGAGTGGCCGGTGGTCAGCAACCTGCTGCTGTTCCGCAGTCGCTCGGATGTGCGGCCGCCGGACCTGGTGTCGGCCGAGCGCTCCGACGTGCTGGCGGTGACGCCGGCCGGCCTGCGCCTGCTGTCGAGGCTGATCACCGTGGACGAGGCTGTGCTCCGCACCCAGAACCTGGCCGTGTTCCTGTGACCGCCCACGGTGGGACGGCCGACCGGGGCGGGGATGGGGACCGGGCTCCGATCCATCGAATCGATATCGATTCGGCGGAACACATTGGCCACGCTGACCAGGGCTTCTTGCCGCTGGCCAACGAGTTCGCCGAGGTCAGGGTCCGGCTGGTGCGCACCGGCAACGGCGTGCGGCTGGAGATCACCTCCCCCCGGACCGGCCACGCCGTGCGCTTGTGCCCCCTGGAGCTCGAGGCCCTGGCCCGCCAGCCACCGGCCTTCTTCTCCACCCTGGTGGCCGGCGACGGCACCGCGGCCGACGGGCGAGCGACATGACGGTGCCGTTCAGCGACCTGGCCGGCAAGGTGGTGGCCTGCGTAGGCGCCGGCTCGGGCATCGGGCGGGCCACGGTGGAGGCCTTCCGGGCGGCCGGGGCCCAGGTGGCCGTGCTCGAGCTCGATGTCTCCAAGGTCGACGCCCTTGCCGCCGGCGACAGAGAACTGCTGGTCAGGCAGGGTGATGCCCGCTCCCCCGCCGACAACGCCGCCCTGGTCGCCGCCACGCTCGACCGCTGGGGCCGTCTCGACACCGCCATCACCTTCGTGGGCGTGTTCGATCTCTACACCCACCTGGCCGACATCCCCGAGGACCGCTTCGACGCCGCCTTCGACGAGGTGTTCGGGCTGAACGTGAAGAGCGCCCTGATCACGGCCCGGGCCGCCCTGTCTGCCCTGCGCCGGAGCCGGGGCAGCCTCGTCCTCACCCTGTCCAGCTCGAGCACCTACCCGGGCCGGGGCGGGACCCTGTACGTGGCGTCGAAGTTCGCCCTGGGGGGCGTGGTGAAGCAGCTGGCCCACGAGGAGGCGCCCCACGTGCGGGTCAACGGCGTCGCCCCCGGGGGCACGGTGGACACCGACCTGCGGGGCGCGGCCAGCCTGGGCCAGGCCACCACCCGGCTCGACGACCGCCCGGGCCGGCGGGAGCAGCTCGAGGCCCGCACCCCCCTGCACGTGGCCCTGCGCCCGGCCGACCACGCCGGCGCCTACCTCTACCTGGCCTCGGACGCCTCCCGGGGGCTGACCGGCGAGGTCCTGCGCTCCGACGGGGGCCTCGGTGTCCGTTGACCCTCCCCGGCCGCCGCCGAATGCCCGCCAGCCGTGGGAGACGGTCACCGCCCTCGACGCGGCGCGGGACGAGGTCGCCACCGCCTGTCGCGTCCTGGCCCACAACGGCCTGGTCACCGGGGTGTTGGGCCACGTCAGCTCCCGTTGGGAGGACGGCATGCTGCTGCGCTGCCGCGGCCCTCGGGAACGGGGCCTGGCCGCCACCGAGGCCGCCGACATCCGCCGGCTCGACCTCGACGGACGGCACCGGGACGAGCCCCACGGCTGGTCGGCGCCCAACGAGCACCCCATCCACGGTGAGCTCTACCGGGCCCGGCCCGAGGTGGGGGCGGTCGTCCACGCCCATCCCCGCTCGGCGCTGCTGTGCGGTCTGGCCGGGTTGCGGCCGGTGGCGTGCTTCGGGGCCTTCGACATCCCCGCCATGCGCCTGGCCCTGGGTGGGGTGCCCGTGTACCCACGCTCGGTGCTCATCTCCCGACCCGAGCTGGCCGCGGAGATGATCGAGACCCTGGGCGACCGGCCCGCGTGCATCCTCTACGGGCACGGGGTGACGGTGGTGGGGGCGTCGGTGGTCCAGGCCACGGTGACGGCGGTGGCGTTGGAGCGGTTGTTGGAGGTGATCGTCGAGCTGGCCCGCCTCGGCGCC
>JBBSLP010000021.1:0-76230 GCA_038255145.1 Acidimicrobiales bacterium
CCGGGGGCGCAACAGCGCCCGACAGCCGCAAGGGTCCGCCGGGCGCTGGCAGCAGCGACGTCAGTGGCGTCAGCTGGCGACGACGGGCTTGTAGGTGGCCCGGCGGGACTCGAAGTCCCCGATGTCCTCCGCGTAGCGCAGGGACAGGCTGATGTCGTCGAGGCCCTCGAGGAAGCGCTCCTGGGTGGCGGCGTCGAGGGGGAAGTCGACCTCGATGCCCAGGGACGGGCACGACAGCTGCAACCGCTGCACGTCGATGGTCAGCTCGAGGTCGGGGTCGGCCTCGACCGCGGCCATGAGCTGCTCGACCAGGGCCTGGTCGACGACCACGGGGACCAGCCCGTTCTTGGTCGAGTTGTTGCGGAAGATGTCCCCGAAGCGGGACGAGACGACGGCCTGGAAGCCGTAGTCCATGATGGCCCACACCGCGTGCTCCCGCGACGAGCCCGTGCCGAAGTTCGGCCCGGCCAGCAGGATGGTGGCCCCCACGAAGCGCTCGTCGTTGAGGATGAAGCTGCGGTCGTCACGCCAGGCCGCGAAGAGGCCCTTGCCGAAGCCGGTGCGCTCGACCCGCTTGAGCCAGACCGCAGGGATGATCTGATCGGTGTCCACGTCGGACCGGTCCAGGGGGACGGCCCGCCCGCTCACCGCACGTACTGCCTGCATGCTCAGATGGTCCTTGTGCTCAGTGGCCCGCGGGGGCGAGGTCGGCGGGGGTGCTGAAGTGGCCGGTGATGGCCGTGGCCGCGGCCACGGCCGGGCTGACCAGGTGGGTGCGACCGCCGGGGCCCTGACGACCCTCGAAGTTGCGGTTCGAGGTCGAGGCGCAGCGCTCGCCCGGCTTGAGCTGGTCGGGGTTCATGCCCAGGCACATCGAGCACCCCGCCTCACGCCAGTCGAAGCCGGCAGCGGTGAAGATGGCGTCGAGACCCTCGGCCTCGGCCTGGCGCTTCACGGCCACGGAGCCGGGCACGATCATGGCCCGCATGCCCGTGTGCACCTGGTGGCCCTCGACGACCGAGGCGACGACCCGCAGGTCCTCGATGCGGGCGTTGGTGCACGAGCCGATGAACACGGTGTCCACGAACACGTTGCGCACCGGGGTGCCGGCCTCGAGGCCCATGTAGGTCAGGGCCCGGGCTGCGGCTTCACGCTGGGCGTGGTCCTCGAAGGCCTCGGGGTCGGGGATGCGGTCGTCGATGCCCATGACCTGGGCCGGGTTGGTGCCCCAGGAGACGTGGGGGGTGATGTCGGCGGCGTCGAGCACGACCTCGCGGTCGAAGTGGGCGTCGTCGTCGGTGGGCAGGGTGCGCCAGTAGGCCACGGCGTCGTCCCAGGCCTGACCGGTGGGGGCCTTGGCCCGCCCCTCGAGGTACTCGAACGTCGTCTCATCGGGAGCGATGAGGCCGGCCTTGGCCCCCGACTCGATGGACATGTTGCACAGGGTCATGCGCCCCTCCATCGACAGCGCCCGGATGGCCTCGCCCCGGTACTCGATGACCGAGCCGATGCCGCCGCCGGTGCCGATGGCCCCGATGATGTAGAGGGCGATGTCCTTGGCCGTGGAGCCTGTGGGCAGGGTGCCGTCGACGGTCACTGACATCATCTTGGGCCGGTTCTGGGGCAGCGTCTGGGTGGCGAGCACGTGCTCGACCTCGGACGTGCCGATGCCGAAGGCCAGGGCCCCGAAGGCGCCGTGGGTCGAGGTGTGGCTGTCGCCACAGACGATGGTCATGCCCGGCTGGGTCAGGCCCTGCTCGGGGCCGATGATGTGCACGATGCCCTGGCCGGGCTGGCCCATCGAGTGCAGGGTGACCTGGAACTCGGCCGCGTTCTCCCGCAGGACCTCGATCTGGCGTCGGGAGATGGGGTCGGCGATGGGCTGGTCGATGTTCTCGGTGGGGACGTTGTGGTCCTCGGTGGCCACCGTCAGGTCGGGGCGGCGGACTCGGCGACCGGCCAGGCGCAGGCCGTCGAAGGCCTGGGGTGAGGTCACCTCGTGGACGAGGTGCAGGTCGATGTAGAGGAGGTCGGCCTCACCGGGGGCGGAGTGGACCAGATGGTCGTCCCAGATCTTCTCGGCCAGTGTTCGTCCCACGGCCACCTACCTCTCGCTCTGTTCGCCTGCGGATCCCGGATCGGTTCCGGGTTGCGGTGCGCAGCTTGCACTGGAGCCGGACATCGTCTCAGAATGTGAGACAGTGTCTCGACCTGTGAACAGCACGCTATCCGGCGTCGGTGTCCTGGACAAGGCGGTCGCCGTCCTCGAGGCCGTCGATGGCGGGGCACGCTCCCTGGCCGACCTCGTGGTGGCCACGGGGCTGTCCCGGGCCACGGCCCATCGCCTCGCCGCGGCGCTGGTCGCCCACGACCTGCTGCGACGCGACGCCGAGGGCCGCTACCTGCCCGGCCTGCGCCTCATCGCCCTGGGTCGGGCCGCCGCGGCCGAGCTGCCCCTGGCCGTGGCCGCAGCGCCGGCGCTCGAGCGGCTGCGGGAGGCGACGGGCGAGAGCGTGCAGCTCTACGTGCGCCAGGGTCCGTCCCGGGTGTGCGTGGCCTCCCTCGAATCACCCCACGGGCTGCGCACGATCGTCGGCCTGGGGGCCAGCCTGCCCCTCGATCTGGGCTCGGCGGGCAAGGTGCTGCGGGCCGAACCGGCCGCGGTGGCCCGGGGGTGGGCATCGAGCGTGGCCGAGCGGGAGCCGGGGGTGGCCTCGGTGTCGGCCCCCGTGCTCGACGGCGCCCGGGTGGTGGCCGCGGTCAGCGTGTCGGGGCCCATCGACCGCACCACACGGGACCCCGGCCGGCGCTACGCCACCGCGGTCACCACGGCGGCGCGGGAGGTGGAGATGGCTGCCGGTCTCGGCCCCCGCTGACCTCGCCGGGTCGGCCGGGGGAGCGGGGTCAGCCCTCGATGGTGACGACCTCGACCTTGAGCTTGCCGCCCGGGGCCTCGAAGCTGACGACGTCGCCGACCTTGGAACCGACCAGAGCCTCGCCCAGCGGCGAGGTGGGTGACACCACGGTGACACCGTCGGCCCGCTCCTCGATGGAGCCCACCAGGTACTTCTCGACCTCGGTGTCCCCCTCGTAGCGGAGCTCGACGACCACGCCCACGGACACCACGTCGGTGCCGGCCTTGGGTTCGATGATCACGCAGTTGCGCAGGATGGTGGACAGACGGCCGATGCGACCCTCCATCTTGCCCTGCTCCTCTTTGGCGGCCTGGTAGTCGCCGTTCTCGGAGAGGTCGCCCAGTTCTCGGGCCACCTCGATCTTGCGGGCGATCTCCACGCGACCGCGCCCGGTCAGGTCCTCGAACTCCGACCGGAGGCGGTCGTGCGCATCCTTCGAGAGCTCGGTCACGTCGGCCATGGGCAGGGATGCTAGCTCCGGACTACGACAGCGCCGAGTGCCTTGCGCTCCCCCCGGACCGCCGTTCCTGCGCCCGGCCATCGCGGTTGACGCGTCCGACGGCGCTGCGGGAGACTCGCCGCCGATGCGCCGCGACCCGAACACCCGCGTAGCCGTCATTCTCTAGCGCACCCTGGCTCCCGCCGGTGTGCGCGTTCGACCGTCCGCCTCGGTGGGCGGTTTTGTTCTTTAGTGCGCGTTGGTCCTCCAGGGCGCAGCTGTTCGTCAGGCGCTGTTGTCCGTCCATCGGGGTCCGGTCCCGAGGTCAGGGTTGAGAGGACGTCCGTGGGCAAGCACAAGGTCGGCATCGTCGGAGGCGACGGCATCGGGCCCGAGGTCGTGGCCGAGGGCCTCAAGGTCATCGCCGCGGCCGGGGTCGAGCTGGACACGGTCGACTACGACCTCGGTGGCGCCCGCTACCTGCGCGACGGCACCGTGCTGCCCGACAGCGTGCTCGACGAGTGGCGGGGACTCGACGCCATCTTCCTCGGTGCGGTGGGTACGCCGGGGGTCCCGCCGGGGCTCATCGAGCGGGGCCTGCTGCTGAAGATGCGCTTCGAGCTCGACCTCTACATCAACCAGCGCCCGTTCCTGTTGCCCGACAAGGGCATCGACTTCATCGTCATCAGGGAGAACACCGAGGGCACCTACGCCGGTGAGGGTGGGTTCCTGCGCAAGGACACCCCCTTCGAGGTGGCCACCCAGGGTTCGGTCAACACCCGCCACGGCGTCGAACGGGCCGTGCGCTACGCCTTCGACCTGGCCGGGCGGCGGCGCAACCACCTCACCCTCGTGCACAAGACCAACGTGCTGACGTTCTCGGGTGACCTGTGGGAGCGGGCCTTCAACGAGGTGGCTACCGAATACCCCGCCATCGCCACGGCGTACAACCACGTCGACGCGGCGTGCATCTACTTCGTCGACAGCCCGAAGCGGTATGACGTGATCGTCACCGACAACCTGTTCGGCGACATCCTCACCGACCTGGGTGGCGCCGTCTCCGGCGGCATCGGCTTCGCTTCGTCGGCCAACCTGAACCCGGCCCGCACCGGTCCCTCGATGTTCGAGCCCGTCCACGGCTCGGCCCCCGACATCGCCGGACAGGCCAAGGCCAACCCGACGGCGGCCATCCTGTCGGCCGCCATGATGCTCGACTTCCTCGGCGAGCCCGAGGCCGCCGCCCGCATCGCCGCTTCGTGCGCCAAGGCGACCACAGCTACTGGATCTACCAGCGAGATCGGCGACCTGATCGCCGCCGGAGTGTAGGGGGACCCATGCCCATCACGCCCACCAAGTACGTCTGGATGGACGGCGAGCTCGTCGCGTGGGAGGACGCCACCATCCACATCCTGACCCACACCCTGCACTACGGGAACGGCGTCTTCGAAGGCATCCGTGCCTATGAGACCGACCAGGGTGCGGCCGTCTTCCGGCTCACCCCGCACATCAAGCGCCTGTTCAACTCGGCCAAGATCCTCTTCATCGACATCCCCTACACCGTCGAGCAGTTGGTGGATGCGACCAAGAAGGTCGTGCGCGAGAACGAGATGCCGGCGTGCTACATCCGGCCCATCGCCTACCTGGGCTATGGCGAGATGGGGCTCAACCCTCTGCACTGCGAGGTCAACGTCTCCATCGCCTGCTGGCCGTGGGGCGCCTACCTGGGCGACGAGGGCGTGCGCAACGGCGTGCGCATGATGATCTCGTCGTGGCAGCGCCACGACCCCAACGCCATGCCCCCCGCAGCCAAGGGCACCGGGCACTACATCAACAGCCAGATGGCCAAGGTGGCTGCGGTGAAGGCCGGCTATGACGAGGCCATCCTGCTGTCCCCCCAGGGCTACGTGTCCGAGTGCACGGGGGAGAACATCTTCGTGGTGCGCGACGGCACCATCATCACGCCCCCGGTCTCGTCGGGCGCGCTCGAGGGCATCACCCAGGACTCGGTGCTGACGATCGCCCGCGACCTGGGCATCGACTTCCGCTTCGACAACCTGCTGCGCAGCGACCTCTACACCGCGGACGAGGCCTTCCTGTCGGGCACCGCGGCCGAGGTCGTGCCCATCCGCTCGGTCGACGACCGCGAGATCGGCGATCCCGGTCCCATCACCCGGCGCATCCAGGAGACGTTCCACGCCGCGGTGAGAGGCCAGGTCGACCGGTACAAGGACTGGAACGAACATGTCGCCCTCTGACCGGGGGGCAGCAGAGCCTGCGCCTCTCGGCCCGGTCGACCGCGGTGCACGCCACGACCCGTCGTGGCCCGATGCCGTCGAGGTGTTCGACACCACGCTGCGGGACGGTTCCCAGTTCGAGGGCATCTCGCTGACCGTCGAGGACAAGCTGGCCGTGGCCCGCGCCCTCGACGAGCTGGGCGTGGACTGGATCGAGGGCGGCTACCCGGGGGCCAACCCCAAGGACGAGGAGTTCTTCCGGCGCGCCGGCACCGACCTCGACCTGGGCCACGCCACCCTGGTGGCCTTCGGCTCGACCCGACGCCCCCGGGGCCGTTCGGACGAGGACCCCACCCTCCAGACCCTGGTCAAGGCGGGCACGTCCACGGTGTGCATCGTGGGCAAGTCGTGGGACTACCACGTGCTCGAGGCCCTGCGGACCACGCTCGACGAGGGCGTGGCCATGGTGTCGGACTCGGTGAGGTTCCTCAAGGCTGAGGGGTTGCGGGTGTTCTTCGACGCCGAGCACTTCTTCGACGGTTACAAGCGCAACCCCGAGTACGCCCTGCGGGTGCTCGAGGGGGCGGCGTTGGGCGGGGTCGACACCCTGGTGCTGTGCGACACCAACGGGGGCACCCTGCCCCACGAGGTCGAGCCCATCGTGCGTGACGTGGTCCGCCACTTCGCCGGGGTGCAGATCGGCATCCACACCCAGAACGACACCGGCTGCGCCACCCCCAACGCCCTGGCCGCGGTCATCGCCGGGGCCACCCAGGTCCAGGTGACCATGAACGGGTACGGCGAGCGTACGGGCAACTGCGACATCACCTCGCTGATCCCCAACCTGACCCTGAAGATGGGCATCCGCACCCTGCCCGAGGGGGGCATGGCCAAGCTCACCGAGGTCAGCCACCGCATCGCCGAGCTGGTCAACCTGCCCCACCCTCAGGCGTTGCCCTACGTGGGCCAGTCGGCCTTCGCCCACAAGGCCGGGCTGCACACCAGCGCCCTGGCCCGCCGGCCCGACTCCTACGAGCACGTCGACCCCGCCTCGGTGGGCAACGGCACCCGCTACCTGGTGTCGGACCTGTCGGGCCGGGCCACCATCGAGTTCAAGGCCAAGGAGATGGGCGTCGAGCTGACCCCTCTGCAGCTGGGCGAGGTGCTCGACCAGCTCAAGGTGCTCGAATCAGCCGGCTACTTCTTCGAGACGGCCGATGCCTCGCTCGAACTGCTGCTGCGCCGGGCCACCGGTTGGCGGCCCACGTACTTCGAGCTGGAGTCGTTCCGGGTCACCGTGGACCACCGCCCCGGTGCCGCTGCGGACATGGTCGAGAACCCCCTGGGTCACGCCGAGGGCATCGAGACCGAGTGCACGGTCAAGGTCAAGGTCGACGGCGAGCGCCACATCGCCACCGGCGAGGGCAACGGCCCCGTCAACGCCCTCGACGCCGCCTTCCGGGCCGCGGTGGCCGACCACTTCCCCCAGCTGTCGGGGGTGACCCTGGCCGACTACAAGGTCCGGGTGCTCGACACCGGGGCCGGTACCGGTTCGGTCGTGCGGGTGCTCATCGACTCGACCGACGGTTCGAGGCGGTGGACGACCATGGGGGTGTCGGAGAACGTGATCGAGGCGTCGTGGCAGGCCCTGCACGACTCCATCGTCTTCGCCCTGCTGCACCACGGGGCCACGACGGCCTGAGGCCCCCACGTCCGGCCGGCGCGCCGGATGGACGTGCCCGACGGGGTGGGTAGATCCACCCCGTCAAGGACGACCGCGTACGGGTCGATGGACAGGGGAGCTCCTGTCGTCGTCCCGCTCGCGGAGGCCCCGTGCACCCCACCACCCGTGTCGTCGCCTTCCTCCTGGCCGCAGCCATCGCCGTCGTCGGCGGCTTCGCCTGCGCCCAGGGCGGCGCCAGCTCGGCCGTGGCCGACCAACCGGCGACGGTGATCGTGGGCGGACCCGCTCCTGATGCGGGCACCCCCGCCCTGCCCGCCGTCAGCGCGACGGCGCTCGGCGATCCCTGCTCGTTGCTGACCGCCGGCGAGGTGTCGGCCGCCCTCGAGGTCGCCGTCACCGCGGCCCAGCCCCTGACGTCGGACGCCGGCACCCTGGGCCAGCAGCTGTGCACGTGGAGCTCGACCGATGTCCCCTCGGCCTACGCCTCGTTGTCGGTGGTGGCCACGGCCGCCAGCCGCCAGACCGATGCCGACGGGGGGACGTACACGGCCCGGGACCTGTTCGAGGACACGCGGGCCATCTACACCGACGGCGTCGACCTGGCTGACCTGGCTGACCTGGGTGCGCCCGCCTTCCGGGCCGCCGACGGCTCGGTCGTCATCGCCCTGGTGGGGGCGGACGGTTCCCCCCAGCAGGCCGAGCTCATGGTGTCCGTCGGCGGCGTGGCCGATCCCGGGGCCGTCGGTGCCCACCTCATGGCCTCGACCGTCGCCGCCCTGGGCTGAACCGCAGTTCGTCGCCGGGCCATGGACGCTCTACCGTTGGGCTGGTGAGCGGCCCCCAGTACGTCCCCATCGTCCCGGCGCAGGTCGTGCGCTCCTACGAGTCGCCGCCCCGGCGACCCGAGTCGTGGGTGCCGGACCGGCCCGGCGAGGTCGTCGACGAGGGCGGCCAGCCCCGGGGCATGCAGCTGGGCAACCAGGGGCCCGACCAGGGCTACGTCTACAACCTGCTCCCCCTGTTCGACGACAAGCTGCACCTGGCCGAGGGCGAGTCCCGGGCCGACGTGGATGCCGGGGTCATCACCGTGGCCCTCAAGCGGGCATCGCTGTTCGGCCGGGCCCCCATGATCCACGACCTGACGGTGGGCTACGCCGTGTGGGGCTTCCTCGACGCCACCCCCGCCCCCGAGCTGTTGAAGGGGCGCCTGGCCCGCTTCGCCGGGGTGGCCCACGGCCACCACTACGTCGAGCGGCGGGCCGTGGCCGACGCCGTGCCCGTGGCCACCCTGCGCCGCACCCACGCCGCCGTGCTCGCCGACCACGCCAAGGACTGGGCCTCCCTCCTGCACCTCGATCCCGAGCCCGTGGACCCCGAGGCCGGCGAGGACTGAGCCCAGCTGGTGTCCTGCGCCTCTCCCCGGCGGGCCGCAGGGCTCCCTGGGCGCCAGAGGGTCGCCGACTAGCGTGGTGCGAGTGACGGTCCGCGCTCGATTCGCGCCCTCGCCCACCGGGTTCCTGCACGTGGGCAGCGCCAACACGGCTCTCAAGAACTGGCTCTTCGCCCGTTCCGTGGGCGGCACGTTCGTGCTGCGCATCGAGGACACCGACGTCGACCGGTCCAAGCCCGAGCTGATCGACGAGATCCTCCGCACGCTCGAGTGGCTGGGCATCGACTGGGACGAGGGGCCGTTCCTGCAGTCCCAGCGCACCGAGCGCCACGCCGAGGCCGTGCAGCAGCTGTTGCGTGACGGCTGGGCCTACGAGGACGACGGTGCCGTCCGCTTCCGGGTCCCCGACGAGGGGGTGACCGGCTGGGACGACGTGATCCGGGGCCGGGTCGAGTTCGAGAACGTGAACCTGGAGGACTTCGTCATCCAGCGCCGCACGGGCACGGCCATGTTCCTGCTGGCCAACGCGGTGGACGACCTCGACATGGGCATCACCCACGCCATCCGGGGCGAGGACCTGGTCAACACCGTGCCCAAGGTGCTGCTGCTGATGAAGGCCCTGGGGGCCCCCGCCGACATCACCTACGCCCACCTGCCCCTGCTGGTGAACGAACGGCGCAAGAAGCTGTCCAAGCGTGACGGCGTGGTCGCCGTCGAGGACTACCGGGCCCAGGGCTTCGTCGCTCCCGCCCTGGCCAACTACCTGGCCACCCTGGGCTGGGGGGCGCCCGACGGCGTCGAGATCCGCCCCATGTCCGAGATCATCGAGCTGTTCCGCCTCGAGGACGTGACCAAGGCGCCGGCCTTCTTCGACGTGAAGAAGCTGAGCCACGTCAACGGCGAGTACCTGCGGGCCATGGCCCCGGCCGACTTCGTCGACCTGGCCCAGCCCTGGTTGACGGGCCCGTTGGCCCCGTGGCCGGCCGAGGCCTACGACCCCGCCGTGGTCGACCGACTGGTCGGCGACATGCAGGAGCGCACCAAGGTGCTGGCCGAGGTGCCGGGCTGGCTGGAGTGCGTGTTCGTCGACGAGGTGCCGGTCGACGAGACGGCGTGGGCCAAGGCCGTGGTCAAGAACGAGTGGTCGGGCGCCGTGCTCGACGCCACCATCGCCGCCTACGAGACGTGTGCCTGGGAGCCGGTCGTGCTCCACGAGCAGCTCACCGCCGTGGTCGAGGGTCAGGGTATGAAGCTGGGCAAGGCCCAGGCGCCGGTGCGGGTGGCGGTGACGGGGCGAACCGTGAGCCTGCCCCTGTTCGACCTCATGGAGGTGCTGGGCCGCGACCGGACGCTGGGGCGCCTGCGCGCGGCCCGGGCCCGTCTCGGCTAGAGCCGGTGGGTAGGGAGACAGGGGAGCAACGGCGGTGAAGCTCCTGCGCACCGGGCGGCGGCTGGTCATGTTGACCCTGCTGGCCGTCACCGTGCTCGTGCTCTACGGGGGGGTGACGTTCTTCCAGGTGTGGCGGGCGTCGCGCTGGGACCAGGCCCGGGCGGTGGACGCCGTCATCGTGCTGGGGGCGGCCCAGTACGACGGCGAGCCCTCGGGGGCCCTGCAGGGCCGTCTGGACCACGCCTTGGCGCTGTGGGACGAGGGGCTGGCCCAGGTCATCGTGCCCACCGGTGGGGGGTTGCCGGGGGACCGGACGACCGAGGGGTTGACGGGGTACACCTACCTGCGCCAGCACGGGGTCGAGGAGGGGTCGATCCTGGTCGAGGTGGACGCGTCGAACACCTACGAGGCCCTGTCGGCCGCCCAGGTGATCCTGGCCGGGCGGGGCATGTCCACGGCCATCTTGGTGTCGGACCCGTACCACGACTTCCGGCTGTTGGCCATCGCCAGGGAGGTGGGGTTGGACGCCGTGGTGTCGCCCGCCGCCTCCCACCTGGACATCGAGGCGTTGGGCCGGGAGACGGCGGCCGTGGCCCTGGGCCGGTTGATCGGGTTCCGGAGGCTCTCATCCCTCTAGTGGCGGCCACGTGCCTTGTGGCGGGCACGCCGAGGTCGCTAACGTGGAGGTTCGCCCGATCGGGGGTGGTGTAATTGGTAACACGACAGGTTCTGGTCCTGCTGTTGGGGGTTCGAGTCCTCCCCCCCGAGCTGTTCGAGGTTGCCCGAACGTCATTGGCCCCGGCCGAGGCGTCCCGGTAATCTCGCTCCGCACGCCCCACCCACGGGTCGGCGTGCACGTCTGCCCCCATCGTCCAGAGGCCTAGGACACCACCCTCTCAAGGTGGAGACACGGGTTCGAATCCCGTTGGGGGTGCAGTCAGAAGCCCAGGTCAACCCGTCAGGGTCGCCTGGGCTTCGTCGTTCCTCGGGTCTAGCTCTGGGTGATCGCCGGGTACCCCTCGGCCGCGGCCTTCGAGATCGCCTTGCTGTAGCGGGGCGAACCACCGAAGTACGCCTGGTAGCGCACCTTGCCGGTGTCGTGGCCCTCCACGTTGGAGTTGTAGCCGGTGAACCAGCCTCGGCTGCGCCGGAACAGCATGCGTTCTTGGGCTTGCTCCACCTCGCCGACCCACGAGCGCTCGGCGTCCTCCTGCGCCTCGAGACGGGTGGTGCCGTGCTCGCGGGCGTGTTGCAGCAGGTCGGTCACCCAGTCGACGCCGGTCTCGATGGCGCGGGGGAAGTTGGTCGAGCCCGAGACGCTCTGCGGGCCGGCCACCATCAGCAGGTTGGGGAAACCGTGGGACAGCACGCCCAAGTAGGTGCTGGGGCTGTCGCGCCACTTGTCGCGCAGTGAGGCGCCGTCGACGCCGCGGATGTCGATGCGGTCGTAGCCGCCGGTGATCGCGTCGAAGCCGGTGGCGTACACGATGATGTCGAGCTCGTGGTGGCCGGCGGTGGTCTCGATGCCGGTCTTCGTGAACCGCACGATCGGGGTCTCGGTGATGCTGACGAGGTGAACGTTGTCGCGGTTGTAGGCCTCGAAGTACTTCGTCTCGAGTGGCAGGCGCTGCAGGCCGAAGCCGTGGTCCTTGGGGATCAGCTTCTCGGCCACCTCGGGGTCGGTGACCCGCTGGCGGATGCGCTCCGCCATGTAGTCGGACAACTCCTGGTTGGCAGCCTCGTCCCAGAAGATCTCGCCGTAGTTGGCGGCGAGGATGGCGAAGCCGGACCGGTCGTAGAGGTCGTCCCAGAGGGCCCTGCGCTCCTCGGGGGTGGCGTCCCAGAAGCCGAAGCGGGGCACGTGCTCGAAGCCGCCGGGTGATGCCTTGCAGTTGGCGAAGATCTCGTCGTAACGGGCCCGGATGACGGCCATCTCCTCGTCGTCGATGGGCGCGTTGTTGAGGGGCTTGCTCCAGTTCGGCCGACGCTGGAAGACGGTGAGCTCGCCCACCTTGTCGGCGATCTCGGCGATGACCTGGATGCCGGTGGCGCCGGTGCCGATGACGCCTACGCGCTTGCCGGCGAGGTCGACCGGCTCCTTGGGCCACGCCCAGGTGTGGAAGGACTGGCCCCCGAAGTCGTCGATGCCCTCGTACTTCGGCAGCGTCGGGATCGACAGCGGACCGATGCTGGTGATCACGAAGCGGGCGGTGCAGGACCGCCCGTCCTGCAGCTGCACCGTCCAGCGGCGCTCGGCCTCGTCCCACGTCATCGAGGCCACCCGGGCGCCGAACACCATGTGGCGGCGGAGGTCGAACGTGTCGGCCACGAAGTTCAGGTATTTCAGGTTCTCCGGCTGGGCCGAGAACCGCTCCTTCCAATGCCACCCGTCGAGCACCTCCTTGGAGAAGGAGTAGCCGTACGTGTAGCTCTCGGAGTCGAAGCGGGCACCGGGGTAGCGGTTGCGGTACCAGGTGCCGCCGAGGTCGTCGTCGGCCTCGAGCACGATTGCATCGACCCCCAGGTCGACGAGCTTCTTGATCTGGTAGATCCCGGACACGCCCGCCCCGAGCACCACCACCTCGTGGTGCCCGACGTGGTCCCCCACGATCGTGGGGGTTTCCACTTGCTTCGTTGCATCGGTCGTCAGTGCCATGGGCCGGAGGGTAGGGCCTCGTGCCCGTCGCGGGCATCGAAGCGACCTGGGCTGGGTGGAGGCTCGCCGTGACGCCGGCGGCACCGCCGGGCTGCGGTCCAGGATCTCGGGTGCCGTGCGGCCACGTGCACCGGGCGTTGCGGGCGACCGCCCTGTCGTGCGTTCGTGTCGCTCCCGTGTCGTCGGCACGCCGCGCTCAGGGGATGTTCGTGGCCCCCCGGGGGTCGACGGCGCTGGCCAGGAGCTCGACGGAGCGGAGCCGGGTGGCGACGCTGTCGGCTTGGTGGACGACGATCAGCTCGTCGGCGCCGGTAGCGCGCTGGAACTCGTCGATGTAGGCAGCCACGGTGGGGGGCGTGCCCACGGCGCAGTAGGTCAGCATCTGCTCCACGTAGGCCCCCTGCGGCGAGCGCAGGATGGCATCGACCTCGTCGTCGGTCAGGCGGTGCTCGCCCCGGCCGAACAGGTTGCGGGTCCGGGCCCGGCGGGTGCGCTCCAGCTGGGCCTGGGCCGCAGGATCGCTGTCCGCGGCGATCACGTTGACCCCGGCGATGACGTGGGGCCGCTCGAGCTGCACGGACGGCTGGAAGCGCGACCGGTAGATGCGGATGGCGTCGTGCAGCGACTGGGGGGCGAAGTGGGAGGCGAAGCCGAAGGGCAGTCCCAGCTGCGCCGCCAGCTGGGCGCCGAACAGCGACGACCCCAGGATGTACAGGGGGACGTGGGTGCCCTGGCCGGGGATGGCCTTGACCCCGGGGATGGGGCTGGTGTCGCTGAGCAGGCCCTGGAGCTCGACGACGTCCTGGGGGAAGCGCTCGGCCGACGCCGGGTTGCGGCGCAGCGCGTACGTCGTCTGCTGGTCGCTGCCCGGCGCCCGGCCCAGGCCCAGGTCGATCCGGCCCGGGTGCAGTGAGGCCAGGGTGCCGAACTGCTCGGCGATGACCAGGGGCGAGTGGTTGGGCAGCATCACGCCACCGGAGCCGAGGCGGATGCGCTCGGTGTGGGCGGCGACGTGGGCGATGAGCACGGCGGTGGCCGACGAGGCGATCGAGTTGATGTTGTGGTGCTCGGCGTACCAGACCCGCCGGTAGCCGGCCCGCTCGGCCAGCTGGGCCAGGGCCACGCTGCCGGCGAAGCTCTCGCCGATCGTCTCGCGCTCGCCGACGGACGCCAGGTCGAGGATCGACAGCGGCACCGAGCTCATCGCGTCCCGCCAATGCGCGGGGCGAACCCGCCGGTGAGCTGCTCGACACCCATGGTGATCTCGCTTCCTGGCCCGCTCGGCCGACCGCGCCGGGCCGCGAACCCTAGCGACCGCCGTCGTCTTGGGCGGGCCCATCGGCAACCGGCCGAGCTGGGGGCGGGGCCGTTCGCCGGTGGGGCGCCTGCCCCAACCGAACGCATCTAGACGGTGACGCCGCCGTCGACGGGAACGTGGGCGCCGGTCATGTAGGACGATTCGTCGCTGGCCAGGAAGAGGGCGACGCGGGCGATCTCTTCGGGTTCGCCCTGGCGGCGCATGGGGGTGGCCCGCACGAGCCGGCTGTGGCCGTCCGGTTCATCGGTGGCCACCATGGGGGTGTCGATCAGGCCGGGGTGGATCGAGTTCACCCGGATGCCGTTGCGGGCCAGTTCCAGCGCCGCGCACGCGGTCATGCCGGTCACGGCGTACTTCGTCGCCGCGTAGGCGAAGCTGTACTTGGTCGCCCGGATGCCCGCACCCGAGGAGATGTTGACGATGGAGCCGCCGCCGCGGGCGGTCATGGGCTCGATGGCGGCGCGGATCCCCAGGAAGACGCCGACCTGGTTCACGGCCACGACCCGTTCGTAGGCCTCCAGGGTGTGGCGGGCGATGGTGGCGTTGTGCAGGATCCCAGCGTTGTTGACCAGCACGTCGAGGCCGCCGAAGCGCTCGGTGGCCAGGTTGACCGCCGCCTCCCAGTCGTCCTCGCGGGACACGTCGTGGCGGAGGAACACGGCGTCGTCACCCAGGCTCTCGGCCACGGCCTCGCCGGCCTCGACGAGCACGTCGGAGACCACCACCTTGGCGCCCTCGGCGATGAAGAGCCGGACCTCGGCCTCGCCCTGACCCCGGGCGCCGCCCGTGACGATGGCCACCTTGCCGTCGAGTCGTCCCATGATGTCCCCCCTCGGTGAGAGGCTCACCGTACGCAGCCGGCGCCGACGGTCGCCAGCCCACGAGCGGCCCCGCTTGATGACCGAACCAGCGGGTCAGAACGGCCCGGCCGGCGGGTCAGAACAGGGCGTCCGTGGGGGGCAGGCCGAGCAGGACGCGTCCGGCGTCGAGGTTGGTGTAGCCGCCGACCATCACGTGCTGGGGCACGGCCCGCACGTCGGCCAGGTAACGGTGCAGGGGGGAGCTGGTCAGGTTGGCCGTCGTCCCCGCCGCCGTGCACAACACCTCCACCGCCTCCACGCACGCCGCGACCGCCTGGGTGTAGGCGATGCGGGCCCGGGCGTGGACGTCGGCGGGCACGGGCTCCCCGGCCGAGGCCAGGGCCCAGGTCGTCTCCACCATCTCCACGGCGAAGGCCCAACCCGAGCCGATCAGGCCCTCGGCCCGGGCCATGGCCAGCTGGGCGTCGGGGCGGTCGCGCAGCAACGTGCGGCTCAGCCGGGCCTTCTTGCCCTGGGCCAGCTGGGAGAACTCCTCCAGCGCGGCTCGGGCCACGCCGGTGGCCACGCCGACCTTGGGGAAGGGAAAGCGCAACGACGGCGGCAACCGGAACAGGGCCGTGTCGATCAGGGTGTCGCGGCCGTCGGCCACCACTCCCATGCGCTCGTCGGGCACGAACACGTCCTCGACGGTGACGTCGTGGGACCCCGTGCCCCGCAACCCGACCGTGTCCCACGTGTCGAGGATGGTGACCTCGGCCGCGGGCAGCAGGGCGAAGCACAACCGACGGGGCTTGGGACCCTCGACGGTGGCGCCCACCACGATCTGGTCGGCCGCCGGCCCTCCGGTCACGAACGGCCAGCGTCCGGTCAGCCGCCAGCCGTCACCGTCCCGGCGGGCCCGCCCCAGCGCCGCCCCCGACCCCGCCACCACCACCGCCGGTGACGAGGTGCACACCTCGCGCATCGTCGCCGAGGGGGCGTAGCCGCAGGAGATCTCGATCTCCTCGTTCAACGTCATGGCCGTCCACCCGGCCGACCCGTCGACCCGAGCCACCCGTTCGACGAGGGCCATGAACTCGAGCCCGCTGACCTCCTCACCCCCGTACGCCCGCGGCGCCAGGACCCGCAGCAGGCCGGCGTCGGCCAGGGCCCGGATGACCGGCGTGGCCGGGCGGCGGTCGCGCTGGGTGGCGGCGATGTGCTCGGCCACCAGCGGCGCGAACGCAGCGGCCCGCTCGGCCGGTGACGGGCGCAGCGCGCCATCGGCGACCTTGCCGCCGCCAGCTGGCCTCGCCCCGTTGGCCGCGGCCGCGGCCGCGCTCGAGCTCCCCTGGTCCCCCATGGGCGGGACCCTACTGCGGCGCCCCGCCGGGCTTCGTCGGCGCCGCCACGGCGGTGGTCAGACCTGCCAGCCCTCCCAGTGGATGACCTCGTCGATGGGCTTGCGCTGCACCGGCCCGTGGGGTCGATCGGGCCAGCCGATGGGGATCAGCGCGGCCATGCGCACGTCGTCGGGGATGCCCAGGGTCTCGCGCACCACGTGCTCGGCCCGGCGCTGGAACGTCGTGAACGTGGCCCCGAGCCCCAGGGCGCGGGCGGCGACGATGAGGTTCTGGGCGGCGGGGTAGCAGGCCGACCACACCAGCATCTCGTCGGGCTTGTCGGCCGGGTAGACGTTGCGGCCGCACACCAGGACCAGGACCGGGGCGGTGGCGAGGCCCTCGGCCAGGGCCTTCGCCCCCGCCAGCATGAGCCGCACCGAGCGGTCGCCCTCGGGCCCCGGCACCTGGATGGCCCCGGAGACGGCGTCGGCGATGGCCCCACCGATGCGGGCCTTCTTCTCGGTGTCGGTGACGACGACGAAGGCCCAGTGCTGGCTGTTGCTCGGGCTCGAGGCCCGGGTGGCCGCCCACACCAGCTTCTCGATGAGCTCGGGTGCCACCGGGTCGGGCTTGAGGTAGCGGATGGCCCGGGCGGTGCCCATGGCATCGAAGACGTCCATGGCCGCGGACCCTATCCGCTGGCGCCGATGCGGTCGGTGGCCACCGCCGGTCAGCACCCCTTGACAAGCGACGTGACAGGTACTTCTATCGTTCATAGGTAATCAATGATTGATAGATAAACGATCGGTGTTCGAACATGGTGGACGTAAAGGGCGATGAGGGGCCAGGGCCGCCGGTCGACCGTCGCCGGGTCCGTCACGAGGCGAAGCGGGCCCTCCTGGTCGCCGAGGCCTGGGACCTGGCCCGCCGGGACGGTCTGGCCGCCATCTCGCTGCGCGACCTCGCCGAGCGGGTCGACCTGCGCCAGCCGTCCCTCTACGCCTACTTCGACTCCAAGTTGGCTCTCTACGACGCCATGTTCGCCGACGGCAACCGCCAGTTGCTCGAGGCCATGGCCGCCCTCCCGGTGGAGGAGGACCCCGACCGGACGCTCGCCGCGTTCCTGGCCGCCTGCACGGTGTTCTCCAGCGAGGACCTCGTGCGCCACCAGCTGCTGTTCCAGCGCACCATCCCCGGCTTCGAGCCCTCGGACGCCTCCTTCGCTCGGGCGCTGGAGTTCTACGAGCTGGCCACCCGGCTGCTGGCGGCTGCCGGCGTGACCGAGCAGCCCGACATCGACCTCTTCACCGCGCTGGCCTCGGGCCTGGCTCACCAGCAGGTGGCCAACGACCCCGGAGGGGTGCGTTGGGTGGAGCTGGCCGAGCGGTCGACCCAGATGTTCCTCGCCGACGTTCGCCGGCGGGCCGATGAGGAGGGACCCACCCCATGACCACCACCGCCACCGACATCTCCCACATCGCCCGGATCGGCCGCGACGAGGCCTACGCCATCGCCGCCGTCGAGAACCGCAAGCTCGGCCAGCAGCTGCGCACGTTCGACGCCGACGACTGGACCAAGTCCACCGACTGCACCCTGTGGGACGTGCACGCGTGGCCGCCCACCTGATCGGCGCCGCCGCCGGGCAGGCCTCACCCCGCGAGTTCGTGCGCCAGATCCGCGCCGGTCGACCGCTGCGGATCGAGATCGGCGGGCAGTTCTGGTGGGACGGCATGAACGAGGTGCAGGTGCGCGAACGCGCCACCCGCACCCCCGAGGAGCTCATCGTCGAGTGGGACACGACCTCGGCCCGCGCCCTGGCGGCCCGTCGTCGCCTGCCCCGGCCCATCGCCCGGTTACCCCTGCTCAAGCTCCCCCCACCCGTCGACCGCCAGCCCCTGTCCTATCTGTTCGACCTGGGTTTCACCCGCGACGTGTGGGCGCACCGCATCGACCTGGCCATGGCCACCGGACGCCCCTTGGACGCCGAGCCCGACCACGACGGTCGCCTGCTGGCCGACCTGGTCGCCGAGTGGGCCGCCACCCACGGCCAGCCGTTCACCCTCGAGCTCACCGGGCCCCTGGCCGTCACGTTCGTGCAGGGCTCCGGTGGCGAGACGGTGCACATGGACGCCATCGAGCTCGTCCGCGTCCTGGCCGAACGGGTGCCCGGCGAAGGCGTGCTCGCCCACACCCTGCCGCTCTAGGAGCAGGACATGGACAGCAGGACGATGGACAGCAGGACGATGGACAGCAAGGTGGACGGGAGGACGATGGAACGAGTGTGGGTGGAGACGGAGTCGGGACGGGTGGCGGTGCGTCGGGCTGGAGGTCGCCGACGGCGCCTGAGCGGCTTGGCCCTGTCGGGCCTGGTGCTGGCTTCGGTGAGCTGCAGCGCCGGGCCCGGGTCCTGGGGTGCGACCCCGCCGACGTCCGACGGCGGCTCGTCGGAGGAGACGACCACGACGGTGGCCGGGGCGCCGGGTGGGAGCGCGACGCCGGTCGACGAGGCGACGGCCGTCCGCTTCCAGGCCGCCCTCGACGACACCCGGGCCGCGCTCGGCTTCCCCGGCGTCGTGGCCGGGGTGTGGTCGCCTGGCGGCAGCTGGGTCTCCAGCTCGGGGACCCGGGGCGAGGGCATGGACGAGGCGGCCACGGCCGGCGACCACACCCGGGTCGGCAGCCTCACCAAGACCATGACCGCCACCGTGGTCCTGCAGCTGGTCGAGGAGGGGAAGCTGTCCCTCGACGACGTCATCGGCACGTACGTGGCCGGCATGCCCAACGGTGAGGTGGCCACGCTGGCCCAGTTGCTCGACATGACGGCCGGCATCCCCACCTACACGGCCAGCGACGAGTTCCAGGCCCAGTTGTTCGCCGACCCCGAGCGGCAGTGGACCCCCGAGGAGCTGCTGGCCTTCGTGGCCGACACCCCGGCCGACTTCGCCCCCGGTGAGGGGTGGTCGTACTCGAACACGAACTACGTGCTCCTGGGCCTGGTGATCGAGCAGGTCACCGGGCAGCCCATCGCCGACGTGTTCCAGGAGCGCCTGTTCGGCCCCCTGGGCATGGTCGACACGACGTTCCCCACGGGGACCGCGGCCATCGCCGAGCCCGCCCTGCACGGCGTGACCGGGCAGGGCCAGCCCGACGGCCAGACCACCGACGCCACGGGGTGGAGCCCGTCCGAGGCGTTCACCGCCGGCGAGGTCGTCTCCACCCTCGACGACCTGAAGCTGTGGGCCGACGCCCTGTTCACCGGTGAGGGCATCCTCAGCCCCGAGATGCAGCAGCAGCGGCGGGACTCGATCGTGTTCGGCCTGCCCCCGCTCACGGCCACGTCGGGCTACGGCTACGGCATCGGCGACCGCGGTGGCTGGTGGGGCCACACCGGCGAGATCCCCGGCTACACCACCGTGCTCATGCACAGCTACGAGCTGGACACCACCATCATCGTGGTCACCAACAGCGACGTCGTCGCCGGTCAGGGGGCTCCGACGCCCGCCGGGGCCGTGTTCGCCGCCCTGGTGGGCGCCCTCGGCTGACGAGGCCGGCCGGCACGGGGATCGTCCCCGTGCCGGCGCGCCTAGGGTCGTGCCCGTGGCCAAGGCGCCGGCGGTCGAGCTCGTGGTGGGGGAGCGCACGGTCAGGATCTCCAACCCCGACCGGGTGTACTTCCCGGCCACGGGGGCCACCAAGCTCGACCTGGTGGAGTACTACCTGGCCGTGGGTCCGGGCATCGTCAACGCCCTGCGCGAGCGGCCGACCATGCTCCACCGCTTCCCCAAGGGGGTCAGCGGCGACAAGGTCCACCAGAAGCGGGTGCCCGGCGGGGCCCCGCCGTGGCTGGAGACCGTGCGGATCACCTTCCCCCGCTACGGCCAGCACGCCGACGAGCTGTGCGTGACCGAGCTGGCCGCGGTCATCTGGGCCGTGCAGATGTCCACCGTCGAGTTCCACCCCTGGAACTCGCGCCGGGCCGACGTCGAGCAGCCCGACGAGTGGCGCATCGACCTCGACCCCATGCCCGAGTGCCCGCCGGCCAACGTGCGCACGGTCGCCGGCGTGGTCCACGAGGTGCTCGACGAGCTCGGCGCCGTGGGTTGGCCCAAGACCTCGGGCGGCAAGGGCCTGCACGTCTACGTCCGGATCGCCCCCGACCACGGCTTCAAGGACGTGCGCCGGGCGGCCCTGGCCTTCGCCCGTGAGGTCGAGCGACGGGTCCCCGACCTGGTCACGACCACGTGGTGGCGCAAGGACCGCGATCCTGCCGCCATGTTCGTCGACTACAACCAGAACGCACGCGACCACACCATGGCGTCGGCCTACTCGGTGCGGGGCGGCCCCGAGGGGCGGGTCTCGACCCCCATCACCTGGGACGAGATCGACGTGGTCGAGTCGGCTGACTTCACCATGGCCACCGTGCCCGCCCGCTTCGCCCAGCTCGGCGACCTCCACGCCGGCATCGACGGGGCCGTCTTCGCCATCGACCCTCTGCTCGAGTGGGCCGACCGCGACGAGCACGCCGGCGTCGAGGACCCCGGACTGCCCGACGACGAGGGCGCCGACGCCCCCGAGCGGGGCTGACCCTCAGCGGTTGGGCTCACCGCCCAGGGCGGCCGAGGCCCGCAGGGCGGCGATGCGCTCGGGCCCGTAACCGAGCAGGTCAGCGAGCACGGCGTCGGTGTGCTGGCCCATGGTGGGGACGTGGCTGGGTCGGGGTGGGGTGCGGGTCAGCTCGATCCGGGTGCGCTCGACGAGGCGGTCGGGTCGGCCCTGGTGGGTGACGGTGACGACGTGGTCGAGGTGGGTCAGCTGGGCGTCCTCGGGGAAGCCGGCGTGCACCACGGCGTGGGCGGGCACGCCCACGGCCTGGAGCTCGGCCTCGGCCTGCGCCGGGGCCCGACCGCAGGTCCACGCGGTGATGGCGGCGTCGATCTCGGCCCCTCGGACCCGTCGGCCGTCCACGGTGGCCAGGTCGGGGTCCTCGCCCAGGTCGGGGCGGCCCATGGCCCACGTCAGGGCCTGCCAGTCGTGCTCGTCGCGCACGGCGATGGCCACCCACTCGTCGTCGCCGTCGGCCCCGAATATGCCGTGGGGGGCCATGGTCGGGTCGTCGTTGCCCAGGCGGTCCCAGTCGGTGCCGTTGAGCTGGTGGTCGACCAGGGCCGGGGTCATGTAGTGCAACGACGCCTCGATCTGGGACTGGTCGAGGTACACGCCCTCACCGGTGCGGCGGCGGTGCTCGAGGGCGGCCAGCAGGGCGGCCGTGCTGATGCGGGGGGAGCAGGCGTCGGTGTAGGCGCCGTAGGGACCGGAGGGGGGCTGGTCGGGCCAGCCCGTGGGCTGGACCATGCCGCCGATGGCCGCTCCCATGGTGCCGTAACCGGCCACCAGCGCGTAGGGCCCGCTCTGCCCGAACAGGCACGAGCTCAACATGATGAGGTCGGGCTTGACCTTCTTCAGCGACGCGTGGTCGAGCCCCCACGCCTTCATGGCCTTGGGTGAGAACGACTCGGTCACGATGTCGGCCCACTGCACCAGGTCGAGGAGCACCGCCCTGGCCTCGGGGTTGTTGGGGTCGAGGGTGATGCTCAGCTTGCCGGCGTTGATGGCGCCGAAGGCGGCCGACGTCTCCCGGCCCGCCTTGCCGTCGTAGTAGGGGGCGAGCAGGCGAACGGTGTCGATCCGGGCCGCGTTCTCCACCCGCACCACGGTGGCCCCGTACTGGGCCAGCACCCCCGTCGAGCTGGGCCCGGCCATCACCCACATCATGTCCAGCACCGTCACCCCGGCCAGCGGCGCGTCAGCCGCGTCGTCGTCGACCGCGGGTCGGGGCCCGGGACGGACGGCGGGCTGGCGGACCTCGGCCAACACCTCGTCGGTGTGCTGGCCCACCACGGGGGCGGCGGTCGACGCCTGGGCCGGGCGGGGGGCGCCCCGCACGAGGTGGCCGGGGAGGCGCAACCGGGCACCACTGGCCGTGGCCTCCTCGGACCAGAAGTCGCGCTCGGCCAGTTGCGGGCTGTCGAGCGAGTCGGCGAACGTGGACACGGGCACGAGCAGCAGGCGACGGTCGAGGGCCGCAGCCATGAGGTCGGCCTTGGTGCGGGCGGCCAGGAAGGCGGCCACGGCGTCGACCAGGCGCGCCATGTCGGTGTTGGGCTGCTCGCCGCCGCGCACGGCGCGGACGTGCACGACCCAGTCCGTCGTGGCCAGGTCGTCGTCGATGGCACCCTCCTCGACCATGAAGGCGATGAGGCGTTGGAGGAAGGGTCGGTTGACCCCGTCGAGGGCCAGGGTCAGGGACACGAAGCCGTCGGCGCACGGCCACACGAAGGGGAACGTCACCCCGCTCATCTCGAAGCCGCTGCCGCTGCGACGCACCCGCTTGTGACCGATGCGCTCGGCCTGGGTCAGGAAGAACGACGTCAGGTTCTTGGCCCGCTGGGCCGACACCTCGACCCGCTGGCCCCGACCCGACCGGCGGGCCTCGGCCAGGGCGATGAGGGTGCCGCCGGCGGCCTCGGCCCCGGCATGGGCGAAGGCGGTCGTGCCCGAGGTGCGCAACGGGGGCCGGTCGGCGGGCCCACACAGGTCCACCGCCCCCGAGGCCGCCTGCACGATGAGGTCGGTGGCCGCGTAGCCCGCCTTGGGCCCGTGGGAGCCGAAGGCGGTGATGGACACCCACACCAGGGCCGGGTTGAGCTCGGACAGCTGGTCGTAGCCCAGGCCCCGGGCCTCCCAGGTGCCGGGATCGGCCGATTCGACGAGGGCGTCGGCGCTGCGCACCAGGTCGAGGAACCGCTGGCGGTCCGCCAGGTCGTCGAGGTCGAGGGCCACGCTGCGGCTGCCGCCCGTGTAGGCCAGCCAGGTGGTCGAACGCTCGGTGTCGGCGGCGCCGGGTGGTTCGACGTGCACGACGTCGGCGCCGAGTTGGCCGAGCACGTGGCCGCAGAACAGGCCGCGCTCGTCGGACAGATCGAGCACGCGGTAACAGGACAGCATGGCGGCAACCCCCCGGTGCCTGGCGGCCCCCACCCCCAGGCGCTCCGCAGCGTAGGTCGCCCCGCGCCCCGCCGCTCCGGTGCCGGCACGCAGATCGATCCTCCTACTGTGGTAGTACAGTTCGGCTGTGCCCCGCGGCAACCCGTCACCGAAGCTGGCCATCACCGTTGATCCTGAGGTCCACAACGGCATCGTGCGGGCTGCCCAGGAGGATGGCGTCAGCGTCTCGGCCTGGTTGACCGAGGCCGCCCGTCGTGCGTTGCTCATCAGGGACGGGCTCGCCGCCGTCGCCGAGTGGGAGGTGGAAGCGGGGCCGCTGACCGCCGCCGAGCGGGCCGCGGCGCGACGGGCGGTCGCCGAAGAGATGGCCGCTCGCGTCCGGCGCACGGCGTGACCATCGTCTACGACGCTGGAGCGCTGATCGCCGCAGATCGCAGCGACCGCCGCACCTGGGCCCAGCACGAGGCCAGGCTCGAGGCGGGGATCGTGCCGTTGACCACCGCTCCGGTCGTCGCCCAGGCCAGCTGCTCCACCCGACAGGTGTTGTTGCGCCGGTTCCTGCGGGGGTGCGACATCGTCGAGTTCGGTCGGGCCGACGCCCACGATGTCGGCGCGCTGCTGGCCCGGGCAGGGACCTCCGACGTCGTCGATGCCCACGTCGTACTCACCGCTGCCCACCACCGGCGCGCCGTGCTCACCGGCGATCCCGACGATCTCCGGCTGCTGTCCCAGCACCTGCCCCGACCGATCGACGTGCGCACCGTGTGACCAGCCCGCTCTCGGGCCACGAATGGGCGCCGCCTACGAGGGGACCGCAGCCCGGCGGCGTTCGACGGCGGCCTTGATGTTGGCCAGGCAGACGGCAGCTTCGTCGTCGATGCGGGCCACGACCTCGTCTGTCGGGGCCTTGGGGCGGGCGGGGTTGACGATCGTGCGGGTGTAGCGGGTGCCCGTCGGCGTCGCCACACAGGTGTAGCGGGCCTCTATGCGGCCGATGAAGGTGGTCTCGGTCCACGCCTCCCAGCTCGTGGGGTGCTCCCGCCCGCTGACGTGCCAGTCGAGCTGGACCTCGCCCCGGCTGGTGCCCCAACGCTCGGTGAAGCGCTCACCGGCCTGCAACGGGCGGTCGGGGCTGTCGATGTCGTGGGTGGCCGGCATCCACTCCCGCCACGTCTGGGGGTTGGACACGTAGTCGAGCACCTCGGCCGGAGCGGCCTCGATCTCGATGTCGTGGCTGCGTTCGAAGCGCACCGTCTCGCTCACCGCTCCACCTCCGTCATCAGGGCAGGCATCATCAGGGCAGGCACTCGCTGAGGTCAGGCCAACGCCGCTCGCACCCGGGGCACGACCTCGAGGGCGAAGCGCTCGAGCGACGCGTTCATGGCCGAGGGCGGCAGACCCGGCGGCCCGCCCCAGGTCACCACATCGGTCAGGCCGTGGTCGCCCATCAATGTGGTCAGCTCGGCCACGCAGTGGTCGACGTCGCCCACCGTCCACTGCAGCGGGTTCAGGGGGATGGGCACCCGGGGCCCGTCACCCCGGCCCATGTTGTCGGCGGCCGACTTGATCAGCCCCACGTACACCTGGCGCCGGTAGCGCTCGGCCGCCTGCACGGGGGGCCAGTCCCGCTCGACGTCGTCGGTGACGAACACGCCGCGGATCACGCCCACCCGCTTGGCCGCGGGGTTGCGACCGTCGGCCCGCAGCCGCTCCTGCCAGGGGTCGAGCACCACGTCCCGAGCGCCCTGGGGCAGCAGGTGGGTGTCGAAGCGGGCGGCCCGCTCGGCCCCGGCCCGGCTGGTGGCGGCCACCCACAGCGGTGGCCCGCCGGGCTGCACGGGGTCGGGGGTGACCCGCAGGTCCCGGAACGACCAGCGCTTGCCCTCGAAGGTGAAGGCCTCGCCCGACCACGCCAGGCGCAGGATCTCGAGGGCCTCCTCGGTCAGCGACACCCGCCGCGACCGGGGGATGCCGAAACCGTCGAACTCGTGGGCGGCGTAGCCCATGCCCGCACCGAGCTCCATGCGCCCGTTCGAGATGTTGTCGAGGATGGCCAGGTCCTCCGCCAGCCGCACCGGGTGGCGGAAGGGCATGAGGCAGATGTCGGTGGAGAAGCGCATGGTCGTCGTGCGGGCCGCGGCCGCCGCGGCCACGGGCACGAAGTTGGGCAGGTAGCCGTCGTCGATGAAGTGGTGCTCGGTGAACCAGCAGAGGTCCAGGCCCCACTGCTCGGCCAGCTCGATCTGCTCGAAGGTCTCGGCGTAGACCCGGGGCATGGGCACGTCGCTGCCCGGGGGGCAACGGAAGTCGTGCACGACGCCGAAGCGGAGGGGGAGACCCATCGACGTGACCGTAGTCCCACCCCGGTGCGACCGTCCGAGGATGGCGGCCGACGGCAGCGGCGTCGATGATCGCGACCATGACCCCGGGATCGCACCAGGACGCCATGGCGGTGTTGGCCGAGTTGGCCCGGGGGGAGGTCTCGGCCACCGAGGTGGTGACCGAGCGGCTGGCCGCCCTGCACGAGCTGCACGGGCGCACCGGTGCCGTGGCCGCCTTCGACGACGATCGGGCCAGGGCCGATGCCGCCGAGCTCGACCGGGCCTTCATCGAGCGGGGCCCCGTCGGCCCCTTCCACGGGTTGCCCGTCACCATCAAGGACTGGATCGACGTCGAGGGCTTCCCCTGCGAGGGCCTGACCTCCCCGCCCGTGGGCCGCCGTCCCTCGGCCGACGCCACCGCCGTGGCCCGGTTGCGCGCCGCCGGCGTGGTGGTGCTGGCCAAGACCCACGCCTGGGGTCCCACCGACCCCGGGCACCGGGTGCGGCACCCGCTCGACCCCGACCGCACCCCTGGCGGGTCGAGCACCGGCGAAGGGGTGGCCGTGGCCAGCGGTGTCTCCCCCCTGGGACTGGGCAGCGATTCGGGCGGCAGCATCCGCCTGCCGGCGGCGTGGTGCGGTACCTACGGCTTCAAGCCCACCGCCGGGCTGGTGCCCACCACCGGGCACTTCCCCCGGGTCGGACCGCTGGGCGACGGCCGCACCCAGATCGGTCCCCTGTGCCGCGACCTCGACCTCGTCGACCTGGTCCTGGCCGTGATCGCCGGGCCCGACGGTCACGACCCCGGTGTGGTCCCCGTGCCCCGGCGCCGCGCACCCGAGGCCGACCTGTCCGGGGCCAGCTTCGCCGTGGTCCTCGGTGAGGGCGGCTGGTGGCCGACGCCGGCGGTGGCCTGTCGGTGCCCGCCGGGCTCGACGAGGAGGGCCTGCCCGTGGCCGTCCAACTTGTCGCTCGGCGCTGGGAGGACCACCGGGTGCTGGCGGCAGCGGCCCTCCTGTCCACCGGGGCGGGCCCACCCTAGGAGGTGACACCTCCGAGGCCCAGCTCGGCCCATCGCCGCCAGACGCGGCGCGACGTCGCCCGGAGACGGTCGGCGCGGGTGGTGACGGTGGCGGGATGCCATGCTCATGGCATGGCGCAGGGGTTGGACGGGTGGTCGTCAGCAGCGCGGCCGTTGCGCGGTGCCCTGGCCCTGTTGGGCGCTCTCGCCGCGCTGGTCGCCGGGGTCGAGGTGGCCTGGTTCGCCGGCAGGACTCGGGGTGGATCCCGCGCCTGTTCCCGCTGACGGGGTCGATCTACATCGGTGCCGGGTTGCTGGCCTGGTCCCGCCGTCCCAGCAACCGCATCGGCCTGATCATGGTGGGCTGCGGGTTCTGCTGGCTGGCCACGTCGCTGCTGAACACCCCCAGCCGCGCGCTGGTGGCGCTGGGCCTGCTGTTCACCACCGTGCCCATGGCCTTCGTCGTGTGGATGTCGCACGCCTTCCCCTCCGGTCGGCTGCGCTCGCCGGTGTCGGTGGCCACGGTGGCGGGCGGGTTCGTCGTCGCCGCCGTGCTCCAAGCCCCCCACTACCTGTGGAGCGCGGATGTCGACCCCTACGACGTGCTCACCCTCGCCGACCGGCCCGCTCTGCTGACCTGGGGCGGGCCACGCCCACCCAGCGCCGGGTCATGGCCCCCCTCTTCGGCTACGGGATCGCGGCCGTCCTGTTCATCCGGCCGGCACCGAGACCGGCGCTCCTCCGTCGCAGGCCGCGAGCAGGACCGAGGCGGTGACCGCGGTCCCCAGGAGCAGATGGCGGGTGCGATGCATGATCGTGGTCGTCCCCGGTCGGCGAGTGGTGTCCGCCCGAATGTGAGCGCGGTCACCGACCGTGCCCATAGACCTGGCTGCATGGTCGAGACCAGCGGGGGACAGGTGCTGGCGCCGGACGCCTGGGCGGGCCAGGCTTTCCGTGACGACGACCGAGGAGCGAGAAGCGTGCCTGACGAGCTGTTGGAGGTCACCGAGCGCCAGACCCTGACCCGGGAGGCGGCGGCCGCCCGACTGCGGGACCTGGCCGATCAGCTGGCCAGGAACAACTCGGTCGAGTTCGTGCGGGACGGCGTGCGCTACACGGCCAAGGTCCCCAACCAGGTCGAGCTGAAGGTCGAGATCGAGCTGGGCGACGAGAACGAGATCGAGGTCGAGATCAGCTGGTAGAGCTGCCGGGGCCGGGCCCGGGCCCCCGGCGGCGCACGCCGACCACGTGGCCACCGCCGGGGGTGGCCAGCACCAGGGTCCTGGCCCCCAGGCCGGCGATCCACACCTCGGGGGCGAAACCGGGATCGACGCGGCTCAGCCCCAGGGGTTCGACCGTCAGCGGTCCGCCCGGCGTGTCCACGATGACCAGGGTGCGGGCCCGCTGGCGGAGCCCGGCCGTGCGGGCGTCCCGGGCCAGGCGCGAGCGTACGAACAGCCAGCCCTCGTGTCGCAGGACGTGGGCGATCTGGGCGGCGTGGCGGCCGGCGACCGCGGCCATGGCCGCCAGCAGCACCCCCAGGATCAGGGGCGGGGCCACGGGCACCCCGCGACGCTGGGGCGGCACCCCGACCAGCTCGACCCGGCCCGGGTCAGCCGGGTCGTAGACCACGTCCACGGCCTGGCCCGCGGTGTAGGCGTCCACGGCGCCGCCGACGTCCACCGTGGCCTGGCGGCTCTGACCGGCCGCCTCGAAGCTGACCTCCACCGGTCCGTCGGCCAGCCGGGCCCGACCGAAGGGGGTGTTGTCGACGGAGACGACGGTGGCCGGGGCCCGGGTCCCGTCGTGCTGCAGGGCCGCGGCCCGTGTGTCGGCCCGGCGGGCCATGCCCGCCACCACCAGCACGGCGGCGGCGGCCAGGGCCACCGCGGCCACGATGAGCCAGCGTCGACGCAGGCTGCGGCGGGTGGCTGGCGTCCTCATGGCAACGGCGAGACCAGCCATGGGCGGCGTTCTACTCGGTCCTGCGGGTGCGGGCGGGCATCGAGCGGCGACGGACGGCGACGACGTGGCCACCGCCGGGCGGGGCCAGGACCAGGGTGCGGTGGCGCGTGCCCAGGCCACAGGTCCACAGCTCGGGGGCGAACGAGGGGTCGACCCGGTTGAGGCCCACGGGTTCGACCATGGGCTCGCCGCCCGGTGTGTCCAGGATGACGCAAGCGCGGGACCGTCCCCGGTAGCCGTCGGTGGCGGGGTCATCGATCAATCGGGAGCGGACGAACAGCCAGCCCTCGTGACGCAGGGTGCGACGGATCGTGACCGTGCGCCGTCCGGCCACGAGGGCCATGACCGTCAGCAGGCCCACGGCCAGCGGGTGTTTCGGGCCCCCCACCCCGGGCCGAGGACATGCCCTGGATCTGGGCCCGGGTGGGGTCGCCAGCGTCGTTGACGATGCGCACCGGCTGGCCCTGCTGGTAGTCGCTCACCGCCTCGTCGACGTCGATCGAGCTGTGCCGGGCCACGCCGTCGACCTCGAAGTCGACCTCGACCGATCCGTAGGCGTAGCGGGCCATGCCCCAGCGCTCGACGGTCAGCCCGACCACGGTGGCGTCGGCGGGGACGCCATGGCGCTGCAGGGCCGAGGCCCGTTCGTCGACGTGGCGGCCCCAGGGCGCGGCCGAGAAGAAGGCCGCGGCCAGCGGTGGGTCGTCTCCCCTGGCTCGCCTCGACCGGGTCCATCTCCGGGTCCATCTCCGGGTCCATCCCCGGTCCCATCGCCGCACCCAGCTCGTTCAGGGTCCGGCCAGGTGGTCCCGCAGGGCTGTCGTCTCGGGGTGGGGGGGTGCGTCCAGCTCGGTGGCCAGCAGGTGGGCGTACCGGTCGTAGGTCCGCAGGGCCTGGGCCCGGTCGCCGGCCAGGAAGTGGGCCCGCATGAGCAGGCGGTAGGGCGGCTCGCGGAAGGGATCGAGGGCGATCGATTCGGTGGCCAGGCTGATGGCCAGCGCCGGGTTGCCGCTGGCCAGCCACACCTCGGTCAGGCATTCGAGGGCCCGCACCCGGGCGGCACCCAGGGACGTGCGGAGATCGTCGACCCAGGGCAGGTCCTCACCGGCGAGGACGGGCCGTCGGGCGATGGCCGCGGCCACCGTGGCCTCGCTCCACGCCCTGGTGGGCTCACCGTGCCGGAGGGCGGCCTCGGCGGCGTCGATGGCCCGGGCGCAGGCCTCGGCGTCGATCCACGCGTCGTGGGGGAGGTGGAGCTGGTAGCAGCCCGACACCGAGGTGATGGCCCGACCGGCGTCGAACCCGGCCCGCACCAGCACGGTGCGCAACCGGGACAGCAACGCCTTCAGGGCACTGTCCCACGCCGGGGGGAGGGTCTGGTCCCACAGGGCCTGGGCCAGGGCGTCACGGGTCACCGGGCGTTGGGCGTCGATGGCCAGGTAGGCCAGGGCCAGTCGCCCCTGGCGACCGGGCAGCGCGTGCTCACCCACCACCCCGGCGTCGGTCTCGATGGCCATCCGACCCGTCAGGTACAGGCGCAGCATCCCGACAACCCCATCCCAACCGTTCCGCCACCTCGCCTGCCTAGGTTCCCACGTGGTCACCCCGTGCCGCGGGGGAACGATGCGCAGGATCGACGGGAGACGCCATGACAGCAGCGAACGGCAAGGTGATCGAGTGCCCGTGCGGGGTCGTGTTGCGGGGTGCGGATGACGACGCCGTCGTCAGCGAGGCCCAGACCCACGCCAAGGCCACCCACGACATGGAGCTCAGCCGCGACCAGGCCCTGGCCATGGCCCACCCCGCCTGAGGGGGCCGCTCGGCGACCTCAGGCCCGGGGCGGGCCCAGCAGGTCCCAGCGGTTGCCGGCGATGTCCACGAACACCGCCGCCTGGCCGTAGGCCTCGGTCCGGGGTGGGGAGGCGAACTCGACCCCGTGGGCCGTCATTTGGGTGACGGCGGCGTCGAAGTCGTCGACCTGGAGGAAGAAGCCCACCCGACCGGCCAGCTGCTGGCCGACGACAGAGGCCTGGCGCTCGCCGTCGGCCCGGGCCAGCAACACCCCGGTCTCCGCCCCCGGGGGCCGCACGACCACCCAGCGCTTGGGGCGGCCGTCGTTGGTGGCCGACGGTGAGTCCTCGACCAGGTCGAAGCCCAGCGCGTCGACGAAGAAGCGGATGGCGGGGTCGTAGTCGTCGACGACGATGGCCACCAGGCCCAGGTGGGACATGGGGCGGCCGTTCAGCTCGCGTGCTTGGCGATGACCTCGTCGCCGAAGCGGCGCAGGCGATCGGTGCTCATGGGGCCCATGACGATCTCGGTGACGCCGAGGTCGGCCAGGCGGCCGTAGTTGTCGGGGTCCTTCTCCTCGCCGGCGATGATCTCGATGGTCGAGGGATCACGGCCGGCGTCCACCGCGGTCTGGCGCATGACGCCGAGCAGGTGCTCGAGGCGCTCGATGGGCAGCTTCCACGGGTAGAAGCCGTCACCCAGCCGGCCGGCCCGGCGGGCCGCGGCCTCGGTGTGGCCGCCGACGATGACCCGGATGGTGCCGTTCTTGGGCCGGGGCAGGCAGTAGATGCCATCGAACTGGCAGAACTCGCCCTCGAAGGTGGTGGGCCCGCCGGTCCACAGCTCGCGCATGGCGGCCACGTACTCGTCGGTGCGCTCACCGCGCCGCTCCCAGGGCACGCCCAGGGCCACGCACTCCTCTTCCAGCCAGCCCACGCCGATGCCGAAGGCGAGCTCGGAGGGCAACAGGTTGTCCAGGGTGGCCAGCTGCTTGGCCAGCAGGAGGGGGTTGCGCTGGGGGAGGATGATGACGCCGGTGGCCAGGCGCACGGTGCGCAGGGCGTGGGCCACGTAGGCCATCCACACCACCAGCTCGGGGAAGTCGAAGTCGGTCCCCTTGCCGGGCATGCGCCCGTCCTTGCTGTAGGGGTACTTCGAGCCGTAGGCGTCGGGCAGCACGATGTGGTCCGCCGTCCACAGCGTGGCCAGGCCCACCTCCTCGGCCGTCGCCACCAGCTCCAACGCCGCCTCGCCCTTGGCGTAGCGGCCGACGTTCGCCCCCTGCATCCCGAATCGCATGGGGGGTGACCGTAGCTGGCCCCCGGTGGTCGTGCGATGGGGGTCCACGGCGGCTACGGCTGGGCCAGCCGGCCGCCCCGGGCCCGGGGCTACCGTGCCGCCATGACGTGGTCGGACGACTCGATCATGGCTGGACGAGGTGTGGCCGGTCGCCGCGTCGGGGCCACGCGTCAGCCCACCGAAGCCGATCAGGTGACTACCTGTTCACCATCGGGCCGTACTCCGAGCCTGTGCTCGAGGTGGCGCCCGGGGACCGCATCGTCGTCGAGACCCGTGACGCCTTCGGCGGGGCCATCCACAGCGAGGCCGACCTGCCCAGCGCCGTGCTCACCATGCCCTTCGTGAACCCCCAGAACGGGCCCATCATGGTGACCGGGGCCGAGAAGGGCGACACCCTGCCCGAGGTGGTGCGCTACCGGTGCGCTCACCCGGGGCCCGCCTGTTGTACGCCAGCACCACCACCATCCGCGTCGACCTCATCAAGGGGTGGACCATCGACTGGCCCCGCCTGGAGACCGACGAGCTGCTCATGACCATCGGGTCGGCCCGGCCGTTGGAGGACGCCGTGCGCATCGCCCACCGCGACCTGGTGCTGTGGATGGAGTGGGCCTACGGCTTCGACCGCGGGGACGCGTACATGCTGCTCAGCCGGTGCGGCCAGGTCAGGCTGGGCAACTTCGTCGCCCCCGAGTACACCGTGGGCGCAGCCATCCGGAAGACCTACGTGGCCCGACCTCGGTAGGGTGCGCCCCGACCCGGGGGGGCGGCACATGGTGCTCGAGGCAGACGTCACGGCCAGGGGGTCGGGACCGGTCGGTGGCGGACCGGCTCCGTTGGGGCGCAGCCTGGTCGAGCCGGGGGTGGACTCGGCCACGGGGTGGATCGTGGTGGGGGCCACGGGGTTGTCGACGTTCACGCTCTTCGGCGTCGTCTACAGCTTCTCGGCCTTCTTCAATGCCATGGCCGAGCAGTTCGGGTCGGGCAAGGGCGCCACCGCGCTGATGTTCGGCCTGACCATCTTCTTCCTGTTCATGCTGAGCCTGCCCGCCGGCCGCCTGGCCGACCGCTTCGGCGCCCGGCCCGTGGTCCTGGCCGGCGCCGCATCCATGGGGCTGGGCCTGCTGGCCACGTCGACCGTGCACGTCTTGTGGCTCGGCTACATCACCTACGGGGTGGGGGTCGGCGTCGGTGTGGCCTGCGCCTACGTCCCCATGGTCACCCAGGTGTCGGGCTGGTTCGACCGCCGTCGGGCCGCGGCCCTGGGCATCGCCGTGTCCGGCATCGGTCTGGGCACCCTGTTGGTGCCGCCTCTGGCCGCCCGCCTCATCGAGGACCACGGCTGGCGCTGGACCTACCGCAGCTTCGCCGTGGTGGCCGTGGTGGCCCTGGTCGTGGTGGCCTTCCTGGCCCGCCGGCCCCCGGTGGTGGTCGGCCAGGCCCCCCTCGACCTGCGGGCCGTGCTGGCCCGACCCCTGTTCCGGCGCCTGTACGTGGCTTCGCTGTGCATGTCGCTGGCCCTGTTCGTGCCCTTCGTGTTCCTGGCCTCCTACGCCGAGGACCACGGCGTGGCCGAAGGTCGGGCCGCCACCCTGGTCAGCTTCCTGGGCCTGGGCAGCCTGGCCGGACGCCTGGTGCTGGGGGTGTTCGCCGGTCGGCTGGGGGTGTTGCGCCTGTACGTGGCCTGCTTCGTCGTGCTGACGGCGTCGTTCCTGCTGTGGGCAGCGGGTGGGGGCAACTTCGTGGCCCTGGCCACCTTCGCCGTCACGCTGGGGGTGGCCTATGGCGGCTACGTGGCCCTTTCCCCGGCCGTCATGGCCGAGCTGTTCGGCCTGGCCGGGCTGGGGGCGGTGCTGGGGGCGTCCTACACCGCCGGTGGCCTGGGCGGGCTGCTGGGCCCGCCCATCGCCGGGTGGCTGGTCGACCTGACCGGCTCCTACGTACCCGCCATCCTCGCCGCCATGGTCCTGGCCGGCGTGGGCACCGCCCTGCTGTGGCGGGCCATCTCGGCCCGGGATGCCCCCGCTCGCGCTGCGGGCTGAACGGTCCCCTACGCGCCGGTCCGGGCGCGCCGGCCTCCACCGGGGCAGTGACCAACAGGCAACGGGCAGGAGGGAGGACCTCGGCGCCGACCGACGCCGGTCAGGGCTGGGCGGCGGCGACCACGTCGATCTGGCCGACCATGCCGTATGCCACGTGGCCGGGCAGGTGGCAGGCGAAGACGATGGTGCCCGGTGTCTCGAAGTCGTAGAAGGTGACCCCGTCGCTGCTCGGCGGCACCGACACCTCGCCGGGCACGGGCGGGTGGAAGGCCTCGACCCCCTGGCTGTGCCGAGCGTGCACGTCCTCGTCGCCCACCACCAGCTCATGGCCGATGGGATCGCCGTTGTGGACCACGAAGCGCACCACCGTCCCCTGCTGCACCTGCAGCCGGTTCGCCGAGAAGCGGCTGTGGTGGATGTCGAGGTCCACGGTGACCAGCCCCGGCCCCAGGGTGCCCCGCGTCCCCGCCCCACCGTCGTCCGCAGCTACGGCGAACCCTCCGGCGGTGACCACGCCGGCCACCAGGACGGCGGCGCCCAGGCGGCTGAAGATGCTCACGGGGTGCCGCCGGTCACAGGACCGTCGACGGGGGCCACCGCGGCACGAAGGTGGCGTCGCCGCTCGGCCACCGATGCCGCCACCAGGGCGGCGACCCCGGCCGTCACCCCCAGGGCGATGGGCCAGCGGGGCAGGCCCGCCGAGACCCGGGGCACCGCGGTGGCCTCGGTCGCCAACACCCCGGCGTCGGCCAGCGAGGGCAGGGTGGCCCGGTCGGCCGAGATGGCCAGGTCGTAGTCGAGATCACCAGCGACGGCATCCAGGGGCAGGTGGGTGAACCACATGTTCTCGGGCACCCACTCCATGCCCAGGTCGCTGCGCAGGTCATCGAGCAGGTCGTCCGACGCCGACTCGCTGCGACCGATCTGCAGGCCCGAGCCGCCGGCCAGCAGTCGGGGTTCGCGGTCGGTGAGGAGGAACACGTCGGCGTCGACCTGGCGCTCGGGTTCGAGGCCCAGGCCGAGGATGCGCAGGGGCACCCAGGGCTGGTCGGTGGGGATGGTCAACATGATGGGGGTGCCGTCCCCGCTGGTCTGGCCCAGGTCACGGGCCCGGGTGGCGTCGAAGCGGGCGGCCATGAAGATGGGGCTGCGCTGGGCGTAGAAGTCGAGGACCTCGGGGGCGTCAGGGGTGAGCAGGAAACCGTGCTCGAGGGCCCACCGGCCCACCTCGTCACCCCCACCCCGCAGGATGGTGATGTCGAGGGCGTCGATCTTCGTCTCCAGCAGCACCTCGGCACTGGCGGCCATGAACACGGCCCCGTCGGCGGAGGCCGCCTGCGGCGCCGGCGGAGCCACCTCCTGGGCCAGGCGCTGGAGCGTCCAGTCACCGCCCCGCTCCACCGCCGTGGGCACGTCGGGCAGGGGGATGATGGATCCCAGCTCGGCGCCCTCGCCGGTGAACTCGAAGGAGGTGACGTAGCGCTCGACGCCGTCGTGGTACGCAGCCAGGGTGCTGGTGCGCAGCAGCTGGATGGTCCCGTTCTCGCCGACGAGGCCGCCGCAGGCCCCCGCCGGGGCGGTGCCCAGGGCCAGCGTGGCCACGGGCAGCGCCAGCAGTGCGGACAGCAGGATGGAACGGGTTCTCGGTGCCGCCACGGCCCCTCCAAAGGTTGCTGGGTTGGTGCCGATCAGACGTAACCGCGGTCACGTCTGGTTCCCGCACCGGCCAGCTCGTGGCCCGCGTTCAGCTCGTCGGTGCTGGTTGTGGCGTCGGCTGGGGGGTGGGCATGGGCACCGGCGTGGCCCGCAGGTTCCAGTGCCCCTTGGCCGGGGGCCGGATGTAGAGCACGGCCACAGCGGCGACCACGCAGGCCCCGCCGGCCACCAGGAAGGCGGGTTGGTAGGTGCCGAAGACGTCGCGCACCTTGCCGGCCCCGAAGGCCGCGGCTGCGGCGCCCAACTGGTGGGCGGCGAACACCCAGCCGAAGATGATGGGGGCCCGCTCCCGGCCGAACACCTGGGTGCACAGGGCTACGGTCGGCGGGACGGTCGCCACCCAGTCGAGGCCGTAGAAGACCATGAACCCGCCCAGGCCGAAGCCCTGGGCCTCGAGGGCGGGGTGCAGCACCAGCAGGGACAACCCCCGCAGCCCGTAGTAGATGACCAGCAGCTTGCGTGGGTCGTAGCGGTCGCTGAGCCAGCCCGAGCCCAGGGTGCCGATCACGTCGAAGATCCCCACCATGGCCAGGAGCGTGGCCGCGCTGGTGGCCTGGATGCCGTGGTCCTCGGCCGCAGGGATGAAGTGGGTCTGGATGAGGCCGTTCGTCGAGAACCCGCACACCCAGAAGCTGCCCACCAGCAACCAGAACGCCCCGGAGTGCCAGGCGTCGCGCAGCCCGGTGAAGGCGGCCCGCACGGGCTTGGCCACGGGCAGGGGCGGGGTGTAGTCGTCACCGGCGCCGTAGGGGAGCAGGCCCCGGTCCTCGGGCCGGTTGCGCAGCCCGAGGATGACCACGGGGGTGACGGCCAGGGCCGACACGGCGATGGTCACCGACACCCAGCGCCAGCCCACGTTCTCGGCCAGCCACGACAAGAGCGGCAGGAAGACGAGCTGGCCACTGGCCGACGCCGCTGTCAGGGCGCCCACCACCAGGCCCCGACGGGCCACGAACCAGCGGTTGGCCACCGTGGCCGCGAACACCGCGGCCATGCACCCCGACCCGATGCCCACGACCACGCCCCACAGCAGCACGAGCTGCCAGGCGTGCTGCATCTGGGTGGTGGCCAGGGCCCCGGCCGAGATGGTGCACAGGGCGGCGACGACGACCTTGCGCAGGCCGTAGCGGCCCATGAGGGCGGCGGCGAAGGGCCCGATGAGGCCGAAGAGGATGAGGTTGACCGACGCCGCCCCGCCGATGGTGGCCTTGGTCCACCCGAACTCCTGCTGGAGGGGGTCGATGAGCACCCCGGGGGTGCTGCGGAAGCCGGCCGCGGCCAGCAAGGTGGCGAAGGTGACGCCGAAGACCACCCAGGCGTAGTGCACACCCCGCCGGCGCTGCTGCTCCGTCTCCGTCCGTTCCGTCCCCAACCCCTGTAGGTTGCATGACGAAACCATAGAGGGCCGCCCGCTGACCCGTCGAGTGGGACGGGGGGCTCAGCGGCTGGCCGCTCCCCGGGCCGCCAGCGCAGCCAGGTCGGGATGGCGGTCGCCGGCCTTGAACACGGCCTCGAGGGCGTGGGCCAGCTGCAGCACCCCCAGGTCGTCACCCGGTCGGCCCACGATCTGCAGGCCCACGGGCAGCCCGCCCGCGGTGAAGGCGGCGGGCACCGACGCGGCCGGCACCCGCAACACGCTGACCAGGTACGCCGAACGCATCCACCCCAGGTAGTCGGCCATGGGCTCGCCCTCGATGGCTCGCACCCAGCGCTCGTCCACGCTGAAGGGCACCACCTGGCTGACGGGCAGGACCAGGAACTCGTGGCGGGAGAAGAACGCGGCCGCCGACGCTACCAGCTCGGTGCGGCGCTGCTGGGCCGCGGCCACCTGGGCGGCGGTGACGGTGCGACCGTAGGCCACGTTCTCGCGCACCATGGGACCGATGGCGTCCCCGGCCGCCTCGACCTCGTCGCCGACCGTGGTGGCCATGTACCAGCCCCGCAGGGTGCGGAAGACGTCGTCGGCCCCGGCCACCTCGGGCTCCTCGTCGGCCAGGGTCACGCCCAGCGAGGCCACCCCGGGGCGGCAGGCGGCGAAGGCGTCGAGCACCTCGTGCTCGTAGGGCAGGCCCAGCGGTCCTCCCCAGGCCACCCGCACCCCCCGCAGGTCACGGTGCAGGGACGTGAGGAAGGTGGTGCCCGGCTCGGGTCGTGACAACGGGTCGGCCATGTCGGGCCCGGCGATGGCCCCCAGCAGCAGGGCGGCATCGGCCGCGCTGCGGCCCATGGGCCCCAACACCGACAGGTCGTACCAGGCATCCTTGCTGGGCAGGTTGGGCACCCGGCCCGGGGTGGGGCGCAGGCCGAAGACGTTGCAGAAGCTGGCCGGGTTGCGAAGAGAGCCGCCCATGTCGCTGCCGTCGGCCACGGCCACCATGCCCGTCACCAGGGCCGCCGCCGCCCCACCGCTGCTGCCGCCGGGGGTGCGCGCCGGGTCGTAGGGGTTGCGGGTGGCCCCGAAGACCGGGTTGTGGGTCTGGGAACCCGCCCCCAGCTCGGGCACGTTGGTCTTGCCCACCCGCACCCCACCGGCGGCGTCGACCCGGGCGGCCAGGAGGGCGTCCTCGGCGGGGACGAAGTCGGCGAACATGGTCGAGCCGAACGTGGTGCGCAGCCCGGCGGTGGGCAGCAGGTCCTTGTGGGCGATGGGCAGGCCGTGCAGGGGGCCGACGGGCCCGTCACGGACGATGGCCTCGTCGAGGGCCGCGGCCCGGGCCGTGGCCCGCTCGTCGTCGCGGGTGACGATGGCGTTGAGGGCCGGGTTCACCTCGTCGATGCGCCGCAGTGAGGCTTCCAGCAGCTCACGGGCCGACAGCTCCCGAGCGCGCAGACGGCGGGCCAGCTCGACGGCGGGCAGCAGGCACAGATCCTCGGTCACCGCCGGAGCGTAGGTCCCGGCTCTACGGGCGTGCGCCGGTGGCCGGGCGCGGGGCGGGCCCGGCACCGGGTGCCGGGCCCGCCTCGACCTTGATCGCTGATCTTCGTCGACGGGGCAGCTACCCCGTCACTCTGATGTCAGGTGCACACGCTCGTCGCCGGGTCCCAGGCGCAGTTCTTGGACTTGCCGTCGAGGTCGATGAGGTTGCTCTTCGGCACCCACGTCTGCCCGGCCGCGTCCCACTGCTGGTACTGACCGGCCTCGATGAAGTACGAGTCGGCGTTGCCGTTCATGTGGAACCGCACCCCCTCGATGAACATGGGGTGGGTCATGTCGATGGCCCGCTGGGCCAGGATGAGGTTGGTCCGGTTGAGGCCGCCGGGGAGCTCGTCGGCGATCATCACCGCCTGGGAGAACAGCCAGCCCAGGGCGACGCCGCCCGAGAGCAGGCTGGACGAGTTGGGGTCGACGCCACCGTCCTGGATCTGCTTGCGGGCCCAGACGATGTAGGGGTCGCTGGCGAAGCGGGCGTCGGTGAGGTCCTTGGTGCCGCTGTTGACGATCCACCAGCCGTCAGCGGCCGATCCGTCACCACCGACCTTCTCCTTCTTCACGAAGGTCGTTCCCGCGCAGGTGATGGGCTGGAAGAGGTACTTGACCTCTTCGCGCATGCCGTTCTGGGCCGCTTCGGTGACGGCCTGGGTGCAGGGGACGGCGGCGACCATGGCGATGAAGACGTCGGGCTTGCCCGCGGCCAGGGTGGTCATGGGGTCGGTCACCGTGGGGGTGGCCGCCTCGATCTTCTCCGTCACGTACTCGATGCGGTCCTTGAGCACGTCCGACTGGCTCAGGTAGGCCCGGAAGCTGGCGTCGTAGAGCTTGCCGAAGTCGTTGTTCATGACCAGGGAGGCCACCTTGACCTTGCGGTCGGTGGGGAACTCGCTCAGGTGATCCTCGAGGAACGCACCCCACAGCAGGGCCTCGGACGAGTACGACAGGTTGGCCGCCCCCGTCGTCCACGGGTGCTTCACCGGGTCACCCCAGGCCGCATGGGCCGTGATGACCTGGGGCTGGGGCACGCAGCGCTCGTTCAGCTTGTCGTAGGTCTTCAGCGAGCTGGGCGAGCCCAGGGTCTGGATGGCGAAGGCCTTGTCGGAGTCGAGGAACTCGTCCACCAGGGGGATCGTGCGGGCCGGGTCGTAGCCGTCGTCCTTGGTGATGAAGTCGATGGTCCGGCTCTTGCCGTTGACGTCCTTGAACACGCCCTTGGCGCCGTAGTAGTCGAACACGACCTTCATGGCCTTGGCGTAGTTGTTGTACTCGGCGAAGGTCCCCGACTGGGCGATGGTGAGCCCGAGCTTGATGGATGTGTCCGTCAGGCCCTCGGTGTTCGACCAACCGGCCGGGCACTTGGCCAGGTCGATGGTGAAGCCCTCGGGTCCGCTCAACGTCTTGCCGTCGGCGGAGACCCCCCAGCCCTCGTCCTTGATCCGCTTGACGACGGCCTCGCGCTGCGTCTTCCACAGCGCCTCCCACGCGTCGATGGACGTGGGCTGGGGGCCCGCAGCCGTCGTGCTGGTGGTGGCTTCCGCCTTGGTCGTCGACGTGCTCGCTGCGGCGGCCGCCGTCGTCGTCGGCCCCGCGGCGTCGTCGTCCGAACTCCCGCACGCCGCGGCGACGAGCGTCAGTGCGACCAACCCCGCGCGCAGCATCCGCACCTTTGATCTGTACACCCTGCCCCCTCCGTGGTCCCGCTCGTCGGCCCGTCGTGTTCGAGGGCCGTGCCGCAACGTAGCTCCATTCGTGACTATCGTCACAGCACCCCTCCATTTCTGCGTCACGAACGGGCGTTGCGGGACCGGGCACGCCGCCGACCTGGGACGCAGCCGTTCCCTAGGGTGTGCGGATGCCTGAGTTCCTCCCGCCCGAGCTGGTCGAGTTGCGTGACCGCACGGCCCAGCTGGCCGCCGCCGTGCTCGTGCCCCTGCGCGATGACATCACCGTCACACCCGAGGAGCGGGTGGCCCGCACCCGGGACGCGTCCAAGGCGGCCGGGCTCTTCACGCTGACCCAACCGGCCGAGCTGGGGGGGACGGCGGCCTCGGCTCTGGCCCTGGTGGTGGTGCGTGACACGCTGGGCCAGTTCGACGTCGGCCACCTCGACGGCCTGTTCGGCCGGGGTCCCGGCGTGCTCGGCGGGGCGGCCGAGCCGTTGCGGTCGCGCTACCTGGTGCCGTTGTTGGCGGGCGAGGCCCGGGGCGGCTTCGCCTTCACCGAGCCGCTCGATGCCCCCCGACCCACGTGGGCCCGGGTCGACGGCGACGAACTGGTCATCAACGGCCGCAAGTCCTACGTGACCGGGGGAGCCGACGCCGACTTCCTCACCGCCCTGGTCGACGTCGAGGGCCGGGGCCCGGCCATGGTCGTCGTCGACACCGCGGCGCCCGGGGTGGCGCTGACCCGTCGTTTCGGCTCCCTCGACGGCAGCCACCACGCCGCCTTCGCCTTCGAGGACGTGCGCATGCCCGTGGCCAACATCGTGGGCCAGCCCGGCCAGGGCATGGCCCGGGCCATGGGCCAGATCGGCGATGTGCGCCTGGCCATCGCCGCAGGTTGCGTGGGCACGATGGGCTGGGTCATCGACTTCGTCACCGCCCACCTGCTGGCGCCCCGGCGCAACGGTGAGCCCCTCGCCACCCACGAGCGGGCCCGGCTACGCTACGGCGACCTGCGCATCAAGGCCTACGGGGCCCGCAGCGCGCTGTACCGCACGGCCCGGCTGGCCGACCGGGGCGACAACGTGGTCAACGAGGCCACGGCAGCCAAGGTCCTGGCCACCGAGCTGGTGGGCGAGATCGTCGACTCGGCCATCCAGCTCGTCGGTGGTGAGGCCCTGACCGACGGCCACCCCCTCGAGGCCATCTACCGCCGGGTGCGGGTCCTGCGCCTGGCCGAGGGCGAGACCGACACCCTCCGCGTCAACGTGGCCCGCGGCCGCCTCGACCTCGGCAAAGGCCGCATCTGAGCGGCCCGTGAGCGGGCGGTGTCAAACGTGCCGGGCGGGAAGCACGACCGCGTGACGGATGCCTATGCGGCCGGTGGACCGGGGGAGACGACGGCCACCAGATCCACGAGCTCCTCGGCGTATGTCTGCCGGTAGTACACCTGGACTCCGTCCGTCCCCGGGATCACCGCAGAGCGGATCTCGTAGACCGGCTGGTTCGACATCTCGGGCTCGGGTACGGAAGGCGACTGCCATGGGGTTTCGCCCAACGTCGCCACCCACGCCCTAACGGCCCGGGAGACTGACAGCCGAGGGTCTTCCCGTCGTTCCCATTCCTCGAGTGGGCCGAGATCTCCGAGGCTCACGACGGTCTGGAGTGGTCTTCTCGGTTGTCCAGCCGTTCGAGTCGGGTCTTGAGCCAGGCCACGAACGCAGGGTCCGAAGCGCGACGCCTCGACGCCTCCCAGGAGGCCTGGTACTCCAACCGCCGACGGGCCACCTCGTCCGCGGAGAGCTGCACGTTGCCGGCCATGAGCTGAACCTACATCCCAGCGTTGTGATTTGGTCGAGCAGACGCCGAGATCTGTGCCTGGTCAGGTCTGGTGGGCGGGCTGGGAGGCGGCGGCGTTGAAGTAGTCGCCCCCCTTGCGGACGGCGTCGTCGGTACCCCAGGCGATGGCCTTGTCCCGGCGGGCCATGAGGGGGATGTGCTTGGAGCAGTGGATGTAGGCCTCTTCGACCTCGACGACCACGAAGCGTTCGGCCCGGGGGCCTGGTCCTGCGCCTCTGGCGTCGGTGAGGTCGACGTCGCCGGTGCCGGGGTCGGCCGTCGACCCGGGGAGCTCGATGACGTGGGCGCTGCCGTTGACGTGCAGGCCGATGGTGTCGCCGTGGAAGTCGATGAACAGCAGGCCGACGTGGCCGTTCTCCAGCAGGTTGCCCAGGCTGGCCATGACCCCGTTGCCGCGGTACTCGGGGTAGCGCAGGGTGCGCTCGTCCACGACCTGGACGAAGCCCGGAGGCCCGGCCCGGAACGAGCAGTCGGCCTCGCCGTTGGCGTCGGCCGTGGCCACGAAGACCATCTCCATGCGGGCGATGAACGCCGCCATCTCGTCGTTGACGTGGTCGAGCACCTGGCGGTCGTAGAAGTGCTGGGCCCGACGGCTGGTGCCGTAGCGGTCCTGCAACTCGTGCTCACCGAACGATCCCGGCACCAGCTCCACCTCCGTCCCGGCGACGGGTCCGCCCCAACCGCCAGGTCTCCGCGCCGCCGCGGTTCGTGATGGACCTGAACCTAGGCGGGCCCACCCACCGCGCTCCGTAGGCAGATCTCCACCTCGACGGTCCCGGGCGGGCCGCAGCAGGCCGGCGGCGGTGGGGGCTACGGTCGCCGTGTTCTGACACCGTGAGGGGGGCGACGTGGAGCTCGAGCTGCTGGCGTGGGGGTACGGCCTGGTCGAAGGGCCGAGGACGGACGAAGCGGGGAACCTGTACTTCTCCGACATCACCGGGGGTGGCGTGTTCCGCCGCTCGCCGGACGGCGAGATCGAGACCCTGATCCCGGGGCGGCCCTCGGTGGGCGGGCTGGCCCTGCACGCCGACGGGGGCCTGATCGTGTCCGGCCCCGAGGTGGCCCACTGGAAGGACGGTGAGTTGCGGGTGCTGCTCAGCGCCGAGGGGGTGTCGGCCTGGAACGACCTGCAGCCCGACGCGGCGGGCAACATCTACGCCGGCTGCATCCGCAGCGACATGAGCGACCTCAAGGGCCCCAAGGTCCCCGGCGAGCTGTGGCGCATCGGGGTCGACGGCAGCACCCGTGAGGTGTACGGCGGGGTGGAGATCTCCAACGGCATCGGCTTCTCGCCCGACGGTGGCACCATCTACCACTCCGACAGCACGTCCAAGGGCATCTGGGCCCACGACATCGACGCCGACGGCAACGTCTCGAACCGCCGCCACCTGGGTCGCGAGGTGTTCGAGCGGGGCATCCCCGACGGCATGTGCGTCGACGTCGACGGCAACCTGTGGGTGGCCCACGTCGGCGGTCGCCGGGTGGCCAAGCTCGACCCGCAGGGCAACCTCATCGACGAGGTCCCCGTGCCGGCGAAGTGGGTGACCAGCGTGGCCTTCGGCGGCGCCGACTGGGACGAGCTCTACATCGTCACCTCGGACAACATGGACGACGTCGAGAAGAAGGGCTCCATCTTCCGGGCCCGCCCCGGTGTCAGGGGCGTCCCCACCCCTCTGGCCCGGGTCTGAACGCCACGCACCGCCCGTCGGGTCCCCGGCTGGCGGTGCGGGCAGCTCGGTCAGCTCGCCATCCACGCTTCACGACGATCCGTCGCCGGTCAAGACGCCTCCAGTGTTCACGTGCTGGCACACCTACCAGTCATGTCGAGCAACAGCCTCATGCCAGTAGCGCTCGGGGCCGCGTCTGGACACGGAACGATCCCGAAGCCCATCCCTGAGGGGCCGCTCCTGACGGTCTCCAGCACGCGCTCGACGAGCAGTTCGTCGAGCGCCGCTTGCCGCCCCAGCGACTCGGCCAGATCCCAGGCGTGCAGAGCCACATCGAAGACCCTCATGTCGAGGAAGCGCTCACCCGTCACGTCGCCAACAGGGTGACTCACCACCCGCTCCAGTGCACCAGGAGCGTGGAAGGCCGCCCGCTGGCTGCCGGCGCTCTCGTCGAAGGCGGCAAGCGGGTCATCGCCGAGCTGCGGGACGCCCATCACTGCCTGAACTGCGTCCTCGGCGCTGATGCCGACCAGGATCAGGGAGGCAAACCGGTTGCCCCCCACGACGTGGGCGGCCAGGTAACGGACGTCCCACTCACTGCAGGGTGTCGGACCGTCCCAGTCATGAACGCCAACTGCAGCAAGGGTCTCCCTGAAGTGGCGCACGGCACAGTCGAGGGCGGCCAGCGCTGTGAAGGTCACCAAGCCAGTCAAATCGATTCGCCGACTGCACGTAACGAGGGTGCAGGCCTTCGGGCACCGGCGACGAGGATCGCCTGCGCCAGGTGGTCGACCTCGTCCTCGGGCTGGGACCTCACACCGCGCCTCTCGTCAGGCTGAGGACCACCTGAGGACCTGGGCGCCCACCCCTCAAGGTGAACGCCCAGGTCACAGGCTGCCTACACCGTCACCTCAGCTTTTGACGTAGAAGGCTTCGCGCTCCTGGGAGGGGGGCACGATGGGGATCTCGTCGTCCGTCAGGGGCTTCATGTACTGCTTGCGGGCCAGCGCGGCTTCGATGAAAGGAGCGAGCTCCTCGTCCTTGCGGGCCAGGCGCTCCTCGCGACCCTCCTGGAAGGTGGGCAGGACCTTCTCGGCGAACAACTCGAGGCTCTCGCAGATGTCCTCGTGGCGGTTCTTGCCACCCTGCTGCAGGAAGATGACCTGGTCGACGCCGGCATCCTGGAACTCGCCCACCAGCTTGCGGTAGTTGTCCGGGGTGCCGATGCCGGGAGCGGTGATGGTGGGCAGGTCGGGGCCCCGCAGCTCCTCGTACTCCTCCCACAGGCGGCTGCGCCCGGGGCGGGTGTCGTTGGCCACCAACGCGTTCACCGCATAGCGGAAGAACTGGAACCCGTCGACGCCGCGACGCTGGGCCTCGGCGGGGTCCTCGTGGATGGAGAAGCCGGCCACCATGGCCAGGTTGGCGTTGACCCGGTGGCCGATGGGGACGCAGTCTTCGCTCTTGATGATCCCGTAGTAGATGTCGGCCCACTTCTTGGCCTGCTCCGGGTCGACGAAGCTGAAGGCCAGGGCGCCCAGGCCGTTGCGGGCCGCCACCTCGATGGTCTTGGCGTTGGTGCACGCCATCCACATCGGGGGGTGCGGCTTCTGGCGGGGCTTGGGGATGACGTTGCGGCAGGGCATGGAGAAGCCCTCGCCCTCGAAGCCCGGGTAGGGCTCCATGACCATCATGTTGGCGATCTGCTCGGCCGCTTCGAGGGACAGCGCCTGCTTGCGGCGGGCGTTGATGCCGTAGCCCCGCAGCTCGAGGCGGGTGGCGCCCTCACCGATGCCGAACTCGGCCCGGCCCCCCGAGATGAGGTCCAACATGGCCACCGTCTCCGCCGTGCGCGACGGGTGGTTGTAGTTGGGGATGACCTGGCGGATGCCGAGGCCGATGCGGATGCGCTCGGTCTTGGCGGCGAGAGAGGCCAGGAACACGTCGGACGCCGAGCAGTGCGAGTACTCCTCGAGGAAGTGGTGCTCGACGGCCCAGGCATGGTCGATGCCGAGCTTGTCGGCCAGCACCACCTGCTCGGTGGCCTCCTGGATGAGGCGGTACTCGGCCTCTTCGTCCCAGGGCTTCGGGAGCTGCAGCTCGTACATCATGCCGAACTTCATGGGCGTTCCCCCGTCCAGGGTGCGTGCGGCCCCCACCGCCTGGGAGGGGCCAGCGCCGACCGCACGGCGTAAGCGGGGTGTCGGCGATCGTCGCGGATCCTAGGCGGCGCCCGTCACACCGGCGATTCCGCCCTGGGTAGGCTCCGCCACCGTCCGGGTCACCCACGGGGAGCGCGCATGGCTGGGTCTGATGTCCTCTACGAGGTGGCCGACGACGGCGTCGCCACCCTCACCTTCAACCGGCCCGAGGTGCTCAACGCCCTGCGCCGCCAGACCACGGACGACGTGCTCGCGGTGCTCGAGGATGTGCGCCACAACGACGCCGTGCGCTGCCTGCTGGTGACGGTGCTACCCCACGACCAGCTCATGGTCGAGGCCCGGGCCATGGCCGCCAAGCTCGCCGCCGGGCCGCCCCTGGCCCAGCAGGCCGAGCGGCGCGAGCCCCGCTACCAGGGCCGCTGAGCATGGCCCCTGAGAAGCGAATCGACGCGATCCTCACCCCTGACCCCTCCCCGCTCCTCCCACTGGCCGGGCGCATCGCCGTCATCACCGGGGGTGGGAGCGGGATGGGCCGCGAGCTGGCCCGCCTGCTCAGCGCCGAGGGCTGCCACCTGGCCCTGGCCGACGTGTCCGAGCAGCAGATGGCCGAGACGGTGGCCCTGTGCCACACGGCGGCGCCGGCGGGCACGCGCATCACCACCCACCGCTGCGACGTGTCCGACGAGGCCCAGGTCGTCGCCTTCCGCGACGCCGTCGTCGCCGCCCACGCGGCGGACCACGTCAACCTGGTGTTCAACAACGCCGGCATCGGTGGCGGCGGCAGCTTCGTGACCGACCCCCGCGACGAGTGGGACCGCACCTTCGCCGTGTGCTGGTTCGGCGTCTACTACTGCAGCCGGGCCTTCCTGCCCCTGCTGGTGGCGGCCGATGCCGGGCACCTGGTCAACACCAGCAGCGTGAACGGCTTCTGGGCCTCCCTGGGGCCGGGCCGGGCCCACACCGCCTACGCCGCGGCCAAGTTCGCCGTCAAGGGCTTCAGTGAGGCCCTGGTCACCGACCTGCGCCTCAACGCCCCCCACGTGCAGGTGTCCGTGGTCATGCCTGGGCACATAGGTACGTCCATAGCCCTGAACACCATCGCCCTGTTGGGTGGTGAGGTCGACGCCAGGGTCACCGAGTGGGGGGCCGCCTTCCGCAACAGCGCCCCGACCACGGCCGAGCAGGCCGCAGCCACCATCCTCGAGGGGGTGCTGGCCGGACGCTGGCGCGTCCTGGTCGGCGACGACGCCCACGTTGTCGACGCCCTGGTGCGCGACACCCCGGAGGAGGCCTACGAGGCCTCGTTCGTGACCCGACTCCACGACAACGACGCCCTCCGGGCCCTGGTCCCCCCGCCCGGCTGAGCCGTGGGCGGACGCGCTCGTCGCCCCGCGCTTGACGCCACGACATCCACGGCTACGGTGCCGATCGTCACAGACCTCTTCTCGGGAGGCCTGGACACCATCTCGTACCCGGGGGGCACATGGTCAGCAGGACGGGCCGCAAGGTCGGTGTTGGGTTGCTCGGGGTCTCACTGCTCGCCGCAGCGTGCGGCGGAGGCGGCGGTGGTGAGGACACCTCCACCGCGGCCACCGTCGACAAGGGGGTCCAGGCCGGCATCGCCGCAGCCCTTGCCGGCGGGTCGAGCACGACGGTCGCCGGTGCCACCACGACCGCGCCTGTGGTCGCACCGACCTCCATCGACGGGTGGGAGGCGCTGTGGAAGAAGGAGCGCGAGGCGATCGTGGCCCGCATCAAGTCCAACGGCTGGGGCAAGTCGGCCGACGGCAACACCCTGACCGGGCCCGAGGGCTTCACCGTGGACCTGTCCAAGTGCGCGGCGGGTTGGTCCGACACCGAGGGCCTGACCGACACGTCGATCAAGATCGGCCAGGCCATCGCCCAGTCGGGGACCTTCGCCGACTACGGCAACTTCTCCAAGGGCATCACCACCATCTTCGACTACTACGCCAGCAAGGGGATGTTCACCGACTCCCTGGGCAAGAACCGCTCGGTCGACTACATCGCCAAGGACGACGGTTACGACGCTGCTCGAACCATCCCCGCTGTCGATGAGCTGCTCGATTCCGAGAAGGTCTTCGCGGTGTGGACCCTGGGTTCGCCCAGCACGCTGAAGGTCTACGACAAGATCAACCAGCGCTGCGTTCCCCACCCTCTCGCCATGACCGCCCACCCCGCGTGGGGTGATCCCGTGAACCACCCGTGGACCACGGGGGCACCGAACCCGGCCTACAGCACCGAGGCCGTGCTGTGGGGCGGCTTCATCGAGCAGCACCTGAGCGAGTTCCCCACCGACCGCAAGATCAAGGTGGCGTCCCTGGTCATAAACAACGACTTCGGTCGGGTGTACGACCAGACGTTCAAGACCTACATCGCCGAGTCGCCACTGCTCAAGGGCAGGGTGGAGTACGTCACGGAGAAGATCGAGGCCCAGGCGCCCACGGTCAAGGACCCCATGACCACCCTGGCCGCCGACAAGCCCGACATCTTCATCGCCATGGTCGCAGCCACGCCGTGCACCCAGGCCGTGATCGAAGCGGCCGAGAACGGCATGAACGAAACGACCAAGTACCTGTTCCAGCCCCAGACGTGCTCGGGCGTGTCCTTCGTGGGCAAGGAGAAGGTGGGCGGCGACGGGATGGCATCCGAGGGTTGGTGGACCGTCAACCCCGGCTTCAAGGACTTCAAGGACCCCCAGAACGCCAACGACGCCTTCGTGAAGTGGGGTCGCGAACTGATGAGGTCCAACGGCATCGACCCTGACCAGACCACCAAGCTGGGTGAGGGCTTCGGTGCCTACGGCTGGGTGTACGCCCAGGCCCTGATGATCGCCGGCGCTCTCGACGGCGGCCTCACCCGGACCAACCTGATGCTGGCCATGCGCAGCTTCGACATGACCAGCGGCTACCAGGTGACCGGCGTGCGCATGCACATGGACGGCAACGCCGACTCCTACATCAACGAGGGCGGCCTCTTCCAGCGCTTCGACGCCACCAAGCAGAGCTGGGTCACCCAGGGCGACGTGATCGAGCTCGACGGCAAGTCGAAGAACTGCCAGTTCGATCAGTCCGCCGGGGCCTGCATCCCCTACTGACCTGGGTCGGCCGGTCGCCCTGTGTCGCGCCACAGGGTGACCGGCCTCCGGGCGTGCGATGCTGCCGCCCATGGTGGACGCATCCAGGATCGACCCGACGATCGAGCGCGCCCCCATCTCGGGGCGGGCGTGGCGGGCCCTGGCCGTGGGCAGCGCCGGGTTCTCCCTGGTGTCGTTCAACACCACGGCCACCAACCTGGCCTTCGGCGACATCACCGACACGTTCTCCGACGCCAGCCAGGCCACGGTGTCCTGGGTGGCGTCGATCTTCTTCATCGGCATGGCCAGCCTGCTGCTGGTCTCGGGTCGACTGGCCGACCGCACCGGCCGGCGCCGCATGTTCCGCTGGGGCTTGACCGCCTTCGCCGTCGGTGCCGCGCTCTCGGCCGTGGCCCCGTCGGTCTACGTGCTCATCGTGGCTCGCCTCGTCACCGCGGTCGGTGGTGCCCTCATCATCCCCAGCTCCCTGGCCGTGGCCCTGCCCGAGTTCCCCAAGGAGCGCCACTTCACCGCCATCGCCCTGTGGTCGGCCACCGGCCCCCTGGCCTCGACCGTGGCCCCCGGCGTCGCCGCGGTGGTGCTGGCCGTGGCCAGCTGGCGGGTGTTGTTCCTACTCAGCGCGCCTGTGGCCCTCGGTGCCCTGGCCGCAGGGTGGCGGGTGCTGGCCGAGTCGCGGGTCGAGGACCGCTCCGGCCGCCTCGACGCTGTCGGCGTGCTCGTGGGGACGGTGGCCATCGCCTCGTTGGTGTTCGGTGTCAGCCAGGGCACCAACCTGGGCTGGGACAGCCCGACCATCCTCGGCGCCTTCGTCGTGTGCGCCGTGGCCACGCCGCTGTTGCTGCGCCGTTGCCGGGTCCACCCCCAGCCCCTGTTGAACCTCGACGTGTTCCTGCTGCGGCCGGTGTGGGTGGCCAACGTGGCCAACTTCCTGCTCAACATCGCCTGCCTGGCCACGTGGCTGGTGTGGCCCCTGTACTTCACCCGGGTGTGGGGCTGGTCGAAGCTGGAGACCGGGCTGGCCCTCATGCCCGGCCCGGTGCTCAGCGGGGGCCTGGCGTCCGTGGGGGGTCGGCTGGCCGAGCGCTTCGGGGCCCGGGCCCTGGTGCGCACCGGGTCCCTCATCGCGGCCGCGGGCATGGCCTGGCCCCTGTTCTTCCTCGACGGCAGCCCCAACTACTTGGTGGGGGCTGCTCCGGCCCTGGCCCTGACCGGGGCGGGGTGGGCCCTGACCCAGCCCCCGCTGAACAGTGCGGTCATGGCCCAGGTCACCCCCGACGCCTATGGCGAGGTCAACGCCGCCTTCAACACGGTGCGCAACATCGCCGGCGCCCTGGGCATCGCCATCGCCGTGGCCATCCTGGGCTCCCCCGACCGCCCCGACGTCCTCGCCGCCTACGACCACGTCTTCTGGACGTTCACCGCCTCGGTCCTGGCCTGCTGGGTGGTGCTGGTGGTGGCCTACCCCGGTGCCCCGGGCCGCGCCGCCGCCCGCCGCCGGCTCCGCCGACCCACCTGAGGCCTGTCGCGCCCGACACCGACGCACCGGGGCGTCAGCGGCACCTACAGTCCGGCTCCGACGCCATCGAGACCCCGGGGAGCACCCATGTTGTTCGAGCTGCGCAGCTACCAGACCCATCCCGGGCGCCGAGCCGAGTGGGTGACGATGATGGAGGAGGAGATCATCCCCTTCCAGGCGTCCAAGGGCATGGTGATCGTGGGCAGCTTCATCGACGAGGAGGACGACGACGCCTACGTGTGGATCCGTCGCTTCGATGACGAGGACCACCGGGTCAAGCTGTACGCCGACGTCTACCAGAGCGCGACCTGGAAGGACGACATCGGCCCCCGCATCCCCGAGCTCCTCCAGCGCGAGCTGATCAAGGTGCGCCGGCTGATCCCCACCCCCACCTCCGTCCTGCGCTGACCGCAGCAGCGCTGACCCGGGTCGGGCCGAGGCGAACTCCGTCGCACCGAACAGCGTTGCACCGAACACCGATGTGGCGATTGCCCCACCGGTGAGGGAGCGGCGCCGGGGCCAGGTACAACGGTGGTGATGATCGACGCGACCCCCGATGGCTGGTACCCCGACCCTGCAGGCCGCTACGAACTGCGGTGGTGGGCGGGCGGGCGCTGGACCGACCACGTCTCCACCGCGGGGCGCGCCGCCCGCGACTCGCCTGCGGCCGTGCCCGCCGACGGGCAGCTCTTCGAGCTGGGCTTCGGCCGGGACACGGCCCAGGGTGTCGCCGCCCAGGCCGCCAAGGTCACCGGTGGGCCGGCCGTCGCCGGTGGGGGCACGCTCTTCACCGAGCCCGTGCTCGTGGTCAACCAGAAGGCCAAGATCATCGAGGTCACCAACCAGTACGCCGTCTACGACCAGCACGGCAACCAGGTCGCTGCCGTCAACCAGATCGGTCAGAGCACGGCCCGCAAGGCGTTGCGCTTCATGACCAACGTCGACCAGTTCCTCACCCACCGCATGCAGGTCACCGACCCGGCCGGTACCGTCGTGCTCCAGCTCACCCGCCCGGGCAAGGTGTTCAAGTCCACGGTCATCGTCGAGGATGGCGCCGGGGCCGAGATCGGCCGCATCGTGCAGGAGAACATGGTGGGCAAGATCCGCTTCCGCCTCGAGTCCGGTGGGCACCGCTACGGGGCCATCAACGCCGAGAACTGGCGGGCGTGGAACTTCAACGTGCAGGACCACGACGGCATCGAGGTGGCCCGCATCACCAAGAACTGGGCCGGGCTGGCCGCGGCCACCTTCACCACCGCCGACAAGTACGTGGTGCAGATCCATCGCCCCCTGGCCGACCCCCTGCGGTCGCTGGTGGTGGCCGCCGCCCTCACCGTCGACACCGCCCTCAAGCAGGACGCCCGCTGAGCATCTGAGCGGCGCGGGGCGGGCGTCGCCGGCCGGGTTTGTGGCAGCCTCAGGTCGATGACCAGCACCGATCACACGCTGGGGCCGCGTCCGTGAGCGCCGCCCCGTCCCCGGCCACCCGACTGGCCGCCGCCCTCGAGCCCATCGCCGGCCAGGTCCACTTCTCGCCCGAGTGCAACGCCGCCTACGCCGCCCTGGGCTTCGATCCCAGCCCGGGCAGGATCGGGCGCACCGAACTGCCCGACCGCACCGCCTACCTGACCAGCCGGGGCTCGGTGCTGGGCCAGGTCCCCGGCCAGGTCGTTGCCGCCGCCTTCGCTGTGTTCAGCCCGGCCACCGTCGTGCCCCACGTCGAGCGGGGGTGGACGTTGACCGACGCCCCCACCATCCGCGCCGCCCGGTCCGAGGGCGCCGTGGCCCAGCTGCGTCGCATCCTCGGCCCCGATCCCGACGGCGCCGGCCGCATCGCCGACCTGCTGCTGGCCGCGGCCGAACCCCTGCGCATGGAGGGCCGTCCCCTGTTCGCCGGCCAACGGGCCATCCCCATGCCCGACGAGCCCCTGGCCCGGCTGTGGCGGGTGGCGGACACCCTGCGCGAGTACCGGGGGGACTCGCACACCATCGCCTGGGTGGGCGCGGGGCTCGACCCCATCGAGACCGGGCTGATGGGGGACCTGTACTGGGGTCTGGCCCTGGGTGCCCACACCGGGGGACGGGGGTGGACCGCCGACGAGCTGGCCGCGGGAGCCGATCGGTTGCGGTCGCGGGGCTTGGTGGCCGGCGAGGAACTGACCCCGGCGGGCCGTGAGCTGCGGGCCGCCATCGAGGCCCACACCGACGACCAGGTCGCCGCCGCCCTGGCCGTGCTCGGCGATGACCTCGACGACGTCGAGCGGGTGCTGGGCCCGTGGGGCGATCAGGTGCGCGAGGCCGGCGGCTACCTGACACCGGCCGTGCGCTTCACCCAGCCGGGCTGACCCCCGAGCTGTTCCCGCCATTGTCGCCGGTCCCGCTGTCGCCGGTGGTGGTGGCGCGCCGGCAGGCAGTGCGCAACGCGGTCAGGTCGGCCTCCATGAAGGTGGCCTCATCCCCGTAACCGGGGCCCAGGTCGACGTCGGTGGGGTGGAAGCCCAACCGGCGCCAGTAGCCCTCGGCTCCCTGGACCGCCACCAGCGACGCCGTGACCAGGGACGCGACCTCGGCCAGGGTGGCCAGGGCCAGCACGAGGGTGGTGGCCAGGCCCCGGCCCCGGTGGGCGGGGTCTACGGCCACGTCGTGCACGTAGAGCGTCGCCGCGGCGGCGGCGTCGACGACCAACCGGCCGGCATCGAGGGGGAGCGACCGCCGGGCGGCCCACGGGTAGCCGATCGCGTAGGCCACGAGCTCGGACCCGTCGAACATCGCCAGGCAGCCGGGACCGAAGTCGGCCAGCCGGTCGGCGTAGGCGGCCTCGGGCTCGTGGTAGCGGGCGACGTAGACCCGCCGCTGGAGCCGGACGACGGCGTGGAGGTCGTTCGACCTCAGCGGCCGCAACCCGAGGGGGGACCCCGTCGCTGAGGGGTCCGGGCCGGCGTCGCCGGGGAACCGCGGCTGGTCCGCGCTGGTCACCGCCATCATCCTGGTGCACCCCGCCGCCCCCGTCACGGGACCGGTCGGCGGCGTCACCGGGCCCCCGGGGCTCCCCGCAGCCTGGCGCTAGGTTCTCGTACCGAGGCGGAGTGGTCGGCGAAGCGCACTGAGGGGAGCGTCCAGCATGGGTGAGCACGACGAGGCGGTGGCCGATCTGCGGGACCGGGTCGACCGGGCCCGGACCGACATGGGCGGCGCCGACAAGGTCGCGAAGCTGCACGCCGAGGGCGACCGCACGGTGCGCGAGCACATCGACGGCCTGCTCGACCCCGGCTCGTTCAACGAGCTCGGCACCCTGTCCCGCTCGCTGCGCCCCGAGGATCGCGACCGCACCCCCGGCGATGGCAAGATCGGCGGGCACGGCACCATCGACGGCCGGCCCGTGGCCGTGTTCGGCGACGACATCACCGTGCTGCGGGGCTCGTCCTCCATCGTCGGCACCCGCAAGGAGCACCGCCTCTACGAGCGGGCCCTGGCCATGGGCATCCCCGTGGTCCACTTCGGGGAGACCGGCGGCGCCCGCATCCCCGACATCATGGGCTCCGAGGGCATCTCCGAGTCCGGGGGCCTGTTCGAGATGGCGGCGCGTCGCCACCGGGTGCCCATGGCCACGGCCATCGTGGGCCAGTCCTTCGGCGGGTCCTCGTTCCTGTCCGCGCTGTCTGACTTCGTCGTCATGACCCGGGGCTCGTGCCTGGCGGTCACCTCACCCCGGGTCTTCGAGGTGGCCACCGGGGAGATCATCACCTTCGAGGAGGTGGGTGGGGTCGACGTGCACGCCCGCACCACCGGCCAGATCGACCTGGGGGTCGACACCGACGAGGAAGCCTACGAAGCCATCCGCCGCTGGCTGTCCTTCATGCCCTCCAACGCCTGGGAGCCGGCGCCCCGCGTCGAGTCCACGGGCAGCTTCGATCCCGACCCCGGGTTGGGCGACCTGGTGCCGGCGCGGCGCACCCGGGGCTACGACGTGCGCAAGGTCGTGGCCCGCATCTGCGACCCCGACTCGGTGTTCGAGCTCCAGCCCTTCTACGCCCGCTCGGTGGTGTCCGCCCTCGGTCGCATCGACGGCTGGCCGGTCGGGGTGATCGCCAACAACCCCATGGTCAACGCCGGTGTGCTCGACCCCGAGGCCTGCCACAAGATCATCCGTCTCATGACGGTGTGCGACGCCTACAACCTGCCCGTCGTCTTCCTCGTCGACGTCCCCGGCTTCATGGTCGGGCGTCGGGTCGAGCACGACCGCATGCTGCACATGGGCATGCGCATGATGTCGGCCCTGCAGATGGCCACCACCCCGACATTGACCGTGTGCCTGCGCAAGGCCTTCGGGCTGGCCTGGCAGGCCATGAACGGGGCCATGATGCCGGCCCATGGCGTGTACGCCTGGCCCGGGGCCGAGATCGGCTTCATGGACCCTGCCGTCGGCGTGAACGTCGCCTACGGGACCAAGCTGGGCGCCATCCTCGACCCCGACGAACGCGAGGCCGAGCGCCTGCGCCTCGTCAGCGACGTCGGTGAGGCCACCTCGCCCTATGAGGCGGCGGGCACCATGCGCATCGACGAGATCATCGACCCGGCCGACACAAGGGCCGTGCTCGCCCGCGATCTGGCCCAACTCGCCCACCGACGGGTGCCGCCGCCCGAGGCCCGGGCCCTGAGCTACTGGCCCACCAGCTGAGGCCGCGGACTCGCCGGGGTCGAGCTGGCCGAGCCCACTGAGCAGGTCCGATCTTCGCCGTCACCGACCCTGGGTGTTGGCTACGGTCAGCCCATGACCACCGCCGAGGATTCCTACGAGCGGTTCCTGGCCCTGCACCACGGGCCGGGACCGCTGCTGCTGCCCAACCCGTGGGACGTGGGCTCGGCCAAGCTGATGGTGTCGCTGGGCTTCACCGCCCTGGCCACCACGAGCAGTGGTTTCGCGGCCACGCTGGGCCGACTCGACGGGTCGGTGACCAGGGACGAGGCCATCGACCACGCTGCTGCCCTCGTGGCTGCGGTCGACGTGCCCGTCTCCGCCGACCTGGAGAACGGCTTCGGTGACGACCCCGCTGCCGCGGCAGCCACCGTCGTCGCCGCCCTGGGCGTCGGACTGGCCGGGTGTTCCATCGAGGACTCCACCGGGCGCCGGGACGACCCCATCTACGACGCCGGCCTGGCCGCCGAACGGGTGGCCGCCGCGGCCCAGGCCGCCCACGGGGGCCCGCGCCGGCTGGTGCTGACGGCCCGGGCCGAGAACCTGCTGCACGGCAGGGACGACCTGGCCGACGCCATCGCCCGACTCCAGGCCTTCCAGGCCGCGGGGGCCGACGTGCTCTACGCCCCGGGCCTGAACCGCATCGAGGACGTCCGCGCCGTGGTCAGCGCGGTCGACCTGCCGGTCAACGTGTTGGCCCTGCCCGGTGGCCCGCCGGTGGCCGAGCTGGCCGGGGCCGGCGTGGCCCGCATCTCGGTGGGTGGGGCCTTTGCCTTCGCTGCCCTGGGCGCGGTGGTGGAAGCCGCCCGCGAGCTGCTCGACGAGGGGACCTACGGGTTCTGGGACCGGGCACGCGTCGGGTCCAAGGCGGCACGCACCGCCTTCGCCACGCCGACGTAGCTCGAGGGAGGGTCAGCTCGAGGGAGGGTCAGCCGAGGACGGGGTCGACCATGGCCAGGTGCATCTTGGCCACCCGGGAGGGCTGACCGGCGAAGACGGCGGCCCGCTCGGGTGAGGCGTTGTACACCTCGAACACGGCGTCGAAGTCACCGTCGTGGCTGACCACCCACACGAACTCGTTGCGCTCGCGGTCGGCGTAGGCCCCGGTGACCTTGAAGCCGTACTGCTCACGCACGGCGACGACCTGGGGGAACCACTCGAGGAACGCGTCCATCTCGCCGGGGAGGATCTCGTAGCGGCGGAGCTGGGTGGTGGCCATGGGCCTGCCTCCGGATGGGTCGGGCTGGGGACGGTCGGTGCTGCGGACGGACCCTATCCGCAGCACCGACCGCCGGGCCCGGGTCGCGGTGGCTCAGGTGGACGGGGTGGCATCGCCGTAGGCGCCGAGCAGGTCGATGAAGACCTCGGTGGTGCCCACGGCGTTGAACACGTCGAACTTGCCCCCGACGAGGCCGACGATGGCCTGGTTGGCCGTGGTCTGGCCCGTGTCGAAGTTCACCGACGAGGTGCCGCCGGCCGGGGTGCCGGCGGGGAGCAGGGCGACGTAGCTGCGCTCGCTGGGGGCCTCGACGCCGACGTTGACGACGACGGCGTTGACGGTGAGGGGATCGAAGCCCGGTAGCAGGGCGGACACGTCGACCGTCAGCTTCTGACCGGGCCCGATCTTGGCCCTGACGCCACCGGTGCCCACCCCGGAGCGGGTGTCGAGGACACGGACGGGGGTGGTGGACGAGAACATGCTCGGTGGCCCCGGGTTGACCGTGGTCTGGGCCGACACGAGGGTGGCGCTACCGGCAGCGAGGACCGCGGCCGCCATCAGGCCTGCTGCTGCCATCCACCTACGTCGAGTGCTGTGCTGGTGCATGGGAAGCATCCTCGCCCCGTGCGAGCGCTTTGCGTCGGTCTCGACGCGCAGGTCGGGACGCGACGGAGGCCGCCGCACGGGGCGGCGGCCTCCAAGGCGATCGAGGGATCAGACAGGGATGTTGCCGTACACACCAAGGAGGTCGATGAAGACCTCGGTGGTGCCCACGGAGTTGTAGACATCGAACTTGCCGTCCACGAGGGCGACGATGGCCTGGTTGGCCGTGGTCTGGCCGACGTCGAAGTTGACCGACGACGTGGTGCCCGCGGCGGCGCCCGCGGGGAGCAGGGCCACGTAGCTCTTGACCGTGGGGTTCTCGACGCCGACGTTGAGCACGACGGCGTTGGGGACGATGGGGGGGCTCGTGGTGCCGTAGGGCGCCAGCACGGCAGTCATGTCGACGGTGATCCTCTCACCAGGGCCGAGCTTGACGCCGACGCCACCGGTCTGGCCGACGCCCGTGCGGGTGTCGAGCACGCGCACCGGGGTGGTGTTCGAGGAGAAGGTGCTGACGGGGCCGGGGGTCACGGTCGCCTGGGCGGAAACGACGGCCGCACCACCGACGCCCAGAGCCAGGGCGGTGGTCACTCCGGCAGCTGCCATCCACGCACGACGCTTGCTGTTCTTCTCGGTCATGTGGTCCCTTCGGTTCACGGTCCGTGCCGGCGATGGCACGGACTGCTAACCGCGACAGTACCCACATCAGCGCACGGGCCATCACGTTCCGCGGGTCTTGCCGGGCCCGGCCCGGCGCGATCGGGCCCCGGTGAGATTGGCGATCGGTGCCCGTGGTCGTCGAGCCATCCTCAAGGCAGCCTGGCGCCCACAGCCGCTCCGACCTGGTCGGCGAGGGCCACGGCCACCAGACGATGGGCCAGGGGGGCGCCGACATCGGGCCGGGGGACGAGCACGAAACGGCCCACTGTGCGTCCCCGGTGCAGCACCGCCAGTTCTGCGCCCTGGGCGGGCAGCTCGAATCCCTCGCGGCCCTCGCGCAGGACCCCGCCGTCGCGGCGGATGGCTCCGTCGTGGCCCAGCTGCAACAGGGGAGGGCCGCAGGGTGCGGGCTCGAAGCGGCACGCCTCGAGGTCCAGGACAGCCCGCAGATCGGCCTCACCGGCTCGGATCACGTCCTCCGGCGCTGCTCCCGAGGCGACGAGCTCGGCCAGGTGGTGGAGGCGACCGAGATCGGCGTGGCCCAACATCGCCTCCCGCTCCACCCGTCGGGCCCGTACGGCCATGGTGCCGACCACCAGGCCCACGGCCAGCAGCAGCAGCGCCGTCTCCGCGTCGTCGCCCGACGCCATGGCCAGCGACAGGAACGGCCGGGTGAAGAAGAAGTCGAAGGTCAGCACCGAGGTCATCGCGGCCAGCGCACCGGCACCCCGGCCGCCCACGGCGGCGGCCACCACCACGACGACCACCAGCACCAGGGCCATGTTCGTGCTCACGACGTGCTCACGCAGGGGGACGATTAGGACGCCGGCGATGATCGGGAGCAGGCCGCCCATGGCCAGGCCAACCAGGCGCCCCGAGCTCTCGTCGCTGGGCGGTGACCCGCCAGCCACCCCGGTGTCCGTCGTCGGGTCGTTCGCCGTCAGGTCCATCGTCGACCTGTCGTAGTGCTGGGCCGGAGCGGGGTCCAGGGTCCTCTACGCGTTCTCTACGCGACGTCCCCTGACCTTGGCGCGTCCTCGGCAGACGGCGGGACAGGTCGGTCCTACGGTGCCCTCGTGGACACGAACGACCTGCTCGAGTGGCCTGAGGACGAGTGGTGTGCGCTGGAGTTGCGCACCATCGCGAACCAACGCGGCCTGCGTCGACATCGGGGCCGGCAGGTGTGGTCGGCCGAGCTCCACGGCCCCGGTGCCACGTGCACGCTCTACTCCAGCCTGGCCTTCCCCGCCGGGGACGACGTCGCATCGGTCGCGGCCCGGCGGGCCATGGAACGGGTCCTGGTCCAGGCGGGCTGGCAGGTGCAGGGCCTGCACGCGGCGAGGGTCGACAGCCGAAGCCGTCGACCCTCGCTCATCCCCTGATCATCAGCTGGGCGGTCGTCCCGCCCGGCCGACGTGTCGCGTACCTGCGGGTATCAGGACGTGCAGGTGCTGGCGGCCAGGTCCCAGGCGCAGTTGCCGGACTTCCCGTTCAGGTCGATGGCACCGCTCTGGTCGACCCAGCCCTGCTTGACCGAGTCGTACTGCTGGTACTTGCCGCCTTCGATGAAGTAGGCGTCGTCGTTGCCGTCCATGGCGAAGTTGATCCCCTCGAGGATCATCGGGTTCGTCATGTCGAGCGTGCGGATGGCGAGCATGAGGTTGCTCCGGGTCAGGCCGCCGGGCAGCTCACCGGCCACCTTCAGGCTCTGGACCACGGCGAAGGACCAGATCAGGCCACTGCCCAGCGAGCCCGAGGACTTCGGGTCGATGCCGGCGGCCTTGAGCAGGTCACGGCTCCACACGATGCAGGCGTCCGAATCGTTGGCCGCGTCGTTGAGGTCCTTGGCGCCGCCGTTGACGATCCACCAACCGTTGGTGACCGAGCCGTCGCCGCCGACCTTGTCCTTGCCCACGAAGCTCGATGCTGCGCAGACCGACGGCTGGAAGAGGTACTTGACGTCTTCCTTCATGCCGTTGGCGGCAGCCTCGGTGATGAGCTGGGTGCAGGCCGTGCCCGCCAACATGCCGATGAAGACGTCGGGGCTGTCAGCAGCCAGGGTGGTCATGGGGTCCGTCACCGTCGGGGCACCGGCCTCGATGGTCTCGGTCTTGTACTTGATGCGGTCCTTCAGCGGGCTCTGGGCCAGCCAGGCCCGGAAGCCGGCGTCGTAGGACTTGCCGAAGTCGGTGTTGATCTGAAGCGCAGCGACGGTGATGTCACCATCGCCGAACTCGGCGGCGTGCTCCTCGATGAAGTTGCCCCACAGCACCGCTTCGGTGTTGTAAGCGAGCTGCAGGCCCGTCGTCCACGGGTGGTTGACGGGATCGCCCCAGGCGGGGTGACCGCTCATCTCGAAGGGGTGGGGGATGCAGCGCTGGTTGAGCTTGTCGTACACCTTGAAGCCGTTGGCCGAGCCCAGGGTGATGAGGGCGAACACCTTGTCCGAGTCGATCAGCTCGTCGACCAGGGGCACGGTGCGGGCGGCGTCGTAGCCGTCGTCCTTGAAGATGTAGTTGACGCTGCGCGTCTTGCCGTTGCTGTCCTTGAAGAAGCCTTCGCCGCTGTAGTGCTTCAGCACCACGTCGAGGCCCTTGGCCACGTTGCCGTAGTCGGCGAACGTGCCCGACAGGGGGATGGCCTGGCCGATCTTGATCTCGGTGTCGGTCAGCCCCTCGGTGTTCGACCAGCCGGCGGGGCACGCCGCCAGTCGATCTCGAAGCCGCCGGGGCCGGTCACGGTCTTGCCGCCAGCCGAGGTGCCCCAACCGTTCTCCTTGATGCGGTCGAGGGCCTCCTGGCGCTGATCGGCCCACAGGTCCTCCCACTCGTCCATCGAGGTCGGGGCGGGCACGGTGGTCGTGGGACCGCCAGCCGTGGTCGACTCGGTGGCCGCCTTGACCCCTTCCTTGATGCCGGGGTCGACGGTTCCCGCCGTGGCTCCTTCATCGCTCGAGCCGCCGCAGCTGGCGGCCACGAGGGCCAGCCCCAGCAGCGCACAACCCATGACCTTCGTTCGTCTACCTCGCAACTAACCCCTCCACATCTGATGCACCGGTGTGGCTGTGGCTCCAGTCACGGGGGCGGACGATAGTGGTCGGTCAATAGCGACACAGGTCACCACGGCGGGCTCGCGGCCCGGACGCGACCAGGGGCCGACGGCGTCGCCGTCGGCCCCTGTCTCACCGCTTCATCGTCCCTGCAGGGTGGAGGTCAGGCCTTGCAGCTGCTGCTGGCCAGGTCCCAGTGGCAGTTCTTGGACTTGCCAGAGAGGTCGATGACCTCGCTCTGGTCCACCCATCCCTGGGCGACGGCGTCGTACTTCTGGTACTTGCCGCCCTCGATCATGTAGGCGTCGGCGTTGCCGTTCAGGTTGAAGCCGATCCCGGGCAGGAGCATGGGGTTCGTCATGTCGAAGGCTCGGACGGCGGTGATGAAGTTGGTCCGCGTCAGGCCACCGGGCAGGTCCCCGGCGATGATGAGGCTCTGGACGATGGCGAACCCCCACTGGAGGCCGCTGCCCAGCGAACCGGAGGACTTGGGGTCGATGCCGGCCTCTTGGAGGATCTCACGGCCCCAGAGGATGAAGGCGTCGTCGTCGTAGGTGGCGCCGTTGAGGTCCTTCACGCCACCGTTGACGATCCACCACCCGTCGCTGGCGGAACCGTCGCCACCGACCTTGTCCTTGCCCACGAAGCTGGAGGCGCTGCACACCGACGGCTGGAAGAGGTACTTGACGTCTTCCTTCATGCCGTTGGCTGCGGCTTCGGTGATGAGCTGGGTGCAGGCGGTGCCGGCCAGCATGCCGATGAAGACGTCGGGGCTGTCGGCGGCCAGGGTGGTCATGGGGTCCGTCACCGTGGGGGCGGCGGCCTCGATGGTCTCGGTCTTGTACTTGATGCGGTCCTTCAGGGGGGACTGGGCCAGCCAGGCCTTGAAGCCGGCGTCGTAGGACTTGCCGAAGTCGTTGTTGATCTGCAGGGCGGCGACGGTGATGTCACCGTCGCCGAACTCGGCGGCGTGCTCCTCGATGAAGTTGCCCCAGAGGATGGCTTCGGTCGTGTATGCGATCTGCAGGCCCGTGGTCCACGGGTGGTTGACGGGGTCACCCCAGGCCGGGTGGCCGCTCTGCTCGAAGGGCATGGGGATGCAGCGCTGGTTGAGCTTCTCGTACACCTTGAAGCCGGGTGCCGAGCCCAGGGTGATGACGGCGAAGACCTTCTCCGAGTCGATCAGCTCGTCGACCAGGGGCACGGTGCGGGCGGGGTCGTACCCGTCGTCCTTGAAGACGTAGGTCGCCTTGCGGTTGACGCCGTTGCTGTCCTTGAAGGCGCCCTCGGCGTTGTAGTGGTCGAGCATCGTGGTGACGCCCTTGGCGATGTTGCCGTAGTCGGCGAACGTGCCCGACAGGGGGATGGCCTGGCCCACCTTGACCTCGGTGGGGGTCACGCCCTCGGTGTCGGACCAGCCGGCCGGGCAGGTGGACAGGTCGATGGTGAAGCCCTCGGGGCCGGTGACGGTCTTGCCGTCGGCCGACTTGCCCCAGCCGTTCTCCTTGACCCGATCCACGATGGCCTGGCGCTGGGTGGCCCAGAGCGCCTCCCAGTCGTCCATCGAGGTGGGTTCGGGCACCGTGGTGGCCGTGGTGCCGCTGGAGGCCTCCTTGACCCCGGCGCTGACGCCGGCGTCGACGGTGGCGGCGGTCGAGGTGTCCTCGGTGTCGCTGCCGCCACAGCCGGCGGCGACCAGGGCCAATCCGACGAGGACGGATCCGATGGCCTTCGTACGTACGCGCTTCACACGTTCCCCTTGATCATATGCAACCGGGCCGCGAGCCGGCGGGCACGCCGGGACGGCTCGGGCACGCTACTCCTGACACAGGGTCATCAGGGGGTCACCCTTGTTCGATGTCGGCGAACAGGGAGACCGTTGACATAGTGACACCGGGCACCCTCCATTGCTGGATCGTGCCGGGTGTCACGGGTGTTCCTTGTTCGTGTGCTCGGGCCAGCCTCGGCGGCAGGCCCGCGGATCAGATGCGTTCGATGATGGTGGCCGTGCCCATGCCGCCGCCGGTGCACATGGCCACCAGGCCGGTCTGCAGGTCACGTCGCTCGAGCTCGTCGAGCAGGGTGCCGATGAGCATGCCGCCGGTGGCGCCGATGGGGTGGCCCAGGGCCATGGCCCCACCGTTCACGTTCACCTTGTCGTTGTCGACCTTGGTGTCGCGCAGGAACTTCAGCACCACGGCGGCGAAGGCCTCGTTGATCTCGAACAGGTCGATGTCATCGAAGGTCATGCCCGCCTTGGCCACGCAACGGGTGGCGGCGGGGCCGGGGGCGGTGAGCATGATGACGGGCTCGGTGCCGGCCACCGCGGTCATGATCACGCGGGCCCGGGGCGTCAGGCCGTGGGCCCGGGCGTAGTCCGGTGAGGTCACGATGACGGCCGAAGCGCCGTCGACCACGCCCGAGCTGTTGCCGGCGTGGTGGACGTGGTCGATGTGGTCCCACTTCGGGTAGGCCAGCAGCGCCGTCTGGTCGAGCGTCAGCGTCTTGCCCTCGGGGGTGTGGGCCCCCATGGCCGCGAAGCTGGGGGTCAGCTTGGCCAGGTCGGCCATGCTCGTGCCCGGACGGGGGAACTCCTCGCGGTCGAGGGCCAGGGTGCCGTCGTCGTGGTAGATGGGCACCAGGCTGCGGGCGAAGCGATCCTCGGCCAGCGCGGCGGCGGCCCGGGTCTGGCTCTGCTCGGCCAGCTGGTCGCAGTCCTCGCGGCTGAAGCCCTCGGTGGTGGCGATGAGGTCGGCCGACAGGCCCTGGGGGACCAGGGCCTACTGGTCGTACAGGTGGGCGTTGTTGGCGGTGAAGCCGTCCACGTGCAGGGGAGCGGGGCGGGACATGGACTCGATGCCCCCGGCCACGAGCAGGTCCTGGTGGCCGGCGAGCACGCCCATGGCCGCGAAGTTGACGGCCTGCTGGCCCGAGCCGCAGAAGCGGTTGAGGGTCACCCCGGGGGCATCGAAGGACCAGCCGGCGTCGAGGGCGGCCATGCGGGCGATGTCCATGGCGTGGTCGCCGGAACCAGCGCCACAGCCCATGATGACGTCGTCGACGTCGGCCGAGTCGAAGCCGACCCGCTGGCGGGCCGCTTCCATGACCTGGGCCAGGATGCGCTGGGGGTGGACGTTGTGCAGGGCGCCGTTGGCCTTGCCCTTGCCCCGCGGTGAGCGCACCGCGTCGATGATCCAGGCTTCGCGCTCCATGTGGTCTCCTGCTCTCGTCCGCCGTGGGGCGACATCGTCGTTCCGGGTGGGGCAGCGCCCGCCGTTGGCCGGCCGCCGCTACCTGACGATTCTGTCAGGCGCGCCGGGCTTCGGCGGAAGGAGCCTGGTCACAGGTGACAGGAGGCACCACGCGAACCCTCAGCTGGCCACGAAGTCGTCCATGGCCCGCAGGATGCGCTCCTCGCTGACGGGGCGGGGCGTGCCCAGGGCCTGGGCGAACAGGCTGACCCGCAACTCCTCCACCATCCAGCGCAGGTGCTCGGCCTCGTGCCTGGCCCGGCCCGGTCCCATGGCGTCGAGCAGGTGGGCGTACTCGCGCTCGAGGCGCTGCACCCGGGCCATGCGCTCACGGTCGCGCGCCGCGTCGCTGGTCAGCTTGTCCAGGCGGCGGCTGATGGCCTCGAGGTAACGGGGCACCTGGGCCAGCCGCTCGGTCCCCGTGGCCGCCAGGAAGCCGGGGTGCACCAGCCAGGCCAACTGCTCGCGCACGTCGTCCACCGCGGGGCGCAAGGCGGGGGCCGCCAGGTCGTCGAGGCGGGCCTCGATGCGCCCTGAGGCGCCGAGGATGCGCCCGGCCAGGGCGAGGACGGCCGCCGACCTCTCGAACAAGGCGGCCTTGACCGCGGCCTGCAGCTGGCGGAAGCCGGCCTCGTCCCAGGCCGGACCGCCATGGGCCGCCACCAGCTCGTCGGCCGCGGTGGCGATGGCGTCGTCGATGAGGTCGGCCATGGTGCGGTAGGGGCTGCGGGCGAAGGCCAGGCGCATGTCCTTGGTCAACCGGTTCTGCAGCGCCCGCACCACCGAGGGCACGGTGAGCAGCAGCAGCCGACGGGTACCGCCGACCATGGCCCGCTCCTGGTCGGCCACCGACGCCAGCATGCGCACGGCCACCGAGTCGCCCTCGTCGACCAGGGCCGGGTACGCCCGCACCCGGTGCCCCGACCGGGTGGCCTCGACCACCCGGGGCAGCTCGCCCACCGTCCAGTCCGTCAGCCCGCTCCTTTCGACGGCGGGGGCCGCCCGGCTGATGGCGGCGCGCACGTGGCCCAGCAGCATCGTCTGCAGGGCGGTCAGGTCCTTGCCCACGGCCACCTGCTGACCGTGCTCGTCCTCGATGGAGAAGGTGAGCCGCACGTGGTCGGGCAACCCGACCACGTCCCAGCTGCCCGGGGGGATGGCGGCACCGCCCTCGATCAGCCGGGGCAGGGCCCACTCGAGCGCTTCGAGCAGGCCGCCGTCCTTCGGGGTGACCTGGGCCAGGAACGTGCGGGCCACGTCGGGGGCGGGGATGTAGGTGCGACGGATGTTCTTGGGCAGCGTGCGGATGAGGGCGGTGACCAGCTCGTCGCGCCGACCGGGCACGTGCCAGTCGAAGCCGGCCACGGTGACCTGGTTGAGCGCGGCCAGGGGCACGTGCACGGTGACGCCATCACCGGGGGTGCCGGGGGCGAAGGCGTAGGTCAGGGGCAGGACCAGGCCCCCCTGGGTCCACACGTCGGGGTAGGCGGCGGGGTTGAAGGGCTCGGCCCCGGCGTCGGTGAGCTCGTCGAGGGTCAGGTCGAGCAGGTCGGGCCGGGCCTTGCTCTCGTGCTTCCACCAGCGGTCGAAGGTGCGCCCCGAGGTGACGTCGGGCCCCACCCTGGCGTCGTACAGGTCGAACAGCGAGTTCTCGCCCACCAGCAGGCCGTGGCGGCGGACCCGGTCCTCGAGGGCCCGCACCTCGTCCATGCGGGCCTGGTTGCGCTCCAGGAAGCGATGGTGGGTGGTCCAGTCCCGCTCGACCAGGGCGTGGTGCAGGAACAGGTCCCGGGCCAGGTCGGGGTCGACCCGGGCGTAGTCGATGCGCCGGTTGGCCACGATGGGCAGCCCGTACAGGGTGACCGTCTCGTGGCCCACCGCCGCGCCCCGGCGGGCGTCCCAGTGGGGGTCGCTGTAGCTGCGCCGCAGCAGGTGGCCACCCAGGTCCTCGGCCCACTCGGGTTGGATGCGGGCGTTCACCCGGGCCCACAGCCGGTTGGTCTCCACCAGCTCGCCGGTCATGATCCAGCGGGGCGGGTGCTTCTGCTGGCTGGAGCCGGGGGCGATGACGAAGCGGGCACCGTGGGCCCCCTGGTACTCGGCCTGGGGCCGCCGCTCCCGGGGCTTGCCGTCACCGCCCTTGCGGTCGCGACCCCGGGGGGCCTTCTCGGGCTCGGTGTCCTTGAGGCCCAGGTGGGACAGCAACCCGGCCAGCAGGGACCGGTGGATGCGGGCCGGCTCGCCGGGCTCGCCGTTGAGCTTGATGCCCAGCGAGCCCACCACCTGGCGCAGCTGGCTGTAGATGTCCTGCCACTCGCGCACCCGCAGGTAGTTGAGGTACTCGGCCTTGCACAGGCGGCGGAAGGCGCTGGAGGAACGCTCCCGTTGCGCGTGCTGGAGGAAGTCCCACAGGTTCAACAGCGTGGTGAAGTCGGAGTCCTCGTCGACGAAGGCCCGATGGCGCTCGGCCGCGGCCTGCTGCTTGCCCGTGGGTCGCTCGCGGGGGTCCTGGATGGACAGGGCGGCGGCGATGATCATCACCTCGCGCACGCAGCCGTTGCGGTCCGCTTCGAGCACCATGCGCCCCAGGCGGGGGTCGAGGGGGAGTTGGGCCAGGTCACGGCCCCGCGGCGTCAGCCAGCGCTTGGTGCCGACGTGGTCGGGGTCGAGGGCGCCGAGCTCTTCGAGCAGGGCGACGCCGTCGTTGATGGTGCGGGCGTCGGGGGGGTCGACGAAGGGGAACGAGGCCACGTCACCCAGGCCCAGGGACGCCATCTGCAGGATGACCGAGGCCAGGTTGGTGCGCAGGATCTCGGGCTCGGTGAACTCGGGCCGGGACTCGAAGTCCTCCTCGGCGTAGAGCCGGATGCACACGCCGGGGGCTACACGACCACAGCGACCGGCCCGCTGGTTGGCCGAGGCCTGGGACACCGCTTCGATGGGCAGGCGCTGGACCTTGGTGCGCCGGTTGTAGCGGGAGATGCGGGCGGTGCCCGGGTCGACCACGTAGCGGATGCCGGGCACGGTGAGCGACGTCTCGGCCACGTTGGTGGCCAGCACGACCCGGCGCCCCTTGTGGGCGGCGAAGACCCGGTGCTGCTCGGCCGCCGACAGCCGGGCGTACAGGGGCAGGATCTCGGTACCGGCCAGCTCCTGGTCGCGCAGGGCGTCGGCCGTGTCGCGGATCTCGCGCTCGCCACTGAGGAACACCAGGATGTCCCCCGGCCCTTCGGCGCACAGCTCGTCCACAGCGTCGCGGATGGCCTGGGTCTGGTCCCGGTCCCCGCTGACGCCGCGGCGGGGGGCGGGCGGCCGCCGTCGGGCCTGGCGGCCACCCCCGCCGTCGCTGTCGTCCTCGGCCTCGCCGTCTTCGATCTCGTCGTCCTCGTCGTCGTCGTCGACCTCGCCCACGGGGCGGTAGCGGACCTCGACGGGGAAGCTGCGGCCGGTCACGTCGATGACGGGGGCGCCGCCGAAGTGCTGGGAGAAGCGCTCGGTGTCGATGGTGGCCGAGGTGACGATGACCTTGAGGTCGGGACGGCGGGGGAGGAGCTGGCTCAGGTAGCCGAGGATGAAGTCGATGTTGAGGCTGCGCTCGTGGGCCTCGTCGATGATGAGGGTGTCGTAGCGGCTCAGTGACCGATCGCGCTGGATCTCGGCCAGGAGGATGCCGTCGGTCATGAGCTTGACCAGGGTGTCGTCGCCGACCCGGTCGGTGAAGCGCACGGTGTAGCCGACGAGCTCGCCCAGGGGGCTGCCCAGCTCTTCGGCCACCCGTTCGGCCACGGCCCGAGCGGCCAGGCGGCGAGGCTGGGTGTGCCCGATCAGTCCCAAGACCCCCCGGCCCAGCTCCAGGCAGATCTTGGGCAGCTGGGTGCTCTTCCCCGAGCCCGTCTCCCCGGCCAGGATGATCACCTGGTTGTCGCGGATGGCGGCGAGGATGTCGTCCTTGCGTCCCGTCACCGGCAGGGTCGGGGGGTAGGTGGGGGTGGGCAGCAGGGCCCGGCGGCGCTCGACCCGGCGTTCGGCGGCTTCCACCTCGCCGGCCACCTCGGCCAAGGCGGTGGCGCGGGCCTCGTCGCGCTGCTGGCGCGCCCGGTCGAGCCGGCGTCGCAGGTGGCGCTGGTCGCGCCCCATCAACATCGCCAGCCTGTCCTGGAGCTCGACGAGCGTCGGCGTCGGCGTCGGGGTGGGGGAGGTCACGGGATCGATGGCCGGCACCGCCGGGGGAGGGCGGCTCGCGGCCCGTGGATCAACACGGACCTGGCCAGCTGCATTCCGACGCTACTCAGCGCCGAGCGCCAGGCGTCGAGCTCAATCCGGGTACAGCGAGCGGGCCACGCCCAGCAGCTCGGAGCCGGCCAGCCCGCCGTCCACGGTGATCAGCCTGTCACCGGCCACCGCCCACAGGTGGGGGGCTGCGGGGGGATCGACGGTCAGCTGCCCGTCGAGGGGGGTGCCGTCACCGACCCGGGCTTCCACGGGGGCGGCGGCGAGCACGACGCCCTCGGTCCCGAAGGGATCGTCGCCGATGCCGAGATCGTCACGCTGGGTGACGGTCAGGGCCAGGAAGCCCAGCCGCCAGGTCATCACCGCCACCTGGTGGCTGGGGATGTCGCCGTCGGCGCCCACGGCGGCGGCGTCGTCGGGGTTGACGGCCACGACGGGGTTGCCGAAGCCCGGCGGCGGGGCGGGGACGAGCACGGGGGTCCCCAGTCGGTCACCGGCCTCGCCGAGGGGAACGCGTTCGAAGCCCAGGTCGGTGACCACGGGTGCAGGATCGGTGGGGGGTTGGAGGTCGAACTCGGCCCGGTCGACGGCGGTGGCCTCGAAGCGCTCGACGGCGAGGTCGAGCGTCACCCCCGCCGGCCCGCTGTGCACCAGCTGCAGCAGGATGCCGGTCTCCTGGTCGACCTGGGCCAGCACGTGGTCGGGGCTGTTCCCGTCCCGCCGGTCGCCGGCCATGGGGCCGTCGTAGCGCCACGTGGGGCGCTCGGCCGCCCCCCGAGGTGACGACGCGCTCGTCGCCCTGGCGGCCCAGCGATCCCACCAGGGCGGCCACGGGGTCGAGCGGCGCGGGGGCGGGCCCGGCGACGCGGCGGTCCGGCCCACCGGGGGGCACGTTGGTGGCCACCTCGCTGTGGGGGTCGTCACCGCTGACCACGGTCACCGCCGTGGCCGTGGCCGCGTTGTAGGCCACGTCGCTCGAACCGTCCTCCGCCGTCCACCGGTAGCTGCCGTCCGCCGCCACCACCAGGGCGAAGCCCGTCGTCACCTGGGCCTCGTCGGTCACCAGCATGCGGGCCCGGGCGCCGCGGACCTGCTCGCCGGCCGAGACCTGGGGCGTGGTTCCCGCCCCGTCGGACGTGGTGCCACCCTCGTCGCCGCCGCCCCCGAGGGGTCCGTCGGCGACCCCGTCGGGCCCGGCACTGCCATCGGCCACCCCGTCGACGGGCTGCCCGATGGGCACCTCTCCGCCACCACCACCGCCACCACCACCGCTACGACCATCCGCGACGTCGTCGGCCACGCCCGCCGCCGGATCGGCGGTGAGGCTGGGCCCGCCCGTCGCCGTACCGGGATCAGCCGAGCTGGCCAGGGCCGCCGGGGATCGACCGGGTGCCTCGGCTCGGGCCGTGTCGTCGGCCGCCGAGGAGGTGTCGTCGGGGGCGGCGCCACAGGCGGCCGCCGTGCACAGCAACATCCCGGTCACGGCCGCGGTCAGCAGCCGTTGGGGGAATCGGCCGCCGGGGGTGGCGGCCGTCGGTGGTCGGGTGCGATCGAGGTCCTGCGGCATCAGCATCCTCTGGGTCGGGTCCGCCCGCGCCAGGTGCTACGTCGTGGACGTCCTCACGGATCGCCCGCCTCGGGGACCGGTAGATCGGGGATCAGTAGATGACGACGGGGGTGTCGTTGGGCACGTGGTCCCAGATCCAGTCCTGGTCGGTGTTGCTCACCCGGGCGCAGCCGTGGCTGGCCGGGTAGGCGGGCACGAAACCGGAACCGTGCACGGCCCAGCCGCCGGTGTTGAAGTACAGCGGTCTGTACATGACCCCCAGCGGGCCCTCGTCCAACCCCTCGATGCGGTAGATCACCGAGAACGTGCCCGTGGGCGTGTACGCCAAGCCGTCGCTGCCGTCGGGCCACTGGAAGGTCTCGCCGTTGCCGGTCGAGGTGTTGACCGCCCTGGTGGTCCCGTCGGTGACGATGAAGAGCACCTGGCGGCCCAGGTCGATCTCGATGCGGCTCGAGCCGCCCGAGGGCATCGAGCCCTGGGGTGCGGCCAGCCGGGCCAGCACCTCGGGACCGGGATCGCCGTCGACGCCCAGCCCCTCCACCTTCTGGAAGGCCATGACCGCCGAGGTCGTCTGGCTGCCGTAGTTCCCGTCGGTGCCACCGGGGTTGTAGCCCAGCTCGGTCAGCCGGGTCTGCAGCTCGACGACGGCGGGACCCGAGGCCCCCGGGCCCAGGGCCGGAGGAGGGGGCTCGGTGGTGGTGGTCGTGGGCGGCTCGGTCGTGGTGGTGGGCGCCGCGCTCGTGGTGGTGGTGGGCGCCTTGGTGGTCGGCGCAGCCGAGGCCGTCGTCGCCGTGGTGGCCTCCGTGGTGGTGGCCTCCGTGGTGGTGGTCGTGGAGGGGTCCGGCTGGGCCAGCTCCCCGGGGCCCGGTGACGAGCTGGCACAGGCCGACGCGGCCATGGTCACGGCCAGACCGCCCACCAACAGGAGAGCGGCAGACCGGCGGGGGCGCGAGCGATGACGCAGACGACGAAGCAAGGACCCCGACCTTACCGGAGCCTTCCGTGGGTGGGCAGGCGCCCCCGTCAGCAGATCTACCCAATGGAACGGTGGATGGCCTGTCGACCGCGCCATCTCCTGGTGCGGGGTGGCGTCGGCCGACCACGCACTGTGGATTAGGGTCACATCGATCATGCGGATGGCGGCACGGTGGGGTGGTCGGTTGATGCTCGTGGTGATCGAGGTCGTGGGTTGACCCGGCATCGTCGTTGGTGGGCGGCCGGCGGAACGGGCCTGGTCGTGGCCCTGGCCGGCGGTGTGCTCGGATGGGCCCCACCCGTGGGCGGCGCTGACTCGGGCGCGACCCTCGAGCCCCCCATGGCCGTCGCCGACGCCGGCCTGGGCGCGCTGTCCGCCGGTCCCGACCTACCTTTCGTCACGTCCCGGGAGACCCCGGTGCAACCTTTCGTCAACGCCGTGGGCCTGTCCAGCCGCGGCGTCTTCTTCGTTGATCCCGCCGCCGCCCTGCCCGTGGTGCCGGGCCGGTTCGCGGCAGTGCCCGAGGATCCTGAGGGACGGTGGACGTTCGGGATGTACCCCCGCGGTGGCGGCGTGTTCGACCCCGTCCTGGCCGAGAACCGTTGCCTGCAGCCACCGTTGGCCTCGGCCGTGCAGAACATCGCCCTGCGCTTCTCGACGCTGTTCGCCCATGACGGCCTGCACCTGGTGATCGGCGAGGGCAACTCGTACGGCGACCACGCCACCCACTACGGCGGCTCGTTCGTCGACATCTACACCAACCTGGCCAACGCCGGCACCGAGCGCTTCCTCGAGCGCCGGGGTCAGGGGCCGGACCCCTACGTGGCCGGGCTGCCCGTGGTGGCCAGCTACCTCAAGCGCGGCGGCAAGCTGACCTACGAGGAGTCCATCGCCCTGTGGCTGGCCATGGCCGTGATCGACAGCCGCCAGTTCACCCGGCTGATCTTCGAGGAGGACGTGGTGCTGCAGTTGGCCCGCAGCTACGCCGCCCAGCAGGGGGTGGCGTTCCGGGCCGACTCCATCCAGGCCACCGGCAACCGCACCCACTTCTTCCACATGCACCTCGAGAACGAGCCCCAAGGCTCCTCCCGCACCTGCGACATCGCCGGCTAGAGCTCCTCGTCGAGCCGCTCGGCCAGTTCGTGGCGGGCCGCAGCCGAACGCTCGAGCTCGTCCTCGTCCAGGTCGTCGAGCTTGCGAAGGTGGCCGTCGACGACCACCTCGTCGTCGAGCGGGGGGCGGGCCTTGGCCGTGGTCCGGTCGCCCGGCGTGGGGGTGTCGGCCCCACCGCCGCCGCCATCGACACCGCCAGTCCCGGCGCTCACGACGCCACCTGGTAGCCGGCCTCTTCCACCGCGGCGCGGACCTGCACGTCGTCGAGAGGGACGGCACTGGTCACCCTGACCACACCCGAGCCGAGGTCGACGTCGACGTCGGTCACCCCGCCCACGGCTGTGAGCTCGCTGCGCACGGCCCGCACGCAGTGGTCGCACGTCATGCCCGTGACCTGGTAGCTGACGACGTGGTTGGCGACGGTCATGAGGTCTCCTCGGCGGGGGGGAGCGCAGGTGGCTACCCCCCCAGGGTACAAAGCCGACTGCGCCTGGACCGGAGGTCAGAGATCGACGACGACGTAGGCATCCTCGACGGCCACCGGGAAGGTCTCGGCCACGTAGGGGCCCTCGACCAGGGTCTGGCCGCTCTCCACGTGGGCGTCGTAGCTGCGCACCCGGATGCGGCGGGGGTCGCACCACGAACGCCCGGTGCGCACGTCGAACTCCCAGCCGTGCCACGGGCAGCGCAGGACCTCGCCCTGGTGGGACATGCGGTACTCCCCGGGCACGGCTGACTCGACGAAGCCGCACAACATGCCCCCGGCCAGGCTCGCCCCCTGGTGGGGGCAACGGTCGAGCAGGGCGAACAGTTCGTCCCCGATGTTCAGCACCACGATGTCGCGGCCCTCGATGGTCACCTGGCGCCGGGTGCCCGGGGGCAGCTCGGCCAGCGGCGCCACCACGTGGCGGGCCACGGCTCAGCTCCGTCCGGGGCGCAGGTCGCCGTAGAGGTGGAGGGCGTTGTCGCGGAAGATCATGGCCCGCTGGGCGTCGTCGAAGCCCACGCCGAAGCACTGGGCGGGCTCGTCGTAGTCCCAGTGGGGGTAGTCGGTCGAGAACAACAGGCGGTCCCAGCCCATCCACTCGACCACCTCGCGCAGGTGGCGGGGCATGGTCGGCTCCTCCATGGGCTGCGTGGTGATCCACACGTTGCGCTTCAGGTAGGTGGAGGGGGGCAGGGGGACGTGGGGCACCTCGTCGCGGAAGCGGGCCCAGTGCTGGTCCAGGCGCCAGCCCAGGGACGCCGCCCAGGCGAAGCCGCCCTCGACGAGCACGATGCGCAGGGTGGGGAAGCGCTCGAAGACCCCCTCGAGGATCATGCTCGACAGCAGGGTCTGCATGCTCATGGCGTTGGAGTGGTGGTCCTCGGCGTAGAACGACGGGTGGCCCGACCCGGTGTCCGCCGCGCCGCTGTAGCCCCCGGCGTGCACGCCGATGGGCAGGCCGGCGGCCACCGCGGCCTCGTAGATGGGCCAGTAGGCCCGCTGGCCCAGGGGGTTGAAGGCCCGGGGCGCCATGGCGATCTGGGCGAAGTGGGGGTCCCCGGTGCGGGCCTCGATCTCGGCCACGGCGGCGTGGGCGTCCTCCTGGGCCACGGTGATGGAGGCCTTGAGGCGGGGCTCGGGCTCGGCCCACGCCGCCACCTGCCAGTCGTTCACCGCCGTGCACAGGGCGGCGCCGAACTCGACGTTGCGCTGGGCCATGCCCGAGGGGGCCAGCACCTGGAGCATGCCCAGTTCGACGTGGTTGGCGTCGAGGTGCTGGGAGCGCATGAACTCGAGGTCGGACCCGGGCAAGCCGCCGGTGGGAGGCCAGGCGTCACGGCGGGAAAGGGCCGGGGTGAAGCGGGGGTAGGGGGTGTTGGCGAAGAAGGGCGACCGGTTGCCGTTGCCGTAGGTCTCGAGGTGGCGCCGCCAGCGCGCCGACAGGAAGGGGTTCAGGTCGCTGGACCGGCGGGGAAGGGGGTGGATGTCGCAGTCCACGATGGCCAGGGGGGTCCGGCTCCCCACCGCCGGGGCGGGGGCGACGTCCGCGGTGGTCACGCTGTCGATGCTCGTGGCTATGTCCAGGCTCATGGCTCAGCCTCCTGTGCCGTGCGGTACGTGGGTGGCGGTCGCGCCGGCGGTCTCGGCCAGGCGGGGGAAGGTGTCGAGCGGGTTGTCGACCAGGACCCGGCGGGCCAGGTCGGCGGGAAACTCGTGGGGCAGGGCGTCGGTGCCCTCGAAGTGGTGGTGGGGTAGTCGGTGGAGAAGAGCAGCAGGCGGTCCGAGCCGAGCTGGTCCAGCACCCGCTCGATGGCCGACGCGGGGGCGTCGAAGGGCTGGGTGGTGAAGCGCACGTGCTCGGCCACCACCTCCTCGGGTGGGCGCAGGACCCAGGGCACCTCGGAGCGCAGGGCCCGCCACGTCTTGCGGGCCCGCCACAGCAGGGTGGGCAGCCACGTCACCCCAGACTCGGCGAAGACCACCTTGAGGGTGGGGAAGCGCTCGAAGACACCCTCGTAGAGCAGGCTGAGCAGCTGGCTCTGGAAGGCGGCGGCCTGGGCCACGTAGTCCTCTACGTGGTAGCTGCCCCAGCCCGTGGCTCCGCTGACGGGGTGGCGCCCGGCGCTGCCCGCGTGCACGGTCACCGGAAGCCCGTGGGCGGTGGCGGCCTCGTAGATGGGCCACTGCGATCGACGCCCCAGGGGCTGGTCCACCATGACCAGCACGAGGACGGACACGAAGCGGGGGTCAAGGGCGCAGCGGTGGATCTCCTCCGCGGCCAGCTGAGGGTTCTGCCACGGCACCACGATGGAGGCCCGCAGCCGGGGCTCGGGGTCGAGCCACTCCTGCGCCACCCAGTCGTTCACCGCCCGGCACAGGGCTGCGGCCATGTCCTCGCTGTGCAGGGCCTGGGCGCCGTAGAGCACGTTGGCGATGGCGAAGCGGGTTCCGAAGGCGTCGAGGGCCTGGCGCTGGAGGTAGCCCAGGTCGGTGCCACCCTTGCCTCCCGGGGGGCGCCAGTCTGCCCGGCAGTTGGCCGGGGCACCCGGCGGGTAGCTGGCCAGGTCGAGGCCGTCGATGCCCCGCAGCACCATGGTCTCGCGCCACAGGTCGTCGAGGTGGGGCAGCAGGGCCGCCATGGAGGGCACGGCGGGGTGCACGTCGCAGTCGATGCCCCCCGCGGTCGAGATGGCCACGCTGCAACCCCCTGGTGGCGGTGCGTGCCGCCGTCGGCCCACCCACTCAGGTCGGCCAGCTGAGGCCCACCGTAGCGGCCCGACCCCGGTGCCTGCGTCCGGTGGCGGCCACGGATCTCGTGTTCAAGGCCGCCCCGCCGACGGCCGAACACTACGGGCATGGTGGATTGCGACGACACGATCGAGCGTTGGGCGGCCCGCGGGGAGCTGGCCCAGCCAGGTTGGTACCGGGACCCCTTCGGCCGGCACCAGGTCCGCTTCTGGGACGGCGACCAGTGGACGCCACGGGTGGCGGACCGCACGAAGTTGGGCATCGACCCCCTGGGTTGAGGGGCCAGCTTCCCCGTCACCAGAGCACGGACGGGGGACGGCCATGTCTCGCTACGCCGATGGACCGACGGTCAGCGTCGAGGCCCACGTCGCCGCCCCGCCCGACGCGGTGTGGCCCCATGTGAGCGACCTCTCGGCTCCGGCCCGGTTCTCGGGTGAGCTGTGCGAGGTCGAGTGGCTGGACGGGGTGACCGGGCCGGCGCTGGGCGCCCGGTTCCTGGGCCGCAACCAGCACCCGGCCGCGGGGACGTGGGAGACCACGTCGACCGTGGTGGCCTGGGACCCCCCTCGGCTCCTGGCCCCTCGGGACTGACGCCGGCCATCGAGGCCATGCCCGAGAAGGAGGAGCGCATCGTGGCCCGTCGTCTCGAGGAGCACCGCCGCAACATGGAGGCCACCGTGGCCGGCATCTGCGCCCTGGCCGAGGGCCGCTGACCCCCTAACCGGTCCCCGGGGTTGGGGGGTTCCCCCCGATCCGGGTCGGGCCACCCCGCCTTACGTTCTCCTCATCGCCGCTGAGCACAGCGGTCGGGACTCAGGAACTGAAGGAGAGCGGGATCATGGCTGACAACAAGATCAACACGACGTGGAGCGAGTGGAACAGCGACATCGACATCGACACCGACACGGTCACGGCTGACCGGGGTGCGGTTGCGGTGGGCGACGACATCGACGAGAGCGCCGTGAACACGGGGACCTTCTCGGGGATCCAGAACGGTGACGGCGATGTGGATGCCGAGCACGCCACCTTCGGTGACGGCAACATCACGCTGACCGGCTCGCAGGTGGGTGCGGCGGCCTTCGGTTCGGGCGATGCCACCAACGTGGAAGCGGAGAACGCCAACCTGGGTCGCGGTGATCTGAACGACATCGATGCCGAGAACGCCAACGTGGGCTCGGGCAAGCTCGTCGACGTGGACAGCCAGGGTGACGGTCAGACCGTGGTCGGCAACGGCAACGAGGTCACCGGTGATGTGGATGTCGACATGGACGATGTGTCGGGCAACGCCAACCTGGCCATCGGTGACGGCAACGAGCAGACCGCCGTGCAGGACAACGACACCTCGATCGATCAGTCCTACACGGACAACTCGACCCACAGCTACGTCGAGGA
>JBBSLP010000022.1:0-75660 GCA_038255145.1 Acidimicrobiales bacterium
GCGAGCGTGAGCAGCTCGGCATCGTTGAGTTGGGGGACGAGGCCGACGGGGGGGGCGGCCGGGCTGCCACTCCGGGTGGGCCTTCAGCAGGTCGTCGATCGTGACGTAGAGTCGTGTCGCGAGAGCGTCCAGGTCTGCGTTAATCCGATTCCTACAAGATCCGGGTGGGTTTCACCGCAGATCATGGACGCTTTCGCGCGCTAAGTGGTGGATGACCGCGCAGAGCGCTCCGAACCCTTGGAGCCAATCATCTAGCGGTCGTCATAGCCCAGGGCCACGTGATCAGCGCTGAGGTGGTGGCGCGTCGGGCCAACTGGCGCGGTCATCGGAGCTCCCTCGGTTGGGACGGGGACGGGCTGGACGGAGACGGGTCGCACCGAGACAGGTCGCACGGAGGCAGGTCGCACGGGGACGGGTCGGACGGCAACGAAGGTGCGGTTCGGCGCTCACCCAGCGCGGCCCACCCGGTTGGAGCGGGCCAGCAGCCACAGCAGGTAGGGGGCACCGAGGATGCCGGTCACGATGCCCACGGGCAGCTCGGTGGGAGCCACGGCCCGGCGGGCCAACAGGTCGGCCGACAACAGGAGCAGTGCTCCCACCAGGGCCGCAGGCACGACGCTCAGCCCCGGGGCCCGGGTCAGGCGCCGGGCGATGGGCGGGGAGACGAAGGCCACGAAGACCACGGGGCCCGCCGATGCCGTGGCCACCGCGGCCAGGGCCACGCCCACCAGCATGAGGATGCCCTTGGAGCGGTCGACGCGCACCCCCAGGCCGTGGGCGGTGTCGTCACCGAGCTGCAGGGCCCGCAACGGCCGGATGAGCAGCAGGACCACGGGGACGAGCACGACCATGGCGATGCCGACGGGGCGGACGTGTTCCCAGCCCCGCCCGTTCAAGCTGCCCGCCAGCCACACTGCGGCCCGCTGGGCGTCGTAGATCTCGGCTCGGGTCAGCAGGTACTGGGTGATGCTCTCGAGCACGGCGCCCACGCCGATGCCGACGAGCACGATGCGGTAGCTGGACACACCCCCCTTGTAGGCCAGCAGGTACACGGCCAGCGCGGCCAGCAGGGCACCGCCCAGGGCGCTGAGGGAGACGAAGGCGTAGGAGCCACCCATGGTCACGATGACGAACACGGCGGCGGCGCTGGCCCCGGCGTTGACACCGATGATGTCGGGGCTGGCCAGGGGGTTGCGGGCCAGGCTCTGGAAGATGGCGCCGGAGAAGCCGAACGCCGCGCCCACCAACAGGCCGGTCAGGGCCCGGGGCAGGCGCAGGGTGTGGACGATGAAGTCGACGTCGGGGCGCCCGAAGCCGAACACAGCGGGGATCACGTCGCGCAGGGGGATGGGGAAGTCGCCCACGCTGAGGGAGATGCAGAAGACCACGGCGATGGCCACGGCCAGCACGATGGACACAGCAACGGAGCGAGCCCGCAGCTGACGGCGGGCGTTGACCACACGCTGGCGGGCCGCAGTGAGCCGCTCCTCGGCCAGGGACGGGGCGGTGCGCAGGGTGGTGGCCATGGTCAGATGGCCGCCAGCTTGCGGCGGCGCACCAGGGCCACGAAGAAGGGGGAGCCGATCAGGGCGGTGACGATGCCGACCTGCAGCTCTCCCGGTCGGGCCACGACCCGGCCGATCACGTCGGCTCCCAGCAGCAGCACCGGGGCCAGCACCATGGAGTAGGCCAGGATCCAGCGGTAGTCGGGTCCGGTGATGGCCCGGGCCACGTGGGGGACGGTCAGGCCGACGAAGCCGATGGGCCCCGCCGCCGCGGTGGCGGCGCCGCACAACATGACCACCGACACCGCACTGAACAGCCGGGCCCGACCCACCCGCTGACCCAGGGATCGAGCCACGTCGTCACCCAGGGACAGGGCGTTGAGCAACCGCCCCGAGGCCAGGGCCATGACGCTGCCGATGGCGATGAAGGGCCAGATCTGGCGGACCACGTCGCTGCCCCGACCGGCCAGGGAGCCCACGGCCCAGAAGCGGAACTGGTCGAGGGTGGCCACGTCGAGCAGGAGGATGGCGCTGGTGAAGGAGCCCAGCAGCGCGGTGATGGCCGCGCCGGCCAGGGCCAGCTTGACCGGGGTGGCACCTTGCCGACCCAGCGCCCCCAGGGCGTAGACGGCCACCGAGGTCACCGCCGCGCCGAAGAAGGCGAACCACACGTAGCCGATGACGCTGCCCACGTCGAAGGCGTAGATGCTGATGACGACCATGAGAGCGGCACCGGCGTTGACGCCGAGGATGCCCGGGTCAGCCAGGGGGTTGCGGGCCACGCCCTGCATCGTCGCCCCGGCCAGGCCCAGGGCCGCTCCCACCATGAGGCCGATGGCCGTGCGGGGCAGGCGCAACGAGTGCACGATGAGGTGGTCGTTGATGGTGGGGTCGTAGTTCACCAGGGCATCGATGACCACGCGCAGGGGGATGGGTTTGGAGCCGAAGGCCACGCTGGCCAGGCACACCAGCACCAGGGCCACCACCGAGAGCGCCAGGCCGAAGGCCCGTCCGCCGAACCCGTGGAACAGGCCCCTGCGGGTCCGCGCCGGCGAGGTCGGTTTCGTGGGGAGCGACACCTGCTCCGACCCCAGCGCGGTTGCCATGACGGCGAACATTAGGCGGTCCTAATAACAACCGACAGGCCAGAGTGGACCTCTGCCTCAGGAAGCCCTCACCGGCGCATCACCGGGGCATGACCGGGGAGCCGTGGTGGGCGATCAGCTTCCAACCCACCGGCGTTCGGGCAAACACGTTGAGCGCGGCAACCGTGCTGCCCCGAGGACCATCGAGCAGGTTCTCGTCCCCCGTCACCAGGGCCACGTCACCGATGAGCTCGACCACGGGGTCACCGAGGATGAACTGCAGGCGCTGGGGGCCGCCGAAGAGGGCGAACCACGACGCCGCCACCTGACCCCAACCCCGCAGGGTGGCCCAGCCGGGATGGGTGCACACGACGCGGTCGCTGTGCTCCCAGATCACCGACATGGCGTCGATGTCCGCGGCCTCGAAGGCGTCGTAGAAGCCCTGGTTCACGGCCAGCACGGCGACCACGTCGTCGCTCGAGCTGGCGGGCCCAGCAGGGGATGGCGACGTCACCGCCTCACCGTAACCCCCCTCCCGCCTGGCCCGCCCGACCCGCCAGGCTGCAAGATGCGCGCCATGGAGCTCGTCCGTTCGACCGACGGGGTCGTCCTCGCCCTGCACGACCTCGGCGGCGGGGGCGACCCGGTGCTGCTGGTGCACGCGACCGGCTTCTGCGGCCGCATCTGGGACCCCGTCGCCGCCCACCTCGACGGCTTGCGGCGTTGGGCCCCCGACCTGCGGGCGCATGGCCGCACCCCCCGTCCGCCGGGGGCCAGCGTGGACTGGCGGCGCATCGCCACGGACGTGCTGGCCACCGTCGACCACCTGGGCATCGACGGCATCGCCGCCGTGGGCCACTCCATGGGTGGGGCCTGCCTGTTGCTGGCCGAGGTCGATCGGCCCGGCACCTTCGGCCAGCTGTACCTCTACGACCCCGTGGTCCCCCTCGAGCCGCCCGGACCCGATTCGGCCCCCAACCAGCTGGCCGCGGGGGCCCGCCGCCGGCGCGACACCTTCCCCTCCCGCCAGGCCGCCATCGACAACTTCGGCGCCAAACCCCCCTTCGACGTGCTGGCCCCCGAATCCCTGTGGGCCTACGTGGACCACGGCTTCGAGAGCCAGGAGGACGGTTCGGTGCGCCTGCGCTGCCGGCCTGCGGACGAAGCGGAGACCTACGAGGGTGGCTCGCTCCACCACGTCGCCGATCGCCTGGCCGAGGTGGCCTGCCCGGTCACCATCGCCCACGGGGTGCCCGAGGAGGGCCGGCCCAGCGCCTGGGCGCCAGAGGTGGCCCGCCGCCTCCCCCAGGGTCGGGAGCTGGTCTTCGAACAGCTCGGCCACTTCGGCCCCCTGCAGGAGCCGGCCACCATCGCCACCTCCATCCTCGACGCCTTCGGGACCCGCTGATGCGCGTGCCCCACCTGCCCGTCCCCCATCTACCCATGCCCCAGCTACCAGGGCCCGACGACTTCGCCGTGGGCCGCCGCTTCGACGAGGCCGCCGAGGACGCGCTCGACCTGGTGCGGGGCCACCCCGTGGCTGACCGCTTCGCCTACGCCGTGTCGGAGGCCGCCAACTTCAGCGCCGTGTGGCACGTGCTGGCCTGGCTACCCGTGCTGCGTGACCGGCGGGCCGCGCCCCGGGCCGCGGCCATCAGCCTGGCCATGGCGACCGAGTCCCTGGTGGTCAACGGATGGGTCAAGCAGTTCTTCCGTCGGGGCCGACCCGTGCACACCGACAGCCGGCCCCACCACCTGCGTGTGCCCCTGACCAGCAGCTTCCCCTCGGGCCATGCCAGCTCGGCGGTGATGGCCGCCGCCCTGTTGGGTCAAGACCGCCGCCTGCGCCCCGTCGTCTACCCCCTGGCCGTGGCCGTGGCCACCAGCCGGGCCTACGTGCGCATCCACCACGCCTCCGACGTCGTCGGTGGGGCCGTGGTGGGGGGGTTGCTGGCCGCCGTCGCCCGCCGTCTGGTCCCCCGCCCGCGCCGCTGAGGGCCTGGTCACCGGTCCAGCGCCCCCCGTCGATCGGGGGGCGTCAGTTCTCGGGCGTACCTGCCGTGGCCAGCAGGGCGCGGACGTCGAGGAGGATGTCGGAGATCTCGTTGCTGGAGACGAGATCCCGGCGGACGAGGTGGGTCAGGCTCTTGTCGATGAGCGCCAGCGCCTCGGCGATCGATCCCGGTTCGACGGTACTGGGCATCAGTTCCCCTCACCTCCCGCGTCCCCGGCTGGTCCGGATCTGGGGCCCACCGTACCCAAGGCCTGTGACGGTCGGCCGCCCCGCCGCCCCCACCAGGGGTTACCGAGGTCACACTTCACGCAGCCGTCATCGTCGGGTGCCGGCGGCGGTCCGCCCCCGAGGGCCGACCCGGGGCTTTCGAACCCGGGGGTCGGCCACGGTTAAGGTCCGGGCATGTCCGACGTCCTGGGCGTGACCTTCGCCGGCTTCACCCCTCTCGGTCCCCGACGCGCTGTCGAGGTGGCCCAACGTGCCCAGGAACTGGGCTACCGCTCCTTCTGGACGGCCGAGGCCTCGGGCCCCGAGTCCTTCGCCACCCTGGCCGCGGTGGGTGCCGTGGCCCCCGGCCTCGACCTGGGCACCGGCATCGTGCCCCTGCAGGTGCGTTCCCCCCTGCTGGCGGCCATGGGTGCGGCCACCCTGCAGGACCTGCACCCCGACCGGCGCATCCTGCTCGGTGTGGGCATCTCCACCCCCGCCATCACCGAGCGCTGGCACGGTGTCACCTACGGCGAGCACCCCCTGGCTGTGGTGCGGGAGTACCTCGAGGTCACCCGCCAGCTCCTCGCCGGCGACCCGGTCACCCACGACGGACCCACCTACAAGCTCAAGGGCTCCCAGCTCGGGGTGCGGCTGGGTGAGCGCAAGCCCCTGCTCGTCCTGGCCGCGCTGAACCCGGGCATGTTGCGCCTGGCCGGCGAGCTGGCCGATGGCGTGCTCCTCAACTACCTGCCGTCGAGCTACGTGGGCCCCTCGGTGGAGACCGTGCGGGCGGCGGAGGCGGCTGCGGGCCGCGAGCCCGGCAGCTGCCGCATCTTCGCCCTGGTCCACGCCGGCGTGGCCGAGCGCACCGAGGATGCGGCCGAGCGGGCCCGCAAGGACATCTGGTCCTACGCGACGGCCAAGGGCTACGCGGCCATGTTCCGCAAGGCCGGCTACGACGACGAGCTCGACGAGATGACCGCGGCCCGAGCGGCGGGCGACCGCAAGGCCCAGGTGGCGGCCATCTCCCAGCGCATGTGCGACGACATCGACTTCGTGGGCTCCGCTGAAGACGTGGCCACGTTCGTGCGCCGCTACGCCGAGGCCGGCATCGACGAGCCCGTGGTCATGCCCCTGCCCTGGGGCCCCGACCGCATGGCCGTCATCGACGACACCATCACCGCCGCCGCCACCGCGGTGTGAGCCCCGGGGCGCCGCTCGACCTGTCCGTGGTGGACCCGGGCGGCCTGCCCCTGGCCCTGGCCGCCGTCCACGCCAACGCGGCCGTGGGCGAGACCGTGCTCGTACGCCTCGGCCCCCTCGACCCCCACCGGATGGCCGATGTGGTGCTCGGGGCGGGCTTCGACGGGCTCGACGGCGTCGGCCAGGGCATCGACGACCCGACCGTGACCGTGGTGCGCCGGGCCCGGACGCTGGCCGACACCGTGGGCCCGGGCATGCGCCTGCTGCTGTGCGGCCTGAACCCCAGCCTCTACGCAGCTGACGCCGGGGTGGGCTTCGCCCGGGCCGGCAACCGCTTCTGGCCCGCAGCCCTGGCCGCGGGCCTGGCCACCGAGGCCCGGAACCCCCTCCACGCCCTGGAGCACCACGGCACGGGCATGACCGACCTGGTCAAGCGGGCGACCGTGGCCGCGGCCGAACTCACGGTGGCCGAGTACCGGGCCGGCGCCGGGCGCATCGAGCGCCTGGTGCGCTGGCTGGAGCCCGGGGCCATCTGCTTCGTGGGCCTGGCCGGCTGGCGGGCGGCCATGGACCGCAAGGCCGTGGCCGGCCCCCAGCCCGGGGGCCTGGGCGGACGACCGGTCTACGTCATGCCCTCGACCAGCGGGCTCAACGCCCACTCCCGCCCCGCCGACCTGGCCGAGCACCTGCGGGCAGCGGCTGCCCTCGCTCCCCCGCGCTGACGCCGGCCCCCCGGACCTGACGCCCAGCCCGGCGGACGGGGCCCGGCGTTCGGTCAGCGGGCCTGGTCGCGGCGGGCGGCCCGGCCCCGGCCCGCGTAGGCCCGGTGCACGGGGAAGGGGCGCAGACCGGCTGCGCTCGACACCCGCCCCCACAACCCTCCAGGGCCCAGCACCGCTTGGCACAACAGGGCGAGCACCACCGCGGTCAGCTGCAGGGCCACGTCATGGCCGTCCACCAGCTCCGATGCCAACACCCACAGCCCGGCGCCGACCATGGGCCCCTCGATCGAATCGAGCCCGCCGATGCCCACGGCGATCAGGGCGGGCACCGTCCACGCCGTCAGGGAGAAGGCGGTGGCGGCGTCGACCGAACCCTGCTGGAAGGCGGTGACCGCCCCCGCAGCACCGACCACCGTCGCCGCCACCAGCCACGTCACCCAGCGGGCCCGACGCAGGGGCAGGTCGAGGGCGGCGGCCGCCTCGGGCTCGTCGGTGGCCGCCCGCAGGGCCAGGCCCGAAGGGGACCGGCGCAGGCCGTGGGCGGCGAGCACGGCGCCGATGCCCAGGACCACGGCCAGGGAGGTGGCGAGGGCGTCCCGCGACCCCAGGGCGGCCACCGCGGTGATGTCGTGGGGGGCGCCATCGGCCAGGGGTCCGACGCGGCCGGCCACGGCGGCGGCCGCCGCCGCCCCCACCCACGTGGCCAACGATGCCCCCACCGGGGACAACCGCAGCACGACGGGCACCAGCACCACGCCGAGCACCAGGCTGGCGCCTCCGGCCACGGCCACGCCCACCACGGGGTTGAGCTCGAGGCGATCCACCGCCTCCACCAGGGCCAACGCCCCGAATCCGCTGAGGCCGAACACGCCGATGAGCAGCACCCCGGCGCCGGCCAGTACGGCCACCGCCTCGGCCACGGCCACCAGCACCAACAGGTCGGCCACGACCCGGGCCGTGCCCGCCGACGCCCACAGCGGCGTGGACACCACGAAGGCGAACAGGACCAGCCCGACCACGGCCGACACCACCGACCCTCCGGGTAGGAAGCCACCAGCAGGCGCGTCCACGCCCGATGCCGTGCCCGGCTCGTGGCGACGCGGGCTCACCACACCACCCCCGTCAGGCTGCGTCGGCGGGTCACCCAGGCCCGGAACCAGGCCACGACGAGGGCGGCCACGGCGACCGCGGCCAACCCCCAGCCCGGACGTTGGCGGTCGACGACGGCCACACCGATGCCGACGGCCATGCCCACGACGGCGGGGCCCAGGCGCTGACGGGTGGTGGCCGCTTCGAAGGAGGGCAGGGCCTCGACCCGCTCCCCCAGGCCGATGGCCACCAGCACCGCGGCCACGACGACGCCGAAGGGCCAGGCGCTGGCCGGGGCCTCGGTGGCCGCGCTGGCCCCGGCCAGACCCACGACGGCACCGGCCGCCGCGCCCAGGGCGCCGATGACGGCCAGCAGGCGACGACTCTCGACCCCGCTCAGGGCCAGCAGCTCGGGATCGGCCCGCCACGTCCGCCAGGCCCGGGCCAACGGACCCCGGCGCAGCAGCCACGAGCTCAGCGCCACCGCGGCGACCGCTCCCACCGCGGCCAGCAGGGCCAGCCACGTCACCACGATCTGACCTCGCAGCGACACCCCGCCGCTGTCGGGTCCGAAGCTGCGGGGCCCATCGGGTGAGATGAGGCCCAGCACCCCGTCGGCCGCGGCCAGCACCAGCACCGCAGGCAGTGCGGCCAGAGCGCCATGAGCTGGCGAGCGGGCCGCGGTGCGCACGCCGGCCTCGGTGGGATCGGCGAGTACGGCGGCCAGCACGGCGCCGCCGAAGCCGGCCAGGGGCAAGAGGGCCGAGCCCACGATCAACGCCCCCAGCCCGTCGGTGGGACTGGCCCAGGCGGCGACGGCCGGCACCACCAGGGCCGCAGCCAGGGGCACGGGGTCGAGTCGGCCCGTCGACCGCCACCCTCGACGGACGATGTCGGCCACCAGGCCCGCAGCCAGGCCGATGAGCACGGCGTGGGCGATGAGGCGGACCCAGCTCACGACGGCCCCCAACCGGTGGAGCCGTTGGAGCCGGTGGGTGCCGCCGTGGTCGTCGCGTCGTCGGCACCCTCCAGGGGCACGATGCGGGCGGCCCGGGCCGCGACGCGGCCGCCACGGGGTTCGGTCACCAGCACGGCGACGCGGGCGGACACGACGGCGAGGGCGTCGAGGACGACGTTGGCCGCCCGCTCGTCGAGGCCCCCGGTAGGGTCCTCCACCAGCAGGGCCCGGGGGTTGCCGACCAGGGCCCGACCCAGCGAGGTGAGCCGGCGCTCGAGGGGAGCGAGCCGGCCCAGGGGCTCGTCGACCAGGGCCACCAGCTCGGGCAGCATGGCCAGCACGGCGCTCGCCGACCACGGTCCCCGACGGCCCACGGAGCGGCCGAGGGCCAGGTGGTCGGCCACGCTGGCCGTGTCCACCAGGCCGCCGGTGCGGGGCACGAAGCCCAGGCCCCGTGACGCCCGCGCCGCAGGACGACGATCGGTGAGGTCGGCCCCGGCCACGACCAGCTCACCATCACCGGGGAGCAGGCCGGCCAGGCTGCGCAGGAACCTCGAGGCGCGGTGCCCGACGTCCGACGTGACCACGACGACCTCGTCCCGGGCCACGGTGACGTCGAAGCCGTGCGAGCCCACGCCCACGGCCTCCCACCGCCATCCGATCACCTCGAGCACGGGTTCGGCAGCCGCCCGTCGCGACGGGGGGACGGCGGTCGCGGGCGCGGGCGGACGGGGCACCAGGCTGCGCAGTTCGGACCCGACCACGACGACGGCCGAGTCACCGTCGGCCACGACCCGGCCGTTGTCCAGAACCACCAGCCGGTCGACCCCGGTGGGGACGCGGTCGAGGGCGTCGACCCAGAGCAGGGAGGCGCCGGCCACCGCCACCTCGTCGAGCACCGCGGCCAGTTCGGCCCGCAGCGCGTCGCCCAGGCCCTCGGCCAGGTGGTCGACCACCAGCAGCTGGCGGGGAGCGACCACGACCCGGGCCACCTCGAGCCGGCACAGGGCGTCGTCGTCGAGGCGGGCGACGAGCTGGTCGGCCACCCCGACGAGGCCCAGGCGGACCAGGGCCCGCCGGGCGTGGATCTCGGCCAACCTCCGCCGCCAACGCCGGTTGGCCAGGGCCGCGGTGAGCACGTTCTCGTAGGCGGTGAGGCCGGGGAAGGGCCGGGGCTCGCGGCTGACCCAGCCCAGGCCACCGGGGCGGTCCCCGACCGGACGCACGGTCACGTCGCGGCCCGCCCGCACCACCCGCCCCCCGTCGGCCAGGGCCGTGCCCACGACCAGGGGCGCGACGATGGCACCGCCCGACCCATCGGAGCCGACGATCCCCACCCGCTCGCCCGGATCGACCCGCAGGTCGACGCCGCGCAGGCCGCCGCCGCGCACCTGCTGCAGCTCGACGACCGGGGTCATGCTGGGGTCATGCGCGGGTCATGGGGTCACGGCTGGCGCGGTCCCCCTCAGCGGGGAGCCAGGTCCCTGATGGCCTGGCGGGGATCGACGTCACCGAAGCGCATGATCGACAGCGCCGGCGTGGTCACACCGGCGTCGACGTAGCGCTGCACGTGCTCACGGCACTCCTCGGGGGAGCCGTGGATGATGAGCTCGTCGATGAGGGACTCGGGGATGGCGGCCAGGGCCGCCTTGCGGTCACCCGACTTCCACGCGTCCCACATGGGCTGCAGCACGTGGCCCCGGCCCAGCCACTCGTGGAACTGGGCGTACACGGGCACGTTCAGGTAGGCGGTGATGGCGTAGCGGGCCTGGGTGTAGACGGCCTCGCGGTCGGTGGTCGGGGCCACGAAGATGCGGGCGATGACCTCCTTGGGGGTGCCGTCGCCCGCGCCCTGCACCACGGGCGCCACCTTGCGCACGTCCTCGGCCGACAACCAGTTGATGATGGCGCCGTCGCCCTTGCGCCCGGCCAGGCGCAACATGCCCTCGCGCAGGCCCGCCACCATGATGGGAACAGGCTGCTCGGGCAGGATGCCCAGGCGGAAGCCGTCGACCTTGAAGGTGTCGTACTCGGCGGTGACCTTCTCGCCGGCCAGGGCGGCCCGCAGGAACGTGACCACGTCACGGGTCCGCTTGTAGGGCTCCTCGAAGGGGATGCCGTTCCAGCGCTCGACGATGACGTTCGACGAGCTGCCCAGGCCGAGGACGAAGCGGCCCGGAGCGGCCTGGGCCAGGGCGGCCACCGACTGGGCCAGGGTGGCGGGTCCCCGGGTGAACGCGGGGATGATGGCCACGCCCAGGCGCAGGGACGGCCCCCACACCGAGGCCAGGGCCAGGGGGGTGAAGCCGTCGGAACCATCGGCCTCGGAGGACCACACGTCGGTGTAGCCCAGATCCACCAGCTCTTCGATCCACTCCCGCTGCGCGTGGAGGGGAACGCCGCTGAACGGTATCGACATGCCGTAGCGCTGCACAGGTCTCCCCAGGGGTCGCCGGAAACCGGCAGGACACTAGCCCGCCGGCCCTGGCGGCACGCCGATGGGGCCCTTTCGGAGACGGGATGGGAGCCAGCGAGCCGACGTGGGTACAGGAACATCGACGGCGCGAACACCCTTGGATGTCACACCTCGTCGTCATGGTGGTGCCCATGGCCTTCCAGCTGAAGCTGATCGATCCCACCGAGACCGACTGGCGCCTCGACGACCACACCCGAGAGGTCGGACGCCGGGGCCTGGCTCGGGCACGGGCCGCCCTGCGCCGCACCCGGCCGGTCCAACTGGCCGCCCAAGACGACCAGCCCAGCGCGGCGTGAGGCCCTCGGGGGCCCGGTCCCCGCCGGACAACTAGGCTTCGGTGCCTATGCGCGAAGTCGTCATCGTCGAGGCCGTGCGCACGCCTGTCGGTAGGCGTGGCGGCGGACTGTCCACCATGCACCCGGCCGATGTGCTGGCCCAGATCCAGACCGAGGTCCTGCGCCGCGCCGGCGTCGATCCCAACGAGATCGGCCAGGTCGTCGGCGGCTGCGTCAGCCAGGTGGGCGAGCAGTCCTTCAACATCGCCCGCACGGCGTGGTTGTCGGCCGGCCTGCCCATGGGCGTGGCCGCCACCACGGTCGACACCCAGTGCGGCTCCTCCCAGCAGGCCACCAACATGGCCACCACCCTGGTGCAGGCGGGCATCGTCGACGCCGCCATCGGCTGCGGGGTCGAGTCCATGTCCCGCATCCCCATCGGCTCCAACTCGGACCGCAAGCTGAACCTCGGTCGGGCCGTGCCCAAGTCGTACTTCGCCAACTGGGAGTTCACCTCCCAGTTCGAGGGGGCCGAGCGCATCGCCGACAAGTGGAACCTGACCCGCGACGACACCGACGGCCTCGGCCTCTCCTCGCAGCAGCGGGCGGCCCGGGCCTGGGCCGAGGGTCGCTTCGGTACCCAGATCCTCGAGATCGACGCCCCCGACCTCGACGAGGAGGGCAAGCCCACGGGCACCACCCACCGCGTCAGCCGGGACGAGGGGCTGCGGGAGACCACGCTCGAGAAGCTGGCCACGCTCAAGCCCGTGGCCCGCCCCGACGGCGTGCACACTGCCGGGTCGTCCTCGCAGATCTCCGACGGTTCCGCCGCCGTGCTGCTCATGGAGCGGTCGAAGGCCGAGGCTCTCGGCCTCCGCCCCCGGGCCCGCATCGTCGACACCTGCCTGGTGGGCGTGGACCCCGTGCTCATGCTGACGGGCCCCATCGACGCCACCCACAAGCTGTTCGAGCGCACCGGGCTGACCATGGCCGACATCGACGTCACCGAGATCAACGAGGCCTTCGCCTCGGTGGTGCTGGCGTGGGCCAAGGAGTTCAACCCCGACATGGAGAAGGTGAACCCCAACGGCGGCGCCATCGCCCTGGGTCACCCCCTCGGCGGCACCGGAGCCATCCTGCTGACCAAGGCCCTGCACGAGCTCGAGCGCACGGACGGCAAGTACGGCCTGGTCACCATGTGCTGCGGTGGCGGGCTCGGCACCGGCACCATCATCGAGCGCCTGTAACTGACGTAGTAGTCGGGAGCGGCTGCGGCCGCTCCCCCACCGGCTGAGGCCGGAGCCTGGCGGCGGGGAGGATCGTCGCTCTCGTGTCATCTCCATCCGAGGACACCCGATGCCGTCCCCCCGCCCCTGGCTCCGCCGTGCCGGCGCCACCGCCGCCCTGACGCTGTGGTCCGCGTCGGCCCTCATCGGCTGCCGCTCTCCGACCACGCCCACGGCAGCCAGGGTCCCCGTTGCTGCAAGCACGGACGTCCAGACACCGCAGGACAGCGGCGCTCCCGCCATCGTCGAGCGGGTGGTCGACGGTGACACCGTCATCGTCATCCTCGGTGGCCGCGAAGAGCGCATCCGCCTCATCGGCATCGACACGCCCGAGACCAAGAAGCCCGACAGCCCCATCGAGTGCTTCGGCCCCGAGGCCTCGGACCGCCTCCACGCGCTGCTGCCCGAAGGCGCCGACGTGCGCCTCCTGCGCGACGTCGAAGAGCGCGACGACTACGACCGCATGTTGGCCTACCTGTTCCTGCCCACCGGCGACTTCGTCAACCTGCGCATGGTCACCGAAGGCTTCGCCACCGTCCTGCGCATCGAGCCCAACACCACCTTCGCCCCCGATTTCGCCGCCGCCCAGGCCGCCGCCCGCCGCACCCGCATCGGCATGTGGGGCGCCTGCCCCGACCCCGGCTCGTGATGCCTCGGCAAGCGGGCCATGAACCGGTTGGTCCCCAGCCAACTGCCTGGGCTGCGGCAGACCGGTAGCGTCGCGCCCCGTGACGGCACTGCTCGAGCAACTCGGCGTTCCTGGCGACGAGTCTCTGCTCATCGTGACCTCCGATGGCCTGGGCGTGAGCCACGCCACCAACGCCGGCGTCTTCGCTTCGCTGCGCCTGGGGGTGGCCACTGCGGGTTGCGTCATGATGCCCGGCCCGTGGGCCCGGCACGCTGCCGCTCAGAGCCGGCCCGATGACGACATCGGCGTGCAGCTCACCCTCAACTCCGAGTACGACCAGTACCGCTGGGGCCCGCTCACCGTGGCCCCCACCCTGCTTGACGGCGACGGCGGCCTACCCCGCACCCCGTCGGACCTGTGGGACCACGCCGACGTCGACGAGGTCAGCCGGGAGTGCCGGGCGCAATTGGCCCGGGCCGGCCAGTGGGGCTTCGAGGTCACCCACCTGGGCAGCCACCTCGACACGCTGACCCTTCGGCCCGAGTTCCTCGACGTGTACCTCGACCTGGCCGTCGAGTTCACCCTGCCCGTGCGCCTGCCCACCGCCTCGCTCGAACGCATGGCCGGCTTCCCCCTGCGCAAGCTGGTGGCCGAAGCCGGCGTGCTCGCCGCTGACCACGTCGTGCACCCCCGCACCCGACCCCAGCTCCTCGACGCCCTGGCCAACCTCGAGCCCGGGGTGACCGAGCTCATCCTCCGGCCCGCCGTGGACAGCCCCGAGCTGCGGGCCTACAACCCCGACTGGCCCGCCCAGGTCGAGGACCACCTGGCCGCCACCAGCGATGCCCAGGTCAACGAGCTGCTGGCCGGCGTCCATCGCATCGGCTACCAGCGGCTGCGCGACGCCCAGCGGGGCTGAGGGCCTGTCGGCGCCGGTCGCAGCAGCGGTCAGGAAGACAAGTTCAGGCGGGGACGTCGGTCGACGCCGCCAGGCGGGCCACGGCGTCGATGTGGTCCGGCAGGGCCCACAGCCGGAAGAGCTCGAAGAGGGGCCTCGAGCTGCCCTTCACCTTGAGCGTTCCCTGCATGAAGCCCACGGCGGGCTCGTAGCTGCCCCGCAGCTGGCCGACGGCGTCATCCCAGGCCAGGTCGTAGGAAGCATCCGCTGCCACCGCCGACGGACCGGCCGCGTAGCGAGGGCCAGAACCGTCGACCAGGTCGACGTGGTAGGTCACCCGGTCACCGGGTCCGCCCACCACGGTCACCTCGACGGTGAAGGGCCGGCCCGCATAGCGCGGCGCGTCGGCCACGGCCGCGTCGAGCTCGGCGAACCACGGCTCGGTCAGGTAGGTGGCGCTCACCGCAGGCTCCGATCCACGTCCAGGGGCACGAGGCTGAACTCGCCGTTCTCCTCGTCGGCCTCGAGGTGCCAGCCCAGCCGTTCGGCCAGCAGCGCCCGGCCCTCGTAGGGGCCTTCGGCCAGCAGCTCGTCCTCGGCGTAGAGGGTGACCGAACCCCGGGGCCGGTACACGTAGCCCCCACCCCGACGGATGGCGAGCACGTGGAAGCCGGGCTCGAGGTTCAGTTGCAGCTCGGCCAGGGTCGACCCATCTGCCTCTGATCCCGCAGCCACGGGCATCTGCACCACGACCTCGTCGGTCTCGCCCAGGGCGATGGCCAGGATGGGGTGCAGGTCGTCGGGCTCCTCGACCAGCCACACCATCTGCTGGGCCTGGTCGCCGATGTCCTCGGCCGCCCCGGCCAGGCGCAACAGGCCCCGTAGCGAGCCGGGCTCGACCCCGGTGGCCGCAGCCCGCAGCACCCACAGCTCGAGGCGGTCCTTCATGTCGTCGAGGCGGTCCTCGAGGTAGCGCACCTCGGCGGCCAGCACCGGATCGCGGTACACCAGGGCCGAGTAGGCCAGGCCCACGGCGACCTCGGAGAGGTTCTTCATCTCCACCAGCACGTCCACGGCCCGGTCCAGGTCGGACAGCACGCCGGCCTCTTCGCTGGGCACGGTGGGCGGGTGCCAGTACGGCGCCCCGGCCAACTCACGCACCCGGGTGATGCCCACCGGCGGTCCGTGCAGGAAGAGCACGTCGCTGGGCAGCAGGAGGATGTCGCCGTCGATGTCGTCGGTGATCCACTCCCGGCCCCGACGGATGGCCGTCACCCGCATGCCGGTGATGGTGGGCAGCTCCATGGCCGCCAGGGGGCGGTGGGCCATGTGGGAGCCCTCGCGCACCAGCACCCGGTGGGACACCTCTTCGGCGTTGGACAGGTCGGCCACCAGCTCACGGGGGATGCCCAGGCGGTGGGTGACGATGCGGGAGATGTCCACGGCGTCATCGGCGATGCGCTGGATGGCGCTGATGACCTGGAGCACCGAGCCCATGGCCTCGGCCTCGCTCTGGCTGCGCCCGGCCAGCACGCACACGGTGCGCATGTCGCGCGCCAGGTCGTGGAGCTCGTCGTTCAGCTCGTCGACCTCTTCGGCCATGTCGGGGTCGCCGAAGTACAACGCGGCGTACGCCAGGTCGACCATCAGCTCGGAGGTGTCCTTGGCCTCGGTCAACATGGCCCTGAGGCTGCGACGTCTGCTGTCCATCGTTGCCCAGAGGCTACTCCCGGGCCGCCTCGCGCTCCCGACCGTTGACCCCGGCGCTCCTCAGCGGGCCGCGACCCCGGTGAAGTCGCCCAAAGGGAGGCCGCCGCAGTTCAGTTCCGGGCCCATCACGCCGATCTCCTGGATGTGTCGCATCCCTCGGTGGCCATGGCCATCGCCGCAGCAGTCCACGGGGTCGCCGTCGCCGTGACGGATCCCGTGTGGACGGCCACCGCCTCGGTGATCGTCGCCGTCCTCGTGGCCACCGCCCTGACCATCGGGCTGCGCCGCCACCGGGTGCTGGGAGCCGGCCGCTGGGCCGTCACCGGCCTGGGTGCCGTCATCCAGCTCGGCGGACAGGCCCTGCGGGCCCAGGGCATCGACGGGCCCGCCCGCGTGGCCGAGGTCGGGGGCGCCATCCTCGTGGTGGCGGGCCTGCTCCTCGTGGCCTCGCGCAAGCGGGCCAGCCGCGACGGCCAGGGCGCCATCGACACCATGGTCGTGGGCGTGGGCGGTGTGGCCTTCCTGTGGCAGCTGGCCTACGGGGCCAGCCAGCACAGCCCCGACGTCGCCCTGACCACCCTGCTCTTCCTGCCCGTGCTGGGCATGCTCGCCGCGGCCGCGGTGGCCCGCCTCGTCTTCTCCTCGGCCCCTCCCCAGCCCGCCGGCCGCTTCCTCGTGGTCGGGTTCACCGTCGTCACCGCCGCGGCGGTCATCGAGGCCCTGTGGGCGTCGGGGCTCATCCATCCCCCCGTCGGACTGCCCACGGCCGTGTCCCTGGCCGGCTGGTGCCTGGTGGCCTGGGGCCTGGCCCACCCCACCCTGGCCAACCTCAGCTCCCCCACCGTGCGCCCCTCGGCCGTCGTGTCCTCCACCCGGCTGTCGGTGCTGGGTGCAGCCCAGCTGGCCGGACCCGCCGGTGGGGCCGTGAACCACCTGCTGCACGTGCCCGTCGACGTGGTCGGCCTGTCCCTGTGCTCCATGCTCGTGGGCCTGTTGGTGCTGGTGCGGGTGGTCAGCCTGGTCAGCGACGTCGAGCGGGCCCGGGCCGCCACCCGCCGTCGGGATCGCTGGTACCGCCAACTGGTCAAGCACAGCGCCGACGTGCTCGTCGTGGTCGACGGCGACGGACGCCTGCAGTTCGCCAGCCCCGCCATCCACGAGGCCATCGGCCGCACCCCCGCCGAGGTGCTGGGCCACTCGCTCACCGACTTCGTGCACGACGACGACGTGGTCGAGCTGCGCCGTGCCCTGAGCACCGTGTGCCGGGCCCACACCCCCGGTCCCCGCCTGGTCCAGGTGCGGCTGCGCAACGGCGACGACCCCTGTCGCTGGGTCGAGCTCAGCCTGACCGACCGCCTCGACGACCCGGCGGTGGCCGGGGTGGTCATCAACGCCCGCGACGTGACCGCCACCCGGAGGCGTGAGGCCGAACAGGTGGCCATCACCGCCGTGGGCCGGGCCGCCCTCGAAGGCCGTGACCTGGCCGGGGTGTCCAAGCTCGCCGTGCGCCAGATCGAGAAGGCCCTGGGCGTGGACGGCTGCGAGCTGTACCGGCTCAACCCCAGCGAGGGCACCCTGCTGCTGGAAGCGGCTGTCGGGCTGCTGGCCGGCCGGGTGGGGGAACTGGCCCTCGACATCGGTGCCGGATCTGCCCCCGGCTACGCCATGGAGCAGGGCGAGACCGTCCTCAGCAACGACCTGGCCGACGAGGCCCGCTTCGACGCCGTGCTCCACCGCCGTCTGGGCCTGGGCAGCTCGGCCTGTGTGATCGTTGGAGGCCACGCCCAGGTGTACGGCGTGCTCATGATCGCCAGCCGGCGCACCTACGCCTTCGGTGACCACGACCTGTCGTTCCTGTCGTGGATGGGCAACGAGCTCGCCCTCACGCTCGAGCGGCGCAGCGCCGAGGACGAGACCCGCCACCAGGCCCTCCACGACGCCCTGACCGAGCTGCCCAACCGGGTCATGTTCCTCAACCGGTTGTCGCTGGTGTCGGCCCGGGCCGCAGACCGCGACGACGCCGACACCCGCCTGATGGGGGTGCTGTTCCTCGACCTCGACCACTTCAAGCTGGTCAACGACAGCCTGGGCCACGGCGCCGGGGACCAGCTGCTCGTCCAGGTGTCACGCCGGCTGCGCGATGCCATGCGCCCCAGCGACCTGGTGGCCCGCTTCGGCGGCGACGAGTTCGTGGTGCTGTGCGAGGAGCTCGACTCCATCGAGCAGGCCGAGGCCATCGCCGCCCGGGTGCGCGAGAACATGGACCCGCCCTTCAACCTGGCCGGCACCGAGGTCCACGTCTCGGCTTCCATCGGCATCGCCGTCATGGGGGCGTCCTCCGACGCCGAGGCCCTGGTCAGAGACGCCGACGCCGCCATGTACAAGGCCAAGGAACGGGGCCGGGCCCGCTACGAGGTCTTCGACTTCACCATGCGGGAGAAGGCCATCGCCCGCCTGCGCACGGCCAGCGCCCTGCACCGGGCCATCGAGCTCGACCAGCTCGTCGTGCACTACCAGCCCATCGTCCGCCTCTCCACCGGCCAGCCCGTCGGTGTCGAGGCCCTGGTGCGCTGGGAGCACCCCGAGTGGGGCCTGCTGGGACCCGAGCAGTTCATCCCCATCGCCGAGTCCTCCGGGCTCATCGACGACGTGGCCGGCTTCGTCCTCGAGGACGCCTGCCGATGGATCGCCCGCTGGCAGGTCGAGCTGGGCGACCAGCTGGAACTGGTGTCGGTCAACCTGTCGGCCACCCAGCTCAACCAGCCCTGGCTGGGCAAGCGGGTGGGCGAGCTCATCGCCCTGACCGGGGCCGACCCCCGCCGCCTGACGCGGGAGATCACCGAGAGCGCGGTCATGGCCGACGTGGACCGCTCCATGCGAGCCCTCCGCGACCTGCGCGACACCGGGGTGAAGGTGGCGGTGGACGACTTCGGCACCGGCCACTCGTCGCTGTCCTACCTGCGCAAGCTGCCCCTCGACCTGCTGAAGGTGGACCGCGAGTTCGTGCGGGGCCTGGCCACCACCCCCGAGGACCGGGCCATCACCCACACCATCATCACCCTGGCCCACAAGCTGGGCCTGGTGGCCGTGGCCGAGGGCGTCGAGGTGGGCTCCCAGGTCGGCGAGCTGCTCGCCCTCGACTGCGACCTGGCCCAGGGCTACTACTACGGCAAGGCCGTGCCCGCCGAGGACGTGTGCTGGGACGCCGTGCCCCGCGAAGCCGCCCGCATCTGAGCCGCTCGCATCTGAGCCGAACCGCCCGGACCGATTACGGTCGGCGGCCGGGACCGACCCAGGAGCGCACCATGGCTGATCCGATCTCTACCCACGAGGAGACCATCTGGGTGGCGGCCCCGCCCGAGGCGGTGTTCGACCTGATCACCGCCATGGAGCGCTACGGCGAGTGGAGCACCGAGAACAAGGGCGGCCGCTGGGAGTCGGGCTCCGGTGAGGTCGGCGACGTGTTCCTGGGTCTCAACGAGGGCCCCAACGGGCAGTGGGAGCGGGCGGCGACCATCGTCGAGCGCGAGCCCGGCCGTCGCTTCGCCTTCGTCACCGGGCCCGTCGAACGCCCCAACACGCTGTGGCGCTACGTGCTCGAGCCCGAGGGCGACGGCACCCGCGTCACCGAGCGCCACGAGATGCAGAGCATCTCTCCCCTCCTCGAGGCCCAGGGTCCCGAGGGCCTGGCCGCCCGCATCGCCATCACCCCGGGAAGCATGCAGGCCACGCTGAAGGGCATGAAGGCCACCGCCGAGGGGAGCTGAGCGGGTTCAACGGAAGTCACGGGAGCGGACGCCGGCCAGCTCGACGGGGAACAGCTCGAGGCGTTCGGCCACCACGTTCAACACGTCGCCATCGCCCCGTTCGAGCCGGCCCCGCACCAGCATGGCCGGCGCCTCCCGGGCCACCCGCCGGTAGCGGGCCCAGCACCCCTTGGACACGACCACGTTGATGAGCCCGGTCTCGTCCTCGAGGTTCAGGAACGTCACCCCCTGGGCCGTGGCCGGGCGCTGGCGGTGGGTCACCACCCCGGCCACCTTGACCTTGGCGTCGCTCTCCACCCCCTTGAGGCCCTCGGCCGTGACCACACCGAGCTCGGCCAACGCATCGCGCAGGTAGGCGGTGGGGTGGCCGTCGGGGGCGATGCTGGTGGCCCACAGGTCGGCCAACGACGTCTCCCGGGGGGACAGCCCGGGCAGGTGGGGGGCGTGTTCGCCGGTCACGATGCCGGCCAGGCGGTCTTCACCCCCCTGGGCCACGGCGCCGGCCGACCACAGCGCCTCGCGCCGCTCGAGCCCGAAGCAGGCGAAGGCCCCGGCCGTGGACAGCGACTCCAGCGCAGCCAACCCGGCCCCGCTACGCCGGCGCACGTCCTCCATCGAGGCGTAGGGCCGGCCCACGGCGATGCGGTCGGCCAGGTCGTCGCCCACCGAGCGCACCGAGCTGATGCCCAGGCGCACGGCCAGCTCGCCCGTCGACGTCCCGCAGGGCTCGAGGGTGGCCTTGGCCGCCGACGCGTTCACGCACGGGGTGCGCACCTCGACCCCGTGGCGGCGGGCGTCCTGCACCAGGGTGTGGGGCGAGTAGAAGCCCATGGGCTGGGCGTTGAGCAGGGCGGCGCAGAAGGCCGCGGGGTGGTGCAGCTTGATCCACGACGAGGCGTAGACCAGGAAGGCGAAGGACACCGAGTGGCTCTCCGGGAAGCCGTAGTTGGCGAAGGCGGCCAGCTTGTCCCAGATCTGGCTGGCCACCTCCCGACCCACGCCCTGGCCGGTGGCCCCGTCCAGGAAGCGCCCGTGCAGCTCCTCCATGCGCTGGCGGCTGCGCTTGGAGCCGATGGCCTGGCGCAACAGGTCGGCCTCCGTGGCGGTGAACTGGCCCACGTCCATGGCGATCTGCATGAGCTGCTCCTGGAACAGGGGCACGCCCAGGGTCTTCTTCAGCGACCGCTCCAGCAGGGGGTGCAGGTAGGTCGGCTCCTCGAGCTTGTTGCGACGGCGGATGTAGGGGTGGACCGAGCCGCCCTGGATGGGTCCGGGGCGGATGAGGGCCACCTCGACCACCAGGTCGTAGAACTCCCTCGGCTTGAGGCGGGGCAGGGTGGCCATCTGGGCCCGGCTCTCCACCTGGAACACCCCGATGGAATCGGCCCGGCACAACATGTCGTAGACGGCGTCCTCCTGCTCGAGGTCAGCCAGGTCGAGCTTGGGACCGCCAGCCTCGTGGATGAGGTCGACGGCGTAGTGCAGCACCGAGAGCATGCCCAGGCCCAGCAGGTCGAACTTGACCAGGCCCACCGCCGCGCAGTCGTCCTTGTCCCACTGCAGGACCGAGCGGTCGGCCATGCGCCCCCACTCGGTGGGGCACACCTCGACCACGGGCCGGTCGCAGATGACCATGCCCCCCGAGTGGATGCCCAGGTGGCGGGGGAAGCCCTCGACCTGGCCGGCCAGGTCGAGCACGGGGGCGGGGATGTCGATGCCGCCCCCGTCCACGGTGTGGCCCAGGGCTCCCCAGCGGTCGATCTGCTTGGCCCAGGCGTCCTGCTGGCCGGGGGCGTGGCCCAGGGCCCGGGCCATGTCCCGCACCGCCGATCGGGCCCGGTAGGTGATGACGTTGGCCACCTGGGCCGTGTTCTCGCGCCCATAGCGGCCGTAGACGTACTGGATGGCCTCCTCGCGCCGGTCCGACTCGATGTCGAGGTCGATGTCGGGGGGCCCGTCCCGCTCGGGGGACAGGAAGCGCTCGAACAGCAGCTTCAGCTTGAAGGCATCGGCCTTGGTGACGCCGAGCACGTAGCAGACCACCGAGTTGGCGGCCGAGCCCCGCCCCTGGCAGTAGATGTCGGCCGAGTTGCAGAAGTTGACGATGTCCCACACGGTGAGGAAGTAGCCGGGGAAGTTCAGCTCGTCGATGAGCTCGAGCTCGTGGTCGATCTGGGCGTAGACGTCGCACCGGGGGCAGCTGCCCTCCTCGGCGCCGTCGACCCCCTCGGCCTCGAGGTCGATGTCCTCGCAGCGATGGTCCCGCTGGCCGTAGCGGGGCCCGGCCCCGTCCTCGACCAGCTTGCGCAACCAGCTCATCTCGGTGTGGCCCTCGGGCACGGGGTAGTCGGGCAGCTCGGGGGCCACCAGCTGCAGGTCGAAGGCGCACTCGCGGCCCAGCTCGGCCGCCCGCTCGACGGCGCCGGGGTAGCGGGCGAAGCGGCGGGCCTGCTCGGCGCCCGAGCGCAGGTGGGCCGCGGCGCTGGGCGGCAGCCAACCGTCGAGGTCGTCGAGGGAGCGCCGGGAGCGCACCGCGGCCAGGGCCGTGGCCAGGGGCTGGCGGGCCGGGTGGCGTAGTGCACGGCGTTGGTGGCCACGATGCCCACCCCGTGGGCCACGGCCAGGGCGGCCAGGGCGTCGTTGCGGGCCGAGTCGAGGGGGTCGCCGTGGTCCCACAGCTCGACGACCACGTTGTCCGGCCCGAACACCTCGACCAGTTCGCCCAGGCGGGCCGAGGCCACGGCGGGCCCGTCCTCGACCAGGGCCCGGGGCACGGTCCCCTTGCGCCCCCCGGTCAGCACCAGCCACGGGTCCCCCGTGCCCACCCCGCCCAGGGGGGCCAGGTCGCCCAGGGTCAGGCGGGGCAGGCCCTTGTGCCCCGCCATCTGCGCGGCGCTGATGGCCCGGGCCAGGCGGGCGTAGCCGGCGGGGCCCCGGGCCAGGATCAACAGGTGCTGACCGTCGGGGTCGGGGCGGGGGCCGACCCTGCCACCCCCGGCCCGGGGGGTGCGGGCATCGAGGGTGAGCTCGGCCCCGAACACGGTGCGCAACCCGTGGGCCCGGGCCGCCTCGGCGAAGCGCACCACCCCGTAGAAGCCGTCGTGGTCGGTCAGGGCCAGCGATTCCAGGCCCAGGCGTACGGCCTCCTCCACCAGCTCCTCGGGGTGGGAGGCGCCGTCGAGGAAGCTGAAGTTGGAGTGGCAGTGCAGCTCGGCGTAGGGGACGACCGGGGTGGCGCTGCGGGCCAGCGGCGGGGGCTCGTAGGGCTGGCGGTGCCGGGTCCACGCCGGGCTGTCGCCCCCGTCCGCCCCCGGGTAGCCGGCCGCGTCCTTGGGCCCCGCCGGCCGCCCGTCGGACAGGCGCCTGGCGATCTCGGACCACGGGACGACAGGATTGCCCCAACCCACCGACCCAGCCTAGCGAACTGGTGTTCGATCTCCACCGGCCTCGCAAGTTGTGCATCGACGAAAAGATGTCGACGTCGTCGCCCCCGAGGCGTTCGACCTGCGGCCCCACGTCCCCCAGCTCATCGACCGACCCATCACCAGGGTCGAGTTCGGCTTCTCCCCCGAGGCCTGGTGGCCCGGGCCGCGGCAGGAGACCGTCGACGACGACGCCCACCTGTTCCTCCGGGGCTTCCCTCCCCTGCCCCCAGGGACCCGGTTCCCGGTGCGGGCCCGCACCTGAGGGGGCGCCATCGAGGGCTGGTGTCCCCGGCTCCTGGGTGGACGACAACTAGGGTGCGCGGACGTGAGCAACGCTGCCCGACGCCGGCCCCAGCGCGTCGGAGCGGCCGCCCTGTTGGCGGCGGCGCTGGCCGTGCTTCCGGCCACGGTGGCCGCCGGCGGCGCCAGCATCGGCCCCTCGCCCAACCCGGAGCGACCTCCAACCCCGGTGGCCTCGACCTGTGACCGGGTGCCACCGTCCGACCTGGTCGGCCTCATCACCGCAGCCCCCGCCCCCACCAGCGAAGCCGATGCCTGCCTCGGCAGAGCGGTCGCAGTCCACCCCGAGGCCAGGACCGATGCCGCCAGCCTGCGACCGCCCGACCTGGGTGAGCAGCTGGCCCAGGGGGTGCACACCGGTTCCGTGGGCTGCGCCGAGCTCGACTGGTACGAGCAGCGGGCCATCCTCGCCACCGCCCAGGCCATGACGTTGCGGGCCGCGCTGGCCTGCCCCCCGGTCCCCCCGGTCGTCGACACCGTCACCTACCAGGTGGTGGCCACGGGCCGACCCCAGGCCGACGTGGGCGAGTTCCGTCGCCTGGCCGGCCTGGCCCTGGACGACGCCCGGGGTTGGCGCCAGGCCGGGCTGGCCTTCGTCGAGGTGCCCGAGGGCGGCCGGTTCACCCTCCACCTCAGCGACCCGGCGTCCATGGCCGGGGTCGAGGGGTGCAGCGACGAGTGGAGCTGCAACGCGGGCAACGACGTCCACGTCAACGACCTGCGCTGGCGCCAGGCCAGCCCGGCGTGGCTCGCTGCGGGGGCGAGCCTGGCCGACTACCGACGCATGGTGGTGAACCACGAGGTCGGCCACTGGCTGGGCTTCGACCACTTCGACTGCGAGGCACCGGGCAACGCCGCCCCCGTGATGCAGCAGCAGTCCAAGGACCTGTTGGGCTGCCGCCCCTCGCCGTGGCCCCGCCCTGACGAGATCGCCGCCCTGATCTCCTGAGCATCCCCTCGCCTGGGTGGCGCGGGTGGGTCGGCGCTGATCGGGTAACCCCTCGGTCATGCCCCCGCCGTCATCCGCCCCGTCATCACCGCCGCGCACCGCCGTCCTCTTCGACATCGACGGCACCCTGGTCGATTCGAACTACCTGCACGTGTCGGCCTGGCGGCGGGCCTTCGTGGCCCACGGCTACGACGTGCCCTCGGCGTCCATCCACCGCCACATCGGCCAGGGCTCGGGCCAGCTCATGGGCGACCTCATCGGCCACAGCGACGACGCCGTCAAGGCGGCATGGCGTGAGGGCTTCACCGAGCTGCGCCCCGAGGTCCAGGTGCTGCCCGGGGTGCGCGACCTGCTGAAGGACCTGGCCGACCGGGGGGTGGCCGTGGTGCTGGCCACGTCGTCGGAGCCCGAGGACGTCGAGGCCCTGATCGAAGCCATCGACGTGGGCGACGCCGTGACCGGGGTGACCGACAGCGGTGACGTGGACGAGGCCAAGCCCGACCCCGAGGTCTTCGAGAAGGCCCTCGAGCTGGCCGGGTGCGGCGCCGGTTCGGCCATCGCCGTGGGCGACACGGTGTGGGACGTCGCCGCCGCCCGTCGGGCCGGCCTCGACTGCATCGGGCTGACCACCGGGGGCATCAGCGCGGCGGAGCTGCTGGAGGCGGGTGCGGTGGCCGTCTACGGGTCGGCAGCCGAGCTGCACGAAGCCCTCGAGCGCGGCCCCCTGGGCCGCCTGCTGCCGGCCCGCGCCTAGGTCTCGGACACCGGCCCGGACGCGCCACGGCCGTCGGCGCCCAGCTGGGGCGGCGACGGCCGGTGGGTGAGGGCCCCCTGACGGGAGCCTCGGGAAGAGGTGCTACTTGGCGGCGTCGAAGCGGTCGCCGACGACGCTCCAGTCGACCACGTTCCACCACGCACCGAGGTACTCGGGGCGGCGGTTGCGGTACTTCAGGTAGTAGGCGTGCTCCCAGACGTCGTTGCCGAGGATGGGGACCTGGCCGTCACTGACCGGGTTGTCCTGGTTCGGCGTGCTGACGATGGCCAGCTTGCCGCCGTCGAGCACCAGCCACGCCCAGCCCGAGCCGAAGCGCTTCACACCGGCGTCGTTGAACGCGGTCTTGAAGGTGTCGAAGGCGCCGAAGGTCGAGGTGATGGCGTCACCCAGGGCGCCGGTGGGCTCACCACCGCCGTTGGGGCCCATGGTCAGCCAGAACATGGAGTGGTTCACGTGGCCACCAACGTTGTTGCGCACGGCGCCGCGGATGGCCTCGGGCACCGAGCCCAGGTCCTTCAGCAGCTCCTCGGGCGACTTGGCCTCGAGGTCGGGGTGGTCCTTCAGCGCCGCGTTGGCGTTGTTGACGTAGGCGGCGTGGTGCAGGTCGTGGTGGATCTGCATCGTCTCCTCGTCGATGGTGCTCGACAAGGCGTCGTAGGCGTACGGGAGCGGCGGGAGTTCAAGTGCCATCTGGTGGTCCTCCAAGGGGGATCGGCCCATCCCAGCGGGGCGCCGGTCGACCCGGCGCAGCGTGGCGGATACTAACTCCCGCGGTTTCCCCGTCGAGACGAGGGCCAAAACGCAGCCAGGTCGGTGCCGTGGCGAGACCCGTCGCAAAACGCAGCCAGGTCGGTGCCGTGGCGAGACGGCACCGACCTGACGCTCGGTCATCCCGGCTGACGGGGAGCACTCCCGCCAATCGATCGTTCCGACCACCCAATGGATACGGGCGACCACTCAGCAGCGCAGTAGGCCGTCAGTCGCAGTGCCGGATCAGTCGTAGGTGCCGGTGCAGCCCCAGGTCCCGCCCTCGAGCACGAGCAGGCGGGCCACCCCGCCCTCCAGCACCACCTGGAGCCGGGCCTGGCGGCGGCGGGCCTCGTCGTCCCACCACCGCTCCTCGACCGGCCACGGCCCGGCCCACGCCTCCACCGCCGACCATGCTCCCCCCTCCAGACGCACCCGGTCCGGCGGGGCGCTGAGCACGGCCCGCCCGCTGACGTGCACGGCGACGCCCTCGGCGTCGACCACCTCGGTGGGGGTGGGGGGGTCGACCAGCCGGGCCGGCCAACACGGCAACCGTCCAGGCCAGGGAAGCTCGACGACCCCCACGGTGCGCTCGCCGAGCTCGACGACCCCGGCGGGGACCAGGCGGTACTGCTCGCCGGGGTGGCGCCCACCCCGGGCCTCGGGCACCCCCACGGCCTCGTTGCCCAGCAGGGCGGCCACCCGGGCCAACGAGCGGGCCGCCCGCTCGGCCGTCTGGGTCTCGCTGCCCCAGAAGCCCAGCTGACGGCCCCGGGCGGGGACCACCTCGTGCGGGACCAGGGCCAGGTTCACCAGACCCCCGGTGGGGCGGACCGCCGCGGGACCGTCGAGCCACCCCTCGAGCTGCCACCGGGCCCGTTCGACCACGGCCGCGGGGTGCAGGGCGCCCTCGTCCCGCCACAGCCGCACCAGGCTCTCGCCGTGCTCGGTCTCGGCCTCCACGGCCAGGCGGGTGCAGGCCAGGCCGAGCTGGTCGAGGCGCTCCCCCAGCTCGTCGGCCAGGGCCCGCACCACGAAGGCGGCCTGGTCCACCCGCTCGAGGGGGGGATCGAGGGTGCGGCGGGCCCACAGCTCGGGCGGGGGGCGCCGGGCGTCGAGGGGGCGGTCGTCATCGCCGCGGGCCAGGCGGTGGGCGTGCACCCCGGCAGGGCCGAAGCGGCCGAGCACGTCGCTCTCGGGCAGGGCGGCCAGATCACCCAGGGTGCGCAGGCCCAGCTGCCACAGCACCTCGACCAGGTCGGGCTGGTCCAGGCTGGTCAGGGGCAGGGGGGCCAGGAAGACGGCGCTACCCCGGGGGGCCACCACCAGGGGCGGGACCGAGCGCCGGGCGGCCCACACCGCGGCGAACCAGCCATCGGCCACCCCCACCCGACAGCCGCCGCGCCCACCCTGGCCCGTGCCCCCACGCAGGGCACCCTGCACGGCCCGGTGCACCGCGGCGACCAGGGCCTCGTCCCCCCCGTGGTAGCGGGAGGGGCCCCGGGTGCCCACCGCGCACAACCCGGGCTCGCCCACCTCGACCAGGGGGGCGAAGGTCTCCACCGCGGCGACCACGGGCTCGAAGGCCCGGGCCTCCCGGGCCGGGTCGCGCTCCAGCGTGACCAGCTCGGGACAGCGACCCTGGGCCTCGCGGCGGCGCAGGCCGACGGCGACCCCGGCCCGGCGGGCGGCAGGGGTGCAGGCCAGCACCCGGTTGGCCACCAGCACCGCCGCGGCCTGCCCCGGCGGCACCCCCCAGGCCCGCACCGGCCAGTCGCCACACCACACCGCCATGGTGCGGGTCACGACGATGGCCTGGGTGCTGGACTGGCGGCGGGAGCCCCGCTGTTGGCAGGAGTCCGCCAGGCCCGTGAGGGGCGCCGGGCCACGGGGGCCACGATGCTCAGGGCGGGGCGACCACCCAGCTCATGGACCTCGTCAGGAGCGGGGGCGGTCGTCACCCGGCCGTGCTCGTCGGGCAGCCACAGCCAGCCCCGGCGGGGACGGTCGGCACCGCGACGGCCGCCCACGGCCACGGCCACCCGGCGGGCCCGACAGCTGCCCCAACCCTGGCCGATCCCCTCCCACACCGACGCCTCGACGGTCACGGCCAGCTCGGCCGGTTCGGGCCAGCGACCCGGCGGCCAGCCCACCTGGACCAGGACCGCGCCCCGTTCGCGCACCCTGGCCCCCAGCCGACGGGCCGCGGTGGCCGCCAGGCGGGGTGGGGGGCCCACCAGCACCAGGTCGAAGCCGTCGAGCAGGGCGGCCACCACCGTGGGCCACGACGCCGGAGGTGGCGCGGCGACGATGGCCACCCGGTCGAGGGACAGGCCCAGGTCATGGGCCGCAGCCAGGCCGAAGCCATCCACGCCCACCACCGCAGCCCACGAACCCGACGACACCGCCCCCGCGGCCAGGGCCACAGCCAGAGACGTGGCTCCGGTGGGGCTGGCGGCATGGCTGGCCGTGGCCGTGACCTGGCCCCGGACCAGCCCGCCCCGGGGGAGCAGGGAGGCGAGGGCGTCGACCACGGGCAGGAGCTGATCGGCGGCCAGGACCAGGGGGCGCACCCGTTCGGCCAACGCCGCCATGCTCAGCCCACCGGCGCCCGAGGTAGCCACGGCCCCATGGTAACGAACATGCGTTCGCACTTGTCCAGCGGTCGGCCGATGTCCCTGCTGACCTGGGTGACGGCGACGGTCGACAGCGATGGGCGGTGGCGGCCGGGGCGGCTCAGCGCCGCTGCAGCGCCTCGATGACGGCCACGGCTCCGCGACCGTCGGCTGCCCAGGCCTGGGCACCGAGGGCCAGGGCGTGCTCCTCGTCGACCACGGCCTGGCCGCCGAGCACCACGGGCACCAGGGGCATCGCCGCCCGCACCGCGGTCACCACCGAGACCACCTCCTCGTCCCTCCCGGGGATGGTGGCGCTGACGCACACGGCCACCAGGCGGTCGATCCGTCCGGCCAACAGGGCGAAGCCGCTGGCGGGCACGTCCGCCCCCAGGTCTTCACCCTCGAAGCCGGCCTGGCGGAACAGGTCGACGAGGATGGTCACGGCCACGTCGTGGCGCTCGCCGGGGACGCAGCCGACGATGATGGCGCCGCGGGCCCGACCCCGGCGTCGGAAGCGGGGGGAGAGGCGGCCCAGGGCCTGGCGCACGACGACGCTGGCCCGGCGTTCGTCGACCACATCGATCTCGCCCGCCGCCCAGCGGTCACCGACCCGGTGCAGGGCGGGGGTGATCATGTCCAGGTAGACGTCCTCGGCGCTGTAACCGGCCACCATGGCGGCCTCGATGATCGACCAGCACCCGGGAGCGTCGCCCGCCACCAGTCGGGTCTCGAGACGGCTCGACCAGTCGACGGGTTGGCGCACCAGGGGTGCCGCATCGGCAGGCTGCACGGTGCGGTTGCAGAAGCGGTCGAGCTCCTCGGGATCGACGTGCCAGGTGGAGCCGACCTTGGTGGCGTCGAGCTGGCCGAGCCGCACGTAGCGGTACACGGTCATGTAGTGGACGCCCAGCGCCTCGGCGACCTCGTGCAGCGTCAACTGGGAACGGGACACGCCGCCTCCAGCCACCTGTAGCGAGCGTCGGGTCGAGCCTATGGCACCCCCGGGTGGGGACCCCGCGTCGAAGACCCCACCTCCCGAAGGGTGGCGATCGACGCCGTCAGTCAGCGACGGGCGCAGACGTCTCGGCGGCTGCTCCCTCGGCGGCTTCCCCTTCGACCGCATTGACCACTGCCGCGTCGACCACTGCTGCATCGACCACTGCCGCGTCGACCACGGTGCCCTCGGCGACGAGTGCCGGGGTCTCGGCCGCGACAGCCACGGCGGCGACAGGGGGGTAGTAGAGGTACAGGTCCTCCACGATCTCCTTGATCCCGGTGGCATCGTGGCTGTCGGTGCGCACGGTGATGACGTTGCCGTTCACGTGGATCGAGTGGATGCCGCCCCGTTCGAGCAGTCGCCGGGCCAGCACGTCGACCGGGCGGTTCCGCTGCGGCGGGCGGTCCGGGGTGAACGTGTCGTGGCCCATGCCCGACAGCACCCGGTTGGTCTCGTACTGGATGACCCCGGGGAGGCTGGTGAGCTTCTCGATGACGGTGACAGGCTGACCCATGGCGGCCGGAGCCTACCGACTGGCGGCGGCGCCGGCCATGCGGTGCCCGGCGCGGGCCTGACGGCGCAGGTGGGCCAACGTCCACAGGGACAGGGCCGTGGCCACCAGGGCCAGCACCACGTGCACGACCACGAAGGCGGCTTCGTGCCCGTTGCCGGCCATGAGCACGGTGCGGACGGCCCAGTAGGCCATGGTCCACAGGGCGAAGGCGGCGACCACGACCTCGAGGCCGCCCCGCCACCACGCCGCCAACGTCACCGCGCCGCCGACCACGAAGATGGCCACCGGCACCAGCCACAGCACCCGCTCACCCCCGCTCAGGGACGCGTCCTCGGCGATGTTGCGGGCCCGGCTGATCCACACGAGCACGCTGTAGGCACCGAACACCAGCAACGGCCACCCGGCACGACGCCTGCCCGTCATGGGGCGGTCAGGGCCAGGCACGTCTTGTCGCTGCACCCCACCGAACGTAGCCCGGCCCCTTCTCCGCCGATGAACCGCGCCGATGAACCGCGCCGATGAACCGCGCTGGGCTGAGCTCAGAACAGGGAGGGCTGGTCGTCGAGCTCGACGGGACGGGGGCGGTGCAGCCCCGGCCACGGCAGGTGGTCCATGAACACCCAGGCCCGACGGTGGATGGCACTGGGACCGATGCCCTTGAGCGCCACCTTGTGGCGGGGGCAGGGATAGCCCTTGTTGAGCTCGAAGTCCCAGAACGGGTAGCTCTCGGCCTCGGCCCGCATGATGCGGTCCCTGGTCACCTTGGCCAGGATCGACGCCGCGGCGATGGACAGGCAGGTGGCGTCGCCCTTGATGATGCGCCGGCTCCTCCCCCCACCCACGAAGTCCCAGTTGCCGTCGATCAGCACCTGGTCGGGCGCCACCCCCAGGCCCTCGATGGCCCGGCGGGCGGCCAGCTTCTGCGCCGCGGACATGCCCAGGCCGTCGCACTCCTCCTGGGAGGCGTGCCCGACCGACCACGCCGTGCACCACTCGGCGATGCGGTCGAACATGGCTTCGCGCTCGCGCTCGCTGAGCATCTTGGAGTCGCGGACCTTGTTGACCCGCCGGTCACGGGGCAGCACGGCGGCGCCCACGGTGATGGGGCCGGCCCACGAACCCCGCCCGACCTCGTCGACGCCCACCACCACCTGGTGCCCGGCGTCCCACAACTCGCGCTCGACGGCCAGGGACGGCGCGCTGGCCCGCAGGGCTCGCCGGAGACGGGGCACGGCCGCGCTGCTCATCGGGCGGACGCTACCCGAGCACCGCGGCGCGAAGCTGCCCCGGCCCGGCCGACATCAGCTCAGTCGAGCGCGGCCACGTTGGCCGCCTCTGAGGCGTCGGCCTCGGTGCCCAGGAACGCCTCGACCAGCTCGGACGCCACCACCGGCGAGGTCAGCCGCAGGCCCAGGGCCAGCACGTTGGCGTCGTTCCAGCGCCGGGCGCCCCGGGCGGTCTCGGCGTCGGTGCACAGGGCGGCACGGGCCCCGGGCACCTTGTTGGCGGCCATGGACACCCCGGTGCCCGTCCAGCAGCACACGATGCCCCGCTCGGCGTCGCCCCCGGCCACGGCCCGACCGACCGCAGCACCTGCCTGGGGCCAGGGCACGCCCTCGCCCACCACCACCAGCTCGTGACCGGCGGCCACCAGATCGGCCTTGACCTGCTCGGTCACCGTCGTCACCTCATCGGTCGCGAAGGCCACCCGCACGCCCGGACGCTACCGGGCCGGCGGTCGGCCGGCGGTGGAGAGGCCGGTCCCACCTCGCGGCGGAGGGCAGACTGTCGGGCGATGCGAGACGAGCTGCGCTTCGGATGGTTCATCCCCACCTCGGGCGACACCACCCGGTTGGGACAGGACCCCACCGAGATCCCCCCCGGCCTCGACCACTTCGTGGCCGTGGCCCGCGCTGCCGAGGCGGCCGGGTTCGCCTACGCCCTCGTGCCCGTGCAGACGGCGTGCTGGGACGCCTACGTGGCCTGCTCGTTCATCGCCGCCCGCACGGAAAGGCTCTCCCTGCTGCTGGCCGCCCGACCCGGCTTCGTGAACCCGACCGTGCTGGCCAAGATGATCGCCACCTTCGACCAGCTGTCGGGGGGGCGGGTCATGGTCAACCTCATCGCCGGCGGCGGCGCCGACGAGCTGGCCGCGGACGGCATGTTCCTCGACCACGACGACCGCTACGCCCTCATGGACGAGTCGGTGCAGGTGATGAAGGCGGTGTGGACCAGCCGCAGCCCGGTCGACTTCGACGGGCGCTTCGTAGGGGTGCGAGGGGCCCGGGTTCTGCCCCGGCCGCTCCAGCACCCCCACCCGCCGTTCTACCTGGGGGGAGGGTCCGACGCGGCCAAGGCCGTGTCGGTGCGCCACTCCGACGTGCACCTCTTCTGGGGCGATCACCCCGACCGCATCAAGGCCCAGGTGGCCGAGCTGCAGGCCCTCGAAGTGGCCTCCGACCGCGACCCCACCCACCCCCTGGCCTTCGGCATGCGCCTCCAGATCATCGTGCGCGACACCGAGGCCGAGGCCTGGGAGGCGGCCGAGGCCCTCGTCGCCGGACGGCGGGAGGCCACGGTGCGCCGGGTGGCCACCATGTGGGAGCAGTCCACCATCCAGGGCCGCCAGCAGCAGCTGTCAGGTGGGGAGGACCTCCACGTCGACGGCCACCCCCACCTGTGGGCCGGCATCGGCCTCGTCCGCCCCGGCGCCGGTGTGGCCGTCGTCGGCGATCCCCACCAGGTGGCCGCCACCCTGGGCGAGTTCGTCGACGCCGGCTGCCGCGAGTTCTGCCTGTCCGGCTACCCCCACCACACCGAGGCCACCCGGGTGGGCGAGCTCGTCCTGCCCCTCATGCGCTGACCGTGCGGGTCAGCTGAACTCGTCGGGGCCCTCGTCCACCGGGGCTTCGTCCACCGGGGCTTCGTCCACCGGGGTATCGGCCGACGGCGAGGTTGACGGGGGCGCCAGGGTCGGTCCGGGCTCCGGTTCCACGTCGAGCACCCGGGGCGGGCCACCGTCGCCAGGCTCCAGCGGGGGGGCTTCGAGGAGGGCTTCGCCACGGGCGGTCACGGCCCGCCACGACGGGTCCAGGGCCGGGGCGCTGAACACCAGGCGGGGTGCGGTGCCCGCGGCCACCTCCATCTCCCACAGAAGGGCGGGGCGCTCGCCGTGCCAGCGCAGGGCGTAGGACAGGCGGTGGGGGCCCACGGGTAGGCCGTGGACCTCGAGCCCGGTGCCCCGCCACGCCTGGCGCCACCCCGGCAACAGCTCGATGGGTCCCTCCGGCGGCTCGGCCACGAGGGCGGCCCGCACACCGAGCAGGGCCCTGGCCCCCAACCAGGGCTCGGGCCACGTCCACGTGGACGAGGCCCCCCGCAGGAGCACGTCGACCTCGTCGGGCGCAGGGGCGGGGACGGTGGGGACAGCTTCGGCGGCCAGGGCCCGTACCGCGGTGGCCGCGTCGACCTGTCCGGCCGCGGCCAGCAGGTCGCCCGCCGCGGCCAGGGCCGAGCGCCGGGCCCGGCGGGTGGGCGAGTCCACGTGGTCCCGGCGCAGGGCGCGGTCCAACAGGGCCACCGATCGGGCCAGGTCGTCGACGGCGGCCCGGGGCAACTCGACGTCGCCCGTGGCCCTCCAGTGCCCGTGCAGCGCGGCCAGGAACGACGCGGCCACGGCGGGGTTGTGGCTGGTGGCCAGCTCGGCGGTGAGGACCACCAGCAGCTGGGCGGCCTCGTCGTGATGACCCCAACCGTCGAGGGCCCGCACCGCGGCGCCCACGGCGGCGGCGCCGCCCGGGCTCTCGGTACCGGGCTCGACCGGGCCGCGGGCGACCACGGCGCCGGCCCCCAACACCAACTGGGCTCGGGTGGCAGCCACCGCTGCCGTCCAGCTCACGTCGGGCAGTTCGACCAGGGCGGCCGCTCCCAGCTGACGGCGCCAGCCCCGGGCGACCACGTCGGCCGCCGGCAGCCCACCCAGGGCCCCGGCCGCGGGCGGGGGGCCGGACAGGGGCACGACGGCGGTGAACGTGGTGCCGTGGGTGACGGGGTGGAGCACGGCGACCACGGGCTGGCGGGCGTGGCCGGCCACGGCCTCGTCGTCGCCCGGTTCGACGGCCTTCTCGGCCACCACCAGCTCGAAGAGGGCGTCGAGGTCGGCGGCGCCGGCCACGAAGGACGGGGTGCGGGGAGCCACCAACAGGGCGGCCCCCGCCCCGGCCCGCCACACGGCGGGGCCCTCGAAGGCCAGCTCGGAGACGGGGTTGGGCTCCAGCACCAGGGCCAGGGCGACGGGGGTGTGGGACAGGTTCTCGAGCTCGACGACCACGGCCTCGCCGCCCCCGGCCGGTCGGGCCCCGTAGACCCGCCACACGACATCGCCACCGGGGACGCGGAGCAGCGTCTCCACCACGGGGGCGTCGGCCACCAGGCGCTGACGCACGGCCACCTCGTCGTCGAGGCGGTGCCAGCGGTCCTCGGCGCCGATCCACGGTCGCAGCGTCAACGTCGGCGTGCGCACCGCACCGTGGGCGTCGACCTCGACGGGCACGGTGGCGTCGAGCACGCCGGTGGCCGTGGCCCCCGGCTCCCGGGTGGGACTGGGGGCCGACGTGGTCCCGGGGTGGCGGCGCGACAGGGGGCCGAAGCGTCGACGCTGGGTCACGCGGCCACGCCTGTGGCGACGACGCTGACGGGGGCGGGGGTCAGGGTCGGCGTCAGGGCCAGGGCGGGGATCAGCAGTGCCGCGGTCACCGGTCGCCCTGCTCGGGCTTGGGCGATCGCCGCAGCAGACCGCGGTAGGCCTCGTAAGGAGATCGCCCCCGGTTCACGACGGCGTCCATCTCCGAACAGATGGGCAGGTCCACGCCGAACTCGCGGGCCAGTTCCATGGCCACACCCGTGGTGGCCACGCCTTCCGCCACCTGGTCCATCTCGGCCAGCACCTCGTCCAGGCGCCGACCCTTGCCCAGCTGCTCGCCCACGTAGCGGTTGCGGGACTGCTTGGAGACGCAGGTGGCCACCAGGTCGCCCATGCCGGCCAGGCTGGAGAACGTCTCGGCCCGACCACCCATGGCCACGCCCAGGCGGGTGATCTCGGCCAGACCCCGGGTGATGACCGCAGCCCGGGTGTTGTCGCCCGTGCCCAACCCGTCGGCCATGCCCGAGGCCAGGGCGATCACGTTCTTCAACGCCCCGGCCAGCTCGCAGCCGACGACGTCGGGGTTGGTGTAGACGCGGAACAGGTCCGAGGAGAACACCCGCTGCAGGACCTCGGCCACGTTGGCCTGGTCCATGGCCACCACCGCGGCGGCGGCGTCGCCGGCCAGGATCTCCTTGGCCAGGTTGGGCCCCGTCAGCACGCCGGCGGGGTGCCCGGGCAGGACCTCGGCCACGATCTCGGTCATGCGCAGGTTGCTGACGGCCTCGAGGCCCTTGGTCAAGCTGACCACGGGCACCCAGGGGCGCAGGTGCTCGGCCGCCTCCTCGAGGGTGGCCCGGAAGCCATGGGAGGGCACGGCCATGACGAGCACGTCGGCCTCGCTGACCGCGTCGGCCAGGTCAGACGTGGCCCGCAACGAGTCGGTGAGCTCGTACCCGGGCAGGTAGATGCTGTTGCGGTGCTCCTTGTGGATCTCGACGGCCAGGTCGGGCCGTCGAGCCCACACGGTCGCATGCGTGTTCTTGGCGGCCAGGGAGGCCACCGTCGTGCCCCACGAACCGGCGCCGACCACCACCACCCGGATGTTCATGGCTGCATCATCTCGGTGAGGGTCCTCCGCCGTCCGTTCGTCGCGCCAACCCTAGTGACCGCCGCCACCGACCCTGAACGCACGGCCCCAAGACGCAGGAGCCACGACGCCGACGCCCGACATGCCGCCGGCGGCATGTCACCGTCCCGGCGCGACCTAGGCTCCGGCCCGTGACGAGGACACCACCGCCGCCCGTCGCGTCGGTGCTGGTGCCGGTCAAGGCGTTCTCGCAGGCCAAGCGGCGACTGGCCGAGGCCCTGCCCCCCTCCGAACGGGCCGCCCTGGCCCGGCGCATGGCCACCGGCGTGATCGCCGCGGCCGCCCCCCTGCCCGTGGCCGTGGTGTGCGACGACGACGAGGTGGCCGAGTGGGCGGCATCGCTGGGGGCCGAGGTGCTGTGGCGGCCCGGCCAGGGCCTGAACCCGGCCGTCACCGACGGCGTGGCCACGCTGGGGGCCCGGGGGGTGACCCGGGTGGTGGTGGCCCACGGTGACCTGCCCCTGGCCCGCCAACTGGCATGGGTGGCCGCCTTCCCCGGGGTCACCATCGTGCCCGACCGTCGCGACGAGGGCACCAACGTGATGTGCGTGCCCGCATCGGCCGGTTTCACCTTCTCCTACGGCGGCGGGTCGTTCCGGCGCCACGCGGCCGAGGCCCGCCGCCTGGGCCGGGGCCTGCGGGTGGTCCGCGACCCCCTGCTGGGCTGGGACGTCGACCTGCCCGTCGACCTCGTCCTGCCCGGGGGCGGGGGCGGGCTGCCCCGCGGATCGCGGTGAACATCCCCGTGAGCGCCCGGTCGACCACCTGGTGAGCTGGACGGATGGGCCGGGCGGGCCGGTGGCGAGGCGAGACCTCTCCGGGGACACCGTGCCCGTAACATCCCCCCGGTGACGACCGCCCCCCTCGACCACGGCGCGCCCGCCGACACCATCTCGGTGGACCTCGACACCCCGCGGCGGGCCCTGGCCATCGGCGCCCACCCCGACGACATCGAGTTCGGCTGCGGCGCCACCCTGGCCAAGTGGGCGGCGGCCGGTTGCGTGGTCAGCCACCTGGTGTGCACCGACGGCTCCAAGGGCACCTGGGACGTCCACGCCGATCTGGCCGCCCTGGTGGTGACCCGCCAGCGCGAGCAGCGGGCCGCCGCCGCCGCGGTGGGGGGCACCGGCGAGGTCGTGTTCCTGGGCTGGCCCGACGGCGAGCTCGACTCGGGCCTGCGCCAGCGCTGGCAGATCGCCTACTGGATCCGCCGCCTGCAGCCCGACGTCGTCCTCGGCCACGACCCGTGGAAGCGCTACCGGTTGCACCCCGACCACCGCCACGCCGGCTTCCTGACCGTCGACGGCGTCGTGGCCGCCCGCGACCCCCACTTCTTCCCCGAGCAGGATCTGGCCCACCACCGGCCCCGGACCCTGCTCCTGTTCGAGGCCGACGAGCCCGACCACGTCGAGAGCACCGTGGGCTTCGCCGCCGCCAAGGTCGACGCGCTCCTGGCCCACGAGAGCCAGTTCGAGACGACCATGGGCATCGGCGTGGACGGATCGGGCGCCGAGGCGGCACGACAGCAACGGTCGGCCTTCACCGACACCATCGAATCCCGCCTGCGCGACCACGGCGCCCTCGCCGGGGTGCCCGAGGGCGAGGCCTTCAAGGCCATCACCCAGCTCTGAGGCCCCGACCCCATCACATGACCCTCGTCGACCACCGCCCGCCTTCCTCCCACCACGCCGCCGTTGCCGGCATCGACGGTTGCCGAGCCGGTTGGGTGGTGGCGCGCCTGGGGGCGACCGACGAGCGGCCGTCGGTGACCATGGTGGCCGACCTCGGCCCTGTGGCCCACGACGTCGCCACCGGCGCCTTGACCCACGTGGCCATCGACATGCCCATCGGTCTGCCCGATCGCGGCTCGCGGCAATGCGACATCGCCGCCCGCCGCCTGCTCGGACCCCGCCGCTCCTCGGTGTTCCCGGCGCCGGTGCGGGCCACCGTAGGCGCGGCCAGCTACCCCGAGGCCCTGGTCCGGTCGCGGGCCAGTGCCGGCGTGGGGCTGTCCAAGCAGGCCTACAACCTGCTGGCCAGCATCGCCGAGGTCGAGGCCGTGGTCCGCCGCCTGGGCCAGCGCCAGGTGACCGAGACCCACCCCGAGCTGGCCTTCGCCGCCCTCAACGGCGGCCCCCTGGCCGAGCCCAAGCGCCATCCGCGGGGGGCGGCCACCCGGGCCCGACTGCTGGCCGGGGCCTTCCCCGGCATCACCGCCGTGCTCGAGTGCCGCCTGCGTGGTGCCCGCCACGACGACGTGGCCGACGCCTGCGCCCTGGCGTGGTCGGCCCGACGCCTGCTCGCGGGCACGGCCACCATCCTCGGGGGCGACACCGACGCCACCGGCCTGCGCATGGAGATCGCCTGGTGACCGGCCCCGCCGTGGTGATCGTGGCCCACCCCTTCGCCCGGGGCGCCCACGAGGGCACCCGCAACCAGGTGGTGCGCATCTGGTGGAGCGTGGGTGCCGTCGAGGTCCACCTGACCACGGGTTACAAGGACGGCGCCCGGGCGGCCCGGGCCGCGGCCGAGGCCGGCGCCCGGGTGGTGGTGGCCCTGGGCGGGGACGGCACGTTCAACTCGGTGGCCAGCGGGCTGATCGGCACCGACGCCGCCTTCGCCCCCATCCCCGCGGGCTCGACCAACGTGTTGACCCGGGCCCTGGGCCTGCCCAACGACCCCCTGTCGGTGTCCCGGACCCTGGCCGCGGCGGCCATCAACGGGGTCGAGGCCATCCTGCCCGTGGGCCGGGTCGGCCCCCACGTCTTCCTTTCCAACGCCGGCGTGGGCTTCGACGCCCAGGTCGTGCAGATGGCCGAGTCCCACCCGACCATCAAGCGCCTGTCGGGACCCGGGGCCTACGCCTGGGCCACGGCCCGCACGTTGGGTCTGCGGCGCCGCAGCTTCAGCGTCACCGTCGAGGACGCCGAAGAGGCGTTCAGCGCCCAGTTCCTCAGCGTGCAGAACGTGTCGCCCTACACCTACGTCGGTCGTCGTGCCCTCGAGGTGGCCAGCGGCAACCACGGCATCCTGCCCGGCTTCACCCTGCTGGCCGTCCCCCGGGTCTCGCTGTTCTCCCTGGCCAAGCTGGTGGGTGGCGCCCTGCGCCACCCCCTCGAGGGCACCAGGCTGGGTGGTGAGGCAGCTGTGTTGGGCAACGTGGCCCGCGTCGAGGTGGAGGCCACCGCCGAACTGCCCCTGCAGGTGGACGGCGAGCCCGTGGTCGGCGGTCGAGCCGTGCGCTTCGAGCGGGCCGTCGAGACCCTGCGCCTGTACCTGCCGGCCCGCCTGGCCTAGCCCTCCCCCGCCTCCGCCTCGGCCAGGGCGGCACGGATGCGGGCGGCCACATTCGCGGCTTCGGCCTCGTCCGCGTAGCGGGTACGGGGCCAGAAGAAGCCCCGCAGGCCGTCGCCCTTGGTGCGCGGCACCACGTGGACGTGCAGGTGGGGCACGCTCTGGCTGACGCGGTTGTTCATGGCCACGAAGGTGCCCTGGGCGCCGAGGGCGGCCTGGACGGCCCGGCTCACCGCTTGGACGCGGGCGAAGAACGGCCCCACCTGGTCAGCGGGCAGCTCGTCGAGCGTCTCGATGTGGGTTCGGGGCACCACCAGTACGTGTCCCGGGAACAAGGGTTTCACATCCAGGAAACCAAGGACCCCTACCTCGTGGACTACAAGGTGGGCAGGGGCCTCGCCAGAGGCGATGGTGCAGAACGCACAGGGCCGGGCGCGGCTCATCTGGCAGGCCCTTCACATCCCTTGGAGTTCGCACTAAATTCCGGGATCGGGGGTGTGCAGCTGGACCGGAGAGGACAGGACGTCACGATGGGCGAGACCGTAGTGTCACTACTTGATCCAGCAGTACGTGTTGATCCAGCAGTACGTGTTGATCCAGCAGTACGGGTGGATCCAGGAGTACGGGTCGATCCAGCACTACGGGTTGATCCAGGAACGCACCTGGACCCAGGGCCACAGACGCCTGGTTGGGAGCAGCAGGAGTGGATGACCCTGGGCGACTGCCGCGACAAGACCCGGATCTTCTTCGCCCCCCACGCTGAACGACCTCAGGCTCGGATCCGACGTGAGGCCCAGGCCCGGATCATCTGCCAGTCGTGTCCGGTGCTGACCGAGTGCCGCAGCTACGCCCGCGTGCACCGGGAGTACGGCTTCTGGGGTGGTGAGTCCGAGGAGGACCGCGCCAAGGCCGGCTACGCCGTGCCCTGGCCCGTGGGGGTCAACCGGCGTCGCCAACAGCAGTCGGCCCTGGCCGCGGGCTGAGGCTCCGACGCCTACGGGCGTCGGTGTCATGGGCCAGGACGTCACACCTCGTCCGTAAGGTCCGGCCAGGGTCGTGATCCCCCTCGAGGGTCGCTTGAACACCACGTTCGAGAAGCCTCGAGGTCCAGCCATGGACGACCCCAGCTGTTGCTCCGCCCCCGCCCACGACCACCGATCCCTGCCCGACCTCGACGTGCTGACCGAGGCGCTCGTCTCGGCCCGGCCGGGGACGGGCGCCCTGGTCGGGCTGGTGGACAGCGAGCTCGATCGCGGCGATCTCCATTGCGGCGATCCCCACGCTGGCGAGCTCCTGCTCCAGCCCACGGGCCCGGGCGGTCCCTTCGCCCAGCTCGTGGGCTGGTGGGCACCGGTCCACTGGCGGGCCGTGGGCGTGATCGGGCCCGCCACGGTGCACTGCGGCGGCGAGCCGCAAGAGGCGGGCATGGCCCTGCTCGTGCACCGCAGCGGTGCCACCAGCGTGTCCATCGCCCTCGACGGCGCGCCGCGGCCCCTCGACGTCGACGGGGCCGTCGGCCGGTTGGTCGACGCGTGCCGACGTGCACTGCGGCTGCCCACCCCGCCGCTACGTACCCCACCGGCCGCCTGGTTCGCCCAACGCTGGCTCGACGAGCTGGTGGCTGCGCTGGCCGGGGGCGAGGCACCCGATTGGGGGGCTGCGGCCCGCTTGCACCCCTTGTCACGCCTGGTCGAGGCGCCCGGCGACCTGGAGGCGCTGGCCCGCCACCCCGCAGCCCGGGCCAGCTGGGAGGACCTGCGCCTGACCGTGGCCCTGGGCCATGGCGACGCCACCGCACCCGAGGCCCGCCTGGCCGCGTGGATGGATGCCCCCATGTTCGGGCGGTGGCTGCTCGACGCCCGGCCCCCGCTCGACGAGCTGGCCGCCGCGGTGGCCGACCTGGCGCCGCCGGTCGTGGCCCAGCGGGTCGCGGCCACCCTGCCGGCGTGGCGCTGACCGCGGCGACATCGGGCGGTAGCGTGCGCCGCCATGCCTGCGACCTGGCCCAACGCCGAACGCTTCCCCCTGCTCGACGACGCCGGGGTGGCCCGGTGGACCGAGCGCTTCCTGCGCCCCGACCGGGTGTTCTTCCCCACCCACGTGGGTCTCGTCGTCGACGAGGTCCGGGTGGGCTACGCCCGGCTGCGCCTCCCCATGCGTCCCGAGGTGGCCCAGGCCGCCGGCGTGGTCCATGGCGGGGCGTTGGCCAGCCTCGTCGACACGGCCGCCATACCGGCGGTGGCCACCAGCTACCCCCGCCAACCCGAGATGCTCACCGTGTCGTTGACGGTCAACTACGTGGGCGTCGTCGATGGCGAGGATGCCGTGGCCGAGAGCTGGGTCGAACAGGCCGGCTCGTCGATGGCCTTCGTCCGCGTCGAGGTGCGCGGCGCGGAGCGCGGCAAGCTGGCGGCGACAGCATCCCTGGTCTTCCGGGTCCGACCGCGACCAGAGGCGGCCTGAAGGTCAGTCCAGGGCTGTCAGTCCAGGGCCGTCAGGCCAAGGCAACGAGGATGCGGCTGGCGGCGAAGGCACCGATGCCCACGTGGCTGCCGCGGATCTCGACGGTGACGGTGCCGTCGGGCGAGGCCGCGGTGAGCACGCCCCGGTTGCCGGGCACCACCGAGGCCGCTTCGAGGAACTCGAGCAGGCCGGGGGTGAACTCCAGCTCCTCGGTCACCCGGGTGACGGTGAAGCCATCGCCGCGGGGGACGTCGGACAGCACCACGGTCACGGGAGGCCGGTAGGCCGAGCCGGGGATGGGGTTGCCGTGGGGGCAGGTGGTGGGATCGCCGAGGACCCGGTTCAGGGCCCCCTCGACGGCCGGGGAGATGACCCGCTCCCACTTGCTGGCCTCGTCGTGGGCGTCGGCCCAGGACAAGCCGAGGATGTCGGTCAACATGCGCTCGGCCAGCCGGTGGCGGCGGACGATGCTCTCGGCCAGCATCAGACCACGCTCGGTGAGCTCGATCTTGCCCGACATGTTGACCAGCGACTCGGTCTCGAGTCGTCGCATCATCTCGGAGACGGCGGGGCGGGACACGCCCAGCCGCTCGGCGATGCGGGCCTGGATGACGTCGACGTCATCCTCCTGCAGCTCGTAGATCGCCTCGCAGTACTGCTCGAAGGCGGGGTTCGTGGACGGGAACGTCGTGTGAGAGGCCTGGCCCAACGTGGTCGCCATACGGGCCGATGCTACCCGCCGAGCACAGCCTGACCCCGACCCTGGCCAGCATCGGCCCGGGCGGACAGGAAGGTGGCCAGATCGGTGGCCGGCAGGCCCAGGGCGTGGGCCACGGTGGGGTTGACCACGGCACCGCCGGCGATGTTCACGCCCCCGGCGAGCTCGGGGTGCCGGGCCAGGGCGGGACCGAGCCCACCGGCCAACGCCACCACGTAGCGCATGGTGGCGTTGGTCAGCGCGTAGGTCGACGTGCGGGGCACGGCGCCGGGCATGTTGCCCACGCAGTAGTGGAGGACGTCGTGCACCAGGTACACGGGATCGCGGTGCGTGGTCTCCCGGGAGGTGGCGAAGCACCCGCCCTGGTCGATGGCCACGTCGACGAGCACGCTGCCCGCTTCCATGGCCTCCACCCCGTCCTCGTCGACGACCACGGGAGCACGGTCACCGGCCACGAGGACGGCGCCGATGACCAGGTCCGAGCGGGCCACGTTCAGCTCCACGGTGTGGCGGGACGAGTGGATGGTCTCCACCCGGCCCCCCCACATGCGCTCGACGTGGGCAAGCCGCTCGGTGTCGAGGTCGAGCACGGTCACCGCCGCCCCCAGCCCCACGGCCACGTCGATGGCGTGCCAGCCCACGACGCCGGCGCCGATGACGCTGACCCGGGCCCGGGCCACACCGGGGATGCCGCCGGCCAGGATGCCCTTGCCGCCCTGGGGGGCCTCGAGGAAGCGGAACCCGGCTTGGACGGACAGGCGCCCGGCGATGCGGCTCATGGGGGCGAGGAGGGGCAGGTCGCCGGCGGGCCCCCGCACCGTCTCGTAGGCCACGGCCACCGCGCCCGAGGCCAGCAGGGCGTCGGCCACGTCGGGGTAGGCGGCAAGGTGCAGGTAGGTGAAGAGCACGTGGTGGGGGCGCAACAGGGCCAGGTCGGCGGGCTGGGGCTCCTTGACGTGCAGGATCAGGCCGGCCCGGTCGTAGACCTGTTCGGGGCCGCTCACGGTGGCGGCACCGGCGACGGCATACTGCTCGTCGGAGATGCCTGAACCCAGCCCAGCACCCGATTGGACGACCACCTCGTGACCAGCGGCGACGAGCTCTCGCACCCCGGCCGGCGTGATGGCCACCCGGCGTTCGTCCAGCTTCGTCTCGGCGGGAACCCCGACGACCATCGGCCACCTCCTCGTCCACGGCGAAGGCTAGTGACGTCGCCGCACCATCGACCGCGGGCGGTGGTCCTGGCTCTGGCCACCACGGCGGCGGCACTGCTGGCTGCGTGCACGGCCGACGGGTCGAGCGCGCTGCGGCCGCCGCCGCCGTCCTCCACCGAGGGCATCCTCACCACCAGCGTCGAGACCGTGCCCTACACGGCCGCCGCTCCGGGGACGGTGGCCCAGTTGCACGTCGAGGTGCTCGAGACCCGGCCCCACGACGCCACCGCCTTCACCCAGGGCCTCGAGGTGGTCGACGGTCGGCTCTACGAGAGCACCGGACTCGTGGGCGCCTCCACCGTGCGCGAGGTCGATCCCGCCACCGGGGCCGTGTTGCGCAGGACCGCCCTGGCCCCCAACCTGTTCGGCGAGGGCCTGACCGCGGTGGGCGACCGCCTGGTCCAGCTGACGTGGAAGGACGGCGTGGTCCTGGTGTGGGACCAGGCCACCCTGGCCCTGGTCGACCAGATCGCCCTGCCCGGCGAGGGGTGGGGCCTGTGCTACGACGCCGGAGCCGGTCGACTGGTGCAGAGCGACGGCACCGCCACCCTGACCTTCCGTGACCCCGACGACCTGACGGCCCAGGGCCAGGTCGCGGTGAGCGAGGACGGCCGACCCGTGGCCCGGCTCAACGAGCTCGAGTGCGACGCCCGCAGCGGCCTGGTGTGGGCCAACGTGTGGCTCACCGACGCCATCGTCGGCATCGACCCCGGGACCGGGCAGGTCAGGGTCCGTGTCGACGCCAGCGCCCTGCGCCCCGCCGGCGTCGGACCCAACGCCGTGCTCAACGGCATCGCTTCGCTCGGCGACGGGCGCTTCCTCGTCACCGGCAAGCTGTGGCCCCAGGCCTTCGTGGTCCGCTTCGTCAGCTGAACCGCCTTCGTCGACACCTGGACGTGGCGCTCCGTGCGGTTAGGTCACGGGATCGCGGTGCTACCGTAACCACATGGTCATGAGGGCTCCGGCAGGAGCCAGTGGCGCCACCGACGGGGTACCTGCCCCGGCCGGCCTGCGCCCCACCGACGTCGCCGTGGCTGCTGCACTGTCCCGCCGCCCCTTCGGCCTGCGCTCGGCCCGGGCCGTGGGCGTGGCCGCCGGCCACAGCCCCAGCGTGGCCAGCCGCTCCCTGCGTCGTCTGGAAGCAGCCGGCATCGTGCGCCGACGCCACGACAACGTGGCCGAAGGGGCAGCCCGCACCGTGGTCGTGTGGTCCATCGACTGGTGCTCCCCCGCGTGGCACGCCGTCGCCGCCCACGTCGGCCGGGCCGCCTCCACCTCTCCGGCGCCGGCCCCTGCGGTCGACCGGCGCCTGCCCGCCCGCTTGGCCCACCTGTTCTGGAACGTCGAGCTCGGCGCCGTCGACCTCGAGCGCCACGGCGCCTACGTGGCCAGCCGCATCCTGCGCAGCGACGACTGCCAGGCCCTGGGTTGGCTGGCCCGCCACCTCGGTCCCGAGCACGTGCGCATCGCCTCCCGCGGTCGGGGGCTCGATCCCCGCCGGGCCCGGTTGGCCCGCCTGCTGGCCGGCGGCACGCCCACGGCGACCGTCGCTCCCGCCTCCTGATGGACGCGCCGCCCGAGCGGCTCCCGCCCTGGTTGTCAGCGGTGCTGCCGGCGGACACCGCGGCCATGTGGCTGCTGGCCCGTACCGTGCTGCCCGCCGAGGCCTACCTGATCGGGGGCACGGCCGTGGCCGTGCACCTCCAGCACCGGCTCAGCCGCGACCTCGACCTGTGCTTCGAGGCCGCCTGCGACCTCGACCGGGTGGTGACCGACCTGGCCGCCCTGGCCCCCGTGCAGGTCACCTCCCGCCGCAACCTGGGCCTCGATCTGCTCATGAGTCGGACCAAGGTGCAGCTGCTGTGCCCGCCCGGCCACCGCCGCATCGAGCCCACGTCGGTGGTCGAGGGCCTGCGCATCGCCGGGCTGGGTGACCTGTTGGCCATGAAGTTGCAGGTGGTGGTGGACCGGCCCGAGCTGCGGGACTACTTCGACCTGGTGTGCATCGAGACCCAGGGCCACCGCCACGTCGAGGAGGGCCTGGCCCTGTTCGTCGAGCGCTTCCGCCCCCAGGTACCCGACCAGGCCATCGCCACCATCCTCGCCTACCTGGCCGACCTCACCGACGTGCCCGAGGACCCCTCCCTCCCCATGGACCGGGCCGAGATCGAGGCCTACTGGCACCGCCGCGTCCCCGAGGTCGTCCGCCACCTCGAACGGGGCTGAGCGAAACCACCCCGCTCGCGTCCGGCGGCCGGCACGGCAAGGCCACACCTCCACCCTGTTCCGCACCACGGCGAACCGGCTGACGGCCCTGGCCCGGGCCACGCACCTGGCCTGGGTTCCGCGAAGGTCTGTTGACCTGGGCGGTACACCAGCCTTCGCGACAGACCTACCGTCGTGAGCAACCAGCGTGAGCAACCAGCGCGAGCAGCAAGCGCGAGCAACCAGATGAAAGGTGTTCCGACGCCGGCATCGATGGGCCGAGACCGCCCCGATTCGCCGTGGTGCGGAACCGAAGGAACGCCATGGCCCTGCTCGGACGGGCCAGACCGGGTCGGGTCGGACGACCGGCGGGACGAGGTGACGGACACCGTCGTTCGCCCCCGGTCGGCCCGGGCTCGTACGATCGGGCCGTGGCCGTTCAGCAGGACCTCCCCCTGGGTTCCGAGTTCCCCCCGCCCAGTCGTGACCAGTGGCTGGCGCTGGTGGACAAGGTGCTGGCCGGAGCCCCCTTCGATCGCAAGCTGGTGTCCCGCACACCGGACGGGCTGCGGGTCGAGCCCCTCTACACCGCAGCCGACGTCCCCGCCGGCGATCCCGCCGGCCTGCCCGGTCTGGCCCCCTTCACCCGGGGTGGCGATCCCGGACGTCGGGTCAGCGACGGGTGGGACATCCGCCAGCTCTACGCCCAGCCCGACCTGGCCGAGGCCAACGCCGCCATCCTCTCCGACCTCGAGCGGGGGGTGACCTCCCTCGTCCTGCACCTGGGCCCCGGAGGGCTACCGGTCAGCTCGGTCGACGACCTGGCCGCGGTGCTCGACGGGGTGCTGCTCGACCTCGCCCCCGTGATCCTCGACGCCGCCGTGCTCGCCGGGACCACCACCACGGGCACAGGGGCCGAAGGCGTCGACGCCGTCACCGCCGCGGGCTGGCTGCGCGAGCTGTGGGGCCGCCAGCAGGTGCCGCCCAGCGCCGCGCTCGGCCAGCTGGGCATCGACCCCCTGGCCACCGCGGCCCGCACCGGAACCGCCGCCCGTCTCGACGACCTGGTCAGCCTGGTCCGTGACCTCCACGCCACCCACCCCCAGGTGCGGGTGGGTCGCGTCGACGCCACCGTGTACGCCGACGCCGGGGCCAGCCCGGCCCAGGAGCTGGCCTTCGCCCTGGCCACCGGGGTGGCCTACCTGCGGGCCCTCCTCGCCGCCGGCATCGACATCGACACCGCCTGTGGCCAGCTCGTCTTCCAGTTGTCGGCCACGGCCGAGCAGTTCGGGACCATGGCCAAGCTGCGGGCCGCCCGCCGGTGCTGGGCCCGGGTGGCCGAGGCCAGCGGCGCCTCCCCTGCGGCCCGGGCCGCCCGCATCGACGCGGTGACGGCTTCGGCCATGCTGTCCCAGCGCGACCCCTGGGTGAACGTGCTGCGCTCCACCCTGGCCACCTTCGCCGCCGGCGCGGCGGGGGCCGACAGCGTGACCGTGCTCCCCTTCGACCAGGCCGTGGGCGTGCCCGACGAGCTCGGGCGCCGCCTGGCCCGCAACACCCAGATGATCCTGCTCGAGGAGACCAACCTGGCCCGGGTGCTCGACCCCGGCGGCGGTTCCTACTTCGTCGAGCACCTGACCGAGGAGCTGGCCCAGGAGGCCTGGCGCCGCTTCCAGGCCATCGAAGCGGCCGGGGGCATGGCCGCCGTGCTCGCCTCGGGCCAGGCCGCAGCCGAGGTCGAGGCGTCGTGGCGGGCCACCCTGAAGTCGGTGGCCACCCGCCGCCAACCCCTGACCGGGGTCAGCGAGTTCCCCGACGTGGCCGAACCCCGACTGGCCCGCCGACCCTGGCCCGCGGCGGTGGCCGACGGGCCCTTCCCCCTGCGCCGGCGGTCGGCCCCCTTCGAGGCCCTGCGCGACGCGGCCGACCAGGCCGAACCCACCCCCACCATCTTCCTGGCCAACCTGGGCCCCATCGCCGTCCACACGGCCCGGGCCGGCTTCGCCCGCAACCTGTTCGAGACCGGGGGCGTGCGCACCGTCGACAACGAGGGCTTCGACGACGCCGACCAGGTGGCCTCGGCCTTCACCGCCAGCGGCGCCCGCCTGGCCATCCTGTGCTCGTCGGATGCCGTGTACGCCGAGCGGGCCGCAGACACGGCCCGGGCCCTCAAGGCCACCGGCGCGGTCCGGGTGTACCTGGCCGGGGCCCCCGGTGACGCCCGCGACGCCTATGAGGCTGCGGGGATCGATGAGTTCGTCTCCGTCGGAACTGATGCCCTCGACGTGCTGCGTCGGGCGCTCGACACGTTGGGGGTAACGCCATGACGGCCGATGCCGATCGCCCGGATGCCGCAGTGAGCGGGAGCAGCCCCAGCGGGGCCATCCCCGACTTCACCGCCGTCGAGCTGGGCGGCCCGTCCACGGGCGAGGCCGACACCGCCCCCTGGGTCGACGCCGTCGAGGCGGCCACGGGCAAGGACGCCCTTGCCCTGGTGTGGGAGACCCCCGAGGGCATCGGCGTGCGCCCGCTGTACACCGCGGCCGACATCGACGGCCTGGACTTCCTGGCCACCTACCCCGGTGTGGCCCCCTTCCTTCGGGGCCCGTATCCGACGATGTACGTGAACCAGCCGTGGACGATCCGCCAGTACGCCGGGTTCTCCACCGCCCAGGAATCGAACGCCTTCTACCGGCGCAACCTGAACGCCGGCCAGAAGGGCCTGTCGGTGGCCTTCGACCTGGCCACCCACCGGGGCTACGACTCGGACCACGTGCGGGTCAGCGGCGATGTGGGCATGGCCGGCGTGGCCATCGACTCCATCCTCGACATGCGCCAGCTGTTCGCCGGCATCCCTCTCGACCAGATGACGGTGTCGATGACCATGAACGGGGCCGTGCTACCCGTCCTGGCCCTCTACATCGTGGCCGCCGAGGAGCAGGGCGTCAGCCCCAGGCAACTGGGTGGGACCATCCAGAACGACATCCTCAAAGAGTTCATGGTCCGCAACACCTACATCTACCCGCCGGCCCCCTCGATGCGGATCATCTCGGACATCTTCGCCTTCACCTCGACGGAGATGCCCAAGTACAACTCGATCTCCATCTCCGGCTACCACATGCAGGAAGCGGGGGCCACGGCCGACCTCGAGCTGGGTTACACCCTGGCCGACGGGGTGGAGTACCTACGTGCGGGCCTGGCCGCAGGGCTGACGGTTGATGCGTTCGCCCCCCGGTTGAGCTTCTTCTGGGCCATCGGCATGAACTTCTTCATGGAGGTGGCCAAGATGCGGGCCGCCCGCCTGCTGTGGGCCAAGCTCGTGAAGCAGTTCGATCCCAAGAGCGACAAGTCGCTGAGCCTGCGCACCCACAGCCAGACATCGGGTTGGTCGCTCACCGCCCAGGATGTCTACAACAACGCCATGCGCACCTGCATCGAGGCCATGGCGGCCACGCAGGGCCACACCCAGTCGTTGCACACGAACTCGTTCGACGAGGCGCTGGCCCTGCCCACCGACTTCTCGGCCCGCATCGCCCGCAACACCCAGCTCCTGCTCCAGCAGGAGTCGGGCACGACCCGGGTCATCGACCCCTGGGGGGGTTCGTACTACGTCGAGCGGCTGACCTACGAGCTGGCCCGCAAGGCGTGGGCCAACATCGAGGAGGTCGAGGCCATGGGGGGCATGGCCAAGGCCATCGAGGCCGGCGTGCCCAAGGCCCGCATCGAGGAGGCCGCCGCCCGCACCCAGGCCCGCATCGACAGCCGGCGCCAGACCGTGGTCGGGGTCAACAAGTACCGCCTCGACCTCGAGGAGCAGATCGACGTCCTCAAGGTCGACAACCGCTCGGTGCGCGAGCAGCAGCTGGCCAAGCTCGACCAGCTCCGGGCCCAGCGCGACCCCGAGGCCGTGGCCGGCGCCCTCGACGCCCTGACCCGCAGCGCAGATACAGGCCAGGGCAACCTGCTGGCCCTGGCCGTCGACGCAGCCCGGGCCATGGCCTCGGTCGGGGAGATCTCCGGGGCTCTCGAGAAGGTGTGGGGTCGCCACCAGGCCACCATCCGCACCATCTCCGGTGTGTACTCCCGCGAGGTGGGCGAGAACTCGAACACGGTGACCGACGCCCGGGCCCGGGTCGACGCCTTCGCCGCCGAGGAGGGCCGTCGCCCCCGCCTGCTGGTGGCCAAGATGGGCCAGGACGGCCACGACCGGGGCCAGAAGGTCATCGCCACCGGCTTCGCCGACCTCGGTTTCGACGTGGACATCGGGCCCCTGTTCCAGACGCCGGCCGAGGTGGCACGTCAGGCCGTGGAGGCCGACGTGCACGTGGTGGGGGTCAACTCCCTCGCGGCGGGGCACCTCACCCTGGTCCCCGAGCTGAAGGCCGAGCTCGAGGCCCTGGGCCGCGACGACATCCTCATCGTCGTGGGTGGCGTCATCCCGCCCCAGGACTACGACAAGCTGCTGGAGGCCGGGGCCAAGGCCATCTTCCCGCCGGGCACGGTCATCGCCGAGGCGGCCATGGAACTGCTCGACGCCCTCGAGGCCGACCCCGCGCCCCAGGCCGCCTGAGACGAGCCACCCCAGCTTCTCGGCGGAGTCGGTCTCGGCATCCGAGACGGGATCCGCCGAGAACAGCGACCGTGTCCGCCCGCGCCCCTGCGGTCAGCCCGCCCCCCGGTGGCGGATGTGGCCCATGAGGTCACGCAGCTTGCCCAGGCCGGGCACCCGCACCGAGCGGTGCTCCTGCAGCGGATCCTCGTCGTAGCGCAGGGCCAGGTATAGGGCCTTGACCGTGCCCACCAGCGGGGTGGTCACCAGGGCCCCGGGCACCCCGGCCGCCGCCCCGCCGACGATGGCACCGATCATGGTGGCCACGGGGGACAGGTTCACCGCGTTGCCCACGACGGCCGGCTGGAGCACGTAGTTCTCGGTGTTCATGTACAGCAGGAAGAGGGCCAGGGCCAACAGGCCGGTCACCGGGCCCTGGGTGATGGCCAGGGTCACGAACAGGCTGCCGCCGAGCAGCCCGCCGATCTGGGGGATCAGGTTGGTCAACGAGACCCAGATGGCGGCCACGGGCGCCAGGGGCACCCCCAGGGCCAGGCCCACGACCAGGATGTACGTACCGTTCATGACGGCCAGCAGCAGGGAGCCGGCGAAGTACCGGCCCAGCGTCAGGTAGAAGAGCCGACCCACCCAGTCGGCCCGCTCCCGGTGGCGTTCGGGCACCGCCCGCCGGGCCCGGGCCACGATGAGCTGGCCGTCGAGGAGGACGGCGAAGGTCACCAGCATGACCTCGACCACCCCGGTCAGCCCGCCCACCACCCGGTCGACCAGACCGGTCACCGTGTCGGCGGTGATGCTGGTGGGCAGCTCGGCCAGGCGCCGCTGCACCTCCTCCGCGGCGTCGGCCCGTTCCAGGCGGGGTCCGACGACGGGCAGCTTGTAGAAGTCCTCCACCGTCTCGGGCAGCTGACGGCCGAACTGGGCCGCCTGGCGGGCTGCCGGCGGTCCCACGAAGGTGGCCAGGGCCACGAGCACGGCCAGGAAGCTGCCGCACACCACCGCCGCCGCCGCCCCCCGGCTCCACCGCCGGGCCTGCAACCGGCTGACGACCTGGTCGAAGGCCAGGGCCAGCACCAACCCGACCACGATCTTGGTGAGCGAGTCGACCGCCGATCGGGACAGCCCCAACAGTGCCCACACGGCGAGCACGGCCCCCACGACGTAGAGCACGGTGGCCAGGTCGAGGTCGACGATGACGTCGCGTCGCCGCCGCACCACCTCGTCCCGCTCGGGGGTGGGCTCGAAGATCGGTTGGGGCTCGGGGGTGGGCTGGGAACTGACCCCGGCCCCTGACCGCGCCGTGGCCCCATCCGCAGGGTGCTCCTCGGCCCGCTCGGCCGGGCTGGCCCCCTCGAGCGGGGCGACGTCGTCGGGGTGGTCGCCGTCGCCGACCTCGGGGCCGGGCTGGGGGTCCTGGGCGTCGGGCGGCACGCGCACGTAACTTACGCATGTTGACCGCCCCGGACCCGCACCCCCGCCGCGATTGGAGCGCCGAGCGGGTGCGCGTCACCGCACTGTCGGTGGGTCTGGCCACGTTGGCCCTCGTCGGGGCCATGGTGGCCCGCAACGTGTTCGTCGTCGCCCACCGCCCCATCAGCTGGGTGGTGGCCGCCGCTGTGGTCGCCGCCCTGTTCGACCCCGTCATCGACGTCCTCGGCCGGCGCATCAAGCGGGGCCCGGCCATCATCGTCACCCTGCTGGCCATCGGCCTGCTGGCCGGTTCGGTGGGGGTGGGCGTGTTCACCGACCTGCACCACCAGCTCGACGAGCTCCAGGTCAGCCTGCCCGACGCTGCCACCCGCATCGAACGGGACGAGTCGCTGGGCCAGGTGGCCCGTGACGTGCGCCTGACCGAGCTGGTCGGCGAGCTCATCACCCGCATCGACGGGCGGGTGTCGACGTCGAGCACCCTGCAGCAGGCCGCAGGCACGGCCCCGGCGTACTTCGTGTCCCTGGTGCTGGTGGTGTTCTTCTGGCTGTGGGGTCGACGCATCTTCGACGGCGGCATCGCCCAGCTGTCGGGCACGGACCGCCGGGCCCGGGTCGAGCGCCGGGTGCTGGTCGCCCTGCGCCGGTCCCAGCGCTACAGCCTGGCCGTGTTGGCCCAGGCCGTGGTGGTGGGCGTGGTGGGCGCAGGCCTGGCCTGGTGGGCCGACCTGCCCACCCCCGCCGTCCTCGGCCTGGTGCTGGCCGTCGCCAGCCTCATCCCCCTCATCGGGGTGCTGTTCGGCGCCGTCCCCCTGCTGCTGCTGTCCGCGGCCTTTGCGTCGGCCACCACGACGATGGCCCTGGGGTTGGCCCTGGTGGGTGTGGAGCTGGCCACGGTGCTGGTGGGCCGGCGCCTGGTCGAGCCCCACAGCCTGAGGGTAGGTCCCGCGCTGATCGTGGTCGTGGGCATGGTGGGGGCCGACATCTACGGCCTGGGTGGCGCCGTGTACGGCGTCCTGCTGGCCACCTTCGGCGTGGCCCTGCTCGACGTGTGGACGGCCGACGACGGCGGCGATGACGGCGGGGCGGCGGTCGATGCCGGCACCGCCGACCCACCGGCGGTGCGGTCGGCCTAGAACCAGGTGGCCAGGTGGGGTGGGGGGTCGCTGACGAAGAGGCGGTCCACAGCCGCAGCGGCACCGGCCACCAGCTCGGTGGCCCGGCGGGCCCGGACCAGGGTGGTGGCCCGCACCCCGCCCAGCAGCAACGAGCCCAGCTCGGAGCGGCCCAGCTCGAGGTGGGCGGGGCCATCGAAAAGGGACACGTCGGCGCCGTCGGGCCCGGCATCGACGGCCAGCACCGTCCCCTCCACGTCGAGCACCACCCGGCCGCGGCCCGAGTAGCCCCGTCCGGCCAGGGCGGCCACGGCGTCGAGGGGGCACACCCACAGGGCGTGGCGCTCGTCGATGATGCGCACGGCCCGGGGGTCGTCCAACTGCCAGGGCAGGGGGTCGGCCCCGTCGAAGAGCTCGAAGTCGATGGGGCCCACCAGATCGATGCCCAGCAGCAGCCGCCACAGGGCCTCCTGGCCGGTGGCGGTGGCGCTGACCAGGTCGTCGAGCACCAGTCGGTGGGCGGGGTGGCCGTGGTCCCACACCTGTTCGACGGTGTAGCGGGCGAAGCCGTCGACCACGCCCGAGGCGTCCTCGTGCACCACCCACTGGGGGGCGGGGTCGATGAGCACCCGCTTCCACCACGGGTCGCGCCGGCTGACCGCCCCCGCCCGGGCGGCGCGGTAGCGCTCGTACGCGGGGCGGCACAGCTCGGTCACCTCCCCGGCCCGCACGTAGCGACAGCGGCCCCGGCCGGCGACATCATCCTCGAGCCCGGCGTCGAAGCGGGCGCCCCGCCTATCGATGCGCACGGTGTAGCGGGTCGTGGCCACCCCGTAGCCGAACCGCCGGTAGATGGCGGCCTCGGAGGCGGTGAGCACGGCTACGGGCCGGCCGGCGGCCGCCGTGGTCTCGTGGGCCAGGCCCATGAGCTCGGCGGCCACACCCTGGCGGCGATGGCTGGCGGCCACGGACACCCAGGTGACCCCCGAAGCGGCCAACGGCCTGGGCCCGGGCACGGTCAGCTCGAAGTCGCGCAGACCGACGAAGCCGACCGCCTCGCCCCCGTCGACGGCGACCCATCCGTCCATGTCGGCCAGGTCGGCCAGGGCCACGGGGGTGGCTGCGCCGTAGCGGAAGCTGAAGCCCCGCTCATCCTGGCGGACCACGTCGGCGGGGTCGACATCACGCAGCGACCTGATCTCGAGCACGTCGGGATCATGGACGGCGGTGCCGGCCACCGCCATCGGGTTCAGAAGCCGGTGGCCAGGTGGGGTGGCGGATCGGTGGCGAACAGTCGGTCCCCGGCCGCGGCACCCCCGGGGGCCGCTTCACCCGCCCGCCGGGCCCGGACCAGGGCCGTGGCCCGCACCCCGCCCAGCAGCAGGGCGCCGAGGTCAGCTGCGGTCAGGACCAGGTCAGGGCCGCCGTCGACCACGGCGACCTCGGCGCCGTCGGGGCCGGCGGCGACCGCCAACCGGGTGCCGTCGACGTCGAGCACCACCCGCCCGGTGCCGGCGTACCCCCGACCGGCCAGGGCGGCCCCGACGTCGAGGGGACAGACCCACAGGCCGTCGCGCTGGTCCACCACCCGCACCACCCGCTGATCGACGAGCTGGGCGGGCATGGGGTCCGCAGCGTCGAACCAGGCGAACTCGATGGTGCCTACCAGGTCGATGCCCAGCAACATCCGCCACAGCGCCTCCTGAGCGTTGGCCGTGGCCCCCACCAGGTCTTCGAGCAGCAGCAGGTGGTCGGGATGGCCGTGGCCCCACTCCGCGACGATGGAGTACCGGGCGAAGCCGTAGACCTCACCGGCGGCGTCCTCGTGCACGACCATCCACTGCTTGGCATCGACGAGGGCGCGCCGCCACCACGTGTCCCGGCGCGGCATCGGCGAGGGCGATGTAGCGACAGCTCCCGGGGTCCGCGAGGTCCACGTCGAAGCGGGCGGCCCGGGTGTCGATGCGCACGGTGGGGCGGACCGAGGCCACGCCGTAGCCGAAGCGGCGGTAGATGCCCGCTTCCGACGCAGTCAGGGTGGCTAGCAGAGGCCCGGCCTCCCGGGCCGAATCGTGGGTCCGGGCCATGAGCTCAGCGGCCAGACCGCGACGACGGTGGGAGGCGGCGACCGACACCCAGGTGATGCCGACGGCGGCCAACCGCCTCGGGCCGGGCATGGTCACCTCGAAGGGGTGGGAGCCGACGACCTGGCCACGATCCACGGCCACCCAGCCGTCGAGAGCGGCCGCGTCGGCCAGCGCTTCGGCGGTGCCGTCGCCGTGGTGCATGCCGAAGCCGCGCTCGGACCGCGCCAGCACGTCGGCGGGGTCGACGACGAACAGGCGGTCGACGGCCGCGGCCGCGCCAGGATGCCCCTCGGCGACACGGCGGGCCCGGATCAGGGTGGTGGCCCGCACCCCACCGGGCAGCAGGGATCCCAGCTCGGACCGGCCCAGCACCAGGTCCGGGCGGTCGGACAACGGCGTGACCTCGGCCCCCTCCGGGGTGGCGTCGACGGCCACGGTGGTGCCGTCGACGTCGAGCACGACCCGGCCGGAGGCCGCGTAGCCCCGCCCGGCCAGGGCCCCGGCCACATCGAGGGGGCACAGCCACAGCCCGTCACGCTCGTAGAGCACGTCCACGGCCCGGGCATCGGTCAGCTGCCAGGGCAGGGCGTCGGCCACGTCGAACTGGTCGATGGACACGGTGGCGGCCAGGTCCAGGGCCAGCACGACCCGCCACAACGCCCCCGCTCGTCCTGGCGCAGCACGTCGAAGGGGTCGACGTCGGCCAGGGCCTTGATCTCGATCATCGGGCCGATCCTCCACGGTCGGCCGCACGGCCGCCATCGAGGTCGTCCCGGTGACCGGTCGCCGTCGCCAGGGAGGCCGGCCCCGCCGCACCTTGCGGCCGCACACCCCGGCTGCCAGCGTGTGCGGCGATGAGCACCCGTCGCCGCCCCATCGACGTCGACGCCTACGCCGAGGGGGTGCTGGCCGGTGACCGCACCGCCCTGGGCCGGGCCATCACCCTGGTGGAGAGCCGCCGCCCCGACCACGCCGCCCAGGCCCAGGAGCTGCTCGTCCGCCTGCTGCCCCACGCCGGCGCCTCGCAGCGGGTGGGCATCACCGGGGTTCCCGGGGTGGGCAAGTCGACCTTCATCGACGCCTTCGGCACCAACCTGACCGGGGCGGGCCACCGGGTGGCCGTGCTCGCCGTGGACCCGTCCTCGTCACGCACCGGGGGTTCGATCCTCGGCGACAAGACCCGCATGGAGCGGCTCTCGGTCGACCCCGCCGCCTTCGTCCGCCCCTCCCCCGCCGCGGGCACCCTGGGCGGCGTCACCCGGGCCACCCGGGAGTCGATCGTGGTCGTCGAGGCCGCCGGCTACGACGTCGTCCTCGTGGAGACGGTGGGGGTGGGCCAGTCCGAGACCGTGGTCTCCGAGATGGTCGACTTCTTCCTCGTGCTCATGCTGGCCGGGGCGGGCGACGAGCTGCAGGGCATCAAGAAGGGCATCCTCGAACTGGCCGACCTGGTGGCGGTGAACAAGGCCGAGGGCGACAACGTGGCCCGAGCCCGCAACGCCGCCCACGACTACGCCACCGCCCTGCACCTGGTGGCCCCGCCCACCGCCCTGTGGCATCCCCCGGTGCTGACGTGCTCGGGCCTGCGCAACGAGGGCCTCGATACCATCTGGGACCAGATCACCAGGCACCACGAGGTCATGGACGGCGCCGGCGAGTTCGCCGCCCGCCGTCAGACCCAGCAGCTGCGCTGGATGTGGTCCATGGTCGACGAGCGCCTGATGACCGCCCTGCGGGCCCACCCGGAGGTGGCCGGTCGGATCCCCGCCATCGAGGCCGAGGTGCGGGCGGGCCGGCTGACGGCGACGCTGGCCGCCAACCAGCTGCTGCAGGCCTTCGGCCTGACCATCTTCGACTGAGTTTCATGGCCTTGGGCCGCGGGGCCGCGGGGCCGCCGGGCTGAGGACGCCCACCGGCCCGGTCAGGACCCGTGGGGATCCCAGCCGGGCCGGGTGCGAGGGCGGTACAGGTGCGGAAGCCTGTGGGTGTGCTCTGCTGTGCGCTGCGGAACGCTTGCGGTAGGGGCGGGGAGGACTTGCCGTAGAGGCGGAGAGGGTCAGTAGGCGTAGGGGCAGGTGTTGGCCTGGGGGTTGGCACCCGCCGTCGAGGCCACCCAGGTGAGGGGTTCACCGGTGTCCATCTTGTTGCACAGCACCACGGCGGGGCCCATGGCCATGAGCGGGCCCCAGGTGTAGGTGCCGTTGCGGATGACGTTGTTCCAGATGCGCACGTTGGTGGGGGCATCGCAGCAACCGCCCAGGGCGTTGCCGGCCATCACGTACACGGCGAACCCGCCGCCGGCGATGACGTTGTTCTCGATGATCAGGTCGTCGATGGGAGCCAGGTCCGACTTGATCATGATGGCCGAGGTCTCACCTTTGCGGTGCTCGAGCAGGTTGTTGCGGATGAAGGCGTTGCGGCCGCCGACCATCTGGATGAGGTCGTTGTGCTCGCCGGGCCGGTTGGTGAGGCCGTGGATCCAGCTGCCCTGCACGGTCGAGCCCGTGCTGAGGAACACCCCGTCGGTGACGTTGGTGATCTCGCTGTCGATGACGGCGTAGGCGCCGTCGGACCACACCCCGGTCCCGGCGGGGTCGGCCCCGCCCTGGAGCAGGCTGCTGATGATGTTCATGCCCTGCACGCCGGCCTGGCTGACGATGGCGTTCTGGCCCGAGCAGGTGATGCGGCTGCGCACGATGGTGACGTTGGGGGCCAGCACCTTCACGCAGCCGTTGATGTCGAGCGAGTCGATCACCTGGCCGGGGATGGTGATGGTCAAGGGGCCCGACGGCGTCAGCGGTGTGCCCGGCGGCAGGCCGTAGGCCACCTGGGGCCCGTAGACCAGGGCACCGGCCACCGAGGGGGACACGAACTGGGCGGCGGCAGCCAACAGTGCGGTCAACAAGGTGAGCACGAGCGCCGGGCGGGTGAACCGGCGACGTCCAGAGGGAGCGGCGGGCGTCATGGTTTCGAAATGTATCGGCGCGGGGACGCTTCACCCACACCGATCCCCCACCTGGCCCCGCTAACACCTCTAGCTGGTTGTTTATTCGCACCAACGCACCAAGAGTGGTCAAAAGACCGCTTCGCGTAACGAACGTCACGACATCTGTTCGCAACACCTGGTTCCACCTGGGGGTTCGTCGGGGGGGGGACCGCGCCCGGGCGTCGCCGCACCGCAACACGGACGAGACACCGTTCTGGATCGGCGCCCGTAGCGTTGGCGCCGATGCGTTCGCCGGAGATGTGGCGTTGGATCTGGCTCGTGACCAGCGCCGTCTTCCTGACCGGCGAGCTCCTGACCCCGGGCACGTTCTTCCTCGTGTGCTTCGCCATCGGTGCCGCCCTGGCCGCGGCCCTGGCCTTCCTGGGCGTGGGCGTGGCCGTCGAGTGGGTGGCCTTCCTGGCCGGCTCCGCCGCCGCCTTCGGCGCCTTCTTCCCCCTCCGTCGCCGCCTCGACCGGGGCCTGCCCCAGGAGGGCTTCGGCGCCGGCCGCCTCATCGGCCAAGCCGCCGTCGTCACCCGGGCCCTGCCCGCCGGTGATGCCGGCATGGTGCGCGTCGGCCGTGAGGAGTGGCGGGCCGAGGCGGCCGACGGCTCGGCGGTGGCCGAGGGCGCCGTCGTTTCGGTCATCGAGGTGCGCGGCACCCGGGTCATCGTCGGACCACCAGGGCCACCGGAAGCGGTGGCCCCCAACCCCTGGGAGCTCCCCTGATGGGCGTCCTCATCGCCGTGCTCGTCATCCTCGCCATCGTGCTGTTCGTCGTCATCGGGGCGTCGGTGCGCATCGTGCGGCCGTACGAGCGCGGCGTCGTCGAGTTCCTGGGCAAGTACCAGAGCACCTATGACCCCGGCCTGCGCCTGCTCTTCCCCTTCGTGCAGAGGATGCGGGTGGTGGACATGCGCGAACAGGTCGTCGACGTGGCCCCCCAGGAGGTCATCACCAAGGACAACGTGGTCGTGTCGGTGGATGCCGTCATCTACTACGAGCCCACCGACCCCCAGCGCCTGACCTACAACGTGGCCAACTTCATGCTCGCCATCACCAAGCTGGCCCAGACCAACGTGCGCAACCTGGTCGGTGACATGCAGCTCGACGAGGCCCTCACCTCGCGGGACACCATCAACACCCACCTGCGCGAGATCCTCGACGACGCCACCGACAAGTGGGGGGTCAAGGTGGTGCGGGTGGAGATCCAGCGCATCGATCCCCCGGCCGACGTCATGCACGCCATGCACGAGCAGATGAAGGCCGAGCGCACCCGTCGGGCCCTCGTCACCCAGGCCACCGGTGACCGTGAGGCCTCCATCACCCGGGCCGAGGGCGAGCGCCAGGCCGCCATCCTGCAGGGCGAGGCCAACAAGCAGCGCAACATCCTGTCCTCCGAAGGCGAGGCCCAGGCCGCCCGCACCCTGGCCGACGCCGAGCGCTACCGCCTCCAGGCCGTGGCCGAGGGCCAGGGGTCGGCCATCCGCCAGGTGTTCACCGCCATCCACGACGGCAACCCCACGGCCGACGTGCTCGTGCTCAAGTACTTCGAGGCCCTCCAGGCCGTGGCCAACGGCCGGGCCACCAAGGTGTTCCTGCCCTCGGACCCCTCGGGCATGCTCCAGCAGCTGGCCGGACTGGCCGAGGTCGTGCGCAACGTGCCCACGCAGGAGGGCCAGCCCACTGCGGCCCGGCCCCCCGTCCCGGCACCGGCCCCGCCCATCCCCCCCATGCCCCGCCCCCTGTGATCGGCCCGGGCCACCACGGGCACGGCTGACGCCTGTGTGAACGCCACGCGCGGCGAGGCCCCCAGCGGCTGCTACGGCAGCGGAGGTGGGTACGCTCGCCCCCGTGGAGGAGCCCCGCTGGTTGGACGACCAGGAGATGCGAGCGTGGCGGTCGTTGCTGGCCGCCACCAGCCGCCTCATGGCCACGCTCGACACCGAGTTGCAGTCCGAGTGCGACCTGCCCCTGGCCGACTTCGAGGTCCTGGTCCAGCTGTCCGAAGCCCCGGGCAACCGGGTGCGCATGAGCGAGCTGGCCGATGCCCTCAACCTCTCCCCCAGCGGCCTGACCCGCCGTGTCGACCGCCTGGCCCGTGAGCACCTCGTGCAGCGGGAGCGGTGCGGCTCGGACCGGCGTGGCAGCTTCGCCGTGCTCACCCCGGGCGGGGTCGAGCGCCTGGAGCAGTCCGCCCCCAACCACCTGCGCCACGTGCGCCAGCACTTCATCGACCGCTTCGGTCCTGCTGAGCTGTCTGGCCTGGCTGGCGCCTTCGAGCGCATCATCGACGCCTGTCCCCGCCGTCCGCCCCGAACGGGTGAAGGCGGGCGATCCGGCGCCCATGACGTCCGGAACCGCCGAGGGGCGGGTACCGTCCAGCCAGAGCCGACGAGCACCGAGGGCCAACCACGCGGCAACTGGGTACACACCCCCTGATGGCGACCGACACCCCCCTAGGCGAGGTTCCGAACAACATGTCCACCACCACGACCACCGACGCCATCAGCGGCCTGCTCGACGCCGTGGACGGCAAGCTGCTCGATCGCTCCCGGGTGATCGACTCCCTGCTCGACCTGCGCCTCCTGGCCGGTGACCAGCCCGACGTCCGGGCCGCCATCGACGAAGCCCTCGGCACGGTGCCGGGCAAGTCCCTCGTCGATGCCGAGTGGTACGTCGACGTCCTCGGCCGCCTGGCCACCGTCGGCGACGCCGCCCCCCACCTGTCCTGAGCCCACCCCGCTGAGGCGGGTTCCCCGCTCACCCGACCGCGTCGCCCGCCTCTGCGGGCGACGGCAGGTCATCGTCCCGGCAGGAGGTGCTTCTGCACCTTGCCCAGGGCGTTGCGGGGCAGCGCCTCGATGACGTGCACCAGCCGGGGCCGCTTGAAGGCGGCGAGGTGCTGGCCCACGAAGGCGGTGACCTCCGCTTCCACGATGGTGTCGCGCACCTCGACGAACGCGGTGACCACCTCCCCCCAGGCGGGATCGGGCGTGCCCACGACGGCGGCATCGACCACGGCGGGGTGCAGGCGGAGCACCTCTTCGATCTCGCGGGGGTAGACGTTGTAGCCCCCGCTGATGATCAGCTCCTTGGCCCGCCCCACCAGCGCCAGGTAGCCGGCCTCGTCGAAGCGGCCCAGGTCACCGGTGCGGAACCAGCCATCGGCGTCGAAGGCCTCGGCGTTGGCCTCCGCTCGGTTGCGATAGCCCCCGAACACGTTGGGCCCCCGCACCACGACCTCGCTGCGGGCCTCGTCGAGGCGCAGCTCGACCCCGGGGAGGGGCAGGCCGACCGTGCCCCGTCGGCGCTCGCCGTCGTAGGGGTTGGAGACCAGCATGATGGTCTCGGTCATGCCGTAGCGCTCGAGCACCCGCCGACCCGAGGCCGTCTCGAAGGCGTCGAAGAGGTCGGGGGGCAGGGGGGCGGAACCGCTGACGCACAGGCGGAACCGGGCCAGCTCGTCGGCCCGGGCCGAGCCCACCAGGCGGGAGTACATGGTGGGCACGCCGAAGAACAGGCTGGCGTCGTGGGCGGCCCGCGCATCGAGCACGGCGTCCACGTCGAAGCGGCCCAGCAACACGGCCGACGCACCGGCCAGCAGGGTGCCGTGCAGGCCCACGCCCAGGCCATGGATGTGGAAGAGGGGCAGGGCGAGCACCAGGCGGTCCTCGGGCCCCCAGCGCCAGGCCAGCAGCAGGGCTTCCACGCTGGCCAGCAGGTTGGCGTGGCTGAGCACCGCCCCCTTGGGCCGCCCCGTGGTGCCCGAGGTGTAGCCGATGAGGGCGGGGTCGCCGGGGTGCGCCCGGTCGAGGGCCACGGCGGGGCCGTCGGGCAGGTCGACCGCCGGTGAGGTGACGAGGATGTCGGGAGCCGCGTCGCGGCACCACCGGGCCCGCTGGTCGTCGTCGACGATGGCTGCCCGGGGGCCGCTGTCGGCCACCAGGTGGGCGATCTCGTCGCCCAGGTAGCCCGTGTTGGCCGGCAGCACGACCAGGCCGGCCCGCAGGCAGCCGACGTGGGCGGCCACCAGGTCGATGCTGGCCTCGGCTGACACCAGCACCCGGTCCCCCGGCACCAGGCCCGCGCCCAGCAGCCGGGCCGCCACCCGGGCCGACCGCTCGTCGAGCTCGCCGGCCGTGCACCAGCCCCGCTCGCCGTCGTGGATGAGGGGACGCTGAGGCGCCGCGGCCCACAGGGACGCCCAGGCCGCAGGCAGGGTGCCCCGGGCCAGCAGGTCGACGGAACCGGGCGGCACGCCCGCGGGCAGGTGGGCGGACCACGCCGGAGGCGCAGGCTGGGGCGACGTCATCGTCACCTCCTGGGTGCTGGATGGACGGGCGGGTCGTCGGGTCGGCGCCAGACCCTATCGCCGCCGTGGGCGTCGCCCCCGGGGCCCGCGGCCGTACCCTGTACGGGTGCACCGTCCCTGGTCCTGGCCCCTGCTCGCCCTTGCGCTGACCGTGGTCGCCGGCGCGTGCGGTGGGGACGGCGACACCTCGGCCACCCCGGCCACGACGTCCACGACGGCGGCGGCCGGGGGCCCGGCCACGCCCTCGTCGGTGACCATCGGCCCGGGTGGCACCACGCCGACCACCAGGCCCGGGACCCCCACCACGGTGCTCGTCGAGGGGCCGGTCCTCGTCGATGGAGCCCAGGTGGTGGTGGACGCCAGCGGGGGCGCCCTGGCCGTCACCGGCCAGCTACCCACCCCCTGCCACCAGCTGTCCTACGAGGTCGTCGCCCCCGACGTCCCCGGAGGCACGGTGGCCGTGCGGCTGTTCTCCCTGGTCGACCCCGACGTGATGTGCGCCCAGGCCGTGGCCCCCTTCACCTCGTCGGTCCCCTTGGGTCCCGTTCCCGGCACCCCGACCCCCGTCACGCTCAACGGCGACCCCGTGGGCACCCTGGGTTGAGGGCGGCCTGGCGGTGGCGGCGGCTCCGTTCCTGCTGAGGGCAGGTGTGTCGCGCGGCCGGCCGGGGATGACAAGACGCGCGTCCGGGCGTCGCGCTGGCTAGCGTCGGGTGTCACCGCGCCGAGGAGGCAGCATGTCCAGCTGGTACTACGTCGACGAGGGTGAGGCGAAGGGACCGGTCGAGGAGGCCGAGCTCGTCCGTCTCGTCAACGAGGGTCGCCTGGACCGCCAATCGCTCGTCACCCCGGTGGGGGCGACGTCGTGGTCCAGCGTCGCCGAGTACGCCGGGCAGCTCGGCCTGGCTACGCCGGCCGCTCCACCCCTGCCCGCCCCGGTCGCCGGGGCCCCCATCGCCTACACCAGCGAGCCCGAGGCCCAGCCCGAGCCCACGTCGGTGTTCGGCACCGGTTCGGTGTCCGAGCCCGTGGCCGACCAGCCCGTCAGCACCGAGGTGGGCGGCAGCCCGCTCCCCGGGCCCGAACCCTTCGCCCCCGCGCCGACCGAGGTCCGCCAGGAGCCGCAGTGGGGCCTCAGCCCCTCGCCGGCCCCCGGCCCCGGCGATGCCGGCCCGGCATGGGCCTCGCCCGAGACCCCCGCCGTGGCCGCTCCCGCCGCCACCACCCCGTGGGCCACCCCGTCACCCGCACCCAGCCCCGGGGACACCGGCCCGGCGTGGGCCCAGCCCCCGGGTGCCCCCGTCGGACCCGGCGGCCCCCCGGCCCCCGGACCCATCCCCCACCCCGGTCCGGCGCCCGGTGCCCCTCCCGGGTGGGCGCCACCCTCCGCCGACCCGTGGGCACCGCCCGCCCCGGCGGACAGCGCCCCCGCCCCCCAGCCCACGGGCTGGCCCCCGCCGGCAGCGACGCCCGCGCCGGCACCCGACCAGGCGCCCGCAGGTTGGCCCCCCCCGGGTGCCGCGCCCACACCGGCGCCGGGCCCCGCCCCCACGCCGCAGCCGGCTGGGCAGGCCCCGCCGTGGGGCGGCCCCGCCGCACCCGCAGGTGAGGCGGCCGCACCCTGGGCCGCACCGGTGCCCGCCCAGGCTCCCCCCTCGGGCCAGATGCCGTGGTCGCCGCCAGCCGGAGGCGCAGCCGCGCCGCCGTGGGCGGGCCCCGGTGGTGCGGCACCTCCGCAGTGGGGAGCACCCCAGCCCGGTTGGGCCCCGCCCGGTGCCCCCCAGCAGTGGGGACAGCCCCCCACGCCGGGCGCCCCCCAGGGCTGGAGCGACTTCCCACCCCCGCCCGGCTACCCCACGCCGGCCGGTGCCGGCGCCGGCTACGGCGTCGGACACGAGGCGGGGTGGGGCCAGCGGGCGCTGGCCTACATCATCGACAACTTCATCCTGCTCATCCCCAGCATCCTCATCCTCACCCTGTTCGGCGGCTTCACCAGCGTGAACAACGGTGACGGCGCCCAGCTCAGCTACGACGGGCCCGGCGTCTTCTTCGTGTGGCTGCTGTGGATCCTCTACCGGGCGATCATGCACGGCACCCGGGGCCAGACCCTGGGCAAGATGGTCATGAGCATCCGGGTGGCCGACGCCAACACCGGCGGCAAGGTGAGCATGGGGCGGGCCATCGGCCGCGAGGTCGTGATCGCCGTGCTCTTCTTCCTCTGCGTCATCCCCGGCCTCATCGACCTGCTGTCCCCCCTGTGGGACAAGCGCCGCCAGGCCTGGCACGACAAGGTGGCCAGCAGCGTGGTGCTGAAGGGCAAGCCCGACCCCACCGCCTGACCGGTCCGCCGGTCACGCCATCGAGGACGTAGGCGACGGGGCGGGCCCACGGACCCGCCCCGTGCCGCGCCCGGGCTCAGGGAAGGGGGCGCAGGGCCACCCAGCCGAACTCGGTCTCGGGGTTGCCCTTCTCGTAGCCGTCGTCGCCGGGGAGCATGATCTCGTAGACCACCTCGTCGCGCAGGACCCGCACGGCCTGGGGCTCGTAGCCGGCCGCCGCGGCCGCCACCACCTGGGCCGCGTCGTGGAAGGTCTGCAGGCACATCATCATGCGGACCGTGGGGCTGATCATGGACAGCTTCCCCGCCCGCCAGTCGGCCACGGCGTCACCCGGTCGCAGCCAGGCCGAGTCCACCGCTTCGCGATCGTCGTGCACAGCGATCTGCCCGGCGGGGAACGAGGCCACGAAGAAGCGGGTGTCGAAGCGCCGGGGCGTGCCCATGGGGGTGATCCAGTGGCCCACGGGGTGCAGGGCCCCCAGGTCGAGGCGGATGCCCTCCTCGGCGATGAGGGCCACGAAGTCGTCGTCGTGGTGGTTGAGAGCCTCGCGGCGCTGCGCCAGGCGTTCGGGGTCGACGTGGTCGAGCCCACCGCTCGAGAAGAGCACCCCGGCCTCCTCGAAGCACTCGCGCACGGCGGCGACCCAGTAGGCCAGCCCGCCCCACTCGATGCCCAGGCGGCGGCTGGCCTCGACGTCGTCGAGCCCGTCGCAGTGGGGGGCGGCGTCCTCGGCGTCAGCGGGGTCGACCTTGCCGCCGGGGTACACCCACATGTCGGGAGCGAACACGTGGCGGGCCGCCCGCCGCTGCATGAGCACGTGCAGGTCGGGACGGTCGTCGACCAGCATCACCGTGGCGGCGGGCCGGATGGGCACGTCCTCGGGCACGAAGTCGGCAGCCGGCTGGTCGGTCATGGGTGTCATCCGCCTTCGTGTGGGCGAGGGCTATGTCCGTCCATAGGGACGGGCCTAGCGGTGTGGTTGTCGCCGTGGGTGGTGGGGAGGCGTGGCACGAGCCTCCTCAGACGTGGCCCAGGGGCCGGGTGGTCTCGAAGCGCAAAGGCATCCGCTCGTGGCCCTCGGGCAGGGGCAGCAGCACGGCGAGCTGGCGGCACTGGGCCAGCAGGCGCCCGTCGGCCGACCAGATCTCGCCGTCCTCCTCGATGAAGCCCTCCTGGGCCGTCTTGGAGCGGAACACGGCCAGGCAATGCTCGTCGGGCGACAGGGTCCCCAATCGCTCGCGGTCGCGGAAGTGGACGGTGAGCTCGACGGTGGGCACGGCGGTGCCGGGCGGGTCGGCCAGGCTCATGATGGGGGGCAGCCAGGCGTCGGCCATGGCCGCGAGCACGATCTGGTCGATGGGGGCGGGTTCGGCCAGGCGGATCCAGCCCCCGACCTCGATCTCGCCGGGGTCGGCTTCCCCGGTGCCGGGCAGGGGCCCGATGCCCCACAACGTGTCCCAGCGCTGGCGGATGGGGATGTCGACCCCGTCGGACACCAGGCGCAGGCACTGGTCCGGGGGGCTGACCGTGGGCATGGTGCCGTGGGAGAACTCGGTGACGGCGTCCCGGGGACCGGCGAAGGCCGAGACGGCCAGGGCCAGCAGGCGGCCCGCCTGGTAGAGGCGGGCCGACAGGAACGTCACCCCCCGGCCCGCCTTCTCCATGGTGACGACGACCTCTGCGGGCCCCTCACGGGGCGGGGCCAGGTAGTGCACGGTCAGGGTGCGGGGGGTTCGCTCCGGATCGTCGACGACCACGGCGCAGGCCCGCAGCAGCACGGCGGCCACGAAGCCCCCGTTGGGGCCCAGGACCACCCACCAGTCCCGGTTGACGTGCAGGCGGAAGCGTCCCTCGCCGAGGGGCTCGACCGCCGTGTCCTGCTCGAAGCGGCTCACGGCGCCGTACGGTAGGCGACCGCCCCGCCCGGCACCCAGCGACATCAGCGCGGCGGTGACCGATGGCGGGAAGCTCCGAGACGGCGTGGTCGGCTCCGTTGGTGGGAACATCGCCGTCATGGCTGATGAACCCGCCCTGTGGTCCGCCTCCCGCCAGGCCCGAGCCATCCGTTCGGGTGAGCTCGGCAGCGAGGAGCTGCTCGACATCTACCTGGACCGGATCGACCGGCTGAACCCCGACATCAACGCCGTGGTCACCGTGGACGTGGACCGGGCCCGCACCGCCACCCAGGCGGCCGACGCCATGACCGCCCGGGGCGAGTCCCTGGGCCCGCTGCACGGGCTGCCCATCACCATCAAGGACGCCCTGGCCACGGAGGGCATCCGCTCGACGGGCGGCGCCGTCGAGCTGACCGACAACGTGCCCACCGAGGACGCCGCCGTGGTGGCCTCGGTCAAGGCGGCGGGGGCCATCGTCTTCGGCAAGACGAACCTGCCCCGCTGGTCCGGTGACCTGCAGTCCTTCAACGAGATCTTCGGCACCACCAACAACCCCTGGGACCTGACCCGGGTGCCCGGGGGGTCCTCGGGCGGCGCCGCCGCCGCGGTGGCCGCCGGGCTGACCAGCTTCGAGATCGGCACCGACATCGGCGGCTCCATCCGGGTGCCGGCCGCCTTCAACGGCATCTTCGGCCACAAGCCCAGCTACGGCATCGTGCCCACCTACGGCTACCTCGACCACGTGGCCGGCGGGCTGACCCAGCCCGACGTCAACGTGCACGGGCCCCTGACCCGCTCGGCCGAGGACCTCGAGCTGCTGCTGGGCCTGCTGGCCGGGCCGGGACCGGCCGACGCCAAGGCGTGGAAGCTCGAGCTCCCCCCGCCCCGCCACCAGTCGCTGTCCGACTTCCGGGTGGCGGCGTGGCTGGACGACCCCGCCGCCCACGTGTCCGACGAGGTGGCCGTGGCCATCGGCGCGGCCACCGACGCCCTCGAGGGGGCGGGGGCCAAGGTCGACCGTGGCGCCCGGCCCGCCATCGACCTGGCCAGCGCCGCGACCCTGGGGGCCCAGCTGATCGGTGTGGCCACCACGCTGAGCCTGGCCGACGCCGACTTCGCCAACTTCGAGCGCATGGTGGCCCAGGCCCGCGACAGCGGCGCCGACCCCGCACAGCTGGCCACGCTCGACTTCACCCAGGCCCATCGGACGTGGCTGGCCCGCAACGTCGAACGGGCTCGACTCCGCCGCCTGTGGGCCGACTTCTTCACCCACCACGACATCCTGCTGTGCCCCGTGACCCTGGTGCCGGCCTTCGAGCACCTGCAGCACGGCGGTTTCGCCGACCGCACCGTCACCATCGACGGTGTCGAGCGCCGCTACCTGGAGCTGATCAGCTGGACGGCCCTCATCGGCTCGGCCTACCTGCCCGTCAGCGTGCCCCCCATCGGGGTGACCCCGGGCGGGCTGCCCGTGGGCATCCAGGTGGTGGCCCCCTACCTCGAGGACCGCTCGGCCATCTTCGTGGCCTCGGCCCTGGCCGACCTCATGGGTGGCTACCGGCCCCCGCCCATGGCCGCCTGATCCCGGTCCGAGCGGCTCCGTCCCGTACTGGTGTAGCGGCGATTCGACGTCGATTCGCCGCTACATGCGGTCGCTGGTGGTCCTCGCGTCGGGCGTTCACATTCGGGAAACCCTGTCGGGGGCAACTGCGGTTAGCGTGACCCCATGACGGCCCCGAGCGAGCCCGTCCAGCGCTACCTCGAGCACCTGAGCGACAGCGACCTCGCCCTGCTGGGCACGGCCGCTCACCTCGCCGCCCGCGATGGCGACCCCGACTTCCTGCGCAGCAACCCCGACCTCATAGAGCCGGCGCTGCGCTCACCGGACACGTTCGACACGCTCTTCGCCCCGCCCGAACCGGTGCCCGAACGCACCCTCATCCCCGCGTCGTCGATGCCGTCGCCGTTCCTCCTCTTCGCCGTGGCCGTGCACCGGGCCGTCGACGACCTCGACGGCACCGCCTTCGTGGGCGAGCGCTTCGGGGGCTTCAAGCGCCTGCCCGTGTTCGCCTCGGCCGAGCTGCGCGCGCTCTACGGCGACGCCGACCGGCGCCTGTTCACCATCGAACACCTGACCTCCTACACCCAGGTCACCTCGGGTCCCGTGTGGGTGCGGGGCGAGGGCGGCGCCTACCGGCGGGTGCGCTACAGCGAGCTCGACCCCGCCCGCCTGGCCGGTCTGTTGGACCTGGTCGACGAGGACGAGCGGGCCGGCATCTACCGTCGTCTGGGCGATCTGGCCCTGTTCCTCACCGGCGTGTTCCCCGACCACTGCGCCCGCACCGCGGCGCACCCCATCACCGTGGCCCGCCTGGCCCGCTCCATCAACGCCCCCGGGGGCGAGGCCCTCAGCGCGGCCGAGGTCGCCCCCCTCAGCGGGGCCGAGGGCATGGGCGGGCTCCTGGCCGTCCTCGGCCCCCGTTGGTACCGCCTGGCCGCCCGGCGCACCCCCCTGCCCGCCGTGCGGGCCGCCCTCGACGAGGCCGCATCGAGCTTCGACGGCATCCGTCGCTTCCTCACCGTGCTCACTGACCGCTACCTGTTCCCCGTCCGCGGCCAGTGGTTCGGCTCGGCCGCGTGACGTTGCTGTGCCCGCGACGTCGGCCCCACCGCACTCACCTCGGCTGACCAGGACCGATCATGGCGGCTGGGTAAGATCACCTGGGGCTAATCTGCCAACTGGTGGGGAGCCGGGGCCACGACCCTTACTCTTCTAAGGGCAGCCCGGACCTGCCTCGGCAGGCCCGGTTCGTGCCCGCTCCCGGAGCCTGTTCGGCGGATCAGCCCGGGGGTGCGATGAGTCCAGCCCACGTTGACGTGCCGAGGCGACCCACATGAGCGGTGACACGTTCTACGGGCTGAGGGAGATGGTGCTCCCCGGTCCCTCCCAGACCACCGGATACCGGACCAGCCTCGTGATCGGCACCACCGGTGCCGGGAAATCGACGCTCATCCGACAGCTGATGGGTACCAACGGTCGGGACGCGTTCCCGGCCACCTCGGCGTCCAAGACGACGGTCGCCGAGACCGAGATCCTGCTCGCCCCCGGCGCCTACTACGCCGTGGCCACGTTCATGCCCCTGGTCGAGATGCGCTCGTACCTGGAGGAGAACGTCGTCAACGCGGCGTTGGCCATCTTCGACGACCGGCCCCCCCACGAGGTGCGCAACCGCCTCCTCGACCACGTCGACCAGCGGTTCCGCCTGCGCTACCTGTTGGGCGAGGGCTACCCCGACGGCATCCCCGAGGGCGAGCCCACCGGGGTCGTCGACGAGCTGCGCCGCAACACCGAGGCCATCATCCGCCAGCTCCAGCAGCTGTTGGACGAGGCCGTGGGCAGCGAGGTGCGAGCCATGGTCGACGCCGGGGTGGCCTCGGCCGACTCGCCCGAGGAGGAGCTGCACGTGCTCCTCAAGGACCGGCTCACGGCCAACGCCACCGTGCAGGAGATCGTCGAGTTCCTGGTGACCGACATCCGCGCCCGGGTCGAGCTCCTGTGCCCCGTCGACGTGGTCACGTCCCGCGACGGCTGGCCCCTGTACTGGCGGGCCCACCGCGACCGGCGCGAGGACATCCTCGCCGACCTGCGCCGCTTCGGGGGCAACGACGCCGCCGACTTCGGCACCCTGCTCACCCCCCTGGTGAACGGCCTGCGGGTCCGGGGCCCCTTCCACCCCACCTGGGTGCGCGAGATCCCCTACATCATGTTGATCGACCGCGAGGGCCTGGGCCACACCCCCGACTCGGTGTCCTCGCTGCCCTCGTCCACCACGCGCATGCTGGACGAGATCGACACCATCATCATCGTCGACAACGCCCAGCAGCCCATGCAGGCCGCTCCCGTGGCCGCCATGCGCCAGATCGCCGCTGCCGGCTACGGCGACAAGCTCGTGTTGTGCTTCACCCACTTCGAGCTGGTCGAAGGCCCCAACCTGCCCGACCTGAACGCCCGGCGCAACCACGTCATCGCCTCGGTCGACCAGGTGCTCTCGGCCATCGGCAACGAGCTCGGCTACCCCACCGAGCGCCTGCTGCGCCAGCGCCTCGACCGCAACCTGTACCTGTTCTCCCGCCTGCACACCGAGCTCGACCGGCCCGACGACGACGAGACCCTTTCCGAGCTGCGCTGGCTGCTGGGCCAGCTCCGGGTCGAGGCCGAACCCCTCGACCTGGGTGACTCCCGGCCCGTGTACTCGGCCGCCCGCCTCGGCGGCGTGGTCGAGGACGCCATCGCCTCGTTCCTGCGCTTCTGGGAGCTGCGCCTGGGCGTGGCCACCGACCCCACCATCCGCCCCGCCCACTGGAGCAAGGTCAAGGCCCTGTGCGTGCGCTACGCCCGCCGGTCCAACGACGAGTACGAGTCCATGCGCCCCGCTGGTGACCTGCTGGCCGCGCTGACCGACGGCCTGCGGGTGTTCCTGTCCGAGCCCCTGCGCTGGTCCGACGGCGAGCCCGACGAGGACATGGAGCAGCAGATCGAGGACGCGTTGACCCGCAAGGTCACCGCCGACCTACGGAGCATGGTCAACGACCGGCTCTTCCTCGACGCCGCCGAGCTCTGGGCCGAGGCCCGTGACGTGACCGGGTCGTCCTCGGCCCAACAACGGGCCGCCCTCGTGTACCGCAAGATCCTCGAACCCCTGGTGGGCCCGTCAGGCTCGGCCCTGGGCGCCTTCCCCGACCTGCCCGCCGCGGTGACGGCCACCATCCACAGCCGGGCCAAGGACCTGGGCATCTACTTCGAGTAGCCGCTCAGTTGGTGACGGGCGGACCCGTGACCGGGGCGGCCGTGGCCAACAGGGCCAGCAGCAGACGGTGGACGGGCACGTCGACACCGTCGCGATCGGCCGAGCGGACCACGGCACCGTGCAGGGCGTCGTGCTCGGTGGGCCGACCGGCGCGCCGGTCGTAGTACATCGAGGTGGCGCCCTCGGCCGGTAGCTTCAGCACGGTCGAGGCCACCTGGTCGGCCAGGTCGGCGGGCAGGTGGGCCCCGGCCGCGTTCGACGTGGCCAGCACCTCGACCATGACGTCGCGGGCCACCCGGTCCATGCCCGGCTCGTGGAACACGCCCATGGGGCGCACGGTCAACCCGGTGACGCCGTTGAGCAGCACGTTCAACGCCAGCTTGTGCCAGGCGGCGGTGAGCCAGTCGTCTTGGGGCTCGATGCTGGCCACCGTCCCCTCGAACAGGGCCACCAAGGCGTCGGCGTCGGCCCCCGCGGGGATGAGCAGGCGCACGTCGGAGCGGTGGCGCACGTGGCCGGGCTCGAGCAGTTCGGCCCCGCAGTAGACCACGGCGGGCATGATGGTGGCCCCGCCGCTGACGGCCTCACCCCGCTCGGCCTGCTCGATGCCGTTCTGGATGACGACGACCCTGGTGTCGGGGCCGCACAACCGCTCCATCCACCCCCGGGCCCCCTCGGTCTGGTGGGCCTTGACGGCCAGCAGCACCCAGTCGACGGGGGCGCCGTCGAGCTCGGCGGGGTCGGTGACCACCCTTGTGTCGACACTGGCCGGAGCCTGGGGGGATTCGATCTCGAAGCGGTCGAAGGGGCGACGGGCGCAGATGACCACGTCGTGGTGCCCGGCGGCGATGAGCTGGGCGGCGAAAACCGAGCCCACCGCCCCCGGTCCCACCAGGGCGACCGTGGCCATCAGGGCTTCCGGCAGCGGTTGGCCATGGTGCCGATGCCCTCGACGGTGGACTCGATGAGCTCACCGTCGACCAGGAAGCGACCCATGCCCATGCCCACACCGGCCGGGGTGCCGGTGAAGATGATGTCGCCGGACTCGAGCGTGCAGATGGCCGAGAGGTACTCGACCAGGGCGGGGATGCCGAAGATGAGGTCGCCGGTGCGGCTGGCCTGCACCGGGTCACCCCCGACGGTGCAGCTGATGGCCAGGTCGTCGGGGTCGGCGAAGCTGTCGACGGACACCACGGTGGGCCCGATGGGGCCGTAGCTGTCGAAGGACTTGCCCATGGAGAACTGCGGGGGCTTGACCGCCATCTGCACCACCCGGTCCGAGATGTCCTGGCCCACGGTCAGGCCGGCCACGTGGGACCAGGCGTCCGCTGCGGCGATGTCACGGCCGCCGCGGCCGATGACGGCCACCAGCTCGACCTCCCAATCGACCTTGTCGCCCGACAGGACGACGTCGGCCGTCGGCCCCACCAGGCAGGACGGGAACTTGGTGAAGACCAGGGGGGTCTCGGGGATGGCCATGCCCGTCTCGATGGCGTGGCTGCGGTAGTTCAGGCCGATGCCGAAGACCTTGGCCGGCCGGGGCACGGGAGGGCCGAGGCGGGTCAGGTCGAGGGGGGCATCGGGGGCGGCGGGGTCGAGACCGGCGGCCACGGCGCCGAGCTCGTCGAAGCGGGCCAGGGCGGCCATGACGTCGGCGGGCAGGTTGCCGCCGCTGTGGCGTTCGAGGTCGTAGACCCCGCCGCCGGCCACGAGGGTGGCCCGGCCGTCGAGGTCGGCCAGCTGCCAGGGAGCTGTCTCACCAGTGGAAGCGGTGGTCGGGGCCATGGGTCAGCGTCCTTCGAAGTCGGCGGGGCGCTTCTCCAGGAAGGAGCGGAGCCCCTCACCGAAGTCGCGCGTGCGGAACAGGGGCAGCAGGGCGAGGAACTGGCGTTGCACGTGGTCCTCCAGGTTCTCGCTGTCGCCGTAGCGGAGCATGCGCTTGATGGCCCGCACGGCCAACGGTGCGGTGGCGGCGATCTCACCGGCCACGGTCAGGGCCTGGGCCATGAGCTTGTCGGCCTCGACGACCTCGTTGACCAGGCCCAGGGCCAGGGCCTCTTCGGCGGTGACCGTGCGAGCCCGGAAGAGCAGGTCAGCGGCCTGGGCCGCACCCACCAGGCGGGGCAGCAGCCAGGTGCCGCCCGATTCGGGGAGCACACCGCGCGCCGCGTAGGCGAAGGACAGCTTGGCCTTGGGGGCAGCGATGCGCAGGTCACAGCCCAGGGCCAGGTCGAGCCCGTAGCCGGCGGCGCCGCCGTTGAGGGCGGCCACCGTGGGGGTGTCGATCTGGTGGAGGACGACGGGCGGGGCGTTGCGCAGGTCGAAGTCGCCCCCGTTGCTCAGCCCGCTCGACTCGCTGCCGATGCCCTTGCCCTCGGCCGACTCGGCCACGTCGAGCCCGGCGCACCACGCCCGCCCCGCGCCGGTGATGACGATGGCCCGCACGTTGCGGTCGGCGTCGGCCTCGAGCAGCCGCTCGGACAGGGCGGCGAGCATGGTGTGGGAGATGGTGTTCATCCGCTCGGGGCGGTTGAAGGTGAGGACGGCGACGTGGCCGTCCACCTCGTAGAGCAGCTCGTCGACCATGGCGCCAGAGCGTACGCGTCAGGCGCCCTCCACGCCGGGGAGCAGGGGCACGAAGCGCACCCCGCCCAGGTCCTCGACAGGGGCGAACCCCTCGGGCCCGCGACGCACCCGGACCAGGCGTTGCTCGCCGGGTGGACCGACCGGGGCCACCAGGCGGCCGCCGACGGCCAGCTGCGGGCCCAGGGCCGGGAGCAACAGCGGAGCCGCGGCCGAGACGAGCACGGCGTCGTAGGGGGCAGCCGGGGCCCAGCCCTCCGAACCGTCACCCACGTGCACGGCCACCCGATCGAAGCCCAGACCGGCCAGGCGTTGGGCGGCCTGCACGGCCAGGGGGGCGATCCGTTCGATGGTGTCGACCCGGGCCACGAGCAGGCTGGCCACGGCGGCCGCGTAACCCGAGCCTGTGCCCACCTCGAGCAGCCGGTCGCCGGGCGCCAGTTCCAGCGCCTCGAGCATCAGGGCCACGACCAGGGGTTGGGAGATGGTCTGACCGCCACCGATGGGCAGGGGACGGTCGGCGTAGGCCTCGGGCATCTGCGCCGGGTCCACGAAGCGGTGGCGGGGCACGGCGGCCATGGCCGCCAGCACCCGGGGGTCAGTCACCCCCCGGGAGGCGACGTCGTGCTCGACCATGCGCCGTCGGGCCCGGTCACCGCCGGACGCCGCCGTCGGGTCCGGGATCGCCGGCTCGTCGGCACCAGCCATGGTCAAGCCTGCCACGCCCAGGGCCGGGGCCGACGCGCGGATGCGGCCGGACCTGGTCAGGCCCGGCCGCATGGCTGTGTGTCGTTGTCGGCCCTGGGGGGCGTTCACCCGGTTCAGGCGTCGACGTCGAGGTCCAGGTCGGTGTCCTCGACGTGGTGCAGGTCGACGTCGGTGTCGATGTCGGTCTCGGTCGACTCGTAGGACGAGGCGTCGAGGTAGCTGTCGTTGTCCTCGAAGACGTCGTTGTCCTCGTAGGACAGGGTGAGCTCGGTCTCGGTGTTGAAGGAGTCCTCGATGTCGGTGTTGAAGGAGTCCGAGACGCTGTTGTCCTCGACGTAGCTGTGGGTCGAGTTGTCGGTGTAGGACTGATCGATCGAGGTGTCGTTGTCCTGGATGGCGGTCTGCTCGTTGTGGTCCCCGATGGCCAGGTTGGCGTTGCCCGACACGTCGTCCATGTCGACGTCCACGTCACCGGTGACCTCGTTGCCGTTGCCGACGATGGTCTGGCCGTCGCCCTGGGCATCGACGTCGATGAGGGTGCCGGAGCCGACGTTGGCGTTCTCGGCGTCGATGTCGTTCAGGTCCCCGGAACCGAGGTTGGCGTTGTCCGCCTGCACGTTGGTGGCGTCGCCCCGGCCGAAGGCCATGGCCCCGACCGAAGAGTCGGTGAGGGTGATGTTGCCGTCACCGATGGTGGCGTGCTCAGCGTCGACGTCGCCGTCACCGTTCTGGATGCCCTCGAAGCGGCCGGTGTTCACGGCGCTCTCGTCGAGGTCGTCGCCCACGGCGACCGCGCCCCGGTCAGCGGTGACCGTGTCGGTGTCGATGTCGACGTCGCTGTTCCACTCGCTCCATGTCGTGTTGATCTTGTTGTCAGCCATCGGTCCCTGTCTCCCTGGGTTCGTTCTGCGTTCCTGCCGCTGTGCTCAGCGGCGATGAGGACAACGTAAGACCAGGCCACCCGATGCGGATCGGGGGGAACCCCCCACCCC
>JBBSLP010000023.1:0-70596 GCA_038255145.1 Acidimicrobiales bacterium
GACCTTTCCCAGATCAGCTACTACCGGTGCTTCAACCACTGGAAGACGATCTGCATCATCCAGGGCGTCTACGCCCGCTACCTGAACGGCCAGAAGTCCTCCGAGGGCGTCGACGTGGAGAACTTCCCCGTCCGCATCGAGGAGTACCGGGCCAAAGCCGTGGCGCTGGCCTCCGAGGACGGTTACTGAGCGAGGGCGGCGTCGAGCCGCCCCCCCGCGGCCGTCAGCGTCTCCAGCTTCTTGCAGAAGGCGACGCGCACGGTACCGGCGCCGTAACCGGGTAGCGACCACGCGGCGTCGCCGGGCACCACGGCCACGCCCACCTCGGTGGTCAGCCAGGTGGCGAAGGCGGTGGGGTCGAGGCGGGCCGCGGCCACGTCGAGGCCGGTGTAGTCGGCCAGCAGGTAGTACGCCCCCTGGGGCGAGGCCACGGCGAAGCCCGCACCCCGCAACACGTCGAGGGCCAGGGCCCGGCGCTCGGCGTAGTCGGCCACCAGGCCCTCGAAGTAGCTGGGCGGCAGGTCCAGCGCTGCGGCCGCTGCGGCTTGGAGCGGGGTGGGGGCGCAGATGGTGGCGTAGTCGTGGACCCGGTGCACGGCCGCGGCGAAGCGGTCGGGGGCGATGACGTAGCCCAGCCGCCAGCCCGTCACCGCGAAGGTCTTGCCCAGGCCCGACACGGTGATGGTGCGGTCGGCCAGCCCGTCGAGGGCGCCGGGGCACAGGTGGCGGCGACCGTCGTAGACCAGGCGGTCGTAGATCTCGTCGGTGATCAGCAGCAGGTCGTGGCGGACGACGAGCTCGGCCACCGCCGCCAGCTCGGTGGCGTCGAACACCCGCCCGGTGGGGTTGTGGGGGGTGTTGAGCAGCAGGGCCCGGGTGCGGGGGGTGATGGCCGCGGCCAACCGGTCGACGTCGAGGGCGAAGTCGGGCCCCTGCAGCGGAACGGCCACGGGGATGGCCCCGGCCAGCTGCACCGTGGGCCGGTAGTTGTCGTGGGCGGGCTCGAGGACCAGCACCTCGTCACCGGGGTCGACCGTGGCCAGCATGACCGACGCCAGCCCTTCGGTGACCCCACAGGTCACGGTCACGTGGCGTTCGGGGTCGACGTCCCAACCCAGCCACGAGCGGTACTGCGCCGCCAGTCGCTGGCGCAGCGGGGCCCACCCCCAGGGGTTGGAGTACTGGTTCTCCCCGGCGTCGATGGCGGCCTTGGCCGCGTCGGTGATCAGGGACGGCGGAGCGAAGTCGGGATAGCCCTGGGACAGGTTGATCGCCCCCACCGACAGGGCCAGGCGGGTCATGTCCCTGATCACCGACTCGCGCAGGAGCTCGGTGCGGGCAGCGGGTCGGAGCCGGGTCACGGCCGCCGATCCTGCCACAGCCCGCTCGGACCCCGGTGGGGCCCCACGCCGCTCCCACCGGTGTGACCTCGGGTCCCCGTTCGCCGCTCAAGGAGGTGGGCACTAGCCTCCGTCGCGTTCCGGTACCGGTAGGAAGGTCTGTCCTGATGGCCAAGATCAAGGTCGCCAACCCCGTCGTCGAGCTCGACGGCGACGAGATGACGAGGATCATCTGGCAGTTCATCAAGGAGAAGCTGATCCTGCCCTACCTCGACGTCGATCTGAAGTACTACGACCTGAGCATCGAGTACCGAGATCAGACCGACGACCAGGTCACAATCGACGCTGCCAACGCCATCAAGGAGTTCGGCGTCGGCGTCAAGTGCGCCACAATCACCCCCGACGAGGCCCGCGTCGAGGAGTTCGACCTCAAGAGCATGTGGCGCTCGCCCAACGGCACCATCCGCAACATCCTGGGCGGCGTCGTGTTCCGCGAGCCCATCCTCATCTCCAACATCCCCCGCTACGTGCCCGGGTGGACCAAGCCCATCGTGATCGGCCGCCACGCCCACGGCGACCAGTACCGGGCCACCGACTTCGTGGTCCCCGGCCCGGGCACGGTCACCATGACCTACGTGCCCGAGGACGGTGGCGAGCCCATCGTCCGCGAGGTGGCCAAGTTCCCCGGTGGCGGCATCGCCATGGGCATGTACAACTACGACGACTCGATCCGTGACTTCGCCCACGCCTGCCTGCGCTACGGCGTCGACCGCGGTTACCCGGTCTACCTGTCGACGAAGAACACCATCCTCAAGGCCTACGACGGTCGCTTCAAGGACATCTTCCAGGAGGTGTTCGACGCCGACTACAAGGCCGATTTCGACGCCAAGGGCATCTGGTACGAGCACCGCCTGATCGACGACATGGTGGCCCAGGCCATCAAGGGCGACGGCGGCTACGTCTGGGCGTGCAAGAACTACGACGGCGACGTGCAGTCCGACGTCGTGGCCCAGGGCTTCGGTTCGTTGGGGCTCATGAGCTCGGTCCTGCTCACCCCGGACGGCCAGACCTGTGAGGCGGAGGCCGCCCACGGCACCGTGACCCGCCACTACCGCCAGCACCAGAAGGGCGAGAAGACGTCGACGAACCCCATCGCGTCGATCTTCGCCTGGACCCAGGGCCTGGCCTTCCGCGGTCGCAAGGACGGCACCCCCGACGTCACCGCCTTCGCCGAGACCCTCGAGGCCGTCTGCGTCGAGACCGTCGAGAGCGGCAAGATGACCAAGGACCTGGCCCTGCTCGTGGGCCCGGACCAGCCCTTCCTCAACACCGAGGACTTCCTCGACGCCCTGGACCAGAACCTCCAGGCCAAGATGGCCTGATCGGGCTCGGGTCTGGCGGCGTCCGACGTCGCCAGACCCGACCGGCTCGGCCCGTGGTCCGGGCCGGGCCCGCGGTCACGCAGGGGGACGCACAGCGTCGACCTGGGCGTCGGTCAGCAGACGGACGGGGTGGCCGGCCAGCACCAGGTGCAGCCGGGCCGCCTGCTCGAGCTCCTCGGCCGCGGCCACCGCCTCCCTGAGCGTGGCCGCGGCCAGCACGGAGCCGTGGTTGGCCAGCAGCACGGCGCTGTGGTCGGCCGCCACCCGGGCCACAGCCGCGCCCAGGGCCCCGTCGCCGGGCGGGTGGTAGCCGACGAGGGCCAGCCGGCCCAGGCGCATGACCTGGTAGGCGGTCAGCGGGGGCAGGGCGTCGTCGGGGTCGAGGCCGTCGAGGCACGACACCGCGGTGGCGTAGGTGCTGTGCAGGTGCACGACAGCCCCGGCCGCGGGCCGCTGGGCGTAGATGGCCAGGTGGATGGGCACCTCCTTGGTGGGAGGGTCGCCACCCAGGTGGGTGCCGTTGCGGTCGAGCACCGACAGCCGGGCGCCATCGAGAGCGCCCAGACGGCTGCCCGTCGGGGTCAGCAGGTAGCCCCCGGGCACGCGCACGCTCAGGTTGCCCGACGAGCCCGGGGCCAGGCCCCGCTCGGCCACCAGGGCCCCCGCCGCCACCAGGGCCCGCCGGGCAGCGTCGGGCACGTCGGGCATCTCCGGCTCGCCGGCGGTCCCCGGTTGGCCCGGGGTCATGGGCGGGGGGTGGCCGGCGAGCCGCCGGCCCGTTCCAGGGTGGCCAGGGCCTGGGTGAAGAAGTCGGGGCCGCCGAAGTTGCCCGACTTGCACACCAGGGCCAGCGCACGACCCTCGCCGTCCACCGTGGCCGTCCACGGCACCCCGGGGGCGATGGAGGGACCGACGTCGAGCAGGCGCAGGCCCAGGGCCGCGGTCACCGCCCCCGCCGTCTCCCCACCGGCCACAACCAGGCGTCGGGCCCCGGCGTCCACGGCGACGCGGGCCAGGTGGCCCATGGCCGCCTCCAGCCGCTCGCTGGCCTCCTGGCGGCCCAGCGCCCGTTGCACCTCGGCCACCGCCGCGGGCCCCGCCGTCGAGGTGACGAGCACGGGCCGGCCCGAGCGCATGGCCGCCCGCAGCTGGCCGGCCACCTCGTCGAGGGCCTCGGGGAGCCGCCAGGGGTCGAGGTCCAACCGGCGTCCGTCGAAGCGGTCGACCTGAGCCCGGGTGGCTTCCGAGCAGCTACCCGACAGGATCACGACCGGCCCGTCGGCCGCGGGCACGCCGACGGCGGCGGGCGGGGCCCCGGGTACCAGGGCCCGGGCCAGGGCACCACCGAGGCCCGATCCACCGGTGACCAGGCGCAAGCCGACCACGGCCCGGCCCAGGGTGGACAGGTGGTCGTCGGTGACGGCATCGAGCACGGCGTAGGTGGCGCCGCCGTCGTGGAGCGTGGCCAGGCGGTGGGCCACCCGGCCCTCGCCGGCGAGGACGTCACGCAGGTGGACCAGGCCGACGGCCCTGCGCGTCTGGCGACCGAGCACGGCCACCAGGTCGGCATCGGTCATCGGGGTCAGGGGGTGGTGGCGCATGGACGAGGCCGACAACAGCACGTCGCCCACGAACAGGTGCCCGGCGTACACCGTGCGGCCTGCGGCGGGGAAGGCGGGGCAGAACACGGTGGAGGTGGCACCCAGAGCGTCGAGCAGGGCGTCGGCCACGGGCCCGATGTTGCCGGCGTCGGTGGAATCGAACGTGGAGCAGTACTTCCAGAAGATCCGTTCGGCGCCGGCGTGGCGGAGCCAGCGCAGCCCGGCCAGGGCCTGGGCCGTGGCGTCAGCCGCGGCCACGGTGCGGATCTTCAGGGCGACGACGACGGCGTCGGGCTGGGCGCCGGCCGAGGCCGAGGTCGAGGTCGAGGCGGCGTCCGAGCTCGTGCTGCCGGGCACCCCCAGGCTCAGGGTGGTCCGCAACCCGGCCGCGGCCAGGGCCTCGGCCAGGTCGGTGGCCCCGGTGACGTCGTCGGCGATGCATCCCACGAGCACAGCGGTCACGCTACGCCCACGGCGTGGTTCGAAGCCCCCGAACCTGCGCCCCGGCCCCTGGGGCCTGGTACAACGTCGCCATGCCGCGCCTGGCCGCCAACCTGTCGCTGCTCTTCGGCGAGCACGCCCCCCTCGGCCGGCCCGCGGCGGCGGCCGCGTGCGGGTTCGGCGGCGTCGAGTGGCAGTTCCCCTACGACGTCGACCCCGGCGCCCTCGACGACGCCGTGCGGGCAGCGGGGGTGCAGGCGGTGCTGCTCAACACGCCGAGAGGGCCCGACGGGGAGGCCGGCCTGGCTGCGGTGCCCGGCCGCCACGGCGACTTCCAGGCCGGCGTGGACGAGGCCGTGGCCCTGGCCCGCCGGCTGGGCTGTCCCCGCATCCACGTCATGGCCGGTGTGGCCCAGGGGCCCGAGGCCATGGCCACCTACGTGCGCAACCTGCGCTGGGCTGCGGACCGCCTGGCCGACGTCGGCCTGGTGGCGTGCATCGAGCCCCTCAACCAGCGTGACTTCCCCGGCTACCTGCTGGCCGGCTCGCGCCAGGCCACCCGCGTCATCGAGGCCGTGGGCAGGGACAACGTGGCCGTGCAGTTCGACACCTACCACCTGCAGATCCTCGAGGGGGACCTGATCATGACCCTGCGCTCGCTGCGCGACCACCTCGGCCACATCCAGGTGGCCGGGGTGCCCGACCGCCACGAGCCTGACCGCGGCGAGGTCGACCACACCGTGGTGCTGGCCGAGGTCGACCGCCTGGGCTGGGACGGCTGGGTGGGCTGTGAGTACCGGCCCGCGGCGGGCACCGTCGAAGGCCTGGGTTGGGCGGCGGCGTACGGGATCGGGGCCCCGGCGTGAAGGTGCTCGTGACCGGGGGGCTGGGTTTCCTCGGCCGCCTGGTGGTCGACCGACTCGTGGCCCGGGGTGACGAGGTGGTGGTCCTCGACCGGATGGGTGCGGGAGCACCAGCGGGGGTGCAGCTGGTCACGGGGCCGGTCACCGACCCCGCCACCCTGGCCGCGGCCCTGTCGGGACGGGTCGACGCCGTGGTCCACCTGGCCTCCCTGGTGTCGGCGGAGTGCGAGCTCGACCTCGACGGGGCCCTGGCGGTGAACCTGGACGGGTTGCGCACCGTGCTCGACGCCTGCCGGGGCCAGGGCTCCCCGCCGCGGTTCCTGTTCACCTCGTCCGTCGCCGTCTTCGGTGGCGACGTGCCCCCCGGCGGCGTCAGCGACACCACCAAGCAGACCCCGGTCACCACCTACGGCATGACCAAGGCCATGGGCGAGCTGCTCGTCGACGAGTACAGCCGACGGGGCCTGATCGACGGGCGCACGGCCCGCCTGCCCACGGTCATCGTGCGCCCCGGTCGTCCCAACGCCGCGGCGTCGTCGTTCGCCTCGTCCGTGGTGCGCGAGCCCCTGGCCGGCCTCGAAGCGGTGGTGCCCGTCGAGCCCGCCACCCCCATCTGCGTGATCGGTCACCGCACCGCGGTGAACGGCCTGGTGGCGCTGCTCGACCTCGACAGCAGCCGCCTGGGCGCCAACCGGGCTGTGGGCCTGCCCGCCCTCGAGGTCACCGCGGCCGATCTGGTGGCCGCGGCCCACGCCGGGGCCCAGCGCCACCACCGCCGCCTGGGCCACATCGCCGTGCGCCCCGACCCGGCCATCACCGCGGTGGTGGGGTCGTGGCCCGGGCGCTGGGATGCCTCGCGCGCCCTGGTGTTGGGCCTGCCCAGGGATGCCTCCCTCGACGACGTCGTCGACGAGTATGTCGCCGACTTCGACGGTCCCCTACGCTCAGCGACATGACGCCCGTCACGCGCCAGCAGCGCGCCCCCCGCAACCGACCGACCGGCGGCTGACATCCAGCTCTTCCTGCAACGCCTCATCGACGGAGTGTCCAACGGGTCGCTCTACGGCGCCCTGGCCCTGGCCCTGGTGGTCGTCTACCGGGCCAGCGGACGTCTGAACCTGGCTCAGGGCGAGCTGGCCACCATGGGCACCTACGTGTCCCTGGTGCTCACCTCGCCGGCCACCCCGGCCCTGGCGGGCACGGCGTTCGTGGCCCGCTGGCTGCCGGGTACGCCGTGGCCCATCTGGCTGGCCGTGCCCGGGGCCATGGTGGTCATGGCCGTCCTCGCCGCCCTGGTCGAACGCCTGTTGATCAGTCGGATACCGGAGACCTCGGCCCGGGCCGCGGTCAGCGTGTCCATCGGGTTGCTGCTGCTCATCAACGGCCTGGACAACTACATCTGGAAGCCGGTGTCCCGGGGCTACGACTCGCTCTTCCCCAACGACCCCGACGACTACCTGACCATCTTCGGGGCCCGCCTGCGCTTCGAGATGTTGGGTACGTGGATCACCCTCATCATCGTGCTCGGCCTGTTGGCCCTCCTGCTGCGCACGACCAAGGCCGGCCTGGCCTTCCGGGCCGTCTCGTCGAGCCGGGTGCTGGCCGGACTGATGGGGGTGCGCAGCCAGCGGGTGCTCACCGGCGGTTGGGCCCTGGCCGGCGCCTTGGGCACCCTGGTCGGCTGCCTGCTGGCCAGCCGCCTGGTGCTCGAACCCTCGATGATGATCCGGCTGCTCGTGTACAGCTTCGCCGCCGCCACCATCGGCGGGTTGACGAGCATGGGCGGGGCCATCGTCGGTGGCCTGATCGTGGGCCTGAGCCAGACCATGCTGTCGGGCTACGTCGGCTTCGTCGGCGGGCGGTTGTCACTGCCCGTGGTGCTGCTGGGCATGGTGCTGATGCTGTACCTGCGCCCCCAGGGCCTGTTCGGCACGAAGATCGAGGACGAGGCGCCCAGCAAGGTGTTGGGCGCCACCGCAGCGGAAGCCGTGGTCCGACCCCGGTTCGCCTTCGAGCGGGGCACATCAGGGGCCCGGGCCGCCACCATGGTGGGCGCGGTCGCCATGCTCGCCCTGGCCCTCGTGCCGGCCTTCGTCCTGCCCATCGGCGAAGGGCGGCTGTGGACCGAGCTGTTGGCCACCACCATCGCCCTGTGGGGCCTGGCCCTGCTGCTGGGCCCCGCCGCCCAGCTGTCGTTGGGCCACAGCGCCTTCCTCGGCCTGGGCGCGTACGCCACCCTGGTCGTCGCCACCCGCTACGACGTCTCCCCCCTGCTGGGCCTGGCCGTGGCCGGCCTGTGCGGGTTGCTCATCGGGGCGCTGGTGGGCCTGCCCGCCCTGCGCATCCGGGGCCAGTACCTGGCCATGGTGACGTTCAGCCTGGCCGTGGCCTTCCCCATGATCATCCAGCGGTTCTCGTGGTTCACCGGGGGGAGCGGTGGCCCTCCCCCCCTCGAGATGCAGGTGCCCTCGTGGCTCAACCTGCCCGCGGGCAAGGGCTACCTGTGGCTGCACATCATCACCGTGTTCGTGGCCGCGGCCACCGTGGCCGTGTTGGCCAACCTGGACCGCAGCCCCGTGGGCCGGGCCATCCGGGCGTCGGCCGACAACGACCTGGCCGCCACGAGCATGGGGGTGCGGGTGGTGGCCACCAAGACGTGGACCTTCGGTGTGGCCTCCATGATCGGCGCGGTCGCCGGCGGGCTCCTGGCCCTGCACACCCAGGCCGTCACCTCGGAGACCTTCGACGTGCAGATGGGCCTGATCTTCTACGGGGCGGCCGTCTTCGGCGGCGTCAACCGTCGGATCGGGGCCCCCATCGGCGCCCTCCTCATCGTGGGCGTCCCCTACCTGACCGCCCACGAGGGCTGGGACATCAACGAGAAGATGCTGTTCGGGGTGCTGCTCATCGTGGGCACGGCCTTCTTCCCCGACGGTCTGGGCTCGCCCATCTCCGGCGCGGCCCGGCGCCTGGTGGGCATCGTCGACGGCCCGCCCCGGCCCCCGGCCGGGCACCCTGATTCCACGGACATGTTGCCCGAGCTCGTGGTCGAGGGCACCCGACCCTGACGCCCGCTACGGGACGTGGGCCCGATGGCGCCACGACGCGGCCGGGGGGCCGATCGCCAGAGCGATCGACCCCCCGGAACAGCCAGCGATAAACGGCTGGGAACGGCGACGAACGGATCAGGCGTCGACGAGGGCGTGGGCCGCCGTGACCGTCGCCGTCGACGTCTCCACCCCGGCCAGGTCCTCGATGGTGAGGAACACGGGAGCGGCGGGGATGCAGCTGGTGTCGGGCACCAGCCAGGGATCGTCGATGAAGTCGTCGAGGATGGCGAACCCGCAGATGCCCACGGCCAGCAGGGGCGAATGGCCCACGCCGGGGATCTCCAGGTACAGCGAGTTGGGTAGGGCACGGGCCACGTCCTCGCCGTACTGCGGCGGCGTGATCTGGTCGAACTGGCCCGTCACCACCAGGGTGGGGACCGGGGACGTCACCGGCTCGAACGTCTCCGCATCGGCCGGCTCGACGTCCCACACCTGGCAGATGCGCTCGAGGGCCGAGCCGATCACCGGGTTGTAGCTGAGGAACAACCGGGCGGCCAGGGTCTCGGGTTCGGCCTGGTCCGAGGGAGCGGTCTCCACCGCCTCCTCAGCGCACAGGAACGAGGCCTGCATGCCGTAGGCCAGGGGTGAGCTGGTGATGGCCGTGGCCTCCCCGGCCGCCAGCAACACCCGGTGGTCACCGTTGGCCACCGACGTGATCAGGGCGGGGATGGCCGACGGCCCCCCCGGCGAGTAGAAGAGCGAGTACACGACCTGGGCCAGGGCCCGTCCACCGAAGGGCACCTGCGCCGCCTGTCCGGTGCTCGGATCGGGTACCTCGACCAGAGCGGGCTCGATCTCGAGGGCGGCCACGGTCCGTTCCAGGGTGGCCAGCACCTCAGGGTTGGCCGCGTCGCAGGCGGCGTCGGCCGCGCACGCCGCGTCGACGGCCCGCAGGGCCCGGTCGTAGGAGGGCCCGGCGTCGGCCAGGAAGTTCTCCTCCGCGGGGATGGGCGAGGACAGCACCAGGCTGGCCAGGCCGGAGGCGTGCTCGCCGGCCACCTGCAGCCCGAGGCGGGCGCCGTAGCTGGTGCCGAACAGGTGCATCTGCTCGTAGCCCAGGGCGTCGCGCACGGCGTCGATGTCGTCCACGTCGTTGCGGGTGTCGAAGGCGCCGAGGTCGATCCCCTCGGCCACGAGCCGATCGTGGCACGCCTGGTAGCCGGCGAGGACCTCGTCCTCGAGGGTGGCGGGATCCGTTCCCCCCGACAGCGCGGCGAAGACCTCGTCGCAGTCGAGTGCGGGGCGGCTGGCGCCCACCCCCCGCTGGTCGACGAGCACGAAGTCACGCTCGCGGTGCAGGTCGGGGTTCAGGCCCCCGGTCAGGGCCAGCGAGCTCAGCACCGGGGTGACGAGCAGCTCCCCGGGCCCGCCCGCCAACATGACCAGGGGGGCGTCGTCGCTGGGCTCGGTGGCGGCGAAGCGGGCTACGGCCAGCTCGATGGTGCCGCCGTCGGGGTCGTCCCACTGGGCGGGAACGGTCACGTAGCCGCACTCCACGCCGACGGCGACCGGGGCCGGCAGCGGCACCGGGCAGTCTGCGGTGGCGTAGGTGGGGGTGAAGTCCGGCCCGACGCCGTCGGCGCCGTCGCCCTCGCCGGCTCCGTGGTCGTCGCTACCCGGCCCCCCGTCCGACGACGACGTCGCCGGCTCTCCCGGGGGCCCCGCAGTCGACGTTGTGGCCCCGGCGGGGACGGCGAACCCGGCGACGACCGTCGCCGAGCACAGCACCGTCAGTACCCGTCTACTGAGAAGAGCCCGTCTCCTGAAGCTGCTCATGGTTCGGGGTGCCCGATGCCCGGCGGTGACGAAACTGTCTCGTAGCGCGGTGGGCCCCCGGTCCGGGGGTGGCGAAGCGGGGTCCTCAGCCGCCCAGGCCCAGGGCGGTGGCGATGCGCACGGGGGCCTCGGCCCGGTTCAGCGTGTAGAGGTGCACCCCGGGTACACCCTCGCTGACCAGGTCGGAGATGAGGGCGCAGGCGTGGTCCACGGCGATGTCCACCCGCTCGTCGGGGGTGGCCGCTTCCAGACGGGCCCACAGTGCCGGTGGCACCCTGGCCCCGTTCATCTCGGCGAAGCGACGCACCGAGGTCGGGTTCAGCGCGGGGATGATGCCGGGGACCAGCGGGGTGGTCACGCCCAGGGCGTCGAGGTCGTCACGCAGGCGCAGGAAGGGCGCGGGGTCGAAGAAGAACTGGGTGATGGCGAAGTCGGCCTGGGCCATCTTGTCGGCCAGCCGCCGCCGGTCGTCCCTGGTCGACTCGGACCGGGGGTGGAGCTCGGGGAAGGCGGCCACACCGACGCTGAAGTCGCCCACCCCCCGGATGAGGTCGACGAGCTCGCTGGCGTAGCTGAAGTCCCCGGTGGCCGGCGAGCCATCTGCGGGCGGGTCACCGGCCAGGGCCAGGATGTTGGTGACCCCGTTGGCCGCGTAGTCGGCCAGCAGGGCCTCGAGCTCGGGCTTCTCGTGGCCCATGCACGTCAGGTGGGCCATGGCCGGGTAGGGCCGGGTGCGGCAGATGTCGACGACGATGTCCCGGGTGCTGTCGCGGGTCGAGCCACCGGCGCCATAGGTGACGGACACGAAGGTGGGGCTGACGGCGTCGAGCTCCCCCATGGCCTTCTCCAGCGAACGCAGCCCCTCGTCGGTCTTGGGGGGGAAGAACTCGAAGGACAACGTCGGCCCCGCGGCGAAGAGATCCCGGATGTGCGCCATGGAGGAACTCTACGGGTGGTCGCCCGCCCCCACTACGGGTCGGATCACCCGGTCAGGGTTCGTTCAGCTCACCCGGTCGGCGCGGCCCGGCGCTCGGCGGCGTCGACGCAGTTGCGCAGGAGCACGGCCCTGGTCATGGGCCCGACGCCGCCGATGCGGGGCGAGAGCCACCCGGCCACCTCGGCCACGTCGTCGGCCACGTCGGAGATGATCTTGCGGCCCTCGAAGCTGACCCCGGCCCCTACGACCACGGCACCGGGCCGCACCATGTCGGCGGTGATGAGCCCGGGCGACCCCGCCGCGGCCACGAGCACGTCGGCCTGGCGGGTGAAGGAGCCCAGGTCGGCGACGCCGGTGTGGACCACGGTCACCGCGGCGTTGGCCCCCTTCTCCTTGAGGGCCAGCAGGTTGGCCAGGGGGCGACCGATGGTCAGGCCCCGGCCGACGATGACGACGTGGCGGCCGGCCACGTCGATGCCGAAGTGCTCCAACAAGACCTGGATGCCGACGGGGGTGCACGGACGGGGGCCGGGCTCACCCATGACCAGCTGGCCGAGGTTGGTGGGGTGCAGCCCGTCGACGTCCTTGTCGGGGTCGGCCGACAGCAGGGCGGCGGCGTAGTCCAGGCCCTTGGGGAAGGGGTACTGCAGCAGGAAGGCGTGCACGGCGGGGTCGTCGTTGAAGCGGGCCACGGCCGCCATGACCTCGGCCTGGGTGGCGTCTGCCGGCAGGTGCCGGTGCTGGGAGGTCAGGCCGACCTCGGCGCAGTCCTCGTGCTTCATGGCCACGTAGCGGGCCGAGGGACCGTCGTCGCCGACGAGGATGGTGCCCAGGCCGGGCACGATCCCCTGCGCCGCCAGGTCGCGCACCCGCTCGGTCATCGCCGAACGCATCTGGCGGGCGACCGCCTCACCATCGAGCACCTGGGCCGTCACGAGTGGAGCAGGCTAGCGCCCGCGCCGCCGGGGCTGGGCTGGGCGGGGGATGGGGTCAGCCCGCGGCGCCCTTGAGGGAGGCCAGGACCTTGCCCACCGCGGCGTTGGCGTCGGCGAAGGGCTGGGCCCCGGACATGTCGGCGATGCGGTCCCAGTGGGCGGCGATGTCGTCGGGGGTCACGGTGGCGGGGTCGTCGAAGGTGAAGCCCGCCCCCTCCATGACCTGCACCAGGGCGAAGTGACCGGCGCCCGATTCGACGACGGCGCCGCTGGCCGAGCACTCCTCGGAGCAGAACCAGCCCACGACCGGGGTCACGTACTCGGCCACCATGGCGGTGAGCACCTCCCGGGTCATGAGCGATTCGGTCATGCGGGTACCGGCCACGGGGGCGATGGTGTTGACCTTGACGTCCTTGGGGGCGCCCTCGAGGGCCAACGTGTTCATGAGCCCGACGAGGGCCATCTTGGCGGCGGCGTAGTTGGCCTGGCCGAAGTTGCCGTAGAGGCCGGCGGCCGAGGTGGTGAACACCACCCGCCCGTAGCCCTGGTCGCGGAGGTGGGGCCAGGCGGCGTGGGTGACGTAGGCGCTGGAGGAGAGGTGCCCGGCCACGACGGCGTCGAAGTCGTCGGGCTCCAGCTTGGCCAGGGTCCGGTCCCGCAGGATGCCGGCGTTGTTGACCACGATGTCGATCTTGCCGTAGGCGTCGAGCGTGGTGGTGACCGCCCCGATGGCCCCCTCCTGGGTGGCGACGTCGTGGTAGTCGGCCACGGCCTCACCGCCGGCGGCCCGCACGTCCTCGACGACGGCGTCGGCCACCTCGTCGGAGCGGCCGGTGCCATCCACATCGCCCCCGGTGTCGTTGACCACCACCAACGCCCCCCGGGAGGCCAGGAAGCGGGCGTGGGAGCGCCCCAGCCCCCGACCCGAACCGGTCACCAACGCCACCCGTCCGTCATAGCGGATCATCCCAGGCCCCCCTGCTTCGTCCCTGGCTGCACCCTAACCCCCGAGCGCCTCACGGGCTCACGGCCGACCGCCAGGTGACCGGCAGGTGACCGGCGGGTCGGCGGGTCGGGTGGCCAGCCGGCCGCACCTCGCGTCACTTGCGCCGATCGTGAGGCTGAGCTGGGGCAAAGGTGAAGCATTCACCACCGTGGCGGGGGCAGATGCTTCACAGAAGCCGGGAACAGCGGTGGCCGGGTCCCTCGTCGGCGACCACACCGCCGGCCGGCACGCCGTGGGGTTGGGGCCCCGCTTGGCAACTACGACTAGTGCCGGAAGTGGCGCTCACCGGTGAAGACCATGGCCATGCCGTGCTCGTCAGCGGCGGCGATGACCTCGTCGTCGCGGATGGAGCCGCCGGGCTGGATCACCGCGGTGCAGCCGGCGTCGGCGGCGGCGTCGAGGCCGTCGCGGAAGGGGAAGAAGGCGTCCGAGGCACAGGCCCCGCCCCGGGCCCGGCCGTCGGCCTTGGTGGCGGCGAGGATGCCGGCGTCGCGCCGGTTCTGCTGGCCGGCGCCGATGCCCCACGCGGCACCGCCCTTGGCCACCACGATGGTGTTGGACGTGACCACGGCGGCCACCCGCCAGGCCAGTTCCAGGTCGGCCCACTCGGCCTCGGTCGGCGAGCGCTTCGTGGCCACGGTGAAGGCGGCCCGATCCCAGGTGACGCGGTCGGCCGTCTGCACCAGCAGGCCACCGTCGATGGAACGGTGCACGAGGGGGGCGGTGCCCGGCGCCGGGGCCTCGAGCACCCGCAGGTTCTTGCGGGCCGTGAGCCGGGCCAGGGCCTCGGGCTCGTACGCCGGGGCCACGACCACCTCGGTGAACACGGGGGCCAGGGCCTCGGCCAGCGCCGCGGGCAGGGGCCGGTTGACGGCCACGATGCCCCCGTAGGCGGACACGGGGTCGCACTCGTGCGCCAGGCGGTAGGCCTCGGTGATGTTGTCGGCCACGGCCACCCCGCAGGGGTTGGCGTGCTTGATGACGACGGCTGCGGGGCGGTCACCGAGGCTGTTGACCAGCTTCCACGCCGCCTCGGCGTCGTAGAGGTTGAGGTAGGACAGCTCCTTGCCCCCGTGCTGGGTGGCTCCGTCCCACCACGAACGACCGCCGACGTAGCGGTAGCGGGCACCCACCTGGTGGGGGTTCTCGCCGTAGCGCAGGTCCTGGGCCCGCTCCAGGGCCAGGTGCAGGGTGGAGGGCAGGGGGTCGGCCGAGCCCTCGTCGAGCCAGGCCACGATGGCGGCGTCGTACGCCGCGGTGAGCGAGAAGGCGGCCCGGGCCAGTTGGCGCCGGGTGTCCGCCGACAAGGTCCCCTGGTCGGCGAGCTCGGCCAGCACCCCGTCGTACTGGGCGGGCGAGGTGACGATGCCCACGGCGTCGAAGTTCTTGGCCGCGGCCCGCACCATGGTGGGCCCGCCCACATCGATGAGCTCGACGGAGGGGTCGCTGGAGAAGGGGTAGAGGTTGCAGACCACCAGGTCGATGGGGGGGATGTCGTGGGCGGCGATGGTGGCCATGTGCTCGTCCTTGGCCCGGTCGGCCAGGATCCCGCCGTGGATGCGGGGGTGGAGGGTCTTGACCCGCCCGTCGAGCATCTCGGGGAACCCGGTGACCTCGCTGACCTCGGTCACGGCCAGGCCGGCCTGGGAAAGCGCCGCCGCCGTCCCCCCCGACGAGATCAGCTCCCAGCCGAGCTCGTCGAGGGACCGGGCCAGGGGCAAGAGGCCGGTCTTGTCGTACACGGACAGCAGGGCGCGAGGCACCAGTGGACCGTAGCAAGGCCCCGGCGCCGGGCCCGAACGGTGCCCCGTCACGCGGCAACGGCTCGGTAGCGTGCGCTCTCGAAGAAGCGAGACGCCCATGCGACGCCGACGCCGCTCCCCCGATCCCCGCCCGCCCGATCGATCCCGCCCCGCCGTTCCCCCGGCGCCCGACCCCACCTGGTCACGGTGGCGGGACGAGGTCCTGGCCACCGCTGGCCCCCCGGCCGCCGCTGCCGGCGCCAGCCCCGGCGACGGCGTCGGCGTCGGCGTCGGCGTCGGCGTCGGCGTCGGCGACATCTGGCTGGTGGCCGTGGACCTGGCCCACGCCACGACGTGGGCCACCGTGGTCGTCCCCGCCCGGGGCCCGGCCACGGTGGCGGCCAGCAACGGCGGCCGCTCCAGCGCCGGCAGCCCTGCGGCGGCGCGGGCGCTCGAGGCCGCAGCGGCCACCCTCCACCTGGTGCCCCCGGCCACGGGGTTCCCGCTCCCCGCCGTGGGCGAGGTCGCCTTCCACGTCGTGACCGCCAGCGGAGCCCGTTCGCGGACGGTGGCCGAGGCTGCGTTGCGCAGCCTCGACCACCCCCTCACGTTGCTGTTCAGCGCCGTCCAGGCCGTGCTCGACGACCTACGTCCCGGTTGACGTCGAGCAGGGCAGGGCCAACGCCCGCCCGGTCAGCTGTGGCGACGGTGGCGGCCCAGGGTGCCGGCCGCGACCACCAGGACGCTGCCCAGCAGCACCATGAACACACCGGCCCCGGCCGTGGCCCCTGAGGTGGTGCCGGTGCGGGGGATGGTGGCACTGATGCCCGCCACCTGGACGCAGCTGTCGTTGTCCATGGCCGAGCCCGCCGGGCAGGTCGTGCTGGTCACGGCGGGCCGTGACGTGGACACCGAGATGGGCGACACGCTCGTGGTCGTCACCTCACCGGTGGTCGGCGGCGGCGGCGTGGTCGTCGTGGTGGTGGGCGACAACGTGGTGACCGTCACGGGCGGCGGCTGGGTGCAGGGCTGGCGACCGCCGTTCCAGGCATCGATGAGCATGTCGGCACGGCCGGCGTTGTTGTTCCGGTAGAAGGAGCCCGCCGGGCCCACGATGGCCAGGGCCGGGCCCAGGTGGGCGTCGATCTGGAAGCACGGCGGATCGATCTGACCGGGCTGCTCGTCGAGGCGCAGGGACAACCGGTACGGCGCCGCACAGGGGATCAGACCGTCGCCGGGTCCGCAGTAGGCACTGCGGTCCTTCTCCTGGTTGTACGAAGGATCGAAGTACGGCGTGCCCGAGATCTTGCCCGACAGGGACACACCGATGCCCTCGCACCCCGCAGCGAAGCCGTCCCAGGTCAGGGACACCTCGGCGGCGGGGGGCTGCAGATCCAGGGACTGCAAGCTGTCCGTAGCTGGACCGCCGTCGACCGAGAACTGCGGGTTGACCAGCACAGCTCGACCCAGGGTCGTGCACCCGGCGGGGATGATGCCCAGGCCCAGGGGGTAGTTGGCGTAGTCGGTGACGAGGGGTGGGGAGGGGTCGTTGCTGGTCTGGGCCGAAGCCGGTGCCGAGACGAGCCCGACGACGGCAGCACAGGTGATCGCACCGGCGATGCACCACCTGACGACGTTGTTGATCCTCACGAACGCTCCTCTTCCGGGCGCCTCCGCCGCGCCGCCAGAACCTGTTGACCACCCGCCGGTGGGTCGACAGGTTGCCACAGCACGGCGACGCGGACGTGACCCCGGTTGGGGATTGCAGGACGATGGTCTTCACCCAGCCAGGGGGGTGGAGACCATCGTCTGCGAGCGTCGTATCAGCTCCGATCAGCCCCGGTCAGCTCAGCTTGGCCACGACCTCGGCCATGAGCTGGCCGGCCTCGGTGGGGTTGGAACCCACCTGGGCGCCGGCCTCGCGCAGGGCGTCGATCTTGGCCTGGGCCGTGCCCTTGCCCCCGGACACGATGGCGCCGGCGTGGCCCATCTTCTTGCCGGGAGGAGCGGTGACCCCGGCGATGTAGGACACCACGGGCTTGGTCATGTGCTCGGCGATGAAGGCGGCGGCCTCTTCCTCGGCCGAGCCGCCGATCTCGCCGATCATCATGACGGCCCTGGTCTCGGGATCGGCCTCGAAGGCGGCCAGGCAGTCGATGAACGAGGTGCCGGGCACGGGATCGCCGCCGATGCCGACGCAGGTGGTGACGCCGATGTCGGCCTGCTGCAGCTCGTACAGGGCCTGGTACGTCAGGGTGCCCGAGCGGCTCACGATGCCCACGGGACCGCCGGGCTTGGCGATGTGCCCGGCGGTGATGCCGATGTTGCACTTGCCCGGGCTGATGATGCCGGGGCAGTTGGGACCGAGCAGCTGCACGTCGGGGAAGTCCCGCTTCAGCTTGTTGAAGAACCAGGCCTCGTCCTGGGCGGGGACGCCCTCGGTGATGACGGCGATGAACTTCACGCCGCCCTCGGCCGCATCCATCACCGCGGCGCGCACGCCGGGCGCGGGGATGAAGATGCACGAGGCGTTGGCCCCGGTCCCGGCCACGGCCTCGGCCACGGTGGCGAAGATGGGGATGCCCTCGATGTCGGTGCCAGCCTTCTTGGGGTTGGTACCGGCCACCACGTTGGTGCCGTAGGCCTTGTTCAAGAGCCCGTAGTAGCGGCCCTGGGAACCGGTCAGGCCCTGGTAGACGACCTTGGTCGTCTCGTCGACGAAGATGCTCACTTGGGCTGTCCTCCCGCGAGGGCCACGGCGGTGCGGGCCGCGCTCAACATGTCCGGTGCCATGGCCAGCTTGTCCGAGAGGTGGGGAGCGAGGATGGCCCGACCCTCTTCGGCGTTGGTGCCGTCGAGACGGATGACGATGGGTGAGGAGATGTCCACGCGGGCCAGCGCCTCGATGATGCCGTTGGCGACCTCGTCACCCTTGGTGATGCCGCCGAAGATGTTGATGAAGATGGACCGCACCTTGGGGTCGTTGTTGATGACCTCGAGCGCCCCGGCCATGACCGAGGCGTTGGAGCCGCCGCCGATGTCGAGGAAGTTGGCCGGGCTGCCGCCGACCTGGTTGACCACGTCGACCGTGGACATGGCCAGACCGGCGCCGTTGGCGATCACGCCGACCGAGCCCTCGAGGCCGACGTACTGCAGGCCCTTCTCGAAGGCCTGGGTCTCGCGCTCGTCGCGCACCTGGGTGGCTTCGTACTGCTCGTAGTCGGGGTGCCGGTACGTCGAGTTGCCGTCCAGCGTCACCTTGGCGTCGAGGGCGTGCACCCGGCCGTCGGGGGTGAGGATGAGCGGGTTGATCTCGGCCAGGTCGGCGTCGCCCTCCACGTAGGCCCGGTACAGGGCCAACAGGATGGAGACGGCACCCTCGGTGGCGTCAGGGTTGAGGTTGGCCGCCGCCACCCAGGCCCGGGTGGTGGTCTCGTCGAGACCGTCCACGGGGTCGATCCAGATCTTGGCGATGGCGTCGGGGTTCTCCTCGGCCACGGCTTCGATCTCGACGCCGCCCTCGGCTGACAGCATGCCCAGGTGCTTCTTGGCCGAGCGGTCGAGGGTGAAGCTGGCGTAGTACTCCTCGGTGATGTCCGAGGCGACCTCGATCCACACCAGTTCGACGGTGTGGCCCTTGATGTCCATGCCCAGGATGTTGCCGGCGTGGGTGCGGACCTCGTCCGTGTTCGAGGCCAGCTTGATGCCGCCGGCCTTGCCGCGCCCGCCCACCTGGACCTGGGCCTTGACGACGACGGGGTAGCCGACGCGCTCGGCGACCTCGACGGCCTCGTCGACCGTGCGGGCCACGTCACCGGCCGAGACGGGTATCCCGTATCGGGCGAAGAACTGCTTGCCTTGGTACTCGTACAGGTCCAACGGTGTCGGGCCTCCCCGGCTCTTGACGGCTGCTGTGGTGGATGCGGTGGACGGCGTTGCGGTGGACGACGTTGCGGTGGACGACTACGGCCCAGGGCGGTGCTGGATGCTGAGGGGACTACCGGGAACGGGCGTCCTCACGCTCGTCGAGCGTGGTGGCCAGCCACGTGGTGATGGCGTCCATCGCCGCGCCGGGCGTGAAGATCTCGGCCACGCCGGCTTCCTTGAGCTTGGCGATGTCGACGTCGGGGATGATGCCCCCACCGAAGACGACGATGTCGTCGAGGTCCCGCTTGCGCAGCTCTTCCATGGTGCGGGGGAAGAGCGTCATGTGGGCGCCGGAGAGGATCGACAGACCGATGGCGTCGGCGTCCTCCTGGAGGACGGTCTCGGCCACCTGCTCGGGCGTCTGGAAGAGCCCGGTGTAGATCACCTCGAAGCCTGCGTCACGCAGGGCGCGGGCGATCACCTTCACCCCTCGGTCATGGCCGTCGAGACCGGGCTTGGCCACGACGACTCGGTAGGGCCGCTGCATGGCGGGGATACTAGGTACGCACTCGCCTTCGAAGGGAATCTGCGCATGCCGGTGGGCAAGGCGGCCAACCGCAGGGAGATCACCGCGCTGGCCCTGGCCCTCGGTGGCGTGCTCGTGGCCGTGGCCCTCGGGGCCGTCTTCCTGCTCCTGTCCCGCAGCGGTGACGTCGAGGTGCGCCTGGGTTCCTCGACCTGGGAGGTGGGCTCGACCACCCGCCTGGCGGCCAACATCGCCGAGGACGGTCCCTTCCTCGTGTCCGACGTCTCGGGCGGGCACCGCGACGTCTTCGTCAGCCACGTGGGCGACGACCCCGAGCAGGGCTGGTACGCCTTCGCGGCGCGCACAGGGGGCAGTGAGCGCGAGTGCGCGCTGTCGTGGGACCGCGACCTCGAGCGCTTCACCGACCCCTGCGGCGGAGGCACCTACAGCCCCGAGGGCGAAGGCCTCGAGCAGTACCCGGTCCGGGTGGATGACGGTCGGGTCACCGTCGACATCAACCGGACCCTCGAGGGCGGCGACGGGGGGACCGGCGGTAGCTCCGGCGCGGGGACGGGTGGCAATTCGGAGACAGGCGGGACGACCCGGTCCAGCGTCGTGCAATCGGGCACACCCAGCCCCTCGCGCTGACCGAGACGACCCCGCAACGCGGTTGTCACGCACTAGCGTGCCATGTCACGGAAAAGCAGCACGGCGGCGGAAGCGCGGCCCCTCCGAGGGTCGACAACCCTGTCCCTCCCGGTCCCACGGGGAGGGCTGGTGGCGAACGCCTGCCCCGACGGCTGCTCCAGGTCCTGGCCGACCTGAACAGTGATCTGAACCACGACCTGGTCCTGGACCGGGTGTGTCGGAGCTGCGTCGAGCTCACCGGCGCCGGCGCGTCGGCCTTCCTCATCGCCGAGGACCAGCAGGGCACGACGGCCCGGGTGGCCTCGGTGTGCAAACTGCCCCCCGAGGCCCTGTCCCTGACCCTGGCCGCGGGGCCCAACGGCCTGCGCGACCTGGCCGGGCCCGGCTACCGGCTCGTCATCCCCGACTACCACGCCGAGCCCGACGTCCCCGACGAGGTGCGGGCCGTCATCCCCGACCTGCACACGGCCATCGTCACCCCCGTCTACGCCCGGGGCCAGTTCGTCGGCGCCCTGGTCGCGCTGTTCCCCGAGATCGGCTACGACCTGACCCCGGGCGAGGCCGACCTGCTCGACGTGCTGGCCGGCTACGGCGGCGTGGCCGTGGCCAACGCCCTGGCCTACGAGGACGCGGTGCGGGCCGAGGCCCACCTGGTGGCCGTCATCGACGGACTGGCCGAGGGTGTGGCCGTCATCGACCACACCGGGGTGGTCACGGCGTGGAACACGGCCATCGCCCGGCTGACGGGCATTCCTCCCACCCGGGCCGTGGGCCGCACCCTGCCCCTGCCCCTGGGCACGCCCGAGCAGCCGGCCGAGCACCACCTCGGCAACGACCAGTGGGTCGAGGTGGTGGCCACCCCTCTGGACGAGGGCCAGGTCGTGGCCGTGCACGACATCAGCCGCCAGAAGGCCCTCGACGCGGCCAAGACGCTGTTCGTGGCCGCCACCAGCCACGAGCTGAAGACCCCCCTCACCGTGATCCGCAGCTTCGCCGAGTGGTTGCGGGGCGATCGGGACGCGGCGGATCCCGAGAAGCGCAACATGGCGTTGGACGCCATCGCCGATTCGGCCGAGGAACTGCGCCAGATCGTGGAGAAGATCCTGCTCACGGCGCGTACCGAAGCCGGCGCCATCGACCTCGACCTACGGGTCGTCGACCCCGTCCGCCTCGTGCAGGCCGTGGCCCGCCAGTTCGTGGTGGCGGGCCGGGGCCACACCCTGGTCATGAACCTGCCCGAAGAGCTCCCCCAGGTCAACGCCGACGTCAACGCCGTGCGCACCGCCCTGGGCCAGCTGCTGGAGAACGCCTTCAAGTACTCCCCCGACGGCGGTCGGGTCACGGTGGCCGCCCAGGCCAGCCCGTCGGGTGACGAGGTCGAGATCTCGGTCAGCGACGAAGGCATCGGCCTGGCCGCGGGCGAGAGCCAGTACCTGTTCGCCGCCTTCTACCAGGGCGAGACCCGGGCCCGCTCCGGCGTGCGGGGCGGCGTCGGCCTGGGGCTGTCCATCGTCCGCCGCCTGGTCGAGGCCCACGGCGGCCAGGTCGGCGCCGAGGGCGAGCCCGGCCGGGGCGCCCGCTTCTGGCTGACCCTGCCCGCAGCCACCATCGACCCCGACGCCATCGACAGCGGCGAACTGCTGGCCGAAGCGGCCAGCCCGCCCGCGACCAGCGAGTCCGCCAGGAGCTAGCGGGCCAACTTCTCCAGGGGGGCCCAGGACAGCAGCAGGCGCTTGTCGCCCACGCTGGCGAAGTGGACCATGACCTCGGTCTTCTCGCCCTGGCCCTCGACGGCGAGGATGACGCCGTCGCCCCACTTGGCGTGGCGCACGTCGTCGCCGACGGTCACCGCCATCCCCCCGCCGCCGCTGGGGCCCACCCCCCCGGGTCCAGCGGTCGTCGAGCGGCCGGCCCGCAGGGCGGCGTCGACGATGCGATCACGTCCTGCGGTGATCGACGCCCCGCCGTCACTGCGGCCACCCCGGGGGCCGCGGTCGTCGGAGGACCCCGATCGGCCCGCCACCCGACCGGCGCGGCGGGGCACACCCAGTTCCTGCACGAGCTGGGCAGGGATCTCGTCGAGGAAGCGACTGGGCGGGTTGTACTGGGACGAGCCGAAGAGCAGGCGGCTCCAGGCGTGGGACACGTAGAGGCGCTCACGGGCCCGGGTGATGGCCACGTAGGCCAGGCGCCGCTCCTCTTCGAGCTCGTCGGGCTCCCCGATGGAGCGGATGTGGGGGAACACCCCCTCCTCCAGGCCCACCAGGAAGACGACGGGGAACTCGAGGCCCTTGGCCGAGTGCACCGTCATCAGGGTGACCTGGCTGTCGTCACGACCCAGGGCGTCGGTGTCGGACACCAGGGCCACCTGCTCGAGGAAGGCGTCCACGGTGTCGTGGTCACGGGCCACGCCCACCAGCTCGGACAGGTTCTCCAGGCGGCCTTCGGCCTCCACCCCGCCCTCGGCCTCGAGCTCGGCCCCGTAGCCGGTGCGCTCGACGATGGCCTCGAGCAGGGGGCCGGGGCCGTCGGCCGCGGTGTCCACCAGCCCGTCGAGCATGTCCACGAAGCTGCCGATGGCCCGCGACGCCCGCCCTGACAGCCCGGCCTCGTCGGCCCGGCGCAGGGCATCCATGAACGTCAGCCCGTTGGTGCGGGCGAAGGCGTCGAGGCGGCCCTCGCTGGTGTCCCCGATGCCCCGCTTGGGCACGTTGAGGATGCGCTTGACGGCCACGTCGTCGGACGGGTTGACCACGGCCTTCACGTAGGCCAGGGCGTCCTTGATCTCCCGGCGGTCGTAGAAGCGGGTGCCACCCACGACCCGGTAGGGGATGCCCGCCCGCATGAGCTGGTCCTCGACCACGCGGGACTGGGCGTTGGCCCGGTAGAAGACGGCGATCTCGTCCCACCGGGTGGTGCCGCCGTCGTGGAGGCGGGCCATCTCCCGGCACACCCACTGGGCCTCGTCGGTCTCGTCCTCGGCCCGGTAGCGGGAGATCTGCTCGCCCACGCCCTGGTCGGTCCACAGGTCCTTGGGCTTGCGGGCCAGGTTGTTGGCGATCACCGCGTTGGCGGCGTCGAGGATGGTCTGGGTCGAGCGGTAGTTCTGGTCGAGGACGACCACGGTGGCGTCGGGGAAGGCCCGCTCGAACTCGAGGATGTTGCGCAGGTCGGCGCCCCGGAACCGGTAGATCGACTGGTCGCCGTCACCGACCACGAACACGTTGCGGTGCTCGGACCCGAGCTGGGTGACGAGCTCGTTCTGCACCTGGTTGGTGTCCTGGTACTCGTCGACGAGCACGTGGCGGAAGCGGTCCCGGTAGCGGGCCAGCACGTCGGGGTGTTCGCGGAACAGGCGCACGGTGACGCCGAGCAGGTCGTCGAAGTCCATGGCCCCGGCCCGCTCCAGGCGGGACTGGTACTCGGTGTACACCTGGGCCAGGCGGGTCTCGAAGGGGCCCATGGCCCGCTCGGCGTAGTGCGCCGCGCTCACGCCGTCGTTCTTGGCCGCGCTGATGGTCGAGTGCACGGCCCGCGCCGCGAAGCGCTTGGCATCGAGTCCCAGGTCACGCACCACGTAGCCGGTGAGGCGCACGGCGTCGGCCTGGTCGTAGATGGTGAAGGCCGAGGGGTAGCCCAACGCCTTGCCGTCGCGGCGCAGGATGCGCACGCAGGCGGCGTGGAAGGTCGACACCCACATCTTCTCGGCCACCGGGCCCACCAGCTCACCGACGCGGTGGCGCATCTCGGCCGCCGCCTTGTTGGTGAAGGTGATGGCCAGCACCTCGAACGGTGAGACCCCCTGGTGGCGGATGAGCCAGGCGATGCGGTGGGTCAGCACCCTGGTCTTGCCCGAACCGGCTCCGGCGACGACGAGCAGCGGGCCCCCGATGTGGGTCACCGCTTCACGCTGGGAGGGGTTCAGGCCCGCCAGCAGCTCCTCGACGTCGGGGGTGGCCCGGGGTGCCTGGGAGGTGGTGGCGGGCATCGCTCCAAGGTACCTGAGCACTACGACAGCACCCGACCATGGGCCGGGTGCTGTCGCTCAGGGGACGCCCCTCAGCTGACCGTGAACGTGGCGTTGACGGTGAAGATGCGACCGTCGGCCAGGAAGACCACGGCCTGGCTGGCTTGGGCGCCCGACCCCAGGGCCGAGCTGTCGAAGGCCTCACCCATGGCGTAGGGGGCGCTGCCGTCCCAGGCCCGCTGCACGGCGTCCACGAAGAAGAGCACGTGACCCACCGGGGCCGAGGCCGTCCCCGCCAGTCCCAGCCGCACCGGCCCGGAGACGACGGCACCGTCGAGGGGCCAGGCCACCTCTCCCTGGGGGCCCAGGGCCACGAGGGAGAAGGGCTGGTCCGGTCGGGTGCGGCCGGTGTTGTCCACCCGGAAGTCGGTGGTGAACGAGGCCCGGCTGCCGTCGGCCAGAACCACCACCGTCTCCAGCTCGTGAGCCCCGTCGCCGACTCGGAAGGTGTCCAGGCCGTACGCACGGTCGCCCTGGCCGCCGCCCACGTCGTAGCCCGCCGAGCGCTCGACCTGGATCAGCCGACCGTCCACCAGGAAGCGGACGTGGTCGATGGGGCTGTCGGGGTAGATGGGGGTGAGGAACAGGAAGGCCTCACCCGACAGGGTGGCGCCCTCCAGCGGTCGGGGGTCGGAGCGGTCCGGAGCGTCCGACAGCCCCACGGCCACGCCTTCGATGCGGCCGTCGCGGACGGTCGTGGTCGTCGTCGGCATGGTCGTCGACGTCGTCGTGGTGGTCGGGGGCAGCGTCGTCGACGTGGTCGTCGTCGTCGTCGCCGGCGCCGTGGTCGACGTGGTCGTCGCCGGGGCCGTCGTCGACGTGGTCGGCCCCGGAGCCGTGGTCGACGTCGTGGTGGACGGGGCCATGGTCGTGGTCGTCGTCGGGCCACCACCGGGCGCCGACAGGGGCTGGCCCATGGCCAGGCGGCCGTAGCCGAAGACGGGATCGGGCCCGCCCTCGCTGACCCGGTCGGTGCGCATCTCCAGCTGGGCCACGATGTCCCCGGCGGTGACGGGCCGTTCGGCGTTGACCCGTCGCAGGTCCTCGCTGATCAGCGCGGCGGCCCCGGCCACGTGGGGTGACGCCGCCGAAGTGCCGCCGTAGCCGCCCTGGCAGCCGATGACGTCGCCGAACAGCAGGCCGCTCACCGAGCCCGGAGCGAGCAGGGTGACCCCGGCCCTCCCGTCGAGGGTCGGGCCCTGGGAGCTGTAGGGCCGCAGGTCGCGACCGCCCTGGGTGCAGTAGGCCCCCACGGTGACGATGCCGGGCACGGCCGCAGGATCAGCCAGGCTGCCCGCGGTGACCGGGTGCTCGATGGCCGAGGCACCTACGAAGAAGGCATCGAGGCGGGGGTTGCCCGTACCGGCCCGGCGCTCCACCCGCACGTAGAGCGAGGTGGCCGTGGTGAAGGGGTTGCGCACCCCGAACGCCACGGTGGGCAGGCCCCGCGTCGCCACCCGGCTGACGGTGCACTGGGCGGGGTTGGCGGGATCGTCGGTCAGGCACAGGGCGAAGTCATCGGCCGGGGCCCCCGTCCACTCGTCCCACTTGAGGTAGACGTCGACCGCACCCTGGGGGGGCAGGTCGAAGCGCTGGTACTCGTCGCCGGCCGCCCACTCGTGGCTGCCGTTGCCATCGGTGTCGGTGAACGTGCCCGTGTTGTGCACCAGCGCCTCGTTGCCGGCCGAGTTGACCCACACGATCCCCGCAGCCACCGCAGCCCGGGCGCTGGCGTCGGGAGAACCCGGTCCACCCTGGCCGTTGCCCGGCCCGGTGTTGAAGAAGCCGAGGGACATGTTCACCACGTTCACGCCCCGGGCGATGAGCAGGGGCACGGCTTGGGCCAGGTCGACGGCGTCGTCGACGCACACCCGCAAGAGCGTGGCCGAGGGCGCCATGTCGTAGACGATCTCGCTCGTGGCCGTGCCGTGGTTGGTGCCGCCCAGGCCCAGGTTGCACAGGTTGATGTCGCCGGCCACGGTCGAGGGCACCTGGCCCGCGGCCAGGGCGATGTCCCAGTCACCGAAGCCCGTGTCGATCACGGCCACGAGCGTTCCCGCGCCGAGGATGCCGGCCTCGTGCCACCGCGGTGCACCGACGTCGGCCACGCCTTCGCCGCCGAAGCCGAACCCGGCCGCCGAGGGAGCCAGGGTGGTCGCCGCACTCGTCACCGGGCGCGAGGCGGGACCCACGGCGCGCACGCCGGGCACGGTCACGAGCTCAGCGAAGGGCACGTCGGCCCCCACCTCGATCAGTCCGGGCAGCACGCGCTGCACCACGACACCTCGTCGGACAAGTTCGGTGAGGACGTTGTCGGCCTGACCCTCCTCCGGCTCGACCACCAGGGTCGAAGCCGAACCGTCCGGGTCGTGGACGCCGAACGCCGACAGGTCGTGCCCGCCGCCGTCCACCGTCCCCCCGGCCGGGGGTCGCACTGCCGCCAACGTCACAAGGGACGCAGCCATGACGGCCACGCCCACGAAACGCTTCATGGGGTGTTCCCGCTCCTGTGGCCCCGGAGGGCCGATCCCGCGCCCCCCATCCAGGTGAGGGGCACGCCGCTCCCCCAGGTCTATCGTCCCAGGCCCCGAACGGCTACCCTCCACGCTCCCTACGGGGGGTAGGGGTACGACTTTCGTTCACCGATAGAGGGCAACAATGCAACATCGCCGTCCCCGGGATCGGTCAGGTGCTGCGCCTCGATCCCTCTGACCAGGTACATCACTCCCACTCGATGGTGCCGGGGGGCTTGGAGGTGATGTCATAGGCCACCCGGTTGATGCCGGGGACCTCGCCGATGATGCGGCTGACCATGCGATCCAACAGGTCGTAGGGCAGACGGGCCCAGTCGGCCGTCATGGCGTCCTCCGAGGTGACGGCCCGGATGATGATGGGGTGGCCGTAGGTGCGCTCGTCGCCCATGACCCCCACGGAGCGGATGTCGGGCAGCACGGCGAAGGCCTGCCAGATCTCCCGCTCGAGCCCGGCGGCGCGGATCTCCTCGCGCACGATGGCGTCGGCCCGCTGCAGGGTGGCCACCCGCTCCTCGGTCACCTCGCCGATGATGCGCACCGACAGGCCCGGCCCGGGGAAGGGCTGGCGCCAGACGATCTCGTCGGGCAGGCCCAGTTCGCTGCCCAGGGCCCGCACCTCGTCCTTGAACAGGGAGCGCAACGGCTCGACCAGGTCGAAGTCGAGGTCGTCGGGCAGTCCGCCCACGTTGTGGTGGCTCTTGATCTTGGCCGCGGTGGACGTCCCCGATTCGATGACGTCGGGGTAGAGCGTGCCCTGGACGAGGAACTTGGCCTCGTCGAGCCCGCCGCGGGCCTCTTCGAAGACGCGGATGAACAGCTCGCCCACGACCTTGCGCTTGGCCTCGGGGTCGATGACGCCGGCCAGGCGGTCGAAGAAGCGGTCCCCGGCCCGCACGTGGATGAGCTCCATGCCCATGTTGCGGTGGAACGCGTCCTCGACCTGGGCGGGCTCGTCGGCCCGCATGAGGCCCGTGTCGACGAACACGCAGGTCAGCCGGGATCCAATGGCCCGATGGACCAGGGTGGCGGCCACGGCCGAGTCGACCCCGCCCGACAGGCCGCAGATGGCCCGCCCGTCACCGATCTGTTCGGTGATGGCGTCGATGGAGGCGTCGATGATCGACGACGTCGTCCACGACTGGTCAGCCCCGCAGGCATCGACGAGGAAGCGCTCGAGGTAGCGCGGCCCGAACTCGGTGTGGCCGACCTCGGGGTGGAACTGCAGGCCGAACAACCCCCGGCCCCGGTGTTCGAGGGCGGCCACGGGGCAGGTGTCGGTGGTGGCCGTGATCTCGAAGCCCGGCGGCACCTCGCTGATGGCGTCGAAGTGGCTCATCCACACCGTCTGGGAAGCGGGCAACTCGCGGCCGAGCAGGCCGGGCTCGGTGACCCGCAGTTCGGTGCGCCCGTACTCGCCCCGCCCCGTGGCCGCGACCCGGCCACCGAGCTGGTCGGCGATGAGCTGGGCGCCGTAGCAGATGCCCAGCACGGGAACGTCGAGGTCGAAGATCTCGGGGTCGAGCTTGGGGGCGCCTTCGACGTGCACCGACTTGGGCCCCCCCGACAGCACCAGGCCGGCGGGGCTGCGCCGGGCCACCTCGGCCGCGGTGATGGTGTGGGGCACGATCTCGGAGTAGACGTGGGCCTCGCGGATGCGCCGGGCGATGAGCTGGGCGTACTGGGCGCCGAAGTCGACCACGAGCACGGTGTCCTCGCCGGTGGCGAACCCACCGGGGACGGGGTGGGTCACGTCAGCTCCCCACGACAGGCGAGGACGAGGGCGCCGACGCCGGCGATACCATCAGCTCGGCCTTCTGGAACTCCTTGAGCGTCTCGTAGCCGCAGGTGGCCATGGCCCGCCGCAGACCGCCGGCCAGGTTGAGGCGCCCCTCGGGATCGTGGGCCGGGCCCTCGAGGATCTCGGCCAGGGTGCCGGCCACGCCGACCTGGAGGCGCTCTCCCCGGGGCAGGCTCTGGTGGGCCGCGGACATGGCCCAGTGCCAGCCCCGGCCCGGGGCCTCGGCCGCGGCGGCGAAGGGGGCGCCGACCATGACGGCGTCGGCGCCGCAGACCACGGCCCGGGCCATGTCGCCACCGGTGGACATGCCGCCATCGGCGATGACGTGGCAGTAGACCCCGGTCTCGTCGAGGTGGCGCATGCGGGCGGCGCGGGCGTCGGCCACGGCCGTGGCCTGGGGCACGCCCACGCCCAGCACGCGGTTGATGGTCGAGCTGCGACCGGCGCCGATGCCCACGAGGATGCCCGCGGCCCCGGTGCGCATCAGGTGCAGGGCGGCCTGGTAGCTGGCGCAACCGCCGACCATGACGGGCACGGGCAGGTTGCGGATGAACTGCTTGAGGTTGAGCGGCTCGCGGTTGCGGGACACGTGCTCGGCCGACACCACGGTGCCGGTGATGATGAGCAGGTCGGGCTCGGCCGCCAGGATGGGGGCCAGGAGCGTCTCGGCCCGCTGGGGGCTGACGGCCCCGGCGGTGATGACCCCCCCGGCGCGGATCTCCATCAGCCGGGCCTGGACCAGGTCGGGCTGGATGGGCTCGCGGTAGGCCTCCTGCAGGCGCAGGGTGGCCTTGTCACCGTGGAGCTCGGCCAGCTCCTCGTAGAGGGGCTCGGGGTCCTCGTAGCGGGTCCACAGGCCCTCGAGGTTGAGGATGCCCAGCCCGCCCAACCGGCCGATGGCGATGGCCGTGGCCGGGCTGACCACGCTGTCCATGGGGGCGGCGAGGATGGGCAGGTCGAAGCGGTACGCGTCGATCTGCCAGGAGATGTCCACGTCCTCGGGGTCACGGGTGCGGCGACTGGGGACGATGGACAGCTCGGCGAGGGAGTACCCCCGCCGGCCCGCTTTGCCCAACCCGACTTCGATCTCGGCCACGTCGGACACCCTCCGGGGTCGACCAGGGAACGGCACATGCTAACTGGTGCGGCCCATCCCTCTCGGAGCGGGGGCCCCTGCGGACTCAGGCGACATCGAGAGCGTCGGCCGTGCGCTGCAACAGGTCCCACAGGGCAGCCACGTGGCGGAGCTCGGTGCCGGCGGCACCGATGGACACCCGCAGCACGTAGCGACCGTCGAGCCGGGTGTGGCTCAGGTAGGCCCGGCCGGTGGCGTTGACCGCCTCGAGCAGGGCCTGGTTGCGCCGGTCATCCGCATCGGGGTCCGCGCCCGGGTCGTCGTCACGCAGGCGCAGGCACACCAGGTTGAGTGGCGCGGGCACCACCAGCTCGAAACGGGGGTCCCCGGCCACCCAACGGGCCAGCTCGGCCCCCAGGGCCACGTGGGCCCGCACGTGGTGGCGCAGGCCCTCGGCCCCGTAGTGGCGGAGCACGAACCACAGCTTCAGGGCCCGGAAGCGCCGACCCAGGGGCACCTGCCAGTCCCGGTAGTCGATGACCGCTCCCGATTCGCTGGCCGCGTTGCGCAGGAACTCGGGCAGGATCGACAGGGCATCGATGAGGGGGGCCCGATCGGCCACCCAGAAGCAATCGCAGTCGAAGTTGGTGAACAGCCACTTGTGGGGGTTGGTACAGAAGCTGTCGACCCCGTCGAGGCCGTCGAGGCCGTCGAGCACCCAACGCAGCTCGGGGCACACGGCGGCGGCGCCCATCATGGCCCCGTCCACGTGCAGCCAGGCCTGGTGCCCGGCGGTGAGGCGCCCCACCGCAGCCACGGGGTCCACCGCCCCCGACGAGGTCGTGCCCACGGTGGCCACGACGAGGAACGGCACCCGACCGGCGGCGACGTCCTCGGCCATGGCCCGCTCCAGGGCGTCGACATCGAGGGCGAAGCCGGCGTCCACGTCCACCAGGCGGAGCTGGTCGGGGGCCAGGCCGGCGATGCGGCATGCCTTCTCCACCGAGGAGTGGGCCTGGGTCGAGGTGTAGGCCACGAGGTCAGCCGGCTGCGCTCGTCGGCCCTGGGCCCGCTGGCGGGCGGCGAGCACGGCGCACAGCACGGCGGAAGAGGCGCTGTCCTGGATGACCCCACCCCCCGGTCCCGACGACCGGAAGCGGTCGGGCAGGCCAAGTAGCTCGGCCATCCAGTCGAGCACGTGGGTCTCGAGCTCGGTGCACGCCGGGCTGGTGGCCCACAACATGCCCTGCACCCCCAGACCGGCCGACAGCAGCTCGCCGAGGATGGACGGTCCCGAGGCGTTGGCCGGGAAGTAGGCGAAGAAGTTGGGCGACTGCCAGTGGGTGATGCCGTCGAGCAGCAGGGGACCCACGTCGCCGAGCACATCGGCGAACGGCTCGGGATGTTCGGGCGGGTGTTCGGGCAACCGGGCCCGGATGTCGCCGGGGGCCAAGGTGGACAGCACGGGCAGGTCCTCGACCTGTTCCATGTACCGGGCCACCCACTCGACCACCGCCGCCCCCTGACGGCGGAACTCGTCGGGGGTCATGTGGTAGCTGCGCTCGCCCATCCCTCCAGGACAGCACGCCCGGCCCCACCGCCGCCGCTCAGGATCCGAACACCTGGGTCATGGCGGCTCGACCCCGATGGCGGCGCAGGGCGGGGCGAGCGTCAGGTGGTGGGGTCGCTCTCGGCCACGACCTCGGGCTCGACGGCGCCGGAGGGGCCGACGGGGGCAGGGTCGGGCTCGGTGCCCGTGGCGATGGCCAGCAGCTGGGTCAGCATGCGGGCCGTGGCCCCCCACACCGTGTCCCCGGTCAGCTCGTAGAAGAACATGGGCCGCCAGCTCTGGCCGTGTTCGGCCACCAGGTGGGGGGGCATGGGCCACCACTCCTGGTGGAACACGCCGTCCTCGAGGAGCTCGTCCACGGGCACGTGGAGGATGGCGGCCACCTCGACAGGCTGGGCCCGCAACGCAGGGAGACGGTGCACGAAGCCCACGTAGGGCTCGATCATGGCCGCCGAGGCGATGGTGGCCAGCGGGTCCAACCGTCCGAACAGGTCCACCGACCCCCGATCGAGGCCGATCTCCTCCTCGGCCTCCCGTAGGGCGGTGACCGACAGGTCGGCATCGGCCTCCTCGCGACCACCGCCGGGGAAGCTGACCTCGCCCGAGTGGGAGCGCATGGCCGCGGGCCGGCGGGTGAGCAGCAGCCGCAGACCATCGGCCCCCTGGTAGAGGGGCACGAGGACAGCGGCGTGGCGGCGGATGGGGAAGGGCTCGAGCACCGGGGTGCGCAGCGGCCGGGCCCCGAGGGCCGTCTGGACCCGATCCATGGTCAGACGGCGCCGGGCCGGGGGCAGGTGGGCCCACGGCGCGACGCTGCCGGCGCGAACGCCGACGGGCCGGGGGATGACCTGGGCGCCGCCCCGGGTGGCGTGCACGTCAGCTGAGGACCGGGGCCGGCGACGCCGGGGGGTTGGCCAGGAGCTCGAGGAGCTCGCGCAGCCCACCGGTCTTCAGGTTGGCCAGGGTGCGACCGGGTGGGGTCTCGGCCCGCTCCCACTCCATCCAGAAGGCCAGCAGCCGGGCGGGGTCGGCCGGGGGGCGGATGACCGGGGCCACCGGCTCACCCCCGGCGTCGCGGGGGCTCTTGCCGACTTCGTCGAGCTGCACCGGATCCATGCCTGGCATCGTACCCAGTGCACCCGACCTGCCCTGGAAGGCAGACGGGGTCGGGAACGGGAACGGCCGGCCCCGAGGGGCCGGCCGTCACGTGTTGCGACTGCTGGTGGGCAGAAGCGACAGAGGGGGATGAACTACATCATCCCGCCCATGCCACCCATGCCGCCCATGCCGCCCATGCCGCCGTGGTCATGACCACCGCCGGCGCCGGCCGGCTCGGGACGCTCGGCGATCAGGGCCTCGGTCGTCAGCAGGAGCGCAGCGATGGACGCCGCGTTCTGCAGAGCAGCCCGGGTCACCTTGGCCGGGTCGATGACGCCGGCCTTGAGCAGGTCGACGTACTCGCCGGTGGCGGCGTTGAAGCCGAAGCCACCGGAACCGGCCTCGACCTCTCGGACCACCAGGGCACCCTCGTAGCCGGCGTTGCTGGCGATGAGGCGGGCCGGGGCGTCGAGGGAGCGCAGGACGCTGTTGGCGCCCACCCGCTCGTCACCCTCGAGGCTGTCGACCACCTTCTGCACCGAAGCCTTGGCCCGGATCAGAGCCGTGCCGCCGCCGGGGACGATGCCCTCGTCGATGGCGGCCCGGGTCGCCGAGAGGGCGTCCTCGATGCGGTGCTTCTTCTCCTTGAGCTCCACCTCGGTGGCGGCGCCGACCTTGACGACGGCCACGCCGCCGGCCAGCTTGGCCAGGCGCTCCTGGAGCTTCTCCTTGTCCCAGTCCGAGTCGGTGTCCTCGATCTCCCGCTTGATCTGGTTCACGCGGGCGGTCACGGCATCGTGGGAGCCGGAGCCCTCGACGATGGTCGTGGTGTCCTTGGTGACGACGACCTTGCGGGCCCGACCGAGCTGCTCGAGGGTGATGTTGTCGAGCTTGAGCCCGACCTCTTCAGCCACGACCTCGCCGCCGGTGAGCACGGCGATGTCCTGGAGCATGGCCTTGCGGCGATCGCCGAAGCCGGGGGCCTTGACGGCCACCGAGTTGAACGTGCCGCGGATCTTGTTGACCACCAGCGTGGCCAGGGCCTCGCCGTCGACGTCCTCGGAGAGGATGACGAGGGGGCGACCGCCCTGCATGACCCGCTCCAGCACCGGGAGCAGCTCCTGCACCGAGGAGATCTTGCCCTGGTTGATGAGGATGTACGGGTCTTCGAGGACCACTACCTGGCGCTCGGCGTCGTTGACGAAGTAGGGCGAGATGAAGCCCTTGTCGAACTGCATGCCCTCGGTGAACTCGAGGTCCATGCCGAAGGTGTTCGACTCTTCGATGGTGACGACGCCGTCCTTGCCCACCTTGTCGATGGCCTCGGCGAGCACCCGACCGATCTCGGTGTCCGCAGCCGAGATGGCTGCGACCTGGGAGATCTCCTCCTGGGAGTCGATCTCCTTGGAGAGGGCTTTGATGGCCTCCACCGCGGCGGCGACGGCCTTGTCGATGCCCCGCTTGAGCCCGAGGGGGCTGGCGCCGGCGGCCACGTTGCGCAGGCCTTCGTGCACCAGGGCCTGGGCCAGCACGGTGGCCGTGGTGGTCCCGTCACCGGCGACGTCGTTGGTCTTGGTCGCCACTTCCTTGACGAGCTGGGCCCCCATGTTCTCGAAGGGGTCCTCCAGCTCGATCTCACGGGCGATCGACACGCCGTCGTTGGTGATCGTGGGGGCGCCGAACTTCTTGTCGAGCACCACGTTGCGCCCACGCGGGCCGAGGGTCACCTTGACCGCGTCGGCCAGCTTGTTCACGCCGGCCTCGAGGCTACGGCGGGCGTCTTCGGAGAAGGAGAGGATCTTCGCTGCCATGTAGTGCCCTTACTTCTTGACGATGGCCAGCACGTCACGGGAGGAGAGGATCAGTAGATCCTCGCCCTCGACCGCGATCTCCGTGCCGCCATACTTGCTGTAGACGACGGTGTCGCCGACCTTGACGTCGGTGGGGATGAGCTCGCCCGAGGTGTCCGAGCGCTTGCCCGGGCCGACAGCGAGGACTTCACCCTGCTGCGGCTTCTCCTTGGCGGTATCGGGGATGACGAGGCCGGACACGGTCCGCTCCTCGGCTTCGTTGGGGCGCACGACGATGCGGTCGTCGAGGGGCTGAAGGTTCACGGTTGAGCCTCCGGTTTGTTCTGGCGCCAAGCCCCTGCGACCTGGCGCTCCGAGATGCGTTAGCACTCTCACCGTTCGAGTGCTAACGATAGGCGGTCCGGGAGGCGCTGGGCAAGTGCCCTCCTCCAGAGCACCCCCGGAGCACCTCCCGACCGGCCCGGACCCTGGTCAGGCCGATGCGGCTGCGCGGCGACGCCGCCGCTTACAGCAGGGCGAGGTTCGGGTTGGCCCCGGCATCGAGGGCGGTGGGCCCGTCGTGCGCCAGCCGCCAGCTGCCCGCGGCGGCGATCATGGCCGCGTTGTCGGTGCACATGTCCCGCGACGGCAGCAGGGCGGCACGGCCGTCGGCCTCGGCCGCGTCCAGCCAACGCTCACGCAGCCGGGTGTTGGCGGCCACCCCGCCGGCCAGGCTCATGCCCTTGGCGCCGATGAGGTCGGCGGCCCGGCGGGACTTGGCCACGAGCACGTCGACCACGGCCTCCTGGAAGCTGGCGGCCACGTCCTCGGTGACCACGTCGGGGTGCTTGCGGACGTGGTTGACCACGGCCGTCTTCAGCCCCGAGAACGAGAAGTCGAGCCCGTCGCCGAGCATGGATCGGGGGAACGCGATGGCGTCGGCCCGGCCCTGCGTGGCCAGGCGGTCGATGACGGGGCCACCGGGGTAGCCCAGGCCCAGGTAGCGGGCCACCTTGTCGAAGGCCTCGCCGGCGGCGTCGTCGAGCGTACGCCCCAACACCTCGTACCGGCCCCGCTCGTCCATGCGCACCAACATGGTGTGCCCGCCCGACACCAGGAGCACGACCAGGGGCAGGCCCAGCTCGGGCTCCTCCAGGAACGGCGCGAAGAGGTGGCCCTCGAGGTGGTTGACGCCCACGAAGGGCTTGCCCCACACCAGCGCCAGGCCCTTGGCTGCGGACACCCCCACCAGCAGTGAGCCGATCAGGCCCGGTCCCACCGTGGCGGCCACGGCGTCGAGGTCGGCGCCCTCCACCCCCGCCTCGACCAGGGCTTCGGCCACCACGGGCACCAGGCGCTCGACGTGGGCCCGACTGGCGATCTCGGGGACGACGCCGCCATAGCGGGCGTGCAGGTCGATCTGGCTCGACACCACGGAGGAGCGCACGTCGTAGCCGCCGTCCGCCGTGGTGGCCACGACGGCCGCGGCCGTCTCGTCACAAGAGGTCTCGATGCCCAGTACCAGCACGTCAGGCCTCGATCACGGTGGGGGTGGGCAATGCTGCGGTGATGCGGGCCAGCCGCTCGCCGTAATCGTCCTGGTCGACGTCATGCACCCACATGACCAGGGCGTCCTCGTTGACCTCGGGGTAGTAGCCCTTGCGGATGCCGGCGGGGGCGAACCCGAACTTGCGGTACAGGGCCTGGGCCCCGACGTTGCTCATGCGCACCTCGAGGGTCATGGCCGTCATGCCCCGGGCCACGGCCCGCTGGGCCAGCACCAACAGCAACCGGGTCCCCAGCGCGTGGCCCTGGAGGGCGGGCTCGACGGCCAGGGTGGTGATGTGGCCTTCGTCGTAGCCGATCATCAGCCCGCCGTAGCCCACCACCCGGTTGCCCAACTTGGCCACCACGTAGGAGCGCGACGAGGGCAGGGCCAGCTCGCCCAGGTACAGCCCCATGGACCAGGGGCGGGGGTAGACCTGCTTCTCGATGCGCAGCACCGCGGGCAGGTGCCGTCGACGCATGTCCCGTACCCGGACGGGCATCGGCGAGGGCTCGGGTGCCTCGGGTTCCGTCGCCCGCAACGCGCTCACGACGCGCCTCCTCCGCCGGCACCGCCACCACCGGCACCGCCGCCGCCAGCACCTCGACCGACACGGCTGGTGACGACCCGACCGCCGACCACGCCGCCCCGCTGGACCCAGTTGGCCTCGGCGTCGGGCTTGCGCAGGTAGAGCGGCCGCACCTCGGCCGGGGTGACGAACTCCTCACGCAGGGCCTGGGCGTGGGCCAGCTGCACCAGGGCGCCGGCCGAGGGGTGGGCCACACCGGAGTCGGCCACCTCGACGCCGTGCAGGCCCGAGAACATTCCCGCGTAGCGCAGGGCGCCGTCCCCCACCACGAGCACGTCCTCCCCTGCGGCCTCGATGTCCGAGGCCACCTCCTCGGGCCGGCTGACCTGGTGGGGGGTGACCCGCTGGATGCCCCCGGGCGAGGTCCGGTACGAGGCGTGGAAGACCTCACCCCGACGGGCGTCGGTGACCACGACGACGAGGCGGCTGCTGAAGCGCAGGCGGAAGGCCACCAGGTCCAGGCTGACCACGCCGATCAGGGGCACCCGCAGGGCCATGGCCATGGCCTTGGCCGTGGCGATGCCCACCCGCAGGCCGGTGAACAGCCCCGGGCCCAGACCGACGGCCACGACGTTGATGTCGGCCAGGTCGACCTGGGCCGAGCGGCAGGTGAACTGGATGGCCGGCACCAGCTGCTCGGCGTGGCGCTGGCCCCGGTTGGCCGCGGTGTAGGCCAGCACCCCCTCGTGGGCGCCGACAGCACATCCCACCTGGGTGGTCGAGGTCTCGATGCCCAGGATCAGCACGGCGTCCCCTGCGGCCCCCCGGCCGCCGGGGCCCCGGGCGTGGCCCGCCACGGCGCCAGGGCCTCGTCGAGCAGCCGACGACGGGGGGTCCAGGCCGGACCGGTGATGGTCAGCTCGACATGGCGGTCGTCGTCGCCCTCGCCCAGGGTGAGGTGGACCTCGAGGTAGTCCGGCGGCAGCTCGGGGATGATGACGTCACCCCACTCGATGACGGTGACGGCATCGCTGTCGACGAGCTCGGCCAGGGCCAGGTCGACGACCTCTTCGAGCTGGTCGATGCGGTAGACGTCGAGGTGGTTCAGCACGAGGCGTCCGTGGTAGCGGCGGTGCAGGGTGAAGGTGGGGCTGGTGATGGGCTCGGTGATGCCCAGCGCCCGCCCGAAGCCCTGGGTGAAGGTGGTCTTGCCCGCGGCCAGGTCCCCGGTGAGCAGGAGCACGTCACCGGGGGCGGCGAGCAACGCCAGTGCACCGGCGAGGGCTCGGGTCTCGCCCGCAGAAGACGTCCTGGCAGCCAGCATGGCGACCCCGCTCACGCTACCGCACGTGCACACGGGGGACCCTGGGCCCGATCCCGGTGACCACCTCGTAGCTGATCGAACCCATGGTCGCGGCCCACTCCCCCGCGGTGACCTCTTCGTCCCCCTGGCGGCCCAGGAGCACGACCTCGTCGCCCTGGCCCACGTCGGCGTCGGGACCGCAGTCCACCAGCAGCTGGTCCATGGTGACCACGCCCACCATGGGCCGACGCCGGCCCCCTACCAGCACGGGCACCCCGGCCAGACCCAGGTCGCGGCGCACGCCGTCGGCGTAGCCGATGCTGACCGTGGCCACCACGGTGTCGCCGGGCGCCTGCCAGCGCAGCCCGTAGGAGACCCCCTCCCCCGCCGCCACCCGGGCCACGCGCGACACCCGACTGTGCAGTGAGAGGGCGGGACGCAGGGAGACGACGTGGGCCAGGGCGTCGGAGGGGGCCAGGCCGTAGACGGCGATGCCCGGGCGCACCAGGTCACGCCGGGCGTCGGGGTGGGCCAGCAGCCCGGCCGAGTTGGCCGTGTGCAGCAGGGCCGGGCGCAGGCCGTGGTCGTCGAGGCGGTCGACCACCTCGTCGAAGCGGGCCAGCTGGTGGCCGGTCTCGGGCCGATCGGGCTCGTCGGCCACGGCCAGGTGGGTCATCAGCCCCTCCAGGCGCAGGGGGCCGAGGGTGGCGATGCGCCGGGCCAGGTCCACGGCGTCGGTGGCCTCGCAGCCGCTGCGGTGCATGCCCGTGTCCACCTTGAGGTGCACGGGGACCTCGTGGCGGCGGGCGGCCCGAGCGGCGGCGGCGAAGGCGTCGATGCCGGCTGCGGTGTAGAGCACGGGTCGTAGGTCGGCCTCGACGGCCATGGCGTGCTCACCCGGCGGCGGCTCGGCCAGCAGCAGGACGGGCGCGGTGATGCCCGCCTCACGCAGGGCAACACCCTCGGCCGTGGTGGCCACCCCCAGCCAGGTGGCCCCGGCACCCAGGGCGGTGAGGGCCACGGGCACGGCGCCGTGGCCGTAGCCGTCGGCCTTGACCACGGCGCAGACGACGGCACCCCCGGCCAGCGCGGTCAGGGCGGCCACGTTGTCGGCCACCGCCCCCAGGTCGATCTGGGCCCGGCAGCGCTCGAACGCCCAGCTCACGGGACGGGCGGGGGAAGCGGTCCGGTGAGGCTGTCGGCGGCCTCGGCCAGGTGGTCGGCCACGTCGCCGGCGATCAGGCCGCGGCGGGGACCGAGGCGGGCGGCCCGGCCGTGCAGGAACGCCCCCGCGGCCGCCGCCTGCAGGGGCGCCACACCGACGGCCAGCAGGGCGCCGATGACGCCCGAGAGCACGTCGCCGGTACCGGCGGTGGCCAGGGTGGCCGGCCCCTCGGTGACCACGAGCACCTCGCCGGCGGGGTCGGCCACGATGGTGGTGGGCCCCTTGAGCAGGACCACGGCGCCGGTGGCCACGGCCAGGGCGCGGGCCGCGTCGAACCGGTCCGGTCCGGGGGCGTGGCCGGTGAGCTGCTCGAACTCGCCGTCGTGGGGGGTGAGGACCCGGGGGGCGCCGTCGGGGGCGGGAACGGTGTCGCCGGCGAGGACGTGGAGGGCGTCGCCGTCCACCACCACGGGGAGTCGGGCGCCGGCCAGCAGGCGACGGACGTCGACGGCGGTGGCCGGGTCCCGCCCCAGGCCGGGGCCGACGACCAGGGATCGGAAGCGGCCGGCGCCCTCGATGACCTCGCCGGCCCAGCCGGTGGCGGGTACGGCCACCTGCACGACCTCGACGGGGGCCTGGGGGGCATCGCCTCCGGGCACGGACAGGCGCACGTAGCCGGCCCCGGCCCGCTGCACCCCCCGGGTGGCCAGCACGGCGGCCCCGACCATGCCCACGGATCCCGCCACCACCCAGCACGCGGCCCGCCACTTGTGGGCGCTGGCGTCACGGCTCGGCAGCCAGGCGGCCACGTCGGCCGCCTCGACCAGGTGGGCCCGGGCCCGGCTGACGTCGAGGCCGATGTCGACCACCTCGACCCGCCCGGCCAGGGCCCGACCCGGGTGCAGCAGCAACCCGGGCTTCAGGGCGGCGAAGGTGACAGTGCGCTCGGCTGCGGCGATCCCGTCGCTGTCCCGTGACGGGTCGGGCACGGCACCGGTCAGGCCGTCGACGCCGGAGGGGATGTCCACGGCCAGCACCCGGGCCCCGGTCAGGGCCGGCGGACGCCACCCCGAACGGGGGGTGAAGCCGGTGCCATAGGCGGCGTCGATGACCAGGTCGGACTCCGCCGCCAGGCGACGATCGACAGCCTGACCAGGCTCGATGACCCGGCAACGCACCCCGCGGCGGGTCAGCTGCCCGGCGGCCACCCGGCCGTCGGCCCCGTTGCCACCCTTGCCCGCCACCACCAGCACCCGCCGCCCGTAGCCGCCACCGAGCATGGCCAGGGCGTGTCGGGCCACGGCGAAGCCCGCCCGGGCCACCAGCACGTCGAAGGGCTCGGGGGCGGCGAGGTCGATGGCGCCCATCTCGGCCGGGGTGACGACGGGGATCACGGGCGGGCCCTCCTCACGGCGCTCACTGCGGTGCCTCCGGCGCCAACGCCACCACGATGGCCTGGGCCACCAGGTGGGTGTGGGTCAGGGAGACCTCCAGGCGGCCCACGCCGCGCCGGCGGGCCAGCTCGGCCGCCGCACCCCACAGCTGCAGCCCCGGTGCCCCCGACGCCGCCACCACCACTTCGATGTCCTGGAACCGGGCCGCGCCGAGGCCGACACCGAGGGCCTTGAGCAGGGCTTCCTTGGCCGCGAAGCGGGCGGCCAGGCGCTCGGTGGGATCGGTCTTCCTTGCCGCATGGCGCCGTTCACCCTCGGTGAAGAGCCGCTCGGCCAAGCGCGGCGTGCGCTGCAGCACGGTGCGGAACCGGGGCACGTCGACGGCGTCGAGGCCGATGCCGATCATCGGCGGGCATGCTACGAGCCGCAGCACGCCCGCCCGACGATCGGCTGTTCAGCGGCCGGTGGTGGCCCTCACACCCGCCAGCGGTCGGCCAGGGCGGCCACGGGCTCGATGAGCAGGCCGGTCACGTCGAAGGTCTCCAGCAGGTCCTCGCGGAAGGTGGGCTCGGTCTCGAGCACGGCGTCCTCCAGGGTGCGGAACCGGTCGCGGTAGCCGCTGAGCACCGTGCGCAGGGCGGCGGTGGGCAACCGGTCGACGAAGCGCACGTGCAGCAGGGTGATGCCCGTGGTCTGGCCGTCCTTGACCTCGGGCACGATGATGGTGGTGCGCCCGTCGTAGCGCCCCCGGGCGGCCAGCACCCGGCGCTCGGCCGCCACCTGGTGCTTGGTGCCCCGCAGGCGGGGGATGCGGTCGGTGCGCGAGGGTAGGTCGCGGGCGATCCCACCCCGGTCGACCACGGTGACGTTGGCGTCGCCGTCGAGGGGGCGGCCCTCGATGCGGTAGCGGGTGTAGCCGGTCACCTCGCCCACGGTGGGGCTGAGGGCCCCGAGCGTGCGCAGGGTCTCGTAGCTCAGCCGGTCCCGGGAGGCACCGGCCTCGAGCACCGACTTGACCAGGGCCGTCTCCAGCAGGGTTTCGTCCGAGCGGGAGATGCCCACCGTGACCGTCTTGGCCTGGTGCTTGATGGCGTCCACCGGTCGGGTGAGCTCGTCGATGCCCTGGGTGAGGGCCCGGGTCAGGTCGCCGACGACCACGGCGGGGGTGGCCACCTTGCCGAACTCGAGCTCGTAGGACTCGAGGGGGAGGATGCCCAGGCCGTAGCGCAACAGGGACGCCAGGCGGGAGGCGGTGGATGCCTCGAGGTGGCCGTCGTAGGTCCCGGCCCGCAGGTCGTCGAAGAAGGCGCCGACCACGGGTTCGAGGCCGGCGCGCAGCACGTCGGCCACGATCTCGGGATCGGTTTCGGCCAGGGCGGCCTCGACGGCGCCCCGGGCGTGGCGCAGCGGGGTGGCCAGGGCGTCGATGGCCAGGGCGGCTTCGTAGCCGAAGAGGTGGCCGACCATGGTGGCGAGCACGAAGGCCAGCATGGGGTGGGTGTCGGGCACCTTGATGACGGCCAGGGCGGCCGGGTAGGGCGGCGAGCCGACCGAGGACACCACCAGGGGGGCGGCCCGGTGGGCGCGGTAGATGCCGATCTCCTTGGCCACGTCGTCGGCCGTCGAGCCCCGCAGCCCAGCCGCACAGACCAGGATCAGCGGCTCCGACGACAGGTCGATGTGCTTCTTGTCCTCGGTGACGTCACAGGCGATGGACTTGTAGCAGAGCTCGGAGAGCTTGATCCGCACCTCGGCGGCGGCGATGCGGTTGGCACCGTTGCCCACCAGGGCCCAGTACCGCCTCGAGGGGGCGAACTGGCGGGCCATGGCCGCGACCTGGGGCCGCAGCTCCAAGGTGCGCTCCATGAGCTCGGGCAGCTCGCGCAGCCCGGCCAGGACCTCTTGGCGGTCATCGACCTGGGACGACGTGGCCGGGGCGTTCTCCAGGTCGCTGTGCAGGGCATCGGCGATGGCGAAGGCCAGCAGGAACCCCGCGGCGATCTGGGCGTAGAAGGCCTTGGTCGAGGCCACGCTCATCTCCACGTCACGCCCGTCCGAGGTGTACAGCACCCCGTCGGACTTGTCGGTGAGGTCGCTGTTGCGCCGGTTGACGATGGCGATGACCCGGGCGCCGCGGGCCCGGACCAGGTCCACGGTGCGGTTGGTGTCCGTCGTCGTGCCGGACTGGCTGATGGCCACGATGAGGGTGTCGGACATGTCCGACAGCATGCGGAAGCCGGAGAGCTCGGTGGCGGGCAGGGCTTCGATGGCCAGCCGTCCCGGGGCCACGGCCGAGCGCAGCGCCAGCACCAGACCCTGGCCGGCCACCGCGGCCGTGCCCTGGCCGATGACGAGCACGGAGCGGATGCGACCCCGCTGCAGGTCCCTGATCACGGTGGCGGGCAGGGCCTCTTCGCCGAGGCGGACGGTCAGGCCGCCCTCACCGTCGATGAGCTTGCCCCGCAGCGTCTTGCGGAACGAGCCCGGCGACTCGGAGATCTCCTTGAGCAGGAAGTGGGGGGCGTCACCCCGGTCGATGTCCCTGGTGGTGATCTGGGGCACGGCCAGCTCGTCGGCGTCCACGGGGCGGGGGCTGCCGTCGTAGGACCAGCGGGAGATGCCCTCGACCCGGCCGGCGAACCCGGCATCGAGCTGGATGACCTGGCCCCGGCTGCCGGCGGGGTTGTCGACGTCGGCGGGGGTCTCGCCGTCCATGCGCAGGTAGCTGTCGCACACCTCGACGAGGCCGTAGGGCTCGCTGGCCACCACGAAGGCGTCCTCGGCCAGGCCCACGTACAGGGCCTGGCCACTGCCCCGCAGGGCCAGGAGCATGGCGTCGGGATCGAGCGCGGTCTGGGCGCCGATGGCCACGGAACCCTCGAGCTCGGTGACGGTGCGGCGGAAGGCCTCGGCCACGGACAGCCCATCACGCAGTGCCCGGGAGGTCAGGGTGGGGATGACCTTGGCGTCGGTGGTGATCTCGGGGCGGATGCGCAGGCCGTGGCTGGCCTTGAGGTCGGCGAAGTTGTCCACGTCGCCGTTGAGGGCTGCGGTCACGTAGGGACCGGCGGCGCCGCCGATCTCCTCGGAGTTGAGGGGGTGGGCGTTGGCCGGCGAGATGATGCCGACGCTGGCCCACCGGGTGTGGCCGAGCACGACGACCTCGGCCCCAGGGGCGGACAGGGCCCGCCGTAGCAGGTCATCGCCCTCGATGGCCCGGCGGATGGCCGAGGTGTTGTCGCCCAGCTCGCCGATCTCGGCCGACGCCTTGTAGACGAAGGACAGGCAGGCGTCGGCCCGCTCTACGGCACCCGAGCCGAACAGGTCGTCGGCCCGCCCGGCGATGAGGCCGGCCAGGGCGGGGCGCTCGACATCGAGGCCGTGGCCTCGCACCAGCACGTGCAGCCCCGCCGAGTCCCGACCTCGTACCTCGAGGCGGTCGATGGCGGACAGGGCCTCCTGGATGGCCAGGTAGGCGGTCATGGCCGCATCGCCGGGGGCGGGGCCGGCCAGTCCGGCCACGGCCCGCGCCGTGCGCAGGCGGTCCTTGGCCAGGGCCCACAGCACGTCCTTGACCCGGATCACCGCTGCGGACAGCACCTCGATCTCGGCCGGGGTGCGCTCCTCGCCGGCCTCGTCGATGTCACGCTCGATGGCGGCCAGGGCGGCGCTGAGCCTGCTCAGGCGTTCGGCCACCGCAGCCTGCTCCTCGGGCCGTTGCACCAGGGCGGTGACGCCGGGAACGCCCCCCAGCAACAGGTCGAGCTGGCCCAGCGGCTCGGCAGCGCGGTCGAGGTGGTCGGCCAGGTCACCTTCGGTCAGGGCCAGGCGCGCTTCGGCCTCGCTCAGGAGGGCCGTCAGCTGCTCGCTGGTGGGCACGGACCGTTTGCTCCGGCGACGGAGCACGGCGATGATCCCGCACATGGGCTAGGCCTCCTCGACGGAGCACTGGTCCGTCACTCTGCAACTCGTCACTCTGCTGCCCGTGGCGGGGCTGGCCGCGGCGCTGCTGGTAGTGGAGCGACTCGTAGGGCAGTTGGCAAGGGTCAGCCGATGAGTCGTTCGACCTCGGCGACCAGTTGGGCCGTGGCTGCCTCGGCCACGACCAGATCAGGGGCTTCCACCATGACGCGGACGAGCGGCTCGGTCCCCGAGGGGCGGATCAGGACACGGCCCTCGTCGCCCAGGGAGTCGGCGACGGCACTGACCATGGGGGCCAGGGCATCGAGCAGGTCGGGTACGGGCCCGGTGACGCGCACGTTGCGCAGCACCTGGGGAAGGCGGGTCATGGCCGCGCCGGCCAGGTCGCGCAGCGAGGTGGCCGTGCGCTGCACCAGGTCGAGGACCTGCACCGCGGTGAGCAGGCCATCACCGGTGGTGGCCAGGCGACGGAAGATGACGTGTCCGGACTGTTCGCCGCCCAGCGCCCAGCCGCCGACCTCGAGCGCGGCCAGCACGTGGCGGTCGCCCACCTGGGTCTCGTGGACGGCGATCCCCGCCCGTCGCATGCCCAGCCGAAAGCCCTGGTTCGCCATCACCGTGACCACGACGGTATCGCCGGGTAGCTGATCTCGGACGCGCAGGTCTATGGCGCACACCGCGATGAGCTGGTCACCGTCGATGTCGACGCCGTGGTCATCCACGGCCAACACCCGGTCGGCGTCGCCGTCGAACGCCAGGCCCAGGTGCGCCCCCGAGGAGAGGACCCGGCGGCGCAGGGGCTCGAGGTCCGTCGATCCGCAGCCGGCGTTGATGTTGCTGCCGTCGGGTTGTGCCGCCAGCACCTCGACCCGGGCGCCGAGGTGGGCGAGGACCTCGGGGCCGAGCTCGGAGGCGGCCCCGTTGGCACAGTCGAGCACCACGTGCACGCCGTCGAGGCGGCGACCGTCGATGGAGTCGATGACGGCGGCGCGGTAGCCGGCCAGCAGGCCGGGCTCGGCGCGGATGGTGCCCACGCCCCCGCCGCGGGGCCTGTCCCCACCGTGACCGGCCCAGATGTCGGCCAGCTCGGTCTCGACGGCCGCTTGGGCGTCGTCGGACAACTTGAGGCCACCGGGGGCGAAGAGCTTGATGCCGTTGTCGGCGAAGGGGTTGTGGGAAGCCGAGATCATGGCCGCACCCACACCGAGATCGGCGGCCACCCAGGCCACCGCCGGCGTTGGGCACACGCCGAGCACGATGACGTCCACGCCTTCGGACGCGAAGCCGGCACACAGCGCAGCCTCGAGCAGGCTCCCCGAAGCCCTTGTGTCACGGCCGACGACGATCCGGTCCGCGCCGAGGCGGCGGGCGGCGGCGCGACCGAGGGCCAACGCGAACTCGGGCGTGAGCTCGACGTTGGCCACGGCCCGAACACCGTCGGTCCCGAAGCGCAGCGGCGGCGATGCGTCCGCCGCGCCGGCACTCACCGCTTGGAGTACTGGGGCGCCTTGCGGGCCTTCTTGAGCCCGTACTTCTTGGATTCCTTCTTACGGGGGTCGCGGGTCAGCATGCCCGCCTTCTTGAGCGCGGCCCGCAGTTCGGGGTCGAGCTCGATGAGGCTGCGGGCGATGCCCATGCGAAGGGCCCCGGCCTGGCCGGTCACGCCGCCGCCGTCGATGGTGGCATCGACGTCGTAGACCTCGTCGGTGCTGGTGAGCCGCAGGGGCTCGCTGATCACCATCTGGTGGGTCAGCGACGGGAAGTAGTTCTCCACCGTACGGCGGTTGACGGTGATGGTCCCGGTACCCGGGCGCAGGCGGACCCGAGCGACCGCCTGCTTGCGGCGACCGACGGTCTGGGTGAGCGGCTTCGTCATGGCGAGTCCTCGAGGTGGGGGCGGCCTACGCCCGTGAACGGGCGTGGTCGATGATGAGGGGCTGCGGCGCCTGGGCGCTGTGGGGGTGCTCGGGGCCGGCGTAGACCTTCAGCTTCTTGAGCGTGGCCCGACCGAGGCGGTTGTGGGGGATCATGCCCCGGATGGTGCGGCGCACCGCTTCTTCGGGCTTGCTGGCCAGCAGGGCCGAGTAGGTGGCGTGCTTGATGCCACCCGGGAACCCCGAGTGCCAGAACACGTCCTTCTTGTCGCCCTTGTCCCTGGTGAGGAGGACCTTGTCGGCGTTGATGATGATCACGTGGTCGCCGCTGTCGAGGTGGGAGGCGAACGTCGGCTTGTGCTTGCCGCGCAGCACCCGAGCCACCTCGGTCGCCATGCGCCCGAGCACGAGGCCCTCGGCGTCGACGACGTGCCACTGGCGGCTGATCTCGCTGGCTTTCGGGGTGTACGTGCGCACGTTCGCGCCTTCCTGGGAAAGGAGAACTACCGGGCTCGGCGCGAGGGCGCGCCGCTGCCGCGAAACGGCCTCCCACTCTAGGGGGGTCGAGGGGGTCCGGCAAGCCGGGGTGTCGATGGGCGTCGCCATCGGCGACCCACCCATCAGTACCGCACCTCCCACAGGCACAGGCCGTGGGGCGGGGCCACGGTGCCGGCCACGGCCCGGTCGCGGGCGGCGACGATGGCCGCCATCTCGCCCGGACGGAGTCGGCCCCCACCCATCTCCACCAGCGTGCCCACCACGGAGCGGACCATCTGGTGGCAGAAGGCGTTGGCTTCGATCTCGAAGCGCAAGACGTCGGCCCCCATGGCCTTCCAGCCGGCGTCGATGACCCGGCGGACGAGGGATGCGGGGGCGTCGGTCGGGCGCGGCTGCTTGGGCCGGCGGCAGAACGACGAGAAGTCGTGCTCGCCGATGAGGGCGTCACAACCCAGGCGCAGGGCACCGAGGTCGAGGGGGTCGGCCACGTGCCACGCCGTGGTGCGTAGGAAGGGGTCGGGCACGGCCCGGTTGAGCACGGTGTAGCGGTAGCGGCGGCTGAGGGCCGAGAAGCGGGCGTCGAAGTCGGCCGCGGCCTCGTCCACGGCCCGGATGGCGATGGGGGGCCCGCACAGCTTGTTCAGGGTGCGCTGCAGGTGCCGGGGGTCGAAGCGGGCCGCCGTGGTGTCGAAGCTGACCACCTGGCCCCAGGCGTGCACACCGGCATCGGTCCGGCCCGCCACCACCAGGTCCACGTCGTGGCGCAGGACGCGCTCGAGGGCCTCGGTGAGCACACCGGCCACGGTGCGCAGCCCCGGTTGGGCGGCGAAGCCGTGGAAGCCGCCTCCGTCGTAGGCCACCGTCAGCCGGACGCGAACGAGCGGCCCACGAGGGGCCGCTCCGTGCACATCGCCACCGACGCCCGTCTCCGGGCCGAACAGCGGCAAGTTCTGGATCACACCAGTTCGATGCGCGCCATGGGCGCGTTGTCACCGTGGCGGGGGCCGAGCTTGAGGATCCGGGTGTAGCCCCCGGGCCGGTCGGCGTAGCGGGGACCGATCTCGGAGAACAGCTTGGTGGCCATCTCCTTGTCCCGGATGAAGGACACGACCTGGCGCTGGTTGTGCAGGCCGCCCTTGCGCCCCTTGGTGATGACCTTCTCGACGATGGGCCGCAGGGCCTTCGCCTTGGCCTCGGTGGTGATGATGGCCTCCGCCGCGATCAGCGAGGCGACCAGGTTGCCCATCATCGCCTTCTGGTGCGACGCGCTGCTGCCGAAGCGGCGGCCCTTACGGGGTGTTCCCAGCATCGTGCGTCAGTCCTTGTTCCGCAGTGACAGCCCGCGCTCGTCGAGCTTCTGGATGACCTCGTCGAGCGACTTCTGGCCGAAGTTTGTGATGGCGAGCAGGTCGTCGTCCGACTTCTCGATCAGCTCGCCGACGCTGTTGATCTGCGCCCGCTTGAGGCAGTTGCGGGGCCGCTCCGACAGCTCGAGCTCCTCGATGGGGACATCGAGCTCCTTGCTGCGGGTCGTCTCCGCCCCCTCGGGAGCCACGCCCGGGGTGGGAGCCTCGGGGTTCATGTCCTCGACCAGCTGTACCAGGGAGCGCAACGTCTTGCCTGCCGACGCCAAGGCGTCACGCGGCGTGATCGAACCGTCGGTCTCGACGTCGAGGATGAGCCGGTCGTAGTTGGTCGACTGCTCGACGCGCGTGGGCTCGACCTCGATGGCCACGCGGCGCACAGGCGAGAAGATGGCGTCGACGGGGATGATCCCGATCGTCGTGGTGGGGTTGGCGCGATCGGCCGACAGGTAGCCACGACCCCGCTCGACGGTGATCTCGAAGGCCAACCGGCCGCGGCCCGAGACCGTGGCCAGCTGGAGGTCCTTGTTGAGCACCGTCAGCTCGGGCGGTGTCTGGATGTCGCCCGCGGTGACATCGGCTGGGCCCCGCACGTCGACGCGCACGGTGATGGGGTCGTCCGACTCCGACACGATGACCAGATCCTTGAGGTTCAGGATGACGTCGGTGACGTCCTCCGTGACCCCGTTGATCGTGTCGAACTCGTGCAGGGCGTCGTCGAACCGCACCTGGGTGACCGCGGCGCCGGGGATCGACGACAGCAACGTGCGCCGGAGCGAGTTCCCGAGCGTGTAGCCGAAGCCCGGCTCGAGCGGCCCGATCGCGAACTTCTGGCGGTTGTCCTCTTCGTCGCCTACGGGCTCGACGGTGGGGCGCTGGATGACGAGCATGCGCGTCCTGACTGGGTTAGTGCTTGCTTACTTGCTGTAGAGCTCGACGATGAGCGATTCGCGCACCGGGATGTCGATCTGCTCGCGGATGGGCAGCTCGCGAACGGTCACCTGGAGACCACCATCGCCTGTTTCCAGCCAGCCGGGGGCGCTGCGATCCAGCACGTCGACGTTGTGGCGGACGATGATCAGCTCGCGGGCCTTGGGGCGCAGGGTGATGACGTCGCCCTTGCGGACGCGGTAGCTGGGGATGGTGACCCGATGACCGTTGATGTTGACGTGGCCGTGGGAGACGAACTGACGGGCCTGGGGGCGCGTCGCCGCCCAGCCCGTGCGGTACACCACGTTGTCGAGGCGCAGCTCGAGGTAGCGCAGCATGTTCTCGCCGGTCACGCCGGGCCGACGGGCGGCCTCGTCGTACAGGTTGCGGAACTGGCGCTCGCTCAGGCCGTAGCTGAAGCGGGCCTTCTGCTTCTCCTGCAACTGGACCAGGTACTCGGAGTTGTTCGAGCGACGACGGGTGCGGCCGTGCTCTCCCGGGGGGTAGGGGCGTCGATCGAGCGCCCGGGTCTCCCCGGCCGTGCCCCAGATGTTCGTGCTGAGCCGACGCGAGACCCGCGCCCGAGGTCCGATGTAACGGGACACTTCACACCCTCCGACGCTTGGGAGGACGGCAGCCGTTGTGCGGCACTGGGGTGACGTCCTTGATCCCGGTGATCTCGATGCCCGTGGACTGGATGGAGCGGATGGCGGTCTCGCGACCGGAACCCGGACCCTTCACCAGCACGTCCACGCGCCGCACCCCGTGCTCCATGGCCCGCCGGGCCGCCTGCTCGGCGGCCATCTGGGCGGCATAGGGGGTGGACTTGCGCGAACCCTTGAAACCGACGTTGCCGGCCGACGCCCAGGCGAGCACGTTGCCGTCCTGGTCGGTGATGCTGACGATGGTGTTGTTGAACGAGCTCTTGATGTGCGCCACCCCGTAGGTGACGTTCTTGCGCTCGCGACGACGGGGGCGACGGCCCCCAGGCTTGGGCTTGGCCATGGCTTCCTGTCAGTCCTTCGACACGCCGGTCACCGGCGCACCTTCTTCTTGCCGGCCACCGTCTTCTTGGGGCCCTTGCGGGTGCGGGCGTTGGTGTGGGTCCGCTGGCCGCGCACGGGGAGGCCCTTGCGGTGACGGATGCCCTGGTAGCAGCCGATCTCCATCTTCCGCTTGATGTCCTGGGCCACCTCGCGGCGCAGGTCGCCCTCGACCTTGAGGTTCTGCTCGATGTACGCCCGGATGCGGTTGACCTCTTCGTCGGTCAGGTTGCGCACCCGGGTGTCCGGATCGATGTTGGTCTGCGTGCAGACATCCTTGGCGGCGGTGGGGCCGATGCCGTAGATGTAGCGCAGTGAGATCTCGACCCGCTTCTCGCGGGGAACGTCTACACCGGCTATGCGTGCCATCCGATGGTCTCCTCTCAGCCCTGCCGCTGCTTGTGGCGCGGGTTATCGCAGATGACCCGGACCACGCCGTGGCGGCGGACCACCTTGCACTTGTCACACATCGGCTTGACGCTGGGACGCACCTTCATCGCGTGACTCTCTGATCGGTCGAGGGCCCGGTGGCCCCGACTACCTGTACCGACACGAACTTGGGATGCCGCTGACCCTCGTTGCTCGGGCGGTGCCGAAGCGGCGGACACGGACCCGGAGGGTTGGCTTCTTGCGGGAGGATCGGCGACCCGAAAGACGTAGCGCGCGCAGCACCGAAAAGCCGACACGGAATCCTAGCGCACTCCAGGGCTCTGTGAAACTCGCGGGTCCGCAGGGACCACGCTGTGCTCACCGCGGGGGTCACCAGGGCGAGCTCACGGGAGGCGGGCGTCGATGGCGGAGACGATGCGGTCGAACACCTCGGGCTCGCTGCCCACGCCATCGACCTGGACGAGCTTGCCCCGGCCGTCGAACCACTGGAGCACGGGAGAGGTCTCCTTCTCGTAGAGCTCCAGCCGACGGCTGATGGCCTCGTCGGTGTCGTCGGCCCGGCCACGACCCTTCATGCGGGCGGTCACCACATCGAGGGGGACGTCGAGGTCGAGCACGGCGTCGAGGCCGTCGTCGCCGGTGATCTCGAGCAGTGCCTCGGCCTGGGCCAGGGTGCGGGGGAACCCGTCGAGCAGGAAGCCCTGGTCGATGGCATCGGCCTTGCCCAGCCGCTCACGCACGATGCCGATCATCACGTCGTCGGGCACCAGGTTGCCGCCCCGCATGTACTCGTCGGCCTTGCGCCCGAACTCGGTGCCCTCGGCCACCGCAGCCCGCAGCATGTCTCCGGTCGAGATGTGCAGGGCGCCGTAGTGGTCCGAGAGGCGGGCGCTCTGGGTGCCCTTCCCCGCGCCCTGACGCCCGAAGATTATGGCGCGCAGACGTCGTGCCATCTGTGAACCCCCAAGAAGCTTGGGCCAGCCCCGTCCGGCCGGCGAAGAAGTGCCCGAGAACGGTACACCTACTTCAGGAAGCCCTCGTAGTTGCGCATCATCAGCTGGCTGTCGATCTGCTTCATCGTCTCGAGGGCCACGCCCACCGCGATCAGCACCGAGGTACCACCGAACGCCAGCTGCTGGGTGTTGCCCGAGCCGACGTCGAGGACCGTCGAGATGAAGAGCGGAGGGAGGAGGGCCACGCCAGCGATGAACAGAGCGCCAGGCAGGGTGATGCGCGACACGATCTTCTGCAGGTGCCGCTCGGTCTGAGGACCCGGGCGGATGCCCGGGATGAACCCGCCCTGCTTGCGGATGTCGTCCGCCCGCTGCACGGGGTCGAAGCTGATCGCGGTGTAGAAGTACGCGAAGCCGATGATCAGCAGGCCATAGAAGCCCAGGTAGAAGAAGCTGGTGTGGTTGACGAGGTTGTCGTTGACCAGCTGTCGGATCTTGTCCCCCCAGCCATCGGAGGGCAGGAGGTTGGTCAGCAGCACCGGCAGGTACAGCACCGAGCTGGCGAAGATGACGGGGATGACGCCCGACTGGTTGACCTTGAGCGGGATGTAGGTGCTCTGGCCGCCGTACTGGCGCCGACCCACCACCCGCTTGGGGAACTGGACGGGTATCCGTCGCTGCCCCTGCTCGACGAACACGATGGCCACGAGCAGGAAGACGAAGAGCAGCATCACGATGCCGAGCTTGAGGTTGCCACCCTCGGCACGGATCTGACCGCCCTGCGAAGGCAAGACGCTCACGACCGAGGTGAACACGATGATCGACATGCCGTTGCCGATGCCCCGCTGGGTGACCAGCTCACCCATCCACATGATGAGTGCGGTACCGGCGGTGACGGTGGCGACGATCATGAGCACGCGCCACACGGTGAAGACCGGCACCAGATCGAACTGCTGCTGGCTCTCGCCGATGAGCGATCCACCACCGTTGTGGAAGAGGAACACCAGGCCCGTGGACTGCAGGACAGCGATGACCACGGTGAGGTAGCGGGTGTACTGGTTGATCTTCCGCTGCCCGACCGCGCCCTGCTTCTGCAGTTGCTCGATCTTGGGCACCACCACGCCGAGGATCTGCAGGATGATCGACGAGGTGATGTAGGGCATGATCCCCAGCGCGAAGATGGCGAACTGGGTGAGCGCCCCTCCGGAGAACAGCTGGAGGAGGCCGAGGATGCCGCCGCGCTCGGCGTTCGACTTCAGCTGCTGGACAGCGTTGAGGTCGATGCCGGGCGCCGGGATGAACGAGCCGATGCGGTACATCAGCACGATCAGCAGGGTGAACAGGATCTTGTTCCGCAGGTCGGCGACCCGGAACATGTTGAGCATGCTTCCCAGCCGGAACGTCCGATTGCTGGTGCTCTGCGTGGCGACCACGACACGGGCTCCTGAAGTTCGTGGGTGTCCGACGGCACGGCCCCCGGCTCGGTGAGCCGGGGGCCCGTGCCCAGGTCCTAGCGGTGTGTCAGCGGTTCATGAGAGCGTTGCCGCTCGAGGGGGGACGCCCGTTCCCGAAGGGGGGCGGAAGGATCTCCACGCTACCCCCGGCCGCCGTGATGGCGGCCTCGGCCGAGCGGGAGACGCCGTGGGCCCGCACCTGCACCGGGCGGGTGAGCTCGCCTCGGCCCAACACCTTGACCAACGCGCCCTTGTGGAGCAGGCCGACCTCGTGCAGGGCTTCGGGTGACACCTCGTCGAGCCCCGACTCCTCGAGCACGTCGAGGTTGATGGCCTGGTAAGCCACCCGGAAGGGGTTCTTGAAGCCTCGCAGCTTGGGGATGCGCCGCTGTAGGGGCATCTGGCCACCCTCGAAGCGGGCGGGGATGGTGCCACGGGCCTTCTGGCCCTTGGTGCCACGGCCAGCGGTCTTGCCGCCCTTGCCGCTGATGCCTCGACCGACGCGCTTGCGGCGCCGGTTGGAACCCTCGGGCGGGACCAGGTCATGGATGTGCATCGTCAGACCTCCTCGAAGGAGACGAGGTGCGGGACCCGGGCCAGCATGCCCCGGATCTCGGGGCGGTCGGGCAGGGTGTTCGACTTGCCGATGCGGCCGAGGCCGAGGGCGCGCAGCGTGCCCCGCTGCTTCGGCTTGGTGCCGATGCCAGAACGGACCTGGGTGACGAGGAGCTCAGCCATCAGCCCTCGCCTCCGACACCGGAGCGCTCCCGCTGGGTCTCCTGGTAGGCCCTCCACAGACCGACGGGGACGAACTCGTCGGGGTGCAGGCCGCGCAGGCGGGCGATGTCATCGGGCCGCTTCAGCGAGCTCAGGGCGTTGATCGTGGCCCGGGCGACGTTGATGTGGTTCGACGAGCCGAGGGACTTGCACAGCACGTCGTGCACGCCCGCCTCTTCGAGGATGGCCCGGGCGGCACCGCCGGCGATGACCCCGGTACCGGGAGCAGCGGGCTTGAGCAGGACCCGACCCGCGTTCCAGATCCCGATGATGGGATGGGTGATGGTGCTCCCGGCCATGGGGACGGCGAAGAGCCTCTTGCGAGCTTCCTCGGTCCCCTTCTGGATGGCCAGGGGCACTTCTTTGGCCTTGCCGTAGCCGAGGCCAACACGACCGTTGCCGTCACCGAGGACGACGAGGGCGGTGAACGAGAAACGTCGCCCGCCCTTGACCACCTTGGCCACCCGGTTGATGTTGATGACCCGCGACTCGCGCAGCTGAGCGTCGTTCGCCATCAGCTCACAACTCCAATCCGGCCTCACGGGCCGCGTCAGCGAGGGCGGCGACCCGTCCGTGGTACAGGAACCCGCCGCGGTCGAAGACCACCCGGGTGACGCCAGCGGCACGGGCGCGCTCAGCGAGGAGCGTGCCCACGGCGCGTGCGGCTTGCACGTTGCTGGTCTGACCGTCGCGCAGGGCAGGCTCGTGGGTCGAGGCCGCGGCCAGGGTCCGGCCGCCGACGTCGTCGACGAGCTGGGCCTCGATGTGCTTGTTGGAGCGGTACACCGCCAGGCGGGGGCGCACGGCGGTGCCGGCGACCTTCCTGCGGATGCGCTGGTGCCGGCGGATCCGGCTGTCTCGCTTGTGCTTCGCTGCGTCGCTCATGTCACTTCCCGGTCTTGCCGGCCTTGCGGATGACGCGCTCACCTGCGTACCGGATGCCCTTGCCCTTGTAGGGCTCGGGCTTTCGAACGGCCCGGATGTTGGCGGCCACCTGGCCTACCTGGTGCTTGCTGATGCCCACCACCGTGACCCGGGTGGGCGCGGGAACCTCGAAGGTGATGCCCTCGGGCGCCTCGATGTGCACGGCGTGCGAGTAGCCGACGGCCAGCTCGAGCTTGTCGGCGCCCTGGGCGGTGGCCCGGTAACCGACACCGACGATCTCCAGCTCGCGACGGAAGCCCTCGGAGACGCCGAGCACGAGGTTGTTGATCAGGGTGCGGCTCAGGCCGTGCAGCGAACGGCTGGACCGCTCGTCGTCGATGCGCTCGACGATGACGGTACCGCCCTCCTGGCGAGCCGAGATGGCCAGGGGCAGCTCATGGCTGAGCGTGCCCTTGGGGCCCTTGACCGAGACCACCTGGCCGTCGATCGAGACCTCGACCCCGGCCGGGACGGGGATGGGTGACTTGCCGATGCGTGACATCAGGCCTCCCTCACCACACGTAGCAGAGGATCTCGCCGCCCACGCGGCGCTTGCGCGCCTCGCGATCGGTCATGAGACCCAAGTTGGTGGACAGGACGGCGACGCCGAGGCCACCGAGGACACGAGGGATCTCGTCGGCCTTGGTGTACACGCGCAGCCCGGGCTTGGAGATCCGTCGGATCCCCGAGATCGTGCGCTGCCGCTCAGGCGAGTACTTCAGCTCGATCAACAGCGAGTTACCGGGCTTGTCGGTCGCCGGTTCGACGCTGAAGCCCGTGATGTAGCCCTCCTTCTGGAGGACTGCAGCCAGGGACTCCTTGACCTTCGAGGAAGGCATCCGGACATCGTCGTGCATGGCAACGTTGGCGTTGCGAATGCGCGTCAGCATGTCGGCGATGGGATCGGTCATCGACACGTGCGCAACCTCCTCACCAGCTCGCCTTCGTCACGCCGGGAACTTCGCCGGCGTGCGTCATCTGCCGGAGGCACACCCGGCACAGCGTGAACTTCCGGAACACGGCCCGGGGGCGGCCACAGCGCCGGCAGCGCGTGTAGCCCCGAACCTTGAACTTCGGCTTGCGCTGCTGCTTCTCGATCAGCGCTTTCTTGGCCATCCCTAAGCTCCAACCTCTGAGCGCGGAGGGGCGCTCGTCAACTCGTGCGACTCGCGCCGTGACCGGCGCCGGGACTCGACCATCACTGGCCTTCCTTGCGGAAGGGGAACCCGAACGCATCGAGGAGGGCCTTGCCCTCGGCGTTGGTCCGGGCCGAGGTGACGATCGTGATGTCCATGCCGCGAACGACATCGACGCGGTCGTAATCGACCTCGGGGAAGATCAACTGCTCGGTGACGCCGAAGGTGTAGTTGCCCCGGCCGTCGAAGGCACGGGGGTTCAGACCCCGGAAGTCACGGATGCGGGGGATGGCCAGGCTGGTGAGCCGGTCGAAGAACTCCCACATCCGGTTGCCCCGCAGCGTCACCCGCACGCCGATGGCGTTGCCCTGGCGCAGCTTGAAGCCGGCGATGGACTTCTTGGCCCGGGTGATGACCGGCTTCTGGCCGGTGATGGCCGTGAGGTCGGCCACCGCACCCTCGATGAGCTTGGGCTGCTGCAACGCCGCGCCCACACCCATGTTGATGACGATCTTCTCGAAGCGGGGCACCATCATCACGTTGGGCAGCTCGAGGCTGTTCTTCAGCTGGGCCCGCAGCTCGCTGTCGTAGCGGGTCTTGAGCCGGGGTACGGAGCGCGTCGGCGTGTCAACGGCCGTCACAGCTCATCTCCCGTGCGCTTGCAGATCCGCAACTTGTTTCCCTCGCCGTCGAAGCGGTAGCCGACGCGGGTCGGCTTGCCGTCCTTGGGGTTGATGACCGCGACGTTCGATGCGTCGATGGGCATCACCTTGTCGATGATCCCGCCTGGCGAACCCGCCTGCTTGGACTTGGTGTGGCGACGGGCGATGTTCACGCCCTCGACCACGACCTTGCCCGCGCTGGGCAGCACCTTGAGCACGACGCCCTCGGTACCACGGTCCTTGCCGGCGAGCACCTTGACGCGGTCGCCCTTCTTGACCTTCATGACCACACCTCCCGCGCCCGGGCCATCACAGCACCTCCGGTGCCAGCGACACGATGCGCATGAACCGCTTGTCCCGCAGCTCACGACCCACGGGGCCGAAGATGCGGGTGCCACGGGGCTGCATCTGATCGTTGATCAGCACCGCAGCGTTCTCGTCGAAGCGGATGTACGAGCCGTCGGCCCGGCGCCGCTCCTTCTTGGTGCGAACGACGACGCACTTGACGACGTCACCCCGCTTCACCGAAGCGCCGGGGATGGCGTCCTTGACGGTGGCGACGAAGATGTCGCCGATCCCTGCATAGCGTCGGCGGGTACCGCCGAGCACGCGGATGCAAAGCACCTCGCGGGCCCCGCTGTTGTCCGCCACGCGTAGACGTGACTCCTGCTGGATCAACGTGCACGCTCCAGGACTTCCAGCACCCGCCAGCGCTTCAGCTTCGACATCGGCCTGGTCTCCTGGACCCGAACGCGGTCACCCACGGTCAGGTTGTTCTCCGGGTCGTGCACGTAGAGCTTCTTGTTGCGCTGCAGGGTCTTGTTGTAGCGGGGGTGGCGCACGCGGGACGTGATGCGGACGACGGCGGTCTTCTCCATGCCGATCGAGACCACGATGCCTTCGCGCACCTTGCGGTTGTTCGAGCGGGCGTCTTCTTCGACGACCCCCGCCTCGTTGGTCACCTCGTCAGCCATCAGCTGACCTCCTGCGCTTCGGCGGCGGCGATCTCGAGAGCACGGATGCGGGTGAGCATCCGAGCCACCTCGCGTCGTACCTCACCCATGCGCCGGTAGTTCGACAGCTGGCCGGTGGCGTTCTGGAAGCGGAGCTTGAACAGCTCCTCCTTCGCCTCGGCCAGCTTGGTGATGAGCTCCTGGGGCGTCAGGCCCTCGACGGATGAGCGGGCCATCAGAAGGACTCCTCACGCGTCACGAAGCGGGCCTTGATGGGCAGCTTCTGGATGGCGCGCTCGATGGCGTCCTTGGCGATCTTGCCATCGGGGTAGCGCAGCTCGAACAGCACCCGACCGGGACGGACGACGGCGACCCACTTCTCGGGGCTGCCCTTGCCGGAGCCCATGCGGGTCTCCGCCGGCTTGGCCGTGATCGGCTTGTCGGGGAAGACGTTGATCCACACCTTGCCACCACGACGGATGTGGCGGGTCATGGCGATCCGGGCGGCTTCGATCTGGCGAGCCGTGATCCATCCGGGCTCGAGGGCCTGGATGCCGTAGTCACCGAACGAGAGCTCGGTGCCACCCTTCGAATCCCCGGTCAGGCGGCCGCGCTGCTGCTTGCGGTGCTTGACCTTCTTGGGCATCAACATGATCAGTCGTCCCCCATCCGGAAGTGCGGGGTCTCGTTCTGGGCCCGGGTGGAACGCTCGATCTCTTCTTCCTCGGCGAGGAGGCGCTCGAACTCGGGATCGGCGTTCTTCAGCAGGGGCTGCACGGCCTCGGCCGGGGCCTCTTCATCACCAGGCGCAGCCACGGGCGCATCGCCGGTGGCCTCGGCCGGCGGCGGAGCCTCGACGGGGGTCGGACGACGACGCTGAGCCGCCGAGGACGAGACCACCCGGCGGGGACGACCGGCGGCGCCGGCGGTCTCGCCGACGGCCATGGCCGCCTCCTTGGCTATCTTGTCGTCAGCCGCAGCCTTGTAGGGCAGGATGTCGCCCTTGTAGAGCCACACCTTGACCCCGACGCGCCCCGACGTCGTCTTCGCTTCACGGAAGCCGTAGTCGACGTCGGCGCGGAGAGTGTGCAGGGGGACCCGGCCCTCGCGGTACCACTCGGTGCGGGCCATCTCGGCTCCACCCAGGCGACCGGAGCACTGGACCCGGATGCCGAGCGCGCCGGCCTTCTGCGCGTTCTGCACAGCCCGCTTCATGGCCCGTCGGAAGGCGACGCGACCGGCGAGCTGATCAGCGACGCCCTGGGCGATCAGGGCAGCGTCGAGCTCAGGCTGCTTGATCTCCTGGATGTTGAGCTGGACCTTGGCGTTGCCGGTGATCTTGGCCAGCCCAGCCCGAAGGCGGTCGGCCTCGGTCCCGCGCCGGCCGATCACGATGCCCGGACGAGCCGTGTGGACGTCGACGCGGAGCCGGTCACGGGTGCGCTCGACCTCGACCCGGGAGATGGCCGCGTGGGGCATCTGGGTCATGAGGTAGTTGCGGACCCGCCAGTCCTCGATGACGTAGTCGCTGTACTGCTTGCGATCGGCGAACCAGCGGGACTTCCAGTCCGTGGTGATGCCGAGGCGGAAGCCGTAGGGGTTGACCTTCTGTCCCATCAGCGCTCGCTCTCTGGGTCGTCGCTGTCTGCCGCGGCGTCCGCTGCCGGGTCGCCCTCGGCGTCGTCGTCGGCTGCGGTCGTCTCGTCGGCGTCGGTGTTCTCGTCGGCTTCGGTCGTCTCGGCCACCGGGATGACCGAATCAGCCTCGACCCCGGCGTCATCACCGACGATCACCGCATCAGCGGCGTCTTCGAGGGCGTCCTCGTCCGCAGGCGCCTCGACCAGGGGGGTCGTCTCGGCGCGGCTGCCGGCGACGCGACGGCGACGGGACTCGGCCGACGTCTGCGTGGCCCGCCCACTGCGGCTGGCCGAGCGGGCGGCATCACGGGCCCGGACGCGCTCGAGCTGCTCGTCGGCCTGGCGGCTGACCACGATGGTCAGGTGCATGGTGCGCTTGCGGATACGGGTGGCCCGACCTCGGGCCCGGGGGCGCCAACGCTTGAGCGTGGGACCCTCGTCGGCGTAGCAGGCCGAGACGTACAGCTCATCGATCGTCTCGCCGTCGTTGTTCACGGCGTTGGCCACGGCCGAAGCCAGGCACTTGCCGATCACGTCGGCCGAGCCGCGCTCGGTGTACTGCAGGATCTCGGCGGCCCGCTGCACGGTCTCGCCGCGGATGAGGTCGAGGACCACACGGGCCTTCCACGCCGACATGCGGGAGTACCGCACGCGGGCACGGGTGCCGGGCTTCTCGTTGGTCTTGTCCGGGGCGATGGAACCAGCGGTCTTCATCGTCGGCCCCGGGCCTGCTTCTCCTGTCCGGCGTGGTACCGGAAGGTGCGGGTGGGGGCGAACTCGCCCAACTTGTGGCCCACCATCGACTCGGTCACGTACACGGGCACGTGCTTGCGCCCGTCGTGGACGGCGATGGTGTGACCCACCATGTCAGGGATGATCGTGGAGCGGCGTGACCAGGTCTTGATCACCCGCTTCTCGTTCTTGGCGTTGAGGTCGTCGATCTTCTTCAACAGGTGATCGTCGACGAAGGGGCCCTTCTTGAGGCTCCGGGGCATCGTCCTACCTCTCAGCGCCGGCTGCCGCGTGTGCGGCGGCGCCGGATGATCAGGTTCTGGCTCGGCTTGTTGTTGTCTCGGGTACGCGTCTCGGGCTTGCCCCAGGGGGACACCGGATGGCGTCCGCCAGAGGTCTTGCCCTCGCCGCCACCGAGGGGGTGGTCGACCGGGTTCATGGCGACGCCACGGGTCTGTGGCCGCACGCCCTTCCACCGGTTCCGGCCGGCCTTGCCCACCTTGACGAGATCGGCTTCTGCGTTGCCGACCTGGCCGATGGTGGCCCGGCACTCGAGGGAGAGCCGCCGCATCTCGGTGGAGGGCAGGCGGAGGATGGCGAAGTCGCCTTCCTTGCCCACCAACTGCACCGAAGATCCGGCGGAGCGGGCCAACTTGCCACCCGCACCCGGACGGAACTCGATGTTGTGCACCGTCGTACCGACGGGGATGTTGCGCATCGGCATGGCGTTGCCGGGGCGGATCTCGGAACCAACGCCCGACTGCAGCAGGTCGCCGACCTTCACCTCCCGGGGGGCGATGATGTAGCGCTGCTCACCGTCGAGGTAGTGGAGCAGGCAGATGCGGCAGTTGCGGTTGGGGTCGTACTCGATGGAGGCGACCTTGGCGGGCACGCCGTCCTTGTTCCGACGGAAGTCGATGACGCGGTAGCGCTGCTTGTGCCCGCCGCCGCGGTGACGGGCCGTCTTGCGCCCGTAGGTGTTGCGTCCGCCGGTCGAGGTCTTCTTGGCCAGGAGCGACTTGTTCGGCTTGTCGGTCGTGATGTCCGCGAAGTCGGAGACGGTCTGGAACCGTCGGCCGGCGCTCGTCGGCTTTCTCTGCCGGATGCCCATGGTTATCCCTCGAACAGATCGATCGTGCTGCCAGCTCGCAGCGTGACGAGGGCACGGCGGGTATCGGGCCGCACGCCCACCTTGCCGCTGCGCCGGTTGCGCTTGCGCTTGCCCTTGCGGTTGATCGTGTTCACCTTCTCCACGACCACCCCGAAGATGGACTGGATGGCGTCCCTGATCTCGGGCTTGGAGGCGTCGGGGTGGACGATGAACGTGTACACGTTCTGGTCGATCAGCGCGTACGACTTCTCGCTGACGACCGGCTTCAGGATGACGTCACGCGGGTCCTTGTTCACGCTTCACCCTCTGCGTCGTTGTCGGACTCCGCGTCGTCCGACACCGCCCCGCCCTGCTGGGGGCCGGGCAGCGTGTCGGTGGTGAAGAGCACCCAGTCGTTGACGAGGACGTCGTAGGTGTTGAGCTCACGGGAGGAGATGAGCTGCACGTTGGGGAGGTTGCGGAAGGACTTCCACACGACCTCGTCCTCGAGGCGGAGCACGACGAGCACCTTGCCGTCGACACCCAGGGAGGACAGGGCGCCCAGCGCCGACTTGGTCGACGGGGTGTCCCAGCCCCAGGAGTCGACGACGACGACCTTGCCCTCGGACGCCCGGTCCGAAAGGGCGGAGAGCAGGGCCAGCCGGATCATCTTCTTGGGGGTCCGCTGCTTGTACGAGCGGGGCTTGGGCCCGAGGGCCACGCCGCCGTGGCGGAAGTTGGGAGCGCTGAGCGAGCCGGCACGGGCCCGCCCGGTACCCTTCTGCTTCCAGGGCTTGGCGCCACCACCGGCGACCTCGGCCCGGGTCTTGGTCGACTGCGTGCCGGCACGTCGGGCCGCGAGCTGGGCGGTGACGACCTGGTGCATGACGGCCACGTTGGGCTCGAGCCCGAACGTGGCGGGATCGAGCGTCACGGACGCCTTCGTCGGAGCCACGTCTACGCCCCCTTCACAGCGTTGCGGACGAGGACCAGGCCACCACGGGGGCCGGGCACGGCGCCCTTGATGAGGAGCAGGCCGGCCTCGGCGTCGACCTTGATGATCTGCAGGTTCAGTGTGGTGACCTTCTCGGCGCCGGCGCGGCCGGCCATGCGCTGGCCGCGGAAGACGCGGGCCGGGGTGGCGCAGCTGCCGATGGCGCCGGGGGCACGATGCTTCTTGTGGTTGCCGTGCCCGGCGCCCTGGCCCTTGAAGTTGTGGCGCTTCATGACGCCGGTGAAGCCCTTGCCCTTCGACACCGCGGTCACGTCGACCAGCGAGGTGTCGGTGAAGGTCTCGACGGAGAGCTGGTCTCCGACGGCGTAGTCGTCGACCTCGTCGAGGCGCAGCTCGACGAGGCGCACGCCGGGTTCGACGCCGACCTTGCCGAAGTGCCCGGCTTCGGGCTTGTTGAGCTTGCGGGCCGACTTGGACCCGTAGGTGACCTGCAGGGCGGCGTACCCGTCGCTCTCAGGCGTCTTGACCTGGACGATCCGGCAGGGGTCGACCTTGACCACGGTGACAGGGACGACCCGGTTCTGGTCGTCCCACACCTGGGTCATCCCTACCTTCTCGCCGACGATCGCTTTCGTGGCCATGGCGGTTTACGTCCGTCTCTCCCGGATGGGGTGCGAGGCAACTTGGCTCGGTGCGAGCCGCACCTCACGCGAACGCTCCGCTCGGGATCCTTCCCGGCGGAGCGCTCGATTCGGTTGTGCCCAGTGGTGCTCCCGCTGTAAGGCGGAGCCTGCTGGGACGTCGATTCTGGTGGCGGGCCCGAGGCCCAGCACACGCAGTGGGATGAGTATAGCGACGCTACCGGGGCGACGCCAGATCGTGCCTCTACCAGGCACGATCTCCCATCAGGCCTGCTGGATCTTGATCTCGATGTCGACGCCGGCCGGCAGCTCGAGGCGCTGCAGCGCGTCGACGGTCTTGGCCGAGGGCTCGACGATGTCGATGAGGCGCTTGTGCACCCGCATCTCGAAGTGCTCGCGGGAGTCCTTGTCCTTGTGCGGGGACCGGATCACCGTGTAGCGGTGCTTCTCGGTCGGCAACGGGACCGGTCCACGGACCGTGGCCTGGGTGCGCACCACGGTCTCGACGATCTTCTTCGTCGACTGATCGATGATCTCGTGGTCGTACGCCTTCAACCTGATGCGGATCTTCTGGCCGTCGGCCATCTTCTGGACCTTCCCGTTGTCAAGGTGCGGTGCCGGGGCCGTGGGGCGCCGGGCACGACTGGAGCGAGCGAAGAGCGAGGCTACTCGGGCCGAGGCCCTGCGGACCAGTGCACCAGCGCGAAGGGGCCGCCCCGAAGGGCGGCCCATCCGACTGCTGGTGCGGTGCTACTTGATGATCTTGGTGACGCGCCCGGCGCCGACGGTACGCCCGCCCTCACGGATGGCGAAGCGCAGGCCCTCGTCCATGGCGATGGGCTGGATCAGGGTCACGTGCATCACGGTGTTGTCACCGGGCATGCACATCTCGACGCCCTCGGGCAGCTCGACGTTGCCGGTCACATCGGTGGTGCGGAAGAAGAACTGCGGGCGGTAGTTCGAGAAGAACGGCTTGTGACGGCCGCCTTCCTTGGTGGTCAGGACGTAGACCTGACCCTCGAACTCGCTGTGGGGCGTGATCGAACCCGGCTTGGCCAGGACCTGGCCGCGCTCGACGTCTTCCTTCTTGGTGCCGCGGAGCAGGGCGCCGATGTTGTCACCGGCCTGACCCTGGTCGAGCAGCTTGCGGAACATCTCCACACCGGTGCACACGGTCTTGGTCGTGGGCTTGAGGCCCACGATCTCGACCTCGTCGCCGACGTGGACCATGCCCTGCTCGACCTTGCCGGTCACCACGGTGCCGCGGCCGGTGATCGAGAAGACGTCCTCGATGGGCATCAGGAAGGGCTTGTCGGTGTCACGGGTGGGCTCGGGGACGAAGTCGTCCACGGCGGCCATGAGCTCGACGATGGACTGGGTCCACTTCTCGTCGCCCTCGAGGGCCTTGAGGGCGGACACACGCACCACGGGGACGTCGTCGCCGGGGAACTCGTACTCGGTGAGCAGCTCGCGCACCTCGAGCTCGACGAGGTCGAGGAGCTCTTCGTCGTCGACGGCGTCGACCTTGTTGAGCGCGACCACGATGGAGGGCACGCCCACCTGGCGGGCCAGCAGCACGTGCTCACGGGTCTGGGGCATGGGGCCATCGGTGGCCGCCACCACGAGGATGGCGCCGTCGACCTGGGCCGCACCGGTGATCATGTTCTTGATGTAGTCAGCGTGACCGGGCATGTCCACGTGCGCGTAGTGACGGTTGGGCGTCTCGTACTCGACGTGGGCGATGTTGATGGTGATGCCGCGCTCGCGCTCTTCGGGCGCCTTGTCGATGTCCACGAACTTGGTGAACTTCGTGCCGCCACCCTGCTCAGCAAGCACCTTCGTAATCGCAGCGGTGAGCGTCGTCTTGCCATGATCGATATGGCCCATCGTCCCCACGTTCAGGTGGGGCTTCGTACGCTCGAACTTCTGCTTCGCCATCGTGGAATTCCTTGCTGTCTCAGCCTTGGGTGGGGTTGTGGGGTTCTACCGGCTCAGGCGCCGCGGACACGTCGGACGATCTCGTCCTGGATGGCCGCGGGCATCTGCTGGTACGAGTCGAAGTGCATGGTGTAGGTGGCTCGACCCTGGGTGCGCGAACGCAGGTCCGTGGCGTAGCCGAACATCTCCGAGAGCGGGACCATGGCCCGGATGACCTGGCTGTTGCCCCGCTGCTCCATGCCGGAGACCCGGCCGCGACGGGCGTTGAGATCGCCCATCACATCGCCCATGTAGTCATCGGGCGTGACCGCCTCCACCCGCATGATCGGCTCGAGCAGCACCGGCTTGCCCTGCTCAGCCGCCTTCTTGAAGACCAGGGACCCGGCGATCTTGAAGGCCATCTCCGACGAGTCGACGTCGTGGTACTGCCCGTCGACCAGGGTGGCCCGCACGTCCACCGTCGGGTAGCCGGCCAGCACGCCGGAGGACAGCGCCTCCTGGATGCCCTGGTCGATCGAGGGGATGTACTCCTTGGGGATGCGCCCGCCGCTGATCTTGTCGACGAACTCGTAGCCGCCGCCGGGGCCGGTGGGCTCGAGGTTGATGACGACCACGGCGAACTGACCGGAACCGCCGGTCTGCTTGATGTGGCGGTACTCGACCTTCTCCACCGCACGGCTGACCGTCTCGCGGTAGGCCACCTGGGGCTTGCCCACGGTGGCGTCGACGCGGAATTCCCGTAGCAGGCGATCTACGAGGATCTCGAGGTGGAGCTCGCCCATGCCCGAGATGACCGTCTGGCCGGTCTCGTGGTCGCTGCGGACCTGGAAGGTGGGGTCTTCCTCGGTGAGCGTGGCCAGGGCCTTGGACATCTTGTCCTGGTCGGCCTTGGTCTTGGGCTCGATGGCCACGTGGATCACGGGCTCGGGGAAGACCAGCTGCTCGAGCACCATGGGCGCGTTGGGATCGCAGAGCGTGTCACCGGTGCGGGTGTTCTTGAGGCCGATGCCGGCCACGATGTCACCGGCACGGGCGATGTCGAGATCCTCGCGGGCGTTGGCGTGCATCTCGAGCAGGCGCCCGATCCGCTCCTTGTTGCCCGTGCGACTGTTGAGCACCTGGCCGCCCTTGTTGATCGTGCCCGAGTAGACCCGGAAGTAGGTCAGCCGGCCGACGTGGGGGTCGGACATGATCTTGAAGGCCAGGGCGGCGAAGGGCTCGTTGTCCGAGGCCTTGCGCTCCACCGTCTCGTTGCCCCGCAGGTTCAGGCCCTGCACCGGGGGCAGGTCACTGGGGGCGGGCAGGTAGCGCACGACGGCGTCGAGCAGGGGCTGGACGCCCTTGTTCTTGAAGGCGGAGCCGTTGAGCACGGGTACGAGCTGGTTGGCCACGGTGGCCGCCCGCAGGCCGACCCAGAGGTCCTCGGCCGTGATCTCTTCCTCGCCGATGAACTTCTCGAGGATGTTCTCGTCGACCTCGGAGACCACGTCGATCAACTTCTGACGCCACTCCTCGGCCAGCTCGACCATGTCCTCGGGGATTGGGACGATGTCGAACTTCGCCCCCAGGTCCTCGCCCTGCTCCCAGACGACGGCGTTCATCTCGATCAGGTCGACGATGCCCCGGTAGTGGCCCTCGGCGCCGATGGGCAGCTGGATGACCGCCGTCTTGGCCTCGAGCCGGTCGTGGATGGACTGCAGCGACGCGTAGAAATCAGCCCCGAGGCGGTCCATCTTGTTGATGAAGCACACGCGGGGGACGCCGTACTTGTTGGCCTGACGCCACACCGTCTCGGTCTGGGGCTCGACGCCGGCGACACCGTCGAAGACGGCGACGGCCCCGTCGAGCACGCGCAGGGAGCGCTCGACCTCGACCGTGAAGTCGACGTGGCCGGGCGTGTCGATGATGTTGATGCGGTGGTCGCCCCACGCACAGGTCGTCGCGGCCGACGTGATGGTGATGCCGCGCTCCTGCTCCTGGACCATCCAGTCCATGGTCGCCGCGCCCTCGTGGACCTCGCCGATCTTGTAGCTGCGGCCGGTGTAGAACAGGATCCGCTCGGTCGTCGTGGTCTTGCCCGCATCGATGTGGGCCATGATCCCGATGTTGCGGGTCTTCTCGAGCGGGTGACGTTGGGGGGCCATGCTCACGACTCTCTGCCTAGAAGGAAACTCACCAGCGCTGTTCGGCGATCCGGCTGGCCATCGATTGGGGGGTACCTCAAGGTGCCGAGAGGTCGAACCGCTCGGCAGCGCCGATGGGACAACCCCGGGAGCAGGCGGGACATTCCCCTGGCCCGCAGGCCAGGGGCGTTCCCGGGTGGGGCCCCGACGGGGCCCGGCGTTCACCAGCGGTAGTGCGCGAAGGCCTTGTTCGACTCGGCCATCTTGTGCAGGTCCTCACGTCGCTTCACCGAGGCGCCGATGCCGTTCGACGCATCGAGGATCTCGTTGGCCAGGCGGGCAGCCATGGTGCGCTCACGCCGGTTGCGGGCGAAGCTGACCAACCACCGGATGGCCAGCGTCGTCGCCCGGCGGGGCCGAACCTCGACGGGGACCTGGTAGGTGGCACCGCCGACGCGGCGGCTGCGCACCTCGAGCTGGGGCTTGACGTTGTCGACGGCGCGCTTGAGCGCGGCGATCGGCTCGGCGCCGGTCTTCTGCTCGATGGTGGTCAGGGCCTCGTAGACGATGCCTTCGGCCACCGAGCGCTTGCCGCGTTGGAGGATCTTGTTGACCAGCTGGGTGACGAGCACCGAGCGGTAGATGGGGTCGGGCATCAGCTCCCGACGAGGTGCAGGACCCTTGCGGGGCACGTCTACTTCTCCTTCTTGGCGCCGTACCGACTGCGCGCCTGCTTGCGGTCCCGCACGCCCGAGGTGTCGAGCGTGCCACGGATGATCTTGTAGCGGACACCGGGCAGGTCCTTCACCCGTCCTCCACGCACGAGCACCATGGAGTGCTCCTGGAGGTTGTGCCCCTCACCGGGGATGTACGCCGTGACCTCGATCCCGCTGTTCAGTCGCACGCGGGCGACCTTGCGCAGGGCGGAGTTCGGCTTCTTCGGGGTGGTCGTGTAAACGCGCGTGCACACACCTCGTCGCTGCGGTGCGCCCTTGAGCGCAGGCGTCTTGCTCTTCGAGGGCTTCGACGCGCGTCCCTTCCTGACGAGCTGTTGAATGGTGGGCACGAGGCGACCTTTCGGCTGTTTCAGCCAGCGGTGGGCGGTTCCGTTGACCCCGCCTGGCGCCGAGGGCGCGGTGGGGCCAGAGAGCGCGGACGATCCTAGGCGCGGAATCAGGCTGCGTCCAACTCGCGAGTCGCGTGAAGAACACGGCTGCGGTGCCGCCCCTGCCCCCACGGTAGCCTGCCTGCAGGGGTGGAGGGGAACGGACGCCCCGTCCGTTCCCGTGGCGGACCACGAGGAGCCACTGGGTGACCCAGGAGCGCCAAGCGGCGTCGTTCGGTGAGCGGGCCTCCGGCGCCGTCCCCCGAGCGGGCGACATCGATGCTCTGCGCGACCACGTCGCCCGGTTGGATGATGTGCTCCGCGCCGCCCGTCGGGCCGTCACCGTGCTCGAAGCCGAGCTCGAGGAGCTGCGCCTCGAGCTCGATGGGGCCGAGCGGGCCACGTCCCCGGTGGAGCCGCTGCCCCCGGCACCCGTGACATCGATCGTCATCCCGCCCCCACCGTCGGGCCGGGTCGGGCCCAGCTGGGAAGAGGCCCTGCGTGACGCTCTCGACGAGTCAGCGCCAGGCGTGCCCACGGGCACGCCCGTCGACGCACCCCCGGTCGGCCAGGCACAGGAGCCAGGACCCGTGGCGCCAGACGCCCCAGAGCCGCTGGGAACGCCTCTGAGGCCACGTTCAGGCCCGCCATCGGGTGTGGCCGCCACCGGTGCCGCCCGCTTGGCCGGTGGGCGCCGCATCGTGCGCTTCCGCCTCGACGCCGAGGCCACCGACGAGGGTGACCCGGCCCCTTCGCCCTGAGACCAGGAGAGAACGACACCGGGCCGAACGGCTGGGCCCGGACGCGGCGACGGCGCCCGCCGGCCGCAAGGCCAGGGGCGCCGTCACCGTGGGTGCGTTCAGCCCACGCTGTGGTCGAACTTGGTGGAGCCGTCGTAGCTGCCACCTTCGAGCGACGCCAGGTAATCAGCCGGGTCTTCCGAGCTGTAGAACTCGAGCGGCTGGTAGTCGGGCGCAAAGGGCTCGACGTCGCGGTAGAGCTGCATCCCGGTACCGGCGGGGATGAGCTTGCCGATGATGATGTTCTCCTTAAGGCCCATGAGCCCGTCGCTGCGGGACTCGATGGCCGCCTCGGTCAGCACCCGGGTCGTCTCCTGGAAGGAGGCGGCCGAGAGCCAGCTGTCGGTGGCCAGGGAGGCCTTGGTGATGCCCATCAGCTCGGGACGGCCCTCGGCCGGCCGCTTGCCGTCGGTGACGAGCTCGCGGTTGGCGTCGGCGAACACCTTGGCGTCCACCCGCTCGCCGGGCAGGAAGGGGCTGTCGCCCGGTTCCTGCACCGCGACCCGGCGGGTCATCTGGCGCACGATGAGCTCGATGTGCTTGTCGTGGATGGACACGCCCTGGTCGCGGTACACCCGCTGGACCTGGTCGACCAGGTACATCTGGGTCTCGCGGACGCCCTTGATCTCGATGAGCTCCTTGGGGTCACGGGGACCCTCGACGATGGCGTCGCCGGCCACGATCTCCTGGCCGTCGCGCACCTCGAGCCGTGAGGCCAGGGGCACCGTGTAGACGTCCTCGGTGCCGTCGTCGCCCACGATGGTGATCATGCGGCCACGGCTCTCGTCGTCGCCCACCCGCACCACGCCCGTCGTACGGGCCAGCACGGCCTTGTTCTTGGGGCTGCGGGCCTCGAAGAGCTCGACCACCCGGGGCAGACCGCCGGCGATGTCACCACCGGCACCGGCGATGCCGCCGGTGTGGAAGGTGCGCATGGTCAGCTGGGTGCCGGGCTCGCCGATGGACTGGGCGGCGATGACCCCGACCGCCTCGCCACCTTCGATGGAGAGGCCGGTGGCCAGGCTCAGGCCGTAGCAGGCACCGGAGACGCCGTAGCGGCTGTCGTCGGTGAGGGGCGACAGCACCCGCAGGCGGGTGATGGTCTCGTCATCGCGGAACTTCGCCATCAGCTCCATGTCGACCATCGTCCCCCGGGGCACCTCGGTGCCGTCGCCCAGGGTGACGTCGTCGGCCAGGGTGCGGGAGAAGAGCCGCGTCTCGAGGTAGCTCCGGCGCCCGGGGGCGTCGGGGCCGATGTCCTCGAGCCAGAGCCCGCGCACGGGTCCGGCCTTCGAGAAGGGATCCTCGTAGTTGATGATCAGCTCCTGGGCCACGTCGACGAGTCGGCGGGTCAGGTAGCCGGAGTCGGCGGTGCGCAGGGCGGTGTCGACGAGCCCCTTGCGGGCACCAGGCGTGGAGATGAAGTACTCCAGCATGGTCAGGCCTTCGCGGAAGTTGGACTTGATGGGGCGGGGGATCATGTCACCGCGGGGGTTGGCCACCAGGCCGCGCATGCCGGCGATCTGGCGCACCTGGAGCATGTTCCCTCGGGCACCCGAGCCCACCATCATGTCGATGGGGTTGAACTGGCGGCTCTTGAGCACCCGCTCCATGGCCGTCATGACCTCTTCGATGGCCATGGTCCAGATCTCGACCTCCTTCTGACGGCGCTCACCATCGGTGATGATGCCCCGTCGGAACTGGCCTTCGATCTTGTCGGCCTCGAGCTCGTAGCGGTCGAGGATCTCGCGCTTCTCCGGCGGCGTCTGCACGTCGTCGATGGAAATGGTGAGGCCCGACTGCGCCGCGTAGCGGAAGCAGAGGTTCTTCATGGCATCGAGGGCCGTGGCCACCACGGCGTTCTCGTAGCGGTTGGCCAGGTCGTCGACGATCTGGCCCATGTCGGCCTTCTTGATGGGCCGGTTGATGTATTGGAAGCCCTCGGGCAGCGTCTTGTTGAAGAACAACCGACCGGCGGTGGTCTTCAGGAAGGTGCCGTCCTCCTGGCGGAGGAACTCGCCCCGGTACTCGATGACGGCGTGCAGGTCGAGGACCTTGGCGTCGCGGTCGCGCTCGATCTGGTCCATGCGCCGGTAGATGCGCCCCTCCCCCGCCGCGCCGACCACGGCCTCGGTGAGGTAGTAGGCGCCGATGATCATGTCCTGGGTGGGCGTGACCAGCGGACGGCCGTGGGCCGGGGACAGCAGGTTGTTGGCCGACAGCATCAGGATGCGGGCCTCAGCCTGGGCCTCGGACGACAGCGGCAGGTGCACGGCCATCTGGTCGCCGTCGAAGTCGGCGTTGAAGGCGGTGCACACCAGGGGGTGGATCTGGATGGCCTTGCCCTCGACCAGGATGGGCTCGAAGGCCTGGATGCCCAGGCGGTGCAGGGTCGGGGCCCGGTTCAGCATGACCGGGTGTTCCTTGATGACCTCGTCGAGCACGTCCCACACCTGGGGGCGCCGACGCTCGACCATGCGCTTGGCCGACTTGATGTTCTGGGCCAGCTCCTCGTCGACCAGCTTCTTCATGACGAAGGGCTTGAACAGCTCGAGCGCCATGAGCTTGGGCAGGCCGCACTGGTGCAGCAGCAACGTGGGTCCGGCGACGATGACCGAGCGGCCGGAGTAGTCGACGCGCTTGCCGAGCAGGTTCTGACGGAACCGGCCCTGCTTGCCCTTGAGCATGTCGGA